>JAJDUB010000013.1 GCA_022826885.1 Gammaproteobacteria bacterium
AGCAGGCTGCGGTCCTCGAACCGTTCAAGCAGGTTAACCCCGATTGCAACGCCGTTCCATGTGCCGCTGCCGGAATCATCAGGGTTGCTGCCGCTCGCGTTGCCGAACGTAAAACTGAACACGGCTACCTGGGCGGGGTCTTCCGTATTCCCGTCAAACGTTGCCTGGACGCCGAAGTAATGGTGATCGAGCCAGCCGCCGTAGGTAAGGACCTCGGTTGTTTCACTGGTGCCAACGATAGGTATTTCACCACCCAGCCTGCGCGACTGGGCAAAGGAAATGCCCCCGTAGGTCATTACTGCCTGGTACTCGTTCCCATCCAGGTTGTGATCGTCAATGCCGATCTGCTGGATGCCGCCGGGACCGGCGCTGCACATTGATCCCTCACAGTCGGCTGCGGTAAATATATCGTCATCACCGGTAACGAGCAGGGCCAGGGTGCTGGTGAGATATGTATTGGTGTCGGAATGATTCGCTATTCCTGTTATGGCGTCTCTTACCTGGTCCTCGGTCAGGTCCAGCGCCGTACCGCCGATGTTGGTCAGGGTCTGATTTGCATCCAACGCCCATTCGATATCCGGGAATGTGCCCATGGGCTCAGGCTCTGGCTCTGGCTCAGGTTCGGGCTCTGGCTCAGGTTCGGGCTCCGGTTCGGGTTCGGGCTCAGGCTCGGGCTCGGGCTCTGGCTCTGGCTCGGGTTCCGGTTCGGGCTCTGGCTCGGGTTCCGGTTCGGGCTCGGGCTCCGGTTCGGGTTCTGGCTCGGGTTCCGGTTCCGGCTCGGGTTCCGGTTCAGGCTCGGGTTCCGGTTCAGGCACAACCACGGGTTCGGGTCTGGCATCGCCGCCGTTGCCACATCCTGATAAAAGGAAAGCCAGTGACAACGCGAACAGGAAGATCAGTTTATGCACCGTAAACCCCTCACTTTTGGTTATAGGTTATGACCGCGCCTTATATCACAATCAGGCTGAAAAATAAAGGAAATTCCCGCTTGCCGGCAGCCGATGTCTCCCTGTTTTCGATATCTGATCTATTTTTTGGATTTGATGTTGACAGCTTCAACAAAATGTATAACAATCGCGGGCTTGCTTAATGCCGGAGGGGTACCCAAGCGGTCAACGGGGGCAGACTGTAAATCTGCTGGCGACGCCTTCGTAGGTTCGAATCCTACCCCCTCCACCAACTGGTGCAGGGGGTGGGGAAACAGTACAGGGGCAGGTCTACGGAATACCTGACGAAATGGTAGCTATTCCGGGCTGTTTTACCTGGCGGGTGTAGTTCAATGGTAGAACTTCAGCCTTCCAAGCTGACGGCGTGGGTTCGATTCCCATCACCCGCTCCAAAAGCTGAGGTCGATGCCCATATAGCTCAGTCGGTAGAGCACTTTCTTGGTAAGGAAGAGGTCACCGGTTCAATTCCGGTTATGGGCTCCATGAATGACATTTTACGTTTAACAATCTGAGGAGAATATTGTATGTCCAAGGAAAAATTTCAGCGAACGAAGCCCCACGTCAACGTGGGAACGATCGGTCATGTAGATCACGGGAAGACAACTCTGACGGCCGCCATCACGATGGCGATGGCTGCGCGCTTCGGTGGGGAAATTAAAGCGTATGACCAGATTGATAATGCGCCTGAAGAGCGCGAGCGCGGTATCACGATTGCAACCGCGCACGTTGAATACGAGAGTGAGAACCGCCACTATGCACACGTGGACTGCCCGGGCCATGCGGACTATGTAAAGAACATGATTACCGGTGCAGCCCAGATGGACGGCGCGGTGCTGGTGGTGAGCGCTGCGGACGGTCCCATGCCGCAGACCCGTGAACACATCCTGCTGGCGCGCCAGGTAGGTGTGCCGAAGATAGTGGTATACCTGAACAAGGCCGACCAGGTGGATGACGACGAGTTGCTGGAACTGGTCGAGATGGAAGTGCGGGAACTGCTTGACACCTACGAGTTCCCGGGTGACGACACGCCGGTCATTACGGGCAGCGCGCTGCAGGCGCTGAACGGCGAAGACACCGAACTGGGTCTCAAATCAATCGACCGTCTCATGGAAGCGATGGACGAGTACATCCCGATACCCGAACGCCCCGTGGACCAGCCCTTCCTGCTGCCCATCGAGGACGTGTTTTCCATCAGCGGCCGCGGCACCGTGGTCACCGGCCGGGTGGAGCGCGGCATAGTCAAGGTAGGGGAAGAGGTGGAAATCGTTGGAATCCGCGACACCGCCAAGACCACCTGCACGGGCGTGGAGATGTTTCGCAAGCTGCTGGACGAGGGCCAGGCCGGCGACAACGTAGGCGTATTGCTGCGTGGAACGAAACGCACCGAGGTGGAGCGCGGCCAGGTGGTGTGCAAGCCCGGCAGCATCACGCCGCATACAAAGTTCGAATGCGAGGTGTATGTGCTGAGCAAGGAAGAGGGAGGGCGCCATACGCCGTTTTTCAATAATTATCGCCCGCAATTTTATTTCCGGACCACCGACGTGACCGGCGCGGTGGAGTTGCCGGAAGGTTCGGAGATGGTGATGCCGGGCGACAACATCAGCATGACCGTGGATCTGATATCGCCTATCGCGATGGAGGATGGCCTGCGTTTCGCGATACGTGAAGGAGGCCGTACCGTAGGCGCCGGCGTGGTCAGCAAGATTATCGAATAGCCGTCTGTAATTCTTAGCATCTTTGTTAATTCTCAATAGGCCAGTAGCTCAATTGGCAGAGCGGCGGTCTCCAAAACCGCAGGTTGGGGGTTCGATTCCCTCCTGGCCTGCCAACAGGACAAGCCGTGCCTGACTGGGGCGGCCCGGTGGTTTGAGTGATGAGTTCAGAGACAGTAAACGTGAAGTTTGACCTGGTAAAACTGGTCATTGCAGCGCTTGTCGTCATAGCTGCGGTTGTCGGTTTCTATGTCTTTGATGATCAGTCGACGCCGTTACGGGTAGCGGGATTGCTGGCGGCAACGGGGGTTGCCGCCTGGATTGGTTTGCAGACGGAACCCGGCAGGAGATTCTGGAATTTCCTGCAGGATGCCCAGCTCGAGGTGCGCAAGGTAGTCTGGCCGACGCGACAGGAGACATTGCAGACGACGCTGCTCGTGATTGGAGTGGTCATCCTGGCTGCCCTGATACTGTGGGGGCTGGATGCGGTACTGGGCTGGGCAGTCAGATTATTGATAGGCGGTCCCGGAGGGTAGGTCGGTGGAACTTAAGTGGTACGTGGTACAGGCCTATTCCGGCCATGAACAGAACGTGATGCGTTCGCTGAAGGAACGCATCGAGCGGAGTGACCTCAAGGATCAGTTCGGCGAGATCCTGGTGCCTACCGAGGAAGTTGTGGAGATGCGTGACGGCAAGAAGCGCAAGAGTGACCGCAAGTTTTTCCCGGGCTATGTGCTGGTCCAGATGGATATGAATGATGCGACCTGGCACCTGGTCAAGGAAGCGCCCCGGGTACTGGGCTTTATCGGCGGGACAACCGACAGGCCGGTGCCGATCTCCGCTGCCGAGGCCAATTCCATCCTGCAGCGGGTCGAGGACGGAGCGGATAAACCGAGGCCGAAGATATTATTCGAACCGGGCGAGGTGGTCCGGGTCAACGATGGGCCGTTTACGGATTTTAACGGTGTGGTGGAAGAAGTGAATTATGAAAAGAGTCGATTGCGGGTTTCCGTGTTGATCTTCGGGCGCTCAACCCCTGTGGAGCTTGAGTTCACCCAGGTGGAGAAGGAGTAGAGACAATATCGCTGCGTAATCCGCAGGAGTAAGACAGTGGCAAAGAAAACCGGTTCAAAGAAAATCAGCGCCTGCATCAAGTTGCAGGTGCCGGCGGGGCAGGCAAACCCGAGCCCCCCGGTCGGCCCGGCGCTGGGTCAACACGGCCTGAATATTATGGAGTTCTGCAAGGCATTCAATGCGCAGACCCAGAACATGGAGGAAGGTCTGCCCGTGCCGGCAATCATCACCGTCTATACGGACAAGAGTTTCTCGTTCATCACGAAAACCCCTCCGGCTTCCTACCTGTTGAAAAAGGCCGCCGGGGTGGAAAGCGGCAGCGGCACGCCCAACACGGACAAGGTCGGTAAGGTGACGCGGGCGCAACTTGAGGAAATCGCAAGAGCCAAGGATCCTGATCTGACCGCAATGGACCTTGATGCGGCCGTGCTTACCATCGCCGGAACGGCAAGAAGCATGGGCATTGAGACGGAGGTGGCCTGAGATGGCAAAGTTATCGAAGCGCGTGCGCGAGACCAGGGAAAAGTTCGATACTGGGAAATCCTATGCAGTTCTTGATGCTCTCAACCTGCTCAAGGAGAACGCAACGGCGAAGTTTGACGAGACCGTGGAGGTGGCTGTCAACCTCGGCGTAGACCCGAGAAAATCCGACCAGATCGTCCGGGGATCGACCGTGTTGCCCCAGGGAACGGGCAAGGTCGTCAAGGTGGCCGTGTTTGCCCAGGGTGAGCAGGCCGACGAGGCCAAGGCTGCAGGCGCCGAATACACAGGCATGCAGGACCTGGCTGAACAGATTCAGGGCGGGATGATGGATTTCAGTGTTGTCATTGCCGCGCCGGATGCCATGCCGGTAGTGGGCAAGCTGGGTAAACTGCTCGGACCCCGCGGTTTGATGCCCAATCCGAAAGTGGGCACGGTGACGAAGGATACCGGCCAGGCAGTACGCAATGCAAAAGCGGGTCAGGTTCGTTACCGGACGGACAAGAACGGGATCATCCATTGCGGAATAGGCAAGACATCGTTTGCCGCAGAGGCCCTGAAGGACAACCTGGATACCCTGCTGGCGGACCTGAAAAAGGCGAAACCGAGCACTTCCAAGGGTATCTACCTGAAAAAAATCAGTCTTTCAACCACCATGGGCCCCGGCATCATGGTTGACCAAACGGCGTTGTAATCACCGGAGGCGGATAATGGGTCTTTCACTGGAACAGAAGCAGGCCGTTGTGGCTGAGGTCGCTGCAGTGGCCGCCGCGGCCCCCGCGGCCATCGCGGCAGAGTACAAGGGGCTGGACGTCGCCGAAATGACAGCGTTAAGGCGCTCGGCCCGCACCGCGGGGGTTTATCTCAGGGTGGTCCGGAACACCCTGGCGCGCCGCGCCCTGGAAGGAACGCAATTTGAATGTATGCGTGAGACGCTTACCGGCCCGTTGCTCCTGGCCTTTTCCAATGAGGAACCGGGATCGGCGGCCAAGGTGATCCGCGATTTTGCCAGGGAAAATGAGAAGCTGGTCGTCCGGCTTATTGCCGTGGACGGGCAGTTGCTTGATAGCGCGCAGATTGAAAGCGTTGCGAATATGCCGACCCAGGACCAGGCGCGAGCCATGTTGCTGGGTCTGTTTCAGGCCCCGCTCAGCAAGTTCCTGCGTGTCCTGTCAGAACCGGAAGCGAAATTACTGCGCTTGCTTGACGCTCGCCGCGAGCAGCAAGCGGACTAATCAATATCAAGCTACCTAATCAATATTCAGTATGTGTACAAGAGGAGTAGAAAATGTCTGTCTCAAAAGATGAAATCAAAGCGGCCTTGAGCAGTATGCCGGTCATGGACCTGGTAGGTCTGATCTCGGAACTGGAAGAAGAATGGGGCGTCAGCGCCGCTGCGCCTGTCGCAGCCGTGGCTGCAGCCGGCCCTGCTGCAGCGGCGGAAGAAGCTGAGGAAAAGACCGAGTTCGACGTGGTCATGAGCAGCTTCGGAAGCAGCAAGGTGCCGGTAATCAAGGTAGTTCGGGCTATTACCGGTATGGGATTGAAAGAAGCGAAAGAGCTGGTGGAAGGTGTGCCGGCTACAATCAGGGAAGCAATAGGCAAGGATGAAGCCGAAGAGGTAAAGGCGAAGCTGGAAGAGGCCGGCGCCACAGTTGAACTTAAATAGTTCAACTTTGGTGTATTCTTTACCAGAGCCTATCTTTATCCGGGGACGGATTTTAAATCCGTCCCCTGTCAGCGTGTCTCCACGATGAGGGTATGTAATGACCTACTCCTACACTGAAAAGAAACGCCTGCGCAAGGATTTCGGAAAAAGGCAAAGCATACTGGGCGTGCCTTACCTGCTGGCGACCCAGAGAAATTCCTACGATCAGTTCCTGCAGTCCGGCCGCGCCCCCGAAGAACGGCAAAATACCGGTTTGCATGCCGCGTTCCAGTCGGTTTTCCCGATGGACAGCTATTCCGGCAATGCCGCTCTGGAGTATGTCAGCTACAGGCTGGATGAACCGGCGTTTGACGTCAAGGAATGCAAAATGCGGGGACTTACTTACGCGGCATCGTTGAAGGCCAAGGTAAGGTTGATCATTTACGACAAGGAAGCGGGCCTGAGCAACAAGATAGTAAAGGATATCAAGGAGCAGGAAGTCTACATGGGCGAACTCCCGTTGATGACCGAGACCGGGACCTTCGTGATCAACGGCACGGAGCGGGTGATAGTATTCCAGTTGCACAGGTCGCCCGGCGTGTTTTTTGAAAGCGACAAGGGCAAGACCCATTCATCCGGCAAGCTGCTCTATTCCGCCCGCGTAATTCCCTACCGCGGGTCCTGGCTGGACTTTGAATTTGACCCGAAAGATATTGTTTACTGCCGTATCGACCGGCGCCGCAAGATCCTGGCGACCATATTATTGCAGGCGCTGGGCTACACCTCCCAGGATATCCTGGACATCTTTTTTGAAACGGACCGGTTCAGATTCGACGAAGATGGTATATACCTGAACCTGATTGCAGAACGCCTGCGCGGGGAAACGGTCACGTTCGATATCGCGGACCAGAACGGAAACGTTATCATAGAAAGTGAAAAGCGTATTAACGTAAGACACATCCGTGACCTTGAAAAAGCCGGTATCGAGGAACTGAAAGTCCCCGAGGAATTCCTCATCGGGAAGGTGCTTGCGAGGGATGCGGTCGATATGGAGACCGGTGAAATCCTGGCGCCGGCCAACACTGAAATAACGCCGGAAATCCTGGAGACCCTGCAACAGCCGGGCAAGCTGGAACTGGAGACCCTGTTCGTCAATGACCTGAATTGTGGTTCGTTTATTTCCGATACCCTGCGCATGGACCAGACCGAGTCGCAACAGGATGCACAGATTGAAATTTACCGGGTCATGCGTCCCGGCGAACCGCCGACAAAGGAATCCGCAGAAAACCTGTTCAAGAACCTGTTTTTTTCCCTGGACCGTTATGACCTGTCCGCAGTCGGGAGGATGAAGTTCAATCGCCGGGTCAACCGCCAGGAAGTAACCGGACCGGGCGTCATCTATGACGGAAAATATTTCAGCCAGCGCAATGATGAGTTGTCCAAACAAATGCACGCCGAACTCGGCAAGGCGTCAGACATCATCGACGTATTGCAGACCCTGATGGACATTCGTAACGGCAAGGGTACTGTTGATGATATCGATCACCTGGGCAATCGCAGGGTGAGGAGTGTTGGGGAAATGGTGGAGAACCAGTTCAGGATCGGGCTTGTCCGGCTGGAGCGCGCAGTCAAGGAACGGCTGAGCCTTGCTGAATCCGAGGGACTGATGCCCCAGGAGATCATCAATGCGAAGCCCGTTTCAGCGGTCGTGAAGGAATTCTTCGGATCGAGCCAGCTTTCCCAGTTCATGGACCAGAACAATCCGTTGTCGGAAATCACTCACAAGCGGCGCATTTCCGCACTCGGCCCCGGTGGTTTGACCCGGGAGCGGGCCGGTTTCGAAGTGCGTGACGTGCACCCGACCCACTACGGCAGGGTTTGTCCCATTGAAACCCCTGAAGGTCCCAATATCGGACTGATCAATTCCCTTGCTGTTTATGCGCGGACCAACGAATACGGATTTCTGGAAACGCCTTACAGAAAGGTGGAAGAGGGAAAAGTGACCAGTGAAATTGAGTACTTGTCTGCGATTGAGGAAGGGGATTACATCATTGCCCAGGCCAACTCCGACCAGGACGATGAAAGCCGGTTGATTGACGAACTCGTGTCATGCCGGCACCAGGATGAGGCCATTATGTCCACGCCCGGAAGGGTTCAGTATATGGACGTGTCTCCCAGACAGATTGTATCGGTTGCCGCGGCGCTGATTCCCTTCCTGGAGCATGACGACGCCAACAGGGCGTTGATGGGCTCCAACATGCAGCGCCAGGCGGTGCCGACGGTGCGCGCCGAGAAACCGCTGGTCGGCACCGGCATCGAACGGACGGTGGCGAAAGATTCCGGGGTCACTGTTACCTCGGGGCGCGGTGGTATCGTAGACTCCGTCGATGCCAGCCGCATCGTGGTGCGGGTGAATGATGAGGAGATAGTGCCCGGGGAACCGGGTGTCGATATCTACAACCTGATCAAGTATACCCGTTCCAACCAGAACACCTGTATCAACCAGAAGCCCCTGGTCAAGCCCGGCGATGTGATTGCCGGGGGAGATGTGCTGGCTGACGGCCCTGCGACGGACCTGGGAGAACTGGCGCTGGGGCAGAACCTGATGGTCGCTTTCATGCCGTGGAACGGTTATAACTTCGAGGACTCCATCCTGATTTCCGAGCGCCTGGTCAAGGATGAACGTTACACCAGCATTCATATAGAAGAACTCAATTGCGTGGCGCGCGATATCAAGCTCGGGCCCGAAGAGATATCCGCGGATATCCCGAATGTCAGTGAGAGCGCACTGAGCAAGCTCGACGAGTCCGGCATCGTATATATCGGCGCCGAGGTAAGTCCGGGAGATATCCTGGTCGGCAAGGTAACGCCGAAAGGGGAGACGCAACTCACGCCGGAGGAGAAACTGCTGCGGGCGATATTCGGCGAGAAGGCGTCCGACGTCAAGGATACTTCCCTGCGGGTGCCTTCAGGCATGAACGGCACGGTCATAGACGTACAGGTCTTTACCCGTGACGGTGTGGAAAAGGACGCCAGGGCCATGGAAATAGAAGAGGCGGAACTGAACCGGGTCAGGAAGGATTTGAACGACCAGTTGCGAATTATGGAAGACGGAGTTTATCAACGGCTGGAACGCAATCTCGTCGGGCAGAAGGCACAGGGCGGGCCGAGCGGATACAAGCGCGGCACCGTCATCACCAGTGAGTTCCTGGCAGATACGCCCCGCGAGAAATGGTTTGAAATACGTTTTCGCAACGATGAACTGAGCCGCATGCTGGAGCAGGCGGCAGAACGGTTGCGGCAGCTCAGGGAGGAGTTTGACGACAAGTTCAAGGACAAGCGGGACAAGTTGACTTCCGGAGACGATCTTGCCCCCGGCGTATTGAAAATCGTCAAGGTGTATCTTGCGGTCAAGCGGCATATCCAGCCGGGTGACAAAATGGCGGGCCGGCACGGCAACAAAGGCGTGATTTCCACCATCATACCGGTTGAGGACATGCCTTACCTGGAGGACGGGACACCGGTGGATATCGTACTGAACCCCCTGGGCGTGCCTTCCCGCATGAACGTGGGTCAGGTGTTGGAAACCCACCTGGGCTGGGCGGCCAAGGGCCTGGGCCGGCGCATCGGCGCCATGCTTGCGGCGCAGGAAAACACCAGGAAGTTGCGTGCGTTCCTGGAAAAGGTCTACAACAAAAGCGGCGGCAGGAAGGAAGATCTGGCTCAACTCTCGGATGCCGAAATCCTGCAGCTCGCGGAGAACCTCAAGGATGGCGTGCCCATCGCCACCCCGGTTTTTGACGGGGCCAGCGAGCAGGAAATCAAGGACATGCTGGACCTCGCCGGACTGAACCGCGACGGCCAGAGCATCCTGTATGACGGCAGGACCGGAGACCCGTTCGACCGGCCGATTACCGTGGGCTATATGTACATGTTGAAACTCAACCATCTCGTGGACGACAAGATGCATGCCCGTTCCACCGGGCCCTACAGCCTGGTGACCCAGCAACCCCTGGGCGGCAAGGCGCAGTTCGGCGGCCAGCGCTTTGGCGAAATGGAAGTCTGGGCCCTGGAGGCATACGGCGCGGCCTATACCTTGCAGGAAATGCTGACGGTCAAGTCCGATGACGTGAACGGCCGTACCAAGATGTACAAGAACATCGTCGACGGCAACCACCAGATAGAAGCCGGCATGCCCGAGTCCTTCAACGTCCTGTTGAAGGAGATCAAGTCCCTGGGCATAGACATAGAACTTGAGTGAGGTAGTGAACATTGAAAGATTTATTGAAGCTGCTGAAACAACAGAACCAGATTGAGGAATTCGATGCCATCGCCATCGGCCTGGCGTCGCCGGAAAAGATTCGTTCATGGTCGATGGGGGAAGTCAAAAAACCGGAGACCATCAATTACCGGACCTTCAAGCCGGAGCGGGATGGATTGTTCTGCGCAAAAATTTTCGGCCCCATCAAGGACTACGAATGCCTGTGCGGGAAATACAAGCGCCTGAAGCACCGCGGCGTGAAATGTGAGAAATGCGGCGTGGAAGTCACCTTGTCCAAGGAGCGGCGCGAGCGCATGGGCCATATCGAACTGGCCAGCCCGGTCGCGCATATCTGGTACCTGAAATCCCTGCCTTCACGGATGGGTCTGCTGCTGGACATGACCCTGCGCGAGATAGAACGGGTATTGTACTTTGAAGCCTACGTGGTCATTGACCCGGGCATGACCCAACTCGAACGCGGGCAGTTGCTGGCGGAAGACAGTTATCTCGAGGCCATTGAGCAGTATGGCGATGAGTTCGAGGCAAAAATGGGAGCGGAGGCGATCCGCGAACTGCTCGCCAATATAGACCTCGACACCGAAATAGCGCAACTGCGTGACGAAATACCGCAGACCAAGTCCGAAACCAAGCTGAAAAAGATATCAAAGCGGCTTAAACTGCTGGAAGCTTTCCAGCGGTCCGGCAACCAGCCCAAGTGGATGGTCATGGAGGTGCTTCCGGTGTTGCCGCCCGATTTACGGCCACTGGTCCCGCTGGACGGCGGGCGTTTTGCCACCTCCGACCTGAACGACCTGTATCGCAGGGTAATCAATCGCAACAACCGCCTGAAACGCCTGCTGGACCTGAATGCGCCTGATATTATCGTGCGTAACGAGAAGCGCATGCTGCAGGAAGCGGTTGACGCCTTGCTGGATAACGGTCGCCGCGGCAGAGCCATCACCGGCACCAACAAACTGCCGTTGAAATCCCTGGCCGACATGATCAAGGGCAAACAGGGGCGCTTCCGCCAGAACCTGCTGGGCAAGCGGGTCGACTATTCCGGACGCTCCGTCATCGTGGTAGGTCCTACCCTGAAGCTGCACCAGTGCGGCCTGCCCAAGAAAATGGCGCTGGAACTGTTCAAACCCTTCATTTTCAGCAAGCTGGAAGGGAGAGGCCTGGCGACGACCATCAAGGCTGCCAAAAAACTGGTGGAGAGAGAGGGGCCTGAAGTATGGGATATCCTCGAAGAGGTCATCCGCGAGCATCCTGTCATGCTGAACCGTGCGCCCACCCTGCACCGCCTCGGTATCCAGGCATTCGAGCCGGTACTGATCGAGGGCAAGGCAATCCAGTTGCACCCCCTGGTGTGTACCGCGTTCAACGCGGATTTTGACGGCGACCAGATGGCAGTGCATGTGCCGCTTTCCGTCGAGGCACAACTGGAATTGCGCACCCTGATGATGTCGACCAATAACATACTGTCGCCCGCCAACGGCGAACCCATCATCGTGCCCACCCAGGACGTAGTGCTGGGGCTGTATTACATGACCCGCGAGTCCGCGGCGGCAAAAGGCGCCGGCAAGATCTTTGTCGATGTGAACGAAGTCCATCGCGCATACGAATGCGGCGCGGTCGATTTGCATGCCAGGATCAGCGTACGGGTCAAGCAGGTGCCTGACGGCAGCGACAATGACAGCGACGGCGATGAACCGCCTCGTTACGAGCGGGTTGAAACCACGGTCGGCAGGGCATTGCTGTCACGCATCCTGCCCGAGGGAATGCCGTTCTCACTGGTCAACCAGGTCCTGAACAAACGTTCCATTTCCAGGCTGATCAATGTCTGCTACCGGCGTCTCGGCCTGAAAACGACCGTTATTTTCTCCGACCGCCTGATGTATACCGGGTTTCATTACTCTACCCGGGCCGGCGTCTCATTCGGCGTTGACGATATGGTGGTGCCGGGAGACAAGAGCGATATCATTGATGATACGGAAGATCAGGTGAAACAGTTTGAGCAGCAATATACCTCGGGACTGATTACCAACGGCGAGCGCTACAACAAGGTGGTGGATATCTGGTCCCATACCAGTGACCAGGTAGCCAAGGCCATGATGGACAAGCTTGGCGTAGACACGGTCCAGGACAAGGACGGCAACGAGGTGGATGAGCCTTCATTCAATTCGATTTTCATGATGGCGGATTCCGGCGCCCGCGGTTCTGCGGCCCAGATCAGGCAACTGGCCGGCATGCGCGGGCTGATGGCAAAACCGGACGGCTCCATCATCGAAACACCTATCACGGCGAACTTCAGGGAAGGTCTCGACGTCCTGCAGTATTTCATATCTACCCATGGCGCCCGTAAGGGTCTCGCGGATACGGCCCTGAAAACCGCCAATTCCGGATACCTGACCCGGCGCCTGGTGGACGTTGCCCAGGACCTTGTCGTGGCTGAGGACGATTGCGGTACGAAGGCCGGCATAAAACTGACTTCGCTGATTGAGGGGGGGGACGTTGTCGAACCCCTGCGGGAAAGAGTCCTGGGTCGGGTCCTGGTCGGTGATATCGCCAGGCCGGGTTCTCCCGAGGAGATACTTATTCCCGACGGTTCCCTGCTGGATGAGGAACTGGTTGAAGTTATGGACGAAAACGGTATTGACGAGGTAGAGGTACGTTCGCCGATTTCCTGCGAGACCCGTTACGGGATCTGTGCGCGTTGTTACGGCAGGGACCTGGCGCGCGGCCACCTGGTTAACATCGGTGAAGCCGTCGGTGTAGTGGCGGCGCAATCGATTGGCGAACCCGGTACGCAGTTGACGATGCGGACTTTCCACATAGGCGGCGCCGCATCCAGGGCGGCAGCGATCAGCAGTATCGACGTGAAATACGGCGGTAGCGTACGCCTGGATAACGTCAAGTTGCTGGAGCAGGAGAGCGGCAACAGGGTTGTCGTGTCGCGCTCCGGTGACGTGTCGCTGCTCGATGAAGTCGGCAGGGAGCGCGAACGTTACAAGCTTCCGTATGGTGCGGTACTCACTGTACAGGACGGCGATGCGGTGCAACCCGGCGTTAAGATCGCCAGTTGGGACCCGCATACTCACCCGGTGATATCCGAGGTTTCGGGGTCGGTCCAGTTCGCCGATATCGTCGAAGGCAAGACTGTTTCGCGCCACATTGACGAGATCACCGGATTGACCAACATGATGATTATGGATCCCAAGGAACGTCCCGGTGAAGCGAGGGAAATGCGTCCGACCGTCATCCTGGTGGATGCGGACGGAGCCCAGTTGACCTTTCCCGACACATCCATCCCCGCGCATTATCCGCTGCCGCCGAAGGCAATTATTACCGTACGCGAAGGCGCAGAGGTGAATGTCGGTGATGTTATCGCCAAGATGCCGCAGGAGTCACTGAAGACCCGCGACATCACCGGCGGGTTGCCCAGGGTTGCCGATTTGTTCGAGGCAAGGAAACCCAAGGAACCCGGCATTCTGGCAGAGGAGACCGGCCTGGTAAGCTTCGGCAAGGATACGAAAGGCAAACAACGACTGGTAATTACCGACAAGGAGGGGGAGAGCCATGAACTGCTGGTGCCGAAGTGGCGTCATATCAACGTCTTTGAGGGAGAACACGTGGAAAAAGGCGAAGCTGTCGTAGACGGCCCGCCGACACCCCACGATATTCTCAGGTTGAAGGGCGTGCACGCGCTGGCGAGTTATATCGTGAATGAAATCCAGGAAGTCTACCGTCTGCAGGGTGTGAAGATAAACGATAAACATATCGAGATCATCGTCCGGCAGATGTTGCGCAAGGTGGAAGTCTCAGACCCGGGCGACTCCGTTTTCCTCAAGGGTGAACAGACTGAAAAGGCCAGGGTCCTGATGGAGAACGAGGAGTTGCGGGAAAAGGACAAGCTCGAGGCGCAGTGGGAACCGGTGCTGCTGGGCATCACCAAGGCGTCACTGTCCACGGAGTCATTTATCTCGGCAGCGTCATTCCAGGAAACCACCCGGGTGCTGACTGAAGCCAGCGTCAACGGCAAGCGGGATGACCTGCGCGGCCTGAAGGAGAACGTCATCGTCGGCCGCCTGGTGCCGGCAGGCACCGGACTCGCGTACCATTCCGAGCGCAGAAAGAAACGCGCGGAAGATGAACTGGAAGTACAGGAGGGCATCAAGGATCATGACCTCGGTGATGAGGACGGCGGCGATGGGAGTGAAGTGATCATCCTGCCGGCGACGCGGGAGGATCCTGTCGAAATCGTAAGGGTTGACCAGGCCTGACCCCCTTTTTTCTTGACATACTGATTTATAACGAATTATAATCCCGCTTCTTTTTGGGAAGCTGAAGGACTCAAGTGTCCTACCTTCCTTTCAGGGGCAAAAAAACGACCGATGTATTGGTTGTTTTTTTGTTTTTTTATCAATCAGCGCAAGTTCGGGAAGTGCCGGTTCGTGCCGATTCCCCTGTATCGCTTGAAACCCCGAATGCAACAGGGTTAACAACCGATTATAACGAAAGGTTATTTATGGCTACAATCAGTCAGTTGGTGCGCAAGCCGAGAAAACGGCAGCGGGCAAAGAGCAACGTGCCCGCCCTGGAAAGCTGTCCCCAGAAACGCGGGGTGTGTACCCGCGTCTACACCACCACGCCGAAAAAACCCAATTCCGCCCTGCGCAAGGTTGCGAGAGTACGGCTGACGAACGGTCATGAAGTCACCACCTATATCGGTGGTGAAGGACATAACCTGCAGGAACACTCTGTCATTCTCATACGCGGCGGCAGGGTAAAGGATTTGCCCGGCGTGCGCTACCATACGGTCAGGGGTACCCTGGATACCTCGGGTGTGGCTGACCGGCGCCAGCGCCGTTCCAAGTACGGGGCCAAGAAACCGAGGTCGTAAGGCAGAACGAGACAAGCGTCATGTCCAGAAGAAGAGAAGCTGAAAAAAGGGAAATACTGCCGGACCCGAAGTACCACAATACGGTCCTGGCAAAGTTTATCAACATGGTCATGCGCAGCGGCAAGAAGTCCATCGCGGAAAAAATTGTCTACGGCGCCCTGGACCAGATCGGCGCCAGGAAAAAAACCGATTCCCTGGAAGTGTTCATACAGGCGCTGGACAATGTGAAACCCGTGGTCGAAGTAAAATCCAGGCGGGTAGGTGGCGCCACATACCAGATTCCGGTCGAAGTGCGCTCCGAACGCAGCATGACACTGGCTATGCGGTGGTTGGTCGATGCGGCCAAGAATCGTGGAGAGAAGAGCATGGGACTGCGCCTGGCGGGAGAGATCCTTGATGCTTCGGACAACAAGGGAACCGCGATAAAAAAGAGGGAAGACACCCATAAGATGGCCGAGGCCAACAAGGCCTTCTCCCATTACCGGTGGTGAGAGTAGCTAAAGGAGTTATTCGGCCATGGCACGCAGTACACCTATCGGACATTACCGTAATATCGGCATCATGGCCCATATCGATGCGGGTAAGACGACAACCACTGAACGCATCCTGTACTACACCGGCGTTTCCCACAAGATAGGCGAGGTGCATGACGGCGCCGCCACCATGGACTGGATGGAACAGGAACAGGAGCGGGGCATCACGATCACGTCTGCGGCGACAACCTGTTTCTGGAAAGGCATGGCCGGCCAGTACCCGGAACACCGGATCAATATCATCGATACCCCGGGGCATGTGGATTTCACCATCGAGGTCGAGAGATCACTCAGGGTCCTGGATGGCGCCTGCGCGGTGTTCTGCGCCGTCGGCGGCGTCGAACCGCAATCGGAAACGGTATGGCGCCAGGCAAACAAATATAACGTGCCGAGGCTGGCCTTCGTCAACAAAATGGATCGCTCCGGAGCGGATTTCCTTAGGGTGGTGGGTCAGATCAGGGAGCGTCTCGGCAGCGCGGCTGTGCCGCTGCAACTTCCAATCGGCACGGAAGACAAGTACCGGGGCATCGTCGACCTGGTGCGCGGCAGGGCGATTTTCTGGGATGACGTGAGTATGGGTACGAACTTCACCGAGGAGGATATCCCGGAGAACATGCTTGACGCCTGCCGGGAAGCCCGGGAACAGGTGGTGGAAGCCGCCGCGGAGGCAGATGAGGAATTAATGGAACTGTACCTGGAAGATGGCGATCTGTCCGCCGAACAGGTCAGGCAGGGTATCAGGAAAAGAACCCTGACCAACGAGATAGTGCCGGTACTGTGCGGATCGGCATTCAAGAATAAAGGCGTCCAGTGCATGCTGGACGCGGTTATCGACTACCTGCCCGCGCCTGTTGACGTTCCTGCCGTAAAAGGCGTGCTTGCAAACGGGGCAGAGACCGAAGTTTCCAGGCAACCTTCCGATAACGAACCGTTTGCAGCCCTCGCCTTCAAGATTGCCACTGACCCGTTCGTAGGGTCATTGACTTTTTTCCGGGTCTACTCGGGCGTACTCAAATCCGGCGACATGGTCCTGAACTCGGTGAAAGGCAAGAAAGAGCGCATCGGGCGCGTCCTGCAGATGCATGCCAACTCCAGGGAGGAATTAAAGGAAGTCAGGGCAGGGGATATTGCCGCAGCGGTCGGCCTCAAGGACGTTACCACGGGTGATACCCTGTGCCCGGCGGGTAACTCCATCATCCTGGAGAGGATGGAGTTTCCGGCCCCGGTCATTTCCGTTGCGGTGGAGCCGAAAACCAGGCCCGACCAGGAAAAAATGGGCATGGCCCTCGGTAAACTGGCGCAGGAAGATCCCTCGTTCCGGGTGTATACCGACGATGAGTCCGGGCAGACCATCATCTCAGGCATGGGAGAGCTGCACCTGGAAATAATCGTGGACCGTCTGAAACGGGAATTCAAGGTGGACGCCAACGTGGGCAAACCCCAGGTGGCTTACCGCGAAACCATCCGCAAACCGGTGGAGAAGGCGGAAGGGCGGTTCGTGCGCCAGACCGGCGGGCGCGGACAGTACGGACACGTGGTGATGAAAATCGAGCCTCAGGCGCCAGGGTACGGTTATGAGTTCATCAACAATATTGCCGGCGGCGTCATACCGAAAGATTATATTCCTGCCGTAAACAAAGGCATACAGGAGCAGATGGAGACCGGTGTGCTGGCAGGTTACCCGATGGTGGACGTAAAAGTCACCCTGTACGACGGTTCTTTCCATGAAGTGGATTCCAGTGAGATGGCCTTCAAGATCGCCGGTTCCATAGGCTTTAAGGACGGCGCCGGGCGCGGTGCGCCAGTACTGCTGGAACCGGTCATGAAAGTGGAAGTCGTAACACCTGAAAATTACCTGGGTTCGGTGACCGGCGACCTGAGCCGGCGCCGGGGCATCCTGTCGGAAACAGTAAGTTCTGCCGCAGGCAAGATAATCAAGGCGGAGGTTCCCCTTGAGCAGATGTTCGGTTATGCGACAGCATTGCGTTCAGCCACCCAGGGGCGCGCCACTTACACGATGGAATTCTCGAAATACACTCCGGTCCCTCCAGGGATAGCGGAAGAACTCACAAAACGAAACGCGGCTTAGTCAGACCCGGGTACAGAGCAAAAAAATCATGGCGACAGAACAGGTTATACGGATAAGATTGAAAGCGTTCGACCATCGGCTGATCGATCAGTCGACCCGGGAAATCGTCGAAACCGCACGCCGCACCGGCGCCCATGTCAAAGGGCCTATCCCGTTGCCGACAAAAAAAGAACGCTATACGGTCCTGATATCCCCCCATGTGAACAAGGACGCCAGGGACCAGTATGAGATCAGGACTCACAAGCGCCTGGTGGATATCGTCAACCCCACGGACAAGACGGTTGACGCGTTGATGAAACTGGACCTGGCCGCCGGCGTGGACGTCCAGATTAAACTGAGCTGAAGACAAGGGCTTAGCGACGGGTCGGAATCATGGCGATTGGAATTGTAGGAAAAAAGCGGGGGATGACCCGGATATTTACCGAGACCGGCCGGTCTGTGCCGGTAACGGTGATCGAAGCCACTCCCAACAGGGTTACCTCCCTGGCCACCGATGAGCAGCGCGGCTACAGCGCCGTGCAGGTCGCCTACGGCAGCAAGCGTCGCAATCTGATCAGGAAGCCCCTGGCGGGGACGCTGGCCAGGGCCGGTGTCGAGACTGCCGAGGGTCTGCATGAATTCAGGCTGGACGGCAGTGACGCCGGGGATTTTGCCGCAGGCTCGGAAATAACGGTGGATATTTTCCAGGTCGGACAGAAAGTGGATGTAACGGGTAAAACAATCGGCAAAGGTTATGCGGGCGTGATAAAACGGCATAACTTCAGCAGCCAGCGTAACAGTCACGGCAATTCCCGCGCCCACCGGGCTCCCGGTTCGATAGGTCAGAACCAGTCACCCGGGCGTGTTTTCCCCGGCAAGAAAATGGCGGGACATATGGGCAACGTTAAACAGACGGCACAGAACCTGGAAGTCATCAAGGTGGACCCGGACAGGAACCTGGTGCTGGTCAAGGGTTCCGTGCCAGGCGCCGCAGGCGGGACGCTGGTCGTCAGACCCTCGGTCAAGTCGGCATGAATACGGGAGCGCACAGGTGAAACTGGTATTGCACAAAGCGGGAAAGAAACGGGCCGGCAGCGTAACCGTCGCCGATGAAGTGTTCGCCGCCGCGTACAATGAGTCGCTGGTGCACCAGGTGCTGACGTCCTACCTGGCGACAGGCAGATCTGCGAACAAGTCCCTGAAAAATCGTTCGGCCGTCAGGGGCGGCGGGAAGAAGCCCTGGCGCCAGAAGGGTCTGGGCCGGGCCAGGGCCGGCACCATCCGCAGCCCGCTGTGGCGGGGAGGCGGTGTAACGTTCGCAAACAATCAGCGCAGGTATGCCAGGAAAGTAAACAGGAAAATGTATCGCGGCGCGCTGCGTTCCATATTTTCGGAACTGGTTCGCCAGGAACGGTTGATGTGTATCGATAAATTGAATATCAATGCGCCGAAAACAAAGGCTGCGCTGGAAATGCTTGGGCAACTGGGCCTGGATGAAGTGCTGATCATCACCGATACCATCAGCGAAGAACTGCACCTGGCGACCCGAAACCTGGCCCGCGTTGCCGTTATCAATTCCCATGAAATTGACCCTTATTCACTGGTCGGGTTTGATCGGGTGCTGATAACCGGAGCGGCCCTGGAAAAAGTGGAAAAATGGCTGGGGCCGGAGACAAAGGACAGCGCAGGGCAGGCGGAAACCGGCGTGAATGAGACCACGGAGCAGGAAACGCCGAACGGGAGTGAAGAGAATGAATGACGATAAGCTGATGAAAATCCTGCTCGAACCCCGGGTGACGGAAAAAAGCAGCATGACTGCCGATAAATACCGGCAATTCGTGTTCAAGGTCATGCGTGACGCCACCAAGCCGGAAATCAGGAAGGCCGTTGAAAAAATGTTCGAAGTCGAAGTCGAGTCGATACAGGTCCTGAACGTGCGCGGCAAGAGCAAGATGTTTCGGCGCGCGCGGGGCAAACGCCCGGATTGGAAAAAGGCCTATGTCAGGCTGAAACCCGGGTTCGATATAGATTTTATGGGCGCGTAGGAGGAATTTGAAAATGCCGTTAGTCAATCCGAAACCTACGTCACCCGGCCGCCGGGGCGTCGTCAAGGTCGTCAATCCGAACCTGCACAAGGGCGAGCCGTACAATCCGCTGGTGGAAAAGCAGGGCAGGACCGCCGGTCGCAACAACCGCGGCAGAATTACCGTAAGACACCGGGGCGGCGGCGCCAAACAACGCTATCGGATCATTGATTTCAAGCGGGACAAGGACGGCATAGAAGCTACGGTGGAGCGTATTGAATACGACCCCAACCGCACGGCCCATATCGCCCTGTTGTGTTATACGGATGGCGAGCGCCGTTACATCATTGCCCCGGCCCGCGTCGGGACCGGTGCGAAACTGATGTCAGGGCCGCGCGCTGAAATAGCGCCGGGGAACTGCCTGGCGTTGCGCAATATTCCGGTGGGCACGGTCATTCATTGTGTGGAACTGAAGCCCGGGAAAGGCGCGCAACTTGCCCGCAGCGCCGGCGCGGGCGTGCAGCTGGTGGCGCGGGAAGGCACTCATGCGACATTACGCCTGCGTTCCGGTGAGGTGAGGAAGGTGCCGCTGGATTGCCGGGCCACCATCGGCGAGGCAAGCAACATCGAGCATTCCCTGCAAAAGCTGGGCAAGGCAGGTGCAAAACGCTGGCGCGGGATAAGGCCCACCGTGCGCGGCGTGGCGATGAACCCGGTTGACCACCCCCACGGAGGCGGTGAAGGGCGTTCTTCGGGAGGGCGGCATCCCTGTACGCCCTGGGGCTACCCGACAAAGGGCTACAAGACCAGGAAGAACAAGCGTACCGACAACCTGATTATTCGTAAAAGGAAAAACTGATGCCGCGTTCGATTAAAAAAGGGCCGTTCATAGACCACCATCTGATCGCAAAGGTCGAGACTGCCCGGGAGAATAATGACAAACGCCCGATCAAGACCTGGTCCAGGAGGTCGATGATAGTGCCGGACATGGTAGGACTGACCATAGCGATACATAACGGCCGCGACCACGTGCCGGTGTTTGTCACCGAGAACATGGTAGGCCACAAACTGGGCGAGTTTGCCATTACCCGGACATTCCGCGGTCATGCCGCGGACAGAAAGACCTCAAAGTAGGCAGGAACGGTTAATCATGACGACAGCGTGTCTGAAATATGTGCGAATGGCGCCGCAGAAACTGCGCCTGGTCGCCGACCAGGTACGCGGCCTGCCGGTGGACCGGGCAATGAATATCCTGGCGTTCAGCAACAAGAAGGCAGCCGCCATCGTCAAAAAGGTTCTTGAGTCGGCGATCGCGAATGCCGAACATAATGAGGCCGCGGATATTGACGAGCTGAAAATCAGCGCAATAACCGTTGACAATGGACCTGTCCACAAGCGCATGCGCACCCGGGCGCGGGGACGGGCGGACAGGATTTTGAAGCGTACGAGCCACCTCGTTATAACGGTTACAGAGACGACAGAGTAGAACAGCATGGGACAAAAAGTACATCCTACGGGAATCCGTATCGGCATCATCAAGGACTGGACCTCGACCTGGTATGCGGATACGAAAGATTACGCCAGGTATCTGAACACGGACCTGCAGGTGCGTGAATACCTGAGGAAAAAACTGGTGAACGCTTCGGTCAGCCGCATCCAGATCGAACGCCCGCCGAATGAAATCAAGGTGATCATTCACAGCGCCAGGCCCGGCATCGTGATCGGCAAAAAGGGAGAGGACATCGAGCGTTTGAGCCAGGAGGTCTCCGATATGATGGGTGTCAGGGCGAAGGTCAGCGTGCAGGAGATCAGGAAGCCCGAACTGGACGCGGCCCTGGTGGCGGAGAGCGTTGCCCAGCAGATAGAGAGAAAGATCATGTTCAGGCGGGCCATGAAACGGGCGGTGACCAATACCATGAGGCTCGGCGCGCTGGGTATAAAAATCTGTGTCGCCGGGCGCCTGAACGGCGCCGAGATAGCCCGTTCGGAATGGTACCGGGAAGGGCGGGTGCCCCTGCATACCCTGCGGGCCGATATTGATTACGGCACTGCCAACTCGAATACGACATATGGCGTCATCGGTGTGAAGGTCTGGATATTCAAGGGCGAAGTGTTCAACGTGGAAGACCGGACCGATGAAGATGCGCCCGTAATGGGAAGCTGAACCGATGTTACAACCGAAACGAACCAAATTCAGAAAACAGAGCAAGGGCAGGAATCGCGGGCTGGCCAATAACGGCAACAAGGTCAGTTTCGGCGAATTCGGCCTCAAGGCGACTACCCGCGGGCGCATCACCGCGCGTCAGATTGAGGCTGCCCGCAGGACCATAACCCGTAAGGTAAAACGCGGAGGGAAAGTATGGATACGAATCTTCCCCGACAAGCCGATAACGACAAAGCCCCTGGAGGTTCGGCAGGGCAAGGGTAAGGGCAACGTCGAATACTGGGTATCCGTTATCCAGCCCGGCAAGATGCTGTATGAAATTGAAGGCGTATCGGAGGAACTGGCAAGAGAAGCCTTCAAGCTCGCTTCGGCAAAACTGCCGGTCAAGACCGTGTTCGCCAACAGGACCATATTGTGATGAAGGCCGCCGAACTGAGATCCAGGAACCCCGGCGAGTTGCAGCAACTGCTCGTGGAGCTGCTGCGCGAACAGTTCAACCTGCGTATGCAGAAGGGTTCCGGACAGCTTGGCAATCCAAGCCGTTTCAAGGCATTGCGCCGGGAAATCGCAAGGATTAAGACGGTGTTAAACGAGAAGGCAAAACAAGATGAGTGAAACCGGGAAAACAGCCAGGACAATGACCGGGACGGTCGTAAGCAACAGGATGGACAAGTCGATTGCCGTGGATATCCACAGGACCGTAAAGCATCCGTTGTACGGAAAATACATCCGGCGCACCACCAGGCTGCTTGCCCATGATGAGAATAACGAGTGCAATGAAGGCGATATGGTGATTATTGAATCATCCCGGCCGATTTCGAAGAACAAGGCCTGGCGCCTGCGCAGTATTGTGACCAAAGCCCAGGAAGTATGATACCGGAAGGAGTGGAGAGATGATCCAGATGCAGACAGTATTGGGCGCCGCGGACAACAGCGGTGCGCGCCGTCTCATGTGCGTAAAGGTCCTGGGCGGTTCGAGAAGACGCTATGCCGGAGTCGGTGACGTGATAAAGGTCAGCGTCAAGGAGGCCATTCCGAGAAGCAAGGTGAAAAAGGGAGAATTGTACAACGCGGTAGTCGTACGGACCAGGAAAGGGGTGCGAAGGCCGGACGGTTCGCTGATCCGGTTCGACAGCAATGCCGCGGTACTGCTCAATAACCAGTTGCAGCCCATCGGCACCCGGATATTCGGCCCGGTCACCCGTGAACTGAGAAACGAGAATTTCATGAAAATCGTATCCCTTGCCCCCGAGGTCCTGTAGTTCCGGAACCGATCATGAACAGGATAAGAAAAGGTGATGAAGTCGTCGTTATTACCGGCAAGGACAAGGGTAAACGCGGCCTGGTACTGAATGTCGACATGGAAACCAACAAGGTCATCGTCGAAAACGTCAATATGGCCAAACGCCATACCAAGGGCAATCCAATGCGCGGAAACCCCGGCGGCATTATCGAAAAGGAGATGCCGTTTTCTATCTCCAATATTGCGCTGTGGAACCCCGTGGCAAACCGGCCGGACCGCGTGGGTTTCCGGTTCCTTGAGGACGGCCGCAAGGTCCGTTATTTCAAGTCCAACAATGAAGTGGTAGATGTTTGAGCGGCGCTGTCAGAATGTCAAGACTTAAGGAATATTATCGGAATACGGTTGCCCCGCAACTGATGGAACAGTTCGGCTACAAATCGCCGATGCAGGTGCCGAAGATAACCAAGATTACCTTGAACATGGGATTGGGCAAGGCGATGGCCGATAAGAAGATGATTGAACACGCGGTGGATGATATGGCGCGCATTGCCGGCCAGAAACCCATCGTAATCAAGGCAAAAAAATCCGTAGCGAACTTCAAAGTCAGGAAAGGTTTTCCGAACGGCTGCATGGTCACGTTGCGGAGCGAGCGCATGTATGAATTCCTGGACAGGCTGATTTCAATCGCCATTCCCAGGATCAGGGATTTTCGCGGCTTGAACCCGCGCTCGTTCGACGGTCGCGGCAACTACAGTCTTGGTGTCAGGGAACAGATTATTTTCCCTGAAATCGATTATGACAAGATCGATACACTGCGCGGCCTGGACATAACGATTACAACCTCGGCAAAAACCGACGATGAGGCAAAGGCTTTGCTGCAGGCATTCAATTTCCCGCTCAGAGGATAGGCGGACACGAGCCGGAGGAGACCTATGGCAAAAACATCGATGGTGAACCGGGAACGCAAAAGGGAGCGGATGGTCGAAAAATATGCTGAAAAACGCGCTGCATTGAAGCGCATTATCAAGGATATGTCGTTGACCGCGCAGGAGCGCAAGGAGGCAAGAATTAAATTGAATAAAATGCCGAGGGATTCAAGCCCTTCCCGGTTGAGGAACCGGTGCAGCCTGACGGGGCGGCCGAACGGGTATTACCGGAAATTCGGACTGGGAAGGAACATGCTGCGCGAGGCTGCCATGCGCGGCGATATACCCGGTCTGGTCAAGGCGAGCTGGTGAGTTGCCGGAATAACGAGTGAATATGACATGAGTTTACAGGATCAAGTAGCGGATATGCTGACCCGGATACGCAACGGCCAGGAGCGGCTGAAGCGGGAAGTCAGCATGCCCTCGTCAAAGATGAAACTTGCCGTTGCCAATATTCTTCAGGAAGAAGGCTATATTACCGGCTTCAGCGTGGGTGAGGACAAGGTCAAGCCTGTATTGACCGTTCAATTGAAGTATTTTGAGGGCAAGCCCGTGATTGAGATGTTGCGGCGCGAGAGTTCGCCCGGGCTGCGCCGTTACAGTCCCCGTGACAAGTTGCCCCGGGTGTACGGGGGGCTGGGCACGGCCATAATCTCAACTTCCAGGGGCGTCATGACGGACAGGAGCGCCAGGCAGCTTGGAATTGGCGGCGAGATTATCTGCATCGTAGCGTAGGAAAAACCATGTCAAGAATTGCCAATAATCCAATAACTGTCCCGGAAAACGTGGAAGTCGACATGAGTGGCGCGGTGGTGCGGGTCAAGGGCGGACAAGGCGAACTGACGCATACGCTGCACGCCCTGGTGGATATGGACCGGGAAGGCAGCCTGCTGAAATTTTCGGCAAAGAATGATTCCAAATCAGCGCGGTCCCTGGCCGGGACGACAAGAGCGATTATGCAGAATATGGTGACCGGCGTATCCGAGGGTTTTGAGATAAAACTCGAGATAACCGGGGTAGGGTACCGGGCGCAGGCAAAACCGCGCAGTATCAGCCTGTCCCTGGGGTTTTCCCACCCCGTGGAACTGGACATTCCCGACGGCATCACGGTCGAAACCCCCAGCGCGACCCAGGTTGTGGTCAGGGGCGCGGACAAGCAGAAGGTAGGGCAGATGGCAGCCGTCATTCGCAGTTACCGGCCGCCTGAGCCGTACAAGGGGAAAGGCGTACGCTACGCCGATGAACAGATCCTGCGCAAGGAAGCAAAGAAGGCATAACCTGAAAAAACGGTATGAAAAAGAAAACGGCAAGATTGAGAAGGGCGGTTAAATCACGTATGCGCATCAAGACGCAAGGCTTGAACCGCCTGTGCATATTCCGCACGCCCCGGCATATTTATGCCCAGGTGATCGGTGCAAGTGGCGCCGAAGTGCTGGCAAGCGCATCTACCCTGGACAAGGAGGTGCGCGGCAGGATCAAAAACAGCGGCAACAAGGAGGCGGCCGGGGTAGTAGGCCAGGTGGTTGCGGAACGCGCACTGAAGGCAGGCATAACCACGGTCGCATTTGACCGTTCGGGATTCAAATTCCACGGCAGGATAAAGGCCCTGGCTGATGCCGCCAGGGAACAAGGCATAAAATTCTGATTCAAGAGGAGATAACACCAGCATGGCGGTAGCGGATTCCATCACGGGTAATGAAGATTTACTGGAGAAACTGGTTGCAGTCAACCGGGTAGCCAAGGTCGTCAAGGGAGGGCGCATATTCGGTTTTACCGCGTTGACCGTGGTCGGTGACGGCAACGGCAAGGTCGGTTTCGGCCGCGGCAAGGCCCGGGAGGTGCCGGTCGCGATACAGAAAGCGATGGAAAAAGCGCGCCGGAATATGATCACGGTTCCGCTTAAGGGCGACACCCTGCATTACGCAGTCACTGCTCGCCACGGCGCCGCCCAGGTGTACATGCAACCGGCCTCCGAAGGCACCGGGATCATTGCCGGGGGAGCCATGCGGGCGGTATTCGAGTGCGCAGGCATTCAGAACGTGCTGGCGAAATGCACCGGTTCGACCAACCCGATCAACGTTGTCCGTTCGACAATGAAAGGCCTGCAGTCGATAGCTGCGCCGGAATACTTTGCGGCAAAACGCGGCAAGCCTCTAGAGGACATAACCGGGTAACCATGGCAGAAGCAAAGAAACAACTCAGGGTGACCCTGAAACGCAGCGTCAACCGCAGGACCGCGAAGCACAAAGCCTGTGTTGCGGGGCTGGGGTTGCGCCGCATAGGTCATTCGGTAACGGTTGCGGACACCGCGGAAAACCGCGGCATGATCAATAAGGTAGCCTATTTGCTGGCGGTGGACGAGATCTGATATGCGACTTAATTCGATTAAACCTGCAAATGGTTCCAAACGCGCGGCGAAACGGGTGGGCCGGGGCATCGGGTCGGGATACGGCAAGACCGCGGGCCGCGGCCACAAGGGCCAGAAATCGCGCTCGGGCGGATACCACAAGGTAGGGTTTGAAGGCGGGCAGATGCCCTTGCAGCGGCGTCTTCCCAAGGTCGGTTTCCGGTCCTACCTGGCCCGGATCACCGATGAGATCCGCCTGGCTGAACTGGAGAAGGCAGGCGCCGGCGTCATCGACATGAACGTGCTGAGGCAAGCCGGCTTGATCAGCAGAAAAATCAAGCGGGTAAAAATCATAGCCGGCGGGACGATCGGCAAGGCGGTTACCATCAAGGGACTGAGGGCGACAAAAGGGGCGCGGGCTGCCATCGAGGCAGCCGGCGGGAAATTCGAGGAGTAGGGCATGGTGGCAAGAAATCCTGCAATACCCGGCGGACTGTCCGGATTGACCCAGGTGACGGAATTGCGCCGGCGGCTGCTGTTCGTCCTGTTTGCCCTGTTCATTTACCGCATATGCACCTTCATACCCGTACCGGGAATTAATCCGGATGCGCTGGCGCAACTGTTCGAGCAGCAACGGGGCACCATCCTGGATATGTTCAACATGTTTTCCGGCGGCGCGCTGGAACGCCTGTCGGTTGTCGCCCTCGGCATCATGCCCTACATATCCGCCTCGATCATCATGCAGATATTGTCATTCGTCGACCCGCGACTGAAGCAGTTGCGGCGGGAAGGTGAAGCAGGACGGCGCAGGATAACCCAGTATACGCGCTATGGAACGGTGCTGCTGGCTACCTTCCAGGCTGTGGGCGTGTCGCTGGCGCTGGAGGGCCAGCAGGTCCTGGGGGGATCGGTCGTGATCGACCCGGGTGTCGGCTTCCGCATCACCGCGGTGACCACGCTGGTGACCGGAACCATGTTCCTGATGTGGCTGGGTGAACAGATTACCGAACGAGGCGTGGGCAACGGCATCTCACTGATCATTTTTGCCGGTATCGTTGCCGGCCTCCCGTCCGCGGTGGGCGGCACCCTGGAACTGTCGCGCACCGGCGAGCTGCACCTGATAATGGTCTTTACGCTGTTTGCCCTGGCTATTGCCGTCACGGGATTTGTCGTATTTGTCGAACGGGGACAGCGCAGGATAACGGTGAACTATGCCCAGCGCCAGGTAGGGCGGAAAATGTACGCGGGCCAGTCCAGCCACCTGCCCCTGAAACTGAACATGGCAGGCGTCATCCCTCCGATATTTGCCTCCAGCCTGATACTGTTCCCGGGCACACTGGCAAGCTGGGCGGGGCAGGCCCGGGAGATGCGCTGGTTGCAGGACTTGGCGACCCTGCTCCAACCCGGTCAACCCATCTACGTCGCGTTTTATGCCGCGGGGATCATTTTCTTTTGCTTCTTTTATACTGCCGTCGTTTTCGATCCGAGGGAGACAGCGGAAAACCTGAAAAAATCAGGCGCTTTCATTCCCGGTATGAGGCCGGGGGAACAGACGTCCCGCTACCTTGACAGCGTATTGACGAAATTGACCATGGTCGGCGCCATCTACATTACATTCGTGTGCCTGTTGCCGGAGTTCCTGATCCTGCAATACAACGTGCCGTTTTATTTCGGCGGGACGTCATTGTTGATTATCGTGGTTGTGGTAATGGACTTCATGGCGCAAATCCAGGCGCACCTGATGTCGCACCAGTATGAAGGCGCGTTGAAGAAAGCGAACCTGAAAAGCCACGGGCGGCGCATATAACGGGAGAGTGAAGAAATGAAAGTCAGGGCTTCAGTAAAAAAGATCTGCCGTAACTGCCGCATTATTCGCAGGCGGGGAAGTGTCCGGGTGATCTGTTCGGACCCGCGCCACAAGCAAAGACAGGGGTGAACCGTATGGTAGCTCGTGACTCTATGAATCATGCGGGGACAGAATTCAATTCTGTCCCCTGTCGGAAAATTAACCGGAGATAAAACAGATGGCTCGAATAGCAGGCGTAAATATTCCGGATCAAAAGCATGTCAGCATATCCCTGACCCATATTTACGGGATAGGCGGTACTACCGCCCGGAAAATCTGTTCCGCAACGGGAATAGAACCTGATGTCAAGGTATCGGCGCTCAGCGAAGATCAGCTTGACCTGTTGCGGGCAGAAGTCACCAATTACGAACTCGAAGGCGATTTGCGCAGGGACGTGTCCATGAATATCAAACGCCTGATGGACCTGGGCTCATACCGGGGTATCCGCCACCGCCGCGGACTGCCCTTACGCGGCCAGCGCACCCGCACCAACGCCAGAACGCGTAAAGGGCCGCGCCGCATCATCAAGAAATAACACGAAGAGAGAATGAATGGCTAAACCGAGAGGCACCAGAAAGAAGGTCAAGAAAACGGTAGTGGATGGTATCGCGCATGTCCATGCGTCGTTTAACAATACCATCATCAATATTACCGACAGGCAGGGGAATACCCTTGCATGGGCGACAGCCGGCGGCAGCGGCTTCCGCGGTTCGCGCAAGAGCACGCCGTTTGCAGCGCAGATCGCGGCGCAGAAAGTGGGTGAAGTGGCAAAGGAATTCGGCATGAAGAACCTGGACGTGAATATCAAGGGTCCGGGACCGGGACGGGAATCGGCGGTACGCGCATTGAATGCATTGGGCTACAAGATCACCAATATCAACGACGTGACGCCTATTCCTCATAATGGTTGCCGTCCGCCGAAAAAAAGGCGCGTGTAGGGAGGAGATATGGCTCGTTACCTCGGACCCAAATGCAAGCTGAGTCGGCGTGAAGGCGTTGACCTGTTCCTGAAAAGCCGCGCCCGGCCGATTGAATCCAAGTGCCAGATCGATAAGCCGCCCGGAGAGCACGGGATGAGGTCAAAGAGGCTGTCGGACTATGCCGTGCAACTCAGGGAAAAACAGAAACTGCGGCGTATTTACGGGGTGCTGGAAAAGCAGTTCCGCCGCTATTACAAGGAAGCGGTAAGGCGCAGGGGTTCTACCGGCGAGAACCTGTTACAGATACTGGAATGCCGCCTGGACAACGTGGTATTCAGGATGGGATTTGGCTGCACGCGCAACGAAGCCAGGCAACTCGTAAGCCACAAATCGGTGCTGGTGAACGGGCAGTCCGTGAACATTCCGTCTTACCAGGTCAATCCGGAGGACCAGATTGAGATCAGGGAAAAGAGCAAGAAGCAACTGCGTATCCAGGATTCGCTCAACGTCGCAGAACAAATCGGGTTTCCCGAATGGGTCGATGTCGACACCAAGAAGATGGCGGGAACATTTAAATCCATGCCTGAGCGCAATGAATTACCATCGGATATAAACGAACAGTTAGTAGTAGAACTTTATTCCAAGTAAGCAGCTACAGGAAGAATATCTATGCCCTCTACATTCAGTGAATTGTTAAAGCCGCGCCGGGTTGATGTGGAAAACATCAATGCGACACTGGCGAAAATAACCATAGAACCGTTGAACCGCGGTTTCGGACATACCCTGGGCAATGCCCTGCGGCGGGTTTTATTGTCGTCCATGTCCGGTTGCGCAGTGACCGAAGTGGAAATAGACGGCGTGCTGCATGAATACACGACCATAGACGGCGTGCACGAGGATGTTACGGATATCCTGCTCAACCTGAAGGAGCTGGCAATCAGCCTGCATGCCCGGGATGACGTTACCCTGTCCTTGAACAAGACGGGGCCGGGAGAGGTCAAGGCAGGTGACATCAAGCTGGATCACGACGTGGAGATCGCGAACCCGGATCACCTGATCGCCCATCTCACCCGTGCCGGTGAATTGAACATGAGTATCATCGTTGAGCGCGGGCGCGGGTATCGCCCTGTCATAGTCGGCAGTCCGGATGATGATATCGGACAGAGCATAGGCCGGCTGAAACTCGATGCCTCGTTCAGTCCGGTTAAACGCGTTTCCTATGACGTGCAGAGCGCGCGCGTAGAACAACAGACAGACCTGGACAAGCTGATCCTGGAGGTGGAAACGAACGGCACCATAGACCCGGAAGAAGCCATCAAGGAAGCGGCGCTCATCCTGCGTAACCAGTTGTCTATTTTTGTTGACCTGGAAGCCGAGCAAACCGAGGAAACGCCGGTAGTGAGTGACGAACCGGAAATCGACCCCATCCTGCTGCGCCCTGTCGACGACCTGGAACTCACGGTGCGTTCGGCAAACTGCCTGAAGGCGGAAAGTATCTATTACATTGGCGACCTTATCCAGCGCACGGAAATGGAATTATTGAAGACTCCGAACCTGGGCAAGAAATCCCTGACTGAAATCAAGGACGTGCTCGCCTCCCGCGGCCTCTCGCTGGGCATGAGGCTGGAGAACTGGCCCCCTTCCGACCTGTACGAGGAAAGGGAAATGTCGGTGATATCACACTGATAGCGGCGGGAATTCGACATGCGACACAGAGAAAGCGGGCGGAAACTGAACCGGAACAGCAGTCACCGTACTGCCATGTTCCGCAATATGGCCGTTTCGCTGGTACGCCATGAAGTGATCAAGACCACCCTGGCCAAGGCAAAGGAACTGCGGCGCGTGGCCGAACCGTTGATCACACTTGCAAAAACGGATTCCGTAGCCAGGCGCAGGATGGCATTCGCCCGCCTGCGCGACAGGCCTATGGTGACAAAACTGTTTAATGAACTGGGACCGCGCTACAAGAACAGACCGGGCGGTTACCTGCGCATATTGAAATGCGGTTTCAGGGTCGGCGACAAGGCGCCGATGGCCATCGTGGAACTGGTTGACCGGCCCGTAACGAGTTCGGAAGAAAATAATAACAACACGGAAAGTTGATATAAAAATTATAAAGTGGTAACGACTCAAAGCCGGACATCGTCCGGCTTTTTGTTTTACGGAAAATCTCCGGGGTCAGAGTAAGAAATTCGTTAGAATTTTTACTCTGACCC
>JAJDUB010000065.1 GCA_022826885.1 Gammaproteobacteria bacterium
TCGCCTTTTCCGCCGGTCAGCTCCAACCTGCTGCAAGCGCGACGGGCATGTCGCGTTGCCGTTGGACGCTGCGAAGCTGACGCACCGGTTCCAGGAATGCCAGGCAGACTGTTATTGTCTCGAAACTGTCGTAATTATTGACCGCCTCATGGTAGTCAACAACGACAGAGGAGTAATAACCTTCCTCCGCATCCTCGATTCGGATTTCGGCAACGTAGAAGGGAGCACCAAAGCCCGTGACCTCGAAGGTCAGGCCCCGGTACTTGTCGGTAACCAGGTCACCACGGTTGACTTCGCCGTCCCTGACTATCGTGTACCAGCCATCTTCATTTTTCTCTGCCCTGTGAGCAGAGTCAATACCAGCAATGAGTTGATAATCTACGCTCATGATCGCTACCTCAAGATTGGGTTTCAGGGGTAGACGACCCGCAATTATCCGGGTGACCCGGATAAATCCGGGTCGCCCGTTTACTCACTTTCAAGTATATATGAACAAGCGTGCCAGTCCAGCAAAAGATAGTAATTATTTGCCCTACCCGTTCGTCATTCCGGCGAATGCCGGAATCCAGTCAAACAGAGAGTCGCCCCCCGGGCGACACGGTATTTCACTGGATGCCGGGTCAAGCCCGGCATGACGGGGCGGGGCATTAATTGCTCCTTTTCCGTCTGGTTCCTGATATATTGGCAAGCAATGAAACAAGCGCAACTGCAACAATCCTCAGGACTACCGGATACGGCCCGGTTCGACGACCTGGAGCACTGGATCATCGTCGTCAAGCAACCGGAGGCGAAAGAACAATGGCCGTCATTTCCCTACAGTGACATCCTGCAAAAACGCCATAAGCGACTCTGCAAAAACGGCGATGACGCTCCGCCGCCGCTTCTGACCGATCTACCCAATGAGAAAGCCGGGCGAGTTGCCCTGTCCACCATCAAACCTGACCTGTCCGCGTTCGAACTGCTTTCCTTAGCGCGCAAACTGGCGGAAGGACACCAGGACTACCGGGCGAGGGAACTGGGCATCGCGGTCATCGGCTTTTCCGCGAAGAAGTCGGCGCGGGTGGCGGAGGCGCTGCTGGCGGCGGTATTGGCCGCCGATGCGGAAATGCCTGACTTCCGCAAAAAGCGCAAGGACCGCGCCAGACTTGAACAGGTCCACCTGTACGGCGTGCCGGAAAAATACGGGTTCGCCCGCAGTTTTGCCGAAGACGAGGGTAATGCCCTGGCGCGCTACCTCACCGCCCTGCCCCAGAACGAGCTGACCCCGACCCTGTATCGCAAACGCATCGCCGCCCTGGCCAAAGAGTCCGGCTGGAAAAGCCAGTTCTTCAGTATCGCCCAACTGGAGAAAAGGAAGGCCGGCGCGTTCCTGGCCGTGGCCCAGGGCAGCCCGCAGAAGGATGGCGGCATCCTGCGCCTGCGCTACGCGCCCGAAGAACCGGAAACCGAAGATACGCTGGCGCTGGTGGGCAAGGGCATCTGTTTCGACACCGGCGGCGTGAACCTGAAGCCCCATAACTACATGATGGGCATGCACGAGGACATGGAGGGCAGCGCAGTGGCGCTGGGCACTCTGACGGCCCTGACCCGGCTCAAGGCGCCGTTCCCGGTTGAATGCTGGCTGGCGATCTGCACCAACCACATCGGCCCGGACGCCTACAACCCCGGCGACATCATTACCGCGCTTGACGGCACCACCATCGAAACCGTCCACACCGACGCCGAGGGCAGGATGGTGCTGGCGGACACCCTGGCGCTCGCCTCCCGCAACAAGCCGAAACTGATCATCGACTACGCCACCCTGACCGGCGCCTGCGTCTATGCCATAGGCAAAGCGTACAGCGGCGTGTTCACCAACCAGACTGACTTTCTACCCATCATGGTCAAGGCGGGCGTTGACAGCGGCGAGAGGGTCTGGCCGTTCCCCATGGATGAAGACTATGACGAGGCGCTGGAGAGCAAATTTGCCGACGTCAAGCAATGCAGCAGCGACCCCGGCGTGGACCACATCCTCGGGGCGCGCTTCCTGCAACGCTTCGTCAAGCACGACTGCCCGTGGATACACGTTGACCTCTCCGCCGGCAACAACAAGGGCGGCCTGGCCCACGTCCCCACCGACACCACGGGCTTCGGGGTACGCTTTACCCTGAACCTGTTACTGGATCAGAAAATAATGAAATAGCCGGGGGTGACTACCAGACCCCCACATTCTCCGCAGATGCCCAGGGCTCCTGCGGCGACTGGGCCTCGCCCTTCTGCAACAACTCGATGGAAACGTTATCGGGCGTGCGCAGGAACGCCATGTAACCGTCCCGGGGCGGACGGTTGATGGTGATGCCGCTGTCCGCTATCTTCTGGCAGGTGGAGTAAATATCGTCCACCTCAAAGGCGACGTGGCCGAAGTTGCGCCCGCCGGTGTACTCCTCCGGGTCCCAGTTATAGGTCAACTCCAGCGTCGGCGCGGGCATTTTCATCTCTTTCGCCTCATTCGCATCATCGGACGCAGCCAGGAACACCAGGGTAAACCGGCCCTGCTCGCTTTCCATCCGCTTCACTTCCTGCATCCCCATGATGCCACAGAAAAAAGACAGACTCTCATCCAGGTTCGAAACCCGGAGCATGGTGTGTAGATATCGCATTGGTTTTCTCCTTTATCGGGGTAATTTATTTCACGTCATTCCGGCGAAAGCCGGAATCCAGTATATCAACCGTTCCATTCTACCAACTGCTGATTCGCTTTCAACCTGGCACGCTGGTGCATCACGGCTTCAAAAATTATAGCCAAATCCGATGTGCCATCGCTTACCAACGGCAACGCGGCTTCAGCTTCAAGTAAAAACTGCTCTTTTATCGCGCTGTTAAAGTAAGCTGAGTTCCACCAGTCTGTAATACGCTCTCTGGAGTTATGCATCAATGGCGCTGAGGGCAGCTTGTCCTTTTTACTCTCGTTAGCTTTTTCGCTTGCGGGCATCAAATTCCAGAGATCGTTGTTGAACCATCGACTCCAAGGAAAGCAATGATCAATCTCATAACGCTCTCGCAGCCTGGTGTTTGTCCAGACACAGCGGATAGACTCGCCGTCCTGAAAGAGCGCATGCACCCGTTCACGCGCCAACCCGGTATCACGACGACCTTCTTCCCATTCCAACGCTCTGCGATAATCCTTTTCAGGATAGGAGTCCCGGTCGGAAATATGCTGGCCGGAGACGGCCCATTGAGGAGTGGTGTATTGGTAATCCTTGTTTTTTTTCTCATATCCCCGCATCAACCTTACCCACTCATTGATGATAACCGGTTCCAACCAGCAGGCATATTGTCCCAGACATTGCCATATCGCGGCCGGTATTTCAAAGACCCCAAAATCGGCCAGGGTCTCTTTATCGATCCGCCAGGGTTTATCCCTGGAACGCACTGACTGCCTGCTACACTGAAATACCTGCTCGCTTCTGCCAGGATATGTGGTGAAGTTCGCAGGGTTTATCTGAATATTTTCACAGACATCCCTGATCGCGCTTATCACCGGACGAGCATGTGTTGCATCCAACATTGCGCCGATTCGCAGGTCAAACGATGAAATCTGCTTTAGTTGATAGAAATGATCTTTTGCAAAACGGAGTCCCTTTTGCTCATCTGGTTTATGGTTTGGAGACTGTTTTAGACAGTGGCTCAACAACAACGGCATGTACAGCTTTATCCAGTACAACCCGACCAGGCCAAAAGGTATCTCCACGGTTTTGTCGGTACGTCTGGTCACCATGCCGGGCGCACCCTCTGCTATCCGTATCAGGGCGCGCAACAAACCTAATTTATAGGTTGATGATTTGTCATCATTGACAATGATATGACGCAATAGCGGCAAGCTGCCGGTACCATCATCCGGTAACTGAAAGACCAAGGACTCCCAGCGAACATTTGACCTGGCCAAGTGGTCTTCAGATTCTTCACAACATACCTGCACCAGTGCCCGTTGCTTGGCAAATGATTCCAGTTCGCTGCTTTTTACGGAGTAAAACCCTCTTTCGTTATTTTCCCGTTCATCCTTTCCATGACGCAACGTAAAAACCAGGATTCCACCCGGAAGCAACAGTTCACTGATGATGCGAAATGCGCGTTCCCGCTTGCCTTCCGGTATATGCATCCACACGGCGCTTAACAGTATCAGCTTGAAACGATGACCCGCAGTACGAAGGCTTTTCAGTCCGGGCAGTTTGTCGTCCATCCAGATAACATTGGCGCCGCTATTTTTTTGAGCCAGCTCCCGGAACGCCTTGCATGGCTCAACAGCAATCACATCCCAACCTTTTTCCGCCAACCAGTTTGCATCACGCCCACTGCCGGCGCCGATGTCCAGGGCCATGCCTGGATCTTCAGGGATGAGATGGGACCATGTCCCGTGCAATGCTTCGGGGTCCAGCGAGTTGTATCTGGAGATCAGGGGGGCTGCGTTATCTGAATAATAGCTCACGGTTCGGAAGAATCGCCTTCATCCCTGATATTGATATCTTTATCAGTTGTATTCAGTCACTGTATTTGTTCCTTACAAATTCTACTACCCTTGCAAACATTTTGTCTTCATATATAGTGAAATTGGTTTTGATGAGGTTGGCTACATTTACTATTTGCCAGTCTTTCATGTCTCCGTTTTTATTTATATCTTTTGCGATGGCCTTTGCTATTTCCATGTCGTTGACGTTGACAAGTTTGGGTCTCATAGGCCAGTTCACCGATTTAACAAGGCCAAGTATTGAGTTCGTTTGTTGGTTTTGATTCGTCATCTTTTGTTCTCTCTATGGTGAATGGGAACGCCTAGATAATGATACAAGAAGCTCGACCGGAAGTGCGAGTATGAGCAGACGACAAGGTAAAGCATCTGTCAAAAAAAGACTGTCATCCTATCGCAAACGGTCAATGATCGATTTGTCTACACCCTCATCTGCAAGGAGATTCACCCCCCTTATCCGGCAGTAGGATATACAACGTCAGCGCGTAAGGCTTGAGCAGCGAAATTCAGGGCAGCCAGCACTGCTTCCCTGGTTAAACGTGGGTGGGCCTCAAGGATTTGCTCAATAGTCTCACCCTCGGAAAGTTTTTCCAAAATCAACTCTACAGTAATGCGTGTCCCTGCTACGACCGGTTTACCCATTAAGATCGAAGGATCAGATTGAATAAGATCATTATTTATATTCATCTTCACTCTACATGATAAGGCTCAAATCATTTCTCTGTACCAGCATATCAGAAATTTTTTGCTTCAATCAGAACTGGGCTCCCTTACTCCCTTATAACTTACAAGGTCGTCTCGTTAACATCAATGCTCCTTAGACGAATTGACGATGACCGAAATCAGAAAAGAAGAATATACGGATGGCGCCGACCATCACAGCGCTCTAGGATGAGCGAGGCACTGGCAACATTCGGTGGGTATATCAGGCGGGTTGTATAACCAATATGTGCATGAATTTTTTATTAAAATATTTGCATTAAGATTCGAAAGCACGTACCATGGAATCATGAGTGCTTTGAACAAACTGAAACAACATCTCCGCCCAGGGCAGGTTTATCGCCGCGCCGATCTTCTGCCATGGTCGAATGCCGTGGACCGACATCTGAAGCAGCTTGTTGAGGAGGGAACTCTGACCAAGCTTTCGGGGGGACTTTACTATTGCCCCAAGCACACAAACTTTGGGGCTGCTCCGGCTGGTGAGGAAAAGCTTGTCGAAGCGTTTCTGAAGGATCACCGTTTTTTGCTGACGTCGCCTAATGCCTACAACGCGCTCGGAGTTGGTTCAACGCAACTCTACAATGAGACCGTCGTTTACAACCACAAGCGCCATGGCCGTTTCACTCTTGGCAAGCGCACGTTTAATTTTCGGATGAAGCCGCATTTCCCCGCAAAGCTCTCCAGGGAGTTCCTTCTGGTCGATCTGGTGGACAATCTTGATCGCCTGGCCGAACACAAACCCTCGATGCTGGAGGGGGTGAAAAAGCAGGTACAGAGTGCCGACCATAAGGCCCTGAAAAAAACCGTTCGCGAGTACGGTGGATCAAAAGCCAGGAAGTTTTTTGAGCCATTATTGGCCCAGGGTTCAATGTCTCATGCCACATGAATTGCCTGATCAGAACAAAGAAATTGCCGCACTGTCATTGAAGCTTCTTTAAAACTCCCTCAAAAACCCCAAACGCCTCCTCCCCATACAAACAGAACACCACTTTCTTCAAGCCGGTTTCCTGCTGCAGGTAGTCTATCGTTGCGGCAAGCATAATCTCCGCGCAGCGTTCAATCGGAAAACCGTAAACACCCGTGCTGATGGCCGGGAACCCGATGCTTTTCAGGCCGTTTTCGTCTGCGACTTTCAGGCTGTTCAGCGTTGCGTTCCTGAGTTTTTCCTCTTCGTCCCCTTCTCCCTTGCGCGGGCCGACGGCATGGATGACGTGCCGCGCCTTGAGGTTGCCGCCGGTGGTGATCACTGCGCCGCCGACCGGACAGCCGTCGATTTCGTCGCATTCCTGCTGTATGGTAGGACCGCCCTTGGCGCGAACAGCGCCAGCTACACCAGCGCCTAATATAAGCGAGGCATTGGCCGCATTGACGATGGCGTCGGTGTAGAGTTCGGTGATATCGCCTTCACTGAGCTCAAGGGTTGTATTGTCAATCTGTATTTGCAATTCTGTATCCGTTATCGTTTCCACAGGGGCTTGCGTGCAAACCGTTCTTTCAACCGGACATTCGATTCCATCGGCGCATCAAGCGCGGCAATAAAAGCATCGTATGCCTCGTCATCAAGTGCAATAACAGGACGCTCATTTAACGTCTCAATCGCGGCCACTTCACTTGAGCGAAACATGAACTCGGTGCGCGTGATACCTCGAATCGCCGCGGCGCGGTCAATAAGTGTCAGTCGATCTTCTTTTGTTGTCATAGATGTTAGCTCTGCTTAACAGGCCCGGGTTGGCCTACAGACGGTCGCGGCCATTACGTTATCTGTCCGTCTTGAATATGAAAGAGGCATTCGTATAATTATCAGGGTAGGGACAGTTGAAATCAATTTACTTGTTATGAGCAAAAAGCTAAAGAACTGGTTGCGGGGAGCAACATCTGTGTTGCAGTTACGCCCGGATACGTCGTCAAAGATGAGAGAAAGGTTTTTGCAGCAGTCAGCTGCAGAAGCGCTTTATCGTGATTGGGAACGAATAGGTAATGATATAAGAATCGCGACAGGGAAGTACGAGCATGAGGGGACGACAAGGTAATGCGCCTGTCAAAAAAAGACAATCGGCCGTTTCAGGATTGCAATGGGCGGGCATGGCTATAGGAAGCAGTTCCTCCCCATACAAACAGAAAACCACTTTCTCCAGGATGGGCGTTCAGAATTTGGTTACAAAACAGATTATATTTGTGGAGTCCCTCTTCCGCTTGATATCAGGTATTCATGTGGTTACGATTCCGGTTGGCATTCAAACGGTTTGTCTTTATCTCAGGTGAGACAAACGGGAGGCAGACAGAGATGGCACTTGAACTGACATCCGAGCAACGTGCGGCACTCCCCAGGAATTCAAAAATCCTGGTGGCCATGTGGGAAGCGGAAGAACAGGGCAACGCGGCGGAAGCCGACCGGTTGTTCTCGGAACTGGATATCCCGGCCCATACGCTCATGGCGATAAAAAGCATGCCGGGAGGCGCAGACTGGATCCGCAAAAACAAACTGCGCACCCATCTGGCCGAAGAGAAATACGGAGCTGACTGGATGGAACTGACCGAAGAGGAAGAATTTGCCCGAGACCGAAAACGCGTTACTGGAAGACGTTGAGAAAAGACTGACGGCAGAACAGGTCGCATACCTTGACGTCATGGAGCATGGAGGTTCCATAAGTGTGCTCCATGACGCGCAACGTAAGCTTATGCAGGCACTGCAGAATGTTGGCGCTTCGGCGGATGCTGGGTATTGACAAGGCGTTAATCGGGGCCCGCAAACAGAACCTTGCCATGGCCGGAACCGGCTATATCAAATTGCAGGAAAACGCGCTGGCAAACAGGGAACTTTAAATTGCACGTTATATCCAGGAAGATTTTTAATGCTGCCGCTAGCAGATATCCAAATGACGCAGCAGCGATTGAAAGGACTTATCATGCAAAACAGGTAAGTTAATATGGGATTTGCAGCCATCAAAGAGCAGGCCTTTGAGCTCTTCAACCAGGCGCCTTTTATCAGCCACATCAGCAACGAGGCTGATTACGCACAGGCATTGGCCCTCATGGACGAATTAATAGAGGACTACGACAACCAGAAACCACTCATTGACATGCTTTCTGCTTCTATCGTTCGCTGGGAGGATAAATCGCCCGAGTTCAAGTCTTTTAATGACCGAATTGAAAAACTCGACAGTGGGGTAGCAACGCTTAAAGTCATTATGGAACAACATGAACTCGGAGTTGCAGACCTGCCTGAGATTGGGAGTAAATCACTGGTATCCAGAATTTTAAACGGTGAACGCAGGCTGACGCGCAATCATATCGAAGCATTAAGCAAACGTTTCAACATAAATCCGGCATTATTCTTTTAACTCGATGAACCAGGGACGGCGCCTCCAATTACACCATTCCGGACAAGACGCCGAACAGGCAACTTGTGTTCCGAATGTTTCAGGTCCAGAATACAAACAGAAATATACAGGAGATTGATATGGTTACTTTGAATAGCCGGGTATTCATGGATGGAAACAATCAGGCAGTACGTATTCCCGAGGAATTCAGTTTGAACACTTCTCAGGTGGAAATCACTCGCAACAAAGACGGCGACCTTGTAATTCACCCAATACCTGAAAATCGCGGGACTGCGCTGCTTGACGCATTGTCAGCATTTGATGACGAATTTATAGAAGCTCTCGAAGAAAATTACAGCAACCGGCCTACACTGCTGTCAGTCGTCTAATCCTTCCATTAAGATCAGTGCCCCCTGATCCACTCCATCACCCTGCCCGCCCAGGGGCCGTCCGGGTCACCGCAGGCCAGGTTGGCTTCCAGGTGGTCGCAGTCTTCCAGTTCCAGGGTGGCGGTCTCGCCGCCTGCGTCGCGCAGGGCCTGTTCCATCTTGTGCGCCTGGGTGATCAGGTGGGGGAAATCCCGGCTGCCCCAGGACAGGAAGAACGGGGGCGGCGCGCCCTGGATATTGCAGATGGGGCTGGCCGCTTCCTCGTTGCCGCTCGGGCCCAGGAAGCGGGGGCGCATGGACAGGCCTGAGCCTTCCCGGAAGTCGAATACGCCGGAGACCGGCAGGCAGCCGCGCACGACGTCCGCGGGCAGCCCGTAGTCCTCCTGCCAGTCCTTGCGCACAGCCATGAGGCTGGTCTGGTGTCCGCCGGCGGAATGGCCGCCGATGAACAGGCGGGACGGATCGCCGGACAGCTTTTCCATGTTCTCGTAAACCCATTTCAGCCCGTTCATGCAGTCGTCCAGTCCGGCCGGGAACACGTGGGTCGGGGCCAGCCGGTAGCCGATGCTGACGAAGCCGATGCCGGCCTGGTTGAACACCGGCGCCATGAATGCCATCCACTCCTTGTAGCCGCTGGTCCAGCCGCCGCCGTGGATCATGACGAACACGTTGCCGTCGGGTTCCGGCGCCGGGAAATAAAGCACGCTCTGGTAGGGGTCCGGGCCGTAATTCTCTTCTGCGCCGCCGATTTCCGCGGCTATTTCCAGGACGTGCCTGTTGTATTCCCTGGCGAAGTCGGATACGGGTTCCTGCGGGGGGTAGTCTTCGGGTTTCATGGTGTGTGTACTCGGTGTCCGGTGATGTGAGTGCTGTTGTGCTGTAGCGGGCAGATTGTAGCATGTCATGGGTTTTCTGATTAAGTGGTTAATAGTGTGTCGCCCGGACGGCGACGGGTTATTTGACTGGATTCCCGCATGCGCGGGAATGACGGTTGTGTTAATGCAGCATTAATCCGACCGATTTCGGTTTGACTCTGAAATTAACATGTTTATTATAGAGCGTACTCTAAAATTTACGTGAACATCCCATGGCGGAAATGACGCTGTTGAACCGGTATCTGGCGGACTGTATCAACGAGGACCTGGTTGAGAAAATGGTATTCCTGGGTGGGCCGAGGCAGGTCGGTAAGACGACTCTTGCGCTCAGTCTGATCGAGGGCGCGGATGAAAGCCATCCTGCTTACCTTAACTGGGACCTGTATGAAACCCAGCGAATACTCCTGGATGGTTTTCTGCCGGCTGAT
>JAJDUB010000067.1 GCA_022826885.1 Gammaproteobacteria bacterium
ATCGGGCCCACGTATTCGGCCGGGTCCCGCCCGATGCGGGAGCCGGTGACGATTAGCTCCTCCAATCCTTCCGAATGGGCCGGCGCCGGCGCCAGGCCGGCAGCCAGGGAGCAGATCAGTGCCGTAACAAGTATGAATAAACGCAATTTCGATTCCATAGTATAATTCTACCGTATGATTAAGCGTATTCTATTACTGTTTTTGCTGACCCCTGCAGGATTTGCCGACACTGTTGTCGGTGATTTCCGGCTGTCCGTAGTGACCGATGAGGTTCCGGGAGCGAGACAGATGGCGGAAACGGCGTCCGGCCTGTTGCTGGTGGGTTCGTTGCGCCAGGGGAACCTGTATGCCGTAGCGACCGGTGCGGACGGAACGGTTGAGGTGTTTACGTTTGCCAAGTGGCTTGAGTTGCCCAGCGGCCTGGCGCTGATCGGCGGCGACCTGTACGTGGGAGCGCTGGACCGGGTGCTGCGCTATCGGTCTATTGAAAACACCTTTCGTGACAATCCTGAACCGGAAATTGTGACCGATGAGTTGCCGGACGAGCGCCATCACGGTTGGAAATACCTGTCGGTCGGTCCCGATGGTTTCCTGTACGTTCCCGTGGGCGCCCCCTGTAACATCTGCGAATCCGAAGACCCGCGCTTCGCCAGTATCTTGCGTATGGACCCGGAGACCGGTGAGACAACCCTATATGCAGCCGGTGTGCGCAATTCCGTCGGTATGGCCTGGCATCCGGAGACCGGCGAACTCTGGTTCTCCGACAACGGTCGGGACTGGCTGGGGGATGATTTGCCTCCCGAAGAGATAAACCGCGCGACGGGAGCCGGCGCCCACTACGGCTATCCCTACGTTCATGGCGAAGATATCCTCGATCCTGAGTTCGGTACGGGGCACGACCCGGCGGATTACGTACCCCCGGAGATCATGATCCAGGCCCATTCCGCGGCGCTGGGCCTGGCGTTTTACACCGGTGCGCAATTCCCCGAGTCGTACCGGCACGCGCTGTTCATCGCCGAGCATGGCTCCTGGAACCGCTCCTCCAAGGTGGGTTACCGGGTCAGCGTCGTGCGCTTCGGCGCGTCCGGACCGGCATACGAACCGTTCCTGGACCTCTGGCTCAAAGGTGAAAAGGTATCGGGCCGCCCCAACGACGTACTGGTATCCCGGGACGGCAGCCTGCTGATCTCGGATGACAAGGCAGGGGCGATTTACCGGGTGACTTACCAGGGAATGGAGGGGTCAGAGTAAAAATTCTTCGAATTTCTTACTCTGACCCCATATATCCGGTTACCCCCCGCCGATAGCGGGGACGAAAAACACCTCGTTGTCTTCCTGCAGGGGTTGCAGGTGTCCCAGTTGGCTGACCTGGCCGTTAACGGCAACCGCGATACCGGGTTTGAGTTTGTCGCCATCCATGAGCGCATCCTTTAATCCGGGGTAGGTCTCGTCCAGGGCGACTATCAGTCTCCTGACGGTGCGGCCTTCCATCTCGACGGTTTCCTCGCCGCCGGTATAGGTCTGCATGGCCTTGGGAATCCAGACCGTTGGCATGTCAGTCTGATTGAAAGGGGACAGATTTAAAATCTGTCCCCGGTCGATGCTTCATCATCAGGCGGCTTTGGCCGGCTCAGCGGCCTTGACGGCAGCGCAGACCTTACGGGGCGCCATGGGCATGGAGTACAGGCGCACCCCGACTGCGTCATAGATGGCGTTGGCTATGGCCGCGGGCGGCGGTGCAATGGAGATCTCGCCGCAGCCGCGTACGCCGAACGGGTGGGCGGGGTTGGGCGATTCCAGCACCACCGTCTCCAGCATGGGGACGTCCAGTGAAGTAGGCAGACGGTAGTCCAGCAGGCTGGCGTTCTTCAGGCGTCCTTCATCGTCGTAGAAATACTCTTCGTTCAGGGCCATTCCGATTCCCTGTACCGCGGCGCCCTGCATCTGGCCCTCCACGTAATCCGGGTGTACCGCCTTGCCTACGTCCTGGAAGACCGTGTAGCGCAGGATGTCCACCTTGCCCGTTTCCGGGTCCACCTCGACGTCCACCAGGTGCGCGGCAGTCCCCGGGATAAAACTCTGGGTGTGGCCGGTCCTGTGGTGGCTGATGGGCCCGCCGGTCTCGAACATTCTCGCCGCCAGTTCATTAAACGTAATGGTCTGTCCGGGTTCAGCCTTGTTGCTGAAAACGCCGTTTTCGACGCTGACCTGGCCGGCATCAGTCTCCCACAGCAATACGGCCCGCTCGCACATCTGTTTCAGTATTTCCTGCGCCACCTCGCAAACAACCGCGCCGGTGCTGTAGGTGGTCCGGCTGCCCACCGAAGGCAGGGAAAAACCGATGGACTGGGTATCGGACACCGTCGGGGATACCTGTTCGACGTCAATTCCCAGGGTCTCCGCGGCCTGCATGGCCAGCGAGATACGGGTGCCGCTCAGGTCGGGGCTGGCCGTGGCCAGGGTAACGGACCCGTCCGGGTTGACTTGCATGCGCGCGCTGGAGATCTCGCCGATGTTGAACCATATACTGTAGGCAAGACCCCGTCCCCGGTTCGCACCTTCCAGGGGCGCCTGGTAATGGGGATGCGCCTTCACGGTTTCCATCATTTTTTCCGTATCTATGGGCGCCAGCGGGAATCCCGGCACCAGGCGGTCTCCTGACCTCATCAGGTTTTTCATGCGGAATTCAATGGGGTCCATTCCCAGTTCACAGGCCAGTTCATCGATCATCTGTTCCACTGCGAACAGGGCCTGGGGCGCGCCCGGGGCCCGGTAGGGGCGCATGGTGGGCTTGTTGACGATGACGTCGAAGCCGTCGATATGGATATTGGGTATGTTGTAGCGCGACGTGGCGGACATGACGCCGAGGAACAGGGGCCCGCCGGCATAGGCGCCGGCCTCGTAAGCCATATGCAGGTGGGCTGCCGTGAGCGTACCGTCCTGTTTGACGCCGAACTTCAGCTTGATATACGTGCCCGAACTCGGCCCGGTCGCACGGAACACCTCGTCGCGGCGCATGGCTATCTTGACCGGGCATTGTGATTTTTTCGAGAGAAAGGCCGCCACCGGATCGATATAGAGGCGCTCCTTGCCGCCGAAACCGCCGCCAATCTCCAGCGGCACAACATTGATGTTGCTGATCGGCACCTGGATGATGTCGGCCAGGTGATCGCGCAAGGCGAACTGCCCCTGGGTCGCGGTCCACACGGTCACGTAATCGTTACTGTCCCAGGTCACCGTGGTGACATGGCTTTCGATGTAACCCTGGTGGATGGTCTCAGCCGTGTATTCCCGCTCCAGGACCAGGTCTGCCTCGGCGAAACCCTGTTCCGGATCGCCGTTGCCCAGTTGCAGGCGGCTGGCATTGGGCAGGTATTTTTCCGTCGGCGCGATGAACCCGCCCGGGTGAAAATCCTCGTGGATCACCGGGGCATCATCCGCCATGGCCGCGCGTACATTCATCACCGGCGGCAACAACTCATATTCCACCTTGATCAGGTTCACTGCAAGTTCCGCATCATGCGGGTTGTCCGCGGCCACCGCGGCCAGGGCATGGCCGTCATACAGGACCTTGTCCTTTGCCATGCAGTTCTCGGACATCTCGCGGATATTGAGCACGCCGGCAGTGCCCTGGTTAAGCAGTTCGTGCCTGACGGCAGGGAAGTCGGCCCCGGTCACGACAGCGCGCACGCCGGGCAGGGCCTCGGCGGCGCTGGTATCGATGGACAGGATGCGTGCATGGGCATGGGGGCTGCGGAGTATCTTGCCGTGCAACATGTTCGGCAGGTGAAAATCGTCGGCAAACTGCGCCCGTCCCGTCACCTTGTCGAGGCCGTCCGGACGTATCGGCGAGGTGCCGACCACGTTGAAACCGTTTTTTGGTGATGTGTCGCTCATTGTCATGCCTCCACAGCTTTCAATACCGAACGCACCAGCTTGTCATAGCCGGTGCACCGGCACAGGTTGCCCGCCAGCCAGTGGCGCACCTGCTGTTCGTCCGGTCGGGGAGTTTTATCCAGCAATGCCTTTGCGGACATCAGGAAACCGGGTGTGCAGATACCGCATTGCAGCCCGGTCTCTTCCAGGAAAGCCCGTTGCAGGGGGTGCAGTTCATCGCCTGTCGCCAGCCCTTCAATGGTCTCGACACTGCTGCCCTCCGCCTCGACGGCCAGCATGCAGCAGGCATCCAGCAATACGCCGTCGACGATGACGCTGCAGGCGCCGCAGTTGCCGTCGTTGCAGCCTTCCTTCGTGCCGGTGAGGTACAGCACGTCGCGCAATACTTCCAGCAGGCTCTGGCGCGGTTCGCACAGGAATTGCTTCTCCTCGCCGTTAATTGTTGCCGTCACCAGTGATTTGCCGCTCATTGTATTTTCTCTCCCCTGGCCCGGTCGCAGGCGCGTCGCAGCGCCCTTGCCGTCAGGACTTCAACCAGTTGCTTTCGATGTTCTACGGTGCCGCGCATGTCGTTGATGGGTGTGGACGCATCCCGGGCAATGCGGGCGGCCGAGGCAATCGACCCGTCGTTAACGGGTTTGCCGGCGAGGGCGGCGCCGGCCGCTTCCACATACAAGGGGACCGGGGCCACCGCGCCGATGGCTATGCGGGCCGCACTGATGGTCTCACCGGTTTCGTCCAGGTCGACCCGGGCCGCGGCATTCGCCACCGCGATATCCATTTCGTTGCGCGGGATAAAACGCAGGAACGCGGCGCCGGAGTTTGCCTGGGGCGCCGGAATAGACAGGGAGACCAGGATTTCATCGGGCGCCAGCGAAGTCAGGCCGGGTCCGGTGCAGATTTCTTCCACCGGCGCTTGACGTTCTCCACGGGCGCTGGCGATATGGGCGGTCGCGCCGTAGACGATTACAGGAGGTACGGTATCGGCGCTGGGCGCGGCATTACACAGGTTGCCGCCGAAGGTTGCCCGCCCCTGGATCTGTATGCCGCCGATCAGGGTCGCCGCATCTGCCAGGGCCGGAAATTTTTCTATTATTTCCGGGTGTTCCCAGACTGTCCGGCAACTGACTGCGGCGCCGATGGTCAGCCGTCCGGCATCCAGTTGCAGGCGGGTAAGTTCCGGAATTTTTTTTGCGTCGATGACGACCTCGGGTGACTTGCGGCCGTTGCGCATGAATATGAGCAGGTCCGTGCCACCGGCCAGCAGTTGCGCCGAACCCGCGTGTTCGGCCATGAGTGCCGCTGCCTCGTCCAGTCTGCGCGGCGCCAGGTATTGGAAGTCTTTCATGGGTCGTTTTCTTGTTACGTGTACTTGATGCGTTCGACGATCATATTATCATCGATAATCCGGCCGTTTTCTATGATGATCTCGCCGTCCAGTTCCATGGTGCAGTCCCGCATGGGCACGTCGTAGTGACCGCGGGTGGTGCGCTTGCCGCCGCCCTGGTTATTGGGGCCGGTCGAGAACAGGAAGTTGCCGGGGAAGGTGCGGGCCGCGGCCCGGCTGCGTTCCGGTTCGTCGCCATTGAGGGCGATGCCGTACCACAGGGCCTGCGGGTTCAGGCCCCAGCCCAGGTGGGAGACCGCGTAAGGGTCCCTGTCCCCGGCGTCCGCCCGGTTGTCATCCAGCCAGTCCTGCATGAGCTTGGCGTCGAGTCCGCCTTCCACCTTGTCGATAAAGCCGTCGCAGACGGTCATCCTGACTTCATCCTGGATATAGCGGCAATACGGCAGAATCACGATGTCTCCCGGCTGGAATACCACCGTGCCGTTGGCGCTGCCCTCATTGGGGAAAGTGTGCACATGGCCGCCGCCCCAGTGGTCGAACCGGCCCGGGGCATCGGCGTAGCCGTACTGGCTCATCACCGGGTATTCCCCGCAATCGTAGGTCAGGTCGGTGCCGGCCTTGCTGGTAACGCGTATATGTTTTGTATTCGCCAGCAGGGCGTCGGCATAGAGCACCGCTTCCTTGAGGCCCGGCGGGGCCATCAGTTGTTCAAGGTCGTCGGGAGAATCGATGATCATCAGCACCCGGGTGCCGGCATCCCGGACCTGCTTCAACCAGCTTGTGAACAGGGGCACGTGCAGGGCGACGATGATGTCCGCGGCCCTGGCCGCCTCCAGGGTCCCCTTGCACTGGCCCACGGTGGGAACCCCGACCTTGGTCCAGGACGGAATGGAATTGACGCACATTTCATACACGTCTGCGCCCAGGTCTTCGGCCGCGGCGAAGGCCGCTTCTATGTACTCGCGCCGGGTGGCAAGGTCGCTCAGCAGCATCACGGTCTCGTCCTGCTGCACATTGCAAAGTTCGAATTCTTTCTTGAACAGTATCCCCAGCTTGGCCGGGTTCAATTCCTGTACGCGGGTGATTGCAGGCAACATGTTATTTCCTCCCCATAATCTCTGCCGTCATGATTGAATGACTGCGCGGTTTTGTCAACACCCCATATTTTTCAGAGCGCGTAGGAGGGACTGTTGTTGAGTGTTTCGACGGCAAAACCGGAGCGCGCCTTGAATTCGTCGATAACGGATTGCAGCCTGGCCTCGCTGACATGGTCGTGAATGTTCTCTGCATCATCCGGGCATTCGTTTCTCACTATCTCAAGCACTTCATCGGGGCCGTTCTCGCGGCTGGCCAGCACCACCCGGTTTGCTTTCGGCAGCCGGTCGGCTTCATAGGTCTTCAGGCCGTCCACCGGGTCGCGCCGTGTCCCCAGCGCGTGGGCCAGTGCCCGCCCGTCAATGATGGCATGCACCGCGCCACTGGAGCTGACCGGGATCAGGGGGTGCGCCGCGTCGCCCAGCAGTGTCACCCGGTCGAATGTCCATTGCCGCAACGGGTCCCTGTCGTATATCGGGAATTCAAAGATCTGTTCCGTTGCGGAAATGATGCCGGGCACGTCCAGCCAGTCGAAGCGCCAGTCGCGGTACAGTTCGACCAGGTTATCCGGTTCGGTCAGTTTGCCCCAGTCCTCCTCCTGGCGTTTGTCCGTCTCGAAGGGGACGGCGGCAATCCAGTTGATATGGCTGCCTCCGCTCCGTTGCAGAACGCCGGAGATGGGGTAGGACACCAGGCGCAGGCGGTTGTCGCCGCAAATGACCATGGACTCGCCGTCGAGGAAAGGCGCCGCCTTCAGCGCGCCGCGGAAACAGACCATGCCGGCGTATACCGCAGCGCCTTCGTCAGGATACAGCGCTTTCCTGGTGACGGAATGCAGGCCGTCCGCGCCGATGAGCAGGTCGCCCGTGACTTCGGCCGCCGGTTGTTTCGATGACGGGTCGATGAAACTTGCAGTGATCGAGTCGCTGTCCTGTCTGAAACCCGCAAGCTGGTGGCGGGTGAGAACCCTCTCCGGTCCTGCGCGCTGCTTGAATGTTTCCAGCAGCAGCAACTGCAACTCGCCGCGGTGCACCGAGTACTGCGGCCACGAGTAACCGGCGTATTCGCCGCAGGGCACGCTGAGAGCGAGCTTGCCGCGGCGGGTAAAATACTTCATTGAGCGGGTGCGGACGGCGATCCGGTCCAGATCGTCCTTGAGGCCGAGAGCGATCAGTTCCCGCGCCGCGTGGGGCAGGATATTGATGCCCACACCCAACGGCTCTATCGTCCTGGCGCTTTCAAACACCGTGACCTCGATACCGAGTTTCTCCAGGCTCAGCGCAGCGGTCAGGCCGCCGATTCCCGCTCCTGCTATCAACACATGCATATCAGTCTCATTTTATACATAACGGCAAAAATAATTCCGCATCATGGTTCGTCATTCCCGCGCAGGCGGGAATCCAGTAAGCAGACATTCATTATAAGGAGTTTTTCTGTCAACTGGATTCCCGCCTGCGCGGGAATGACGAACGGAGTGTTATTTGTGTCGTTACGTATAATCGATTCAGCCTGGATTTCAGGTCATCCTGAGCACCGGCTTGACGGCTGTGCCGGTATGGGAATCGGCAAAGGCCTGGTTGATATCCGCGAAGTCGTAGGTCCTGACCAGGCGTTCCACCGGGAATTGTCCCTGTTGCTGTAACTCGATCAGCCTCGGCAGGAAGGTGCCGGGGACCGATGATCCCTGGATGATGCCGCGCAGGCTGGCGGCCTTGATCATCACGTCCGAGGGAGAGAACGGGTATTTCTCGCCGAAGCGCGGCGCGGTGACCATGCCGCATACCCCTTCCATGCCCAGGCAGGCCACGGCGTCCTCCAGCGCCTGTTCGTTGGAGGACGTTTCAAGGGCAAAATGCATACCGCCGGGTACGATCTCCAGGACCCTGCGGGGAACCTCACCCTCGCGGGCATCCAGGGCATGGGTGGCCCCCAGTTCCAGCGCCAGGTCGAGGCGCATCCGGTTAATGTCCACCGCGATGATGGGTGAGAGGTCAAGCACCCGGGCCATCATGACCGCGCTCAATCCCACCGCGCCGGCGCCGAACACCACCAGGTTGTTGCTGGCCGACGCCCTGAACGTGTTGATGATCGATCCTGCGCCGGTCTGGATCCCGCAGGGCAGTGCGGCGAGCAGTTCGGCAGGTATGTCGTTGTCGATGCGCACCACGTCGCGCTCAAGCGTCAGCGCGTGCCGGGCGAACGTGGACTGCTGAAAAAAAGCGCTGGATATGGGTGTCCCGTCAAGCGAAATCGGCATGGAGCCGTCGGCGCGCGTGCCGTCGAAACTCAGCGCTATCGCATCGTTACAGATATACGGACGGCCCTCGGCGCACTTGGGGCAGGCGCCGCACCAGGGATAGGAAACCACCACCCGGTCGCCGGGTTTCACCCGATGCACCGCGCTGCCGACCGCTTCGACAACGCCGGTCCCTTCGTGACCCAGGACCGCGGGCAGGGGCGTCATCGCTCCCTGGGCAATGAGGTCGGTGTGGCAGACGCCGCAGGCGTCGACCCGGATAAGGATCTCATCGCCGCGGGGTTCGTCCAGTTCCACGGTTTTCAGTGCGAATTGTCCGCCGGGTTCGTAGACGACGGCAGCAGTTGTGGTAATAGTCATAAGGCTGTCTCCAGACGCGCCCGCGCGGCGACCGGAGGGAGGATTAGCGCCAGTGATAAGAAGAACAGGGTTACTCCCAGGAGCAATACGGCATGGAAGCCGTCCTCTCCGACCAGCATGGCCGCCGCGGCAGGGCCAACACTGACGCCCAGGAACTGCATGGCCGTAGCGTACACGACCATTTTGCCGGTCGGGTCAAAACTGGCCATGGCGGCCAGCAGGTAGGGGTGGGACAGGTTCCAGGCGTATTGGAACGCGCTTACGATAACCAGGTAGCCTAGGGCGCCGGGGGCGCCGAACAGGAAAAGCAGGGGCAGGGCGGTCCCCGTGATTCCCAGGGTGAGCATCAGGCCGCGGCCGTAACGCGCACCCAGCAGCGCGGCCGTAAATGCGCCTGCCATACCCAGGAACTGGGATGCGGACAGGCTGTTGGCAACCTCCTGTTCCGCGATTCCGGCATTGACGCCCATACGGAACAGGTAAGTCCATACGGCAAACGCGGCGACAAAATAAACAAACATCGCTGCCAGCGCCATCCCTTTCCGGTTCCAGTCAATATGCCTGGCATTTTCGTCGATTTCCCGGTGTTCCTCGCCGGATACCGGCATCATGTGCACGAAGGGGAGGCCGACCAGCGCAAACGCGGCAAAAAACAGCAACAGTCCCGGCATGCCGAAACTGCCGAATATCCAGGGCAGGAACGGGTAGACGATGGCGGAGTATACAAGGACGAAAAAGATACCCAGCCCGAAATTCCGGTCCGCCTTTGCGGTCAGGCCGAACACCGTGTAGGACAGGGACACGATGAAACCGCCGCCGATGCCGGTCATAAACCGGAGCGCGCAGAACAGGTACATGTCCGTGATGAAGATAGAGGCGATATTGCCGAAGATCAGCAACAGCAGCGATATGGCGAAGACATGGCGCCAGTTCACCCGCCCCACCAGAAACATCATGGCGATGGTCGCGCAGGTCATGCCGATCATCTCCGCCGAGGCGATAAATCCTGCGTCTGCCTCGGTAAAACCGACGTACTCGACCAGACCCTGCACGAAACCCGGCAGCAGCAGCACCGTCTGCGGGCCGATGGTGTGGATGATCAGCGCTGCGACGATCAGTTTCGTGCTGTTTATTTCTACCCGTGACGCCGGGTCTCCTGCCAGTAGTTTCAACATGTCAAATCAACGAATCAATGTGGGGTCAGGGCAAGAAATACATGGGGTCAGAGTAAAAATTCTGACGAATTTCTTACTCTGACCCCGGCTAGTCATGATTACCCTTTCCAGAGACCTTCCCGGACCAGATCGCCTGCTGTTTCCTCGATACTTGCGCGCAGTGTCCCGGCAATGAAATCGATCTGTTCTGTGGTAAGTATCAGCGGCGGCGAGATCAGCACCATTTCACCGATGCCCCGGGCCACCAGTCCGCGCCGCCTGGCCGCATCGGTCACGCGCGTGGCAATCTGCACCTCGGGAGGGAACAGCGCTTTCGTTTCCCTGCCACTGACGAATTCCAGGGCGAACATGAAGCTTCTGCCGCGCGCATCGCCCACCAGGGGCAGGTCGCCCAGCCCGAACATTTTCTCTTCAAAATACGGCCCTGTCCGACGCACGTGTTCCAGCAGATTTTCGCGTTCCATGATCTCCAGGTTTTTCAGGGCCGCGGCGCAGCACACGGGATGCCCGGTATACGTGAAACCGTGCGCGAAACTCGAATCACTGCCGGCTGAACTGATAACGTCGAAGATCTCTGCGGAGATCAGGGCCGCGCCCAGCGGCTGGTAGCCGGAGGTGATGCCTTTGGCGCAACAGATGATGTCCGGCACGACGTCATAAACATCTTCGGACGCGAACCAGTGTCCCAGGCGGCCGAACGCGGTAATGACCTCGTCGTGCACGTACAATACGCCGTATTTCCTGCACAAGTCCCGCGCCTTCCTGTGAAAACCGGGCGCGGCTTCATGCACGCCGCCCACGCCCATGATCGGTTCGCAGATGAAACAGGCGACCCGCTCAGGGCCGACCTCCAGGATCTTCTCTTCCAGTTCCCTGACCTGCATGTCACGGAATTCATCCAGCGAGACCCCTGCAGGACGCCGGTAGTTGCTGGGTGAGGAGATCAGGTGGGTGATGTCGTCCACGTAATGGAACCGGTTGTGCCGGGTATTGGCCTTGCCGCTGACCGACGCCATCATGTAGGAAGTGCCGTGGTAGCTGTCGGTCCTGGCGATGATGTGCTTCTTTTCCGGTTTGCCCTGCAGGATGAAGTAATGGTGGATCATCCGTATGGCGCTGTCGTTGGCGTCGGTGCCGCCGCTGGTGAAGAACACGTGGTTCAGGTCGCCCGGCGTCATGCCGGCCAGTTTTGCCGCCAGTTCGACCGCCGGCGCCGACGTGCAGTCGCCGAAATGGTTCACCTGGGGCAGCAGGCGCGCCTGTTCGGCAATGACTTCGGCCAGTTCCGCGTTGCCGTAGCCTATGTTCACCGACCACAGCCCGCCGTTGGAGTCCAGGTAACGGTTGCCGTCCGCATCGAAGACATAAGCGCCTTCGCCCTTGACGAATACGCTGCAGCCCTTTTCCCTGAAACTGGGCCAGACGCTTTGCGGGTGGATCAGGTGGTCCTGGTCCTTTTGCCACAGGTCCCGGGAATTGAAACCGTCGAATTCGGAATAGTCAGGTTGGTACATTGGCAGCGCCCTACGCTCATTATTTCTTTCATTTTGTACAACAAAATTATAAAATAGTCAATCCGCAAGTCATCTTTAAAATTTAATAAAATAGATTAAGTAAATTTTATAATAATTTGTTTAATATAAAAATTAATGAAATATATAAGTTTTTTGATTGTTTGAGGAGACCGTCAGGCACAATATTAATGTACAATCAGGCGACAGACACAGGAGACCGGTTCGATGTCTCATGAAAATACAGCAGGTGAGAAGATCAGCCGTTTTCTCGCAACTCCCAGGCCCATGCTGATCAACGGCGAATGGGTTGCAGCCGCCGGCGGTGAGACCATTCCGGTATTGAACCCTGCCACCGGCGAACGGATTGCTGCATCTTATGCGGGCGGCAGGGCTGATGTCGACAGCGCCGTGGCGGCCGCGCGCAATGCCTTCGAACGCCAGGAATGGAGAAGGATGATGCCGACCGAACGCACCAGGCTGATGTGGAAGCTGGCCGACCTGATCGATGAGAACGCAGAAGAGCTGGCGCAGATGGAAGTGCTGAACCAGGGCAAGCCCATAGAATTGGCGCGCCACCTGGATGCCGCGGGCGCTGCCGAATCGCTGCGCTATTACGCCGGCTGGTGCACCAGGATCGAGGGCATAACCACTTCGGACCTGTCCTTCCCCGACCTGCGCGGCGGGAGTGCCAGGGGACCCGCCTACCATGCCTACAGCCTGAAGGAGCCGATAGGGGTAGTGGGCGCCATCGTGCCCTGGAATGTGCCGCTGGTGATGGCCATTGCAAAAATGGGCCCGGCGCTGGCCGCCGGGTGCACCATGGTGTTGAAGCCGGCGGAGGAAACGCCGCTCACCACCCTGCGGCTCGGTGAACTGATCCTGGAGGCGGGTTTCCCGCCCGGCGTGGTCAACATCGTCACCGGTTACGGGCACGTGGTCGGGGCCGCCATGGCGGAGCACCCCGGCATCGACAAGATCGCCTTTACCGGCTCGACCGAAACCGGCAGGAAGATCGTCCGGGCGGCCACTGGCAACCTGAAGAAGGTATCGATGGAACTGGGAGGGAAGTCCCCCGTGGTGATCTTCGACGATGCAGACATAGACAGCGCCATTGCCGGCGCCGCGGAGATGATCCTGCTCAACTGCGGGCAGATGTGTTTTGCCGGCTCCCGGTTGCTGGTGCATGAAAAAGTCTATGATAAAGTGGTCGACGGTGTCGCGGATATCGCCCGCAATACGAAGATCGGTCCGGGCATCGACCCGGAGACGGAACTGGGCCCGCTGGTGTCCGCCAGGCAACGGGAGCGGGTGTGCGAGTACATCGAGTCCGGCCGGGAAGAGGGAGCGGAAATTCTGCTGGGCGGCAAGCCGTACGGCGAGAAGGGTTATTTCATGGAACCCACTATCCTGACCGGGACGGAACCGCACATGCGGGTGGCGCGGGAGGAGATATTCGGTCCGGTGCTGGTGACCACCCCGTTCAGGCAGGCTGCCGACATAACAGACGTGGCCCGGGTCGCCAACGATACGGACTACGGCCTGGTCGCGACCATCTGGACCAGGGACCTCAGCCGCGCCCACAGCCTGGCCGCCGAGATCCGGGCCGGGATGGTGTGGATCAATACCCCGCTGGCCTTTGACGAGACCCTGCCGTTCGGCGGTTTCAAACAATCCGGCTGGGGGCGGGAGGGTAGCCGCATGTCCGTGGATGAATATATGGAGTCAAAGTCGGTTATCGTCGCCTTGTGAGGGCAGGTTATGACAACAGCAAAAGAACGGGCATATACCAGGATCAGGAACACCATCCTGTCGGGAAGCTTCGCACCCGGCTTCCAGTTGAAGGAGGAGGAACTCTCGGAGTTTTGCGGCGTGAGCCGCACGCCGGTGCGCCAGGCCATTCAACGCCTTGCCGCCGAGGGCCTGGTCACCATCAGGGAGAACCGCCGCTCCTACGTGACGGACCTGACGGAAGACGAGTTCGAACAGGCCTTCGACGTGGCGTCCATGCTGGAGAGCTACAGCGCCGGCCTAGCCGCGGAACGCCTCACAGAAGACGACCTGCAGAAACTGCGGGACCTGGAAGACCGCATGGAGAAACTGGCCGAGGGAGACGTAAGGGATTATCGCAGGTTCCTGGAACTCAACATGGAATTCCATAACCTGATCCATGAAGCCTCCGGCAACCGCAACCTGTTCGAGATGATCCAGCGGGTCCCGGATATCGCCAACACCATACTGCTCAAAACGGGGAACATGAAGAGCATGAAGGACGCCCAGTCCGATCACCGCAACATCATCGCCGCACTAAAACTGCGCGACTCGAAACTGGCCGAACTGCAGATGAAAGTGCACATCGAATCCATCCGCCGCTCCATGCGCCGGCTGGTTTTTTCGCAAGGGTAAAAAATGGCTCAGTGCCCCGAGTTCGTCAGCTACCTGATGGAATTGCTGGCGCCGTTCGGAGATGTCCGCGCCAAGCGGATGTTCGGCGCTTACGGTATCTTCAGGGGAGACCTGATGTTCGGCATAGTAGCCGGCGAAACGCTGTACCTGAAAGGGGATGACGTAAACAGGACAGATTTTGAAGCACGCGGTCTGGAACGGTTTGTCTATTATAAAAAAGGCAAACCCATGTATTTATCCTATTACCAGGCTCCGGAAGAGGCCCTGGACAATTCCGGAGATATGCTTGCCTGGGCAGAAAAATCCTTTGCTGCCGCGATTCGTTCGCAGAGATAAAGATAACCGGGTACGTGCGTTGACAAACGAAACAAGCAAAATTACACTGACGACGATGGAGTGAAGGGAGTGTATTGATTTTAATATTTTGTTACAGGGGTAAAGCTATGGATTACGATATTATTGTTACTGTTATTGCCTGGGTCACATTGGCCGCTTTTTTTTGGTCAATTCATAAAGATATAGCCGGATTGAGCGAGCGCATCGCCCGTCTGGAAGGCTCGGTCGATGTGTTGAAGGATTTGTTTCGTACATCGCTTACCGGCAAATCGCAGTAAAGTTTCAGATTACATACTGTCACCCGATATCGAGTAACTGCAGGGCCGCGCGTTCGCCTTCCTCGGCCGCCGTGGTCCATAACTGGTGGCCGGTGAGTTCCGAGTGGCCGAAGCGCACACGCCCGAAGCCGCGGCGGATGATGTCGCTGGGGGCCTCGCGCCCTTTGTTGCCGAAATAAAATCCCGGCCCGCTGACGCCGTAGGCATGGCCGTGGCGGTTGGCGATGATGCCGGCGATGTCCCGTTTGGCGTCGAAACCGTAAGCGGAAAACATCTCGCTGAACTGCTCGCGGATGCGGGTCTCGATGTCCCGGTAACTCATGCCGAACATCTGCATGCGGGAAGCGACCGCCTGTTCCTTCAACGGCATGCCGTGCAGGGTGAACGGTATGAACAGGGTCAGCACCGTGGGCTTGGCGGGGTCCAGCGGCATCGGCGCCTTGCCGTCGAACAGCATCTGCCGGCGCAGGCTCATGAACCAGCCGAAACCTTCGAACCAGCGCGCCGCGGAGATGCCGAGGTTCTCCATGAACTTCCAGTTGCGCACCGCCACGTTCAAGGTGAGGATAGGGGCGTGGTGGAACTCGCCCATGGCCTCGAAGTGTTCGTCGGGCAGGTCCCTGACGATATAGCGGTTGACCCACTGGCCGCTGCACACCGCCACGTGCCTGGCGTTGACCCGGTGGAGTTCTCCATCCTTATGGTAAGTCACGGACACGTCATCGGCTGTGTCCGGCGGTCCGTTGTGGGCTACCGCGGCAACGGTGCTGCTCAGGCGCATCTTCACGGGCGCGTTGCGCCGGTCCAGGGCCTCCCAGTTGACCCGGCTGTAGACCGCCATGTTGGCCAGCGACGTATCGCCGCTGATGGCGTCCGGAATCAGGAACCTGACGAAGTACTTGAGCAGCGCGCCGTTGCCCCCGGGGAAGGAAGCGATATAGGAGAAGTTGGTGGGGTCGCCCAGCCCCTGGTACCTGCGGTAGGCGTGGACGCCCGGCGCCACGAACTCGTAGGCCTGGTATGCCGATATCACATCTGAGCCCAGGCCGGTGCCCATGGCGGCCAGCAACGGGTCCAGGTACGGGAATACCTCTTCCGAGAGTCCCATCACGTTCATGACGAATTCCTTGTAGGTCATGCTGTCCAGCCACTGCTTCCAGTCGTCACGGCGCGGCGGACGGCGGAACAGTTCCATGGCGTAATAATCGTTCTTCAGGTTATCGGAAATGGGCGCATTGCGCATGCCGTTGGACCAGGGGTCCTTGATCCAGCCGTGCTCTTTGAAGTACCAGCCCAGGTCGGCGTCCTCCCAGCGCGCGTGCATGGGTCCCCAGACGTCGACCGGCACAAGTATGTTCTTGTCCGTGCCTTCCAGTTCCTGGTGCTCGAAACTTTCCGGCAACCCCAGTTTCTGCCACATGCGGTGCACCGACAGGGGTAGCCGGGTCTTGTCCTTGCTGAAAACCGTGCCCGTCGATCCCTGGGGCCCCCACAACCGGTATCCGTCCACCTCGAACTCGTTCTCCTTGGCCTCGCCGCCGAAGATGGCGTGGTTGTCCAGCAGCAGGATGCGGGCGTCGGGATTGCCTTCCAGATAGGTGGCCGCCGCCGTAATGCCGGCAAAACCGCATCCCACCACGACCAGGTCGAAGGTCTCGCCGGTGTCGAGCGCCCCGCCAGGCTGCTTGTCGAATTCACGGTTCCTGATGGCATGGGCGGCGTTGACCACGTCATGGGTGTTGCCGTTTTTCCCTGCGTAATCGCCCACGCCGCCGGGCCCGGTCCAGTCCTGTGTCAGGCCGGTCAGGGGTACGGGCATCTGCTGGGGGATGCTGCGGTTTTTTACGGTGGGGTTGTTGCGCGCCCGGGTCCCGGGCGCATGCATGGCGAGCAGGCCTGCGCCGGCCCCGACCAGGGTGTTGCCGACAAAGTCGCGCCGGGTGATATCACGGTCCAGTCCCAGTAATGATTCTTCTCTCTGTGTCTTTTTCTCGCTCATTCAACCTGCCTTTTTCGGATATAAGGGGTCGCCTCCGGCGACATAGTATTCTACTGGATGCCGGGTCAAGCCCGGCATGACGAACGAATTTACCTGTGGTAAATCCCGGGGCTCCTGAAGCCGCCATACACCTCCCACTGTACCAGTTCGTAAGGATCCACAACATCGGCGCGGAACACAATCTCGTCTCCGGCATATTCCAGGATGCGTCCGCCGTAGGGCAGGTCGCTTGTGACCCGAACCGTCGGGTCCATGTCGTCCTCGGAAATGCCTTCCAGCAGCGGCAGGCAGAAGGCGTGGATGACCAGCCGGTTGTCGGTCGCCGGCAGGCGCCAAGCATCGCTCATGGCGTTCGTGTAGCAGGGATCATCGCCCTGGGTGTCGCCGCTGGTCCAGACCTGCCGCACCGTCATGGTTTCCTCGTCCACCTCGTATTCCACGCCGCGGCTGAAATTTTTGTGTATCGGCAGGCGTTCCTCAAAGGCCATGGCGCCGCCGTGGGCCCGGTTGTCGAACAGGATCACCGTGCCGGCATGGGTCATGCGCGGGTTATGCTGGTAGCCCGGCCACAACAGGTCGCCCACCGGAGTGAGCAGCTTGTCCTGTAGCGCTTCAGACCAGCCATCATGGCGTCCCAGTATCCACTTGATGTTTTTCGTCTTCCTGTCGATCTTCAGGATTGCGCTCTGGTTGCGCAAGGAGACCAGGATCGAATCGTCACTTTCATCGTAACTAAGGCCGTTGGCATGGGTCCAGTCCATATACTGGTCGAAACCCCGCACCCACCAGTAACTCCAGAAGGTGTCGTAACCAAGGCGGAACGGGTCCAGGTAATCGAACGTATTCCAGGACCATACCTGTTCGCCCCCGGGGGTGATCTGAACCACGGTGTCGGCCATGACCATGGCATCCTTGCGCGGGGCGTCGGGGTCCGTGTCGCTGCTATAGTAGTTTTCCACCAGGTAGCCGTTGGCGGAGAAGGCCAGGAAGTCGCCGTTGGGCATCTGGTGCGGCTGGTGGTGCAGGGTTTGTTGCCCCTTGATGGGAATCGCTTCGAGGTCCTCCGGGGGAGGGAACGGCCGGTCTTCCGCGTAGAACTGCCTGACGGTATTGCCCAGCAGGTCGATCTCGATGGTGGAAAAATCCGTCCTGTGCATGAGGATATTGCCGTTCAGCAGGTGGGCTATGCCGGCGGTGCGGTACTTGGAGTTGTAATACCAGATGATCTCTCCCCTGGCGTCGAGTACCGTGAGGATGCCCCAGTCCTGGGAAAACCGGCGTTGTTTGGGTGTAAGCCAGTGGGGTCTCCCGGGGGCCCGCCGGCGCACGCTCAAAAACGTCACGCCCGGTTCCATGAGTTCCGGACGGGAAACCTTGACGTCGAAGGGAGGGATTTCCAGGGGGTTTTCAGGCAATGGCGGAGTCCGGTAGGTAAACTGGTGCGTTTCCGTTGCGCCGTCCGGCGCGTTCAATTCCAGGGTAATTCTGTGTTCCCGGTCCGGCCGCATGCCGACGACCGGAATGCGGTACGAATCGCCCCGGATTACGGCATCATCGAAGTCTGCCGACCAGGTATTGACCCCATCGGTGATCGTCAATTCGCTGTTGACGCCCGGACCGGTATCGAAGCGGATGACCGCGGCAAGAGGGACACGGCCACTAGGATTGGCTTGCAGTTCAGGCGTACCGGCAAAACCGGACACTCCGGCGGACTCGCCACCGGAGACAGCACGACCGGTATCCGGCTCGGAGCAGGCAGGTATTACGAGCGAAACGAAAATAGATAACAACAAATTGAAAACGGGTGTTTGCCTGAAGGACTCCCTGCCGGTTAACTCTACGGAATTGAAGCGGAGGCGCTTGTCTTGTATGAGATACATATCGCATGCCTTGTTTTTATCTCTTTTGTACAACAAACATATAACAAATCTTGCCATTTATTCAAATATTTGTAAATTATGAGTTGAATTGTTGTACATTTATGTTGCAATTTGATTTTTTATGTCGTAAATTCTCAAAGTCAGAATTTATACCTGTTCAATTATCAAACTACGACTGCCGTCAATATTGAGGGGTACGGTATGAAAAATAACTCATTACCCGTAAGGCATAATAATTTACTCAAAGTAAAATTTTCCAATACGCTGCTTGCAGGTTTATTCGGACTGGTGCTGGTCCTGGCGAACATTCCGGCAGCCTGGTCCCAGATACTGGAAGAGATTGTGGTTACCGCTACCAAGCGTACCGAGTCCCTCCAGGATATCGGTATTTCCGTGACCGCCTTCAGCGGGGACGAACTGGAACTGCAACACCTCTCCGGCGCCCAGGAGATACTGCTCAAGGTGCCGAACTTTGATATCGTGAATAACGGCGCCTACAGCTTCGGTAACTTTTTTATCCGCGGCGTCGGTTCCAAGGGGCTGGCTTCATCCAACAGCGTGGGAGTCTACGTGGACGAGGTGGTGCTGGAATCACCTGCAGTCAACCTGGCCCAGGTCTATGACATGGAACGGGTGGAAGTGATGGCAGGTCCGCAGAATACGCTTTACGGCCGCAATACCACTGGCGGCGCGGTGAACTACGTTACCCGCAAACCTGAAATCGGCGGCGAGGCCAACGGGTTCCTCAGCGCTGGTTACGGGCGCTGGGACAGCGTGGAACTGGACGGCGCTTTCGGCGCCCCTCTCGGTGACAAGGCCGCCGTACGCATTGCAGCACAGTACCATACCCGGGACGATTTCCGGGACAACTCGGTATACGGCACCGAAATCGGTGGTGTCGACAAGTATGGAATTCGCGGACAACTCGCCTTCCAGCTTACCGATGACTTATATGTGCGTCTGAAGGGCCATTACGAAGAGATCAAATCCGACCTGGATATTATCATGTTTGTGGGTACCCAGGACCCGAACGATCCCAGCATGCCTTGCGCAACGCCGAACAAACCGGGCGCCTGTGCCGATAACGCGGGTTACGTGGGCAGCGGCGACCAGCTTGATACGCCTTACAGCATGGCGCGGCCAAGAACAGACGTGGAAGCGCATGGATTCTCCGCGCACATCCGGTGGGAGTTCGATAACTTCACTTTCACCTCGATTACGGGCTACGAAGAGAACGAGGCCTCTTATACCGAAGATTCCGATGCCACACCCGGTTACGGGTTCCATTTCTGGAAACCGACCGAGCAGGAACAGGTAAGCCAGGAATTCAGGCTCAGTTCCACGGACGAGGGCAAGCTGCGCTGGCACCTGGGTGTGTACGGTTTCTGGGAAGAGACGGCTGAGTCGCCCGGACCGGTCTTCGGCGACGGCATTCCCGGCAACTCCTTCCTGGTGAAAGCCCACGGGGTGCGGGAAAATACCACTTATTCCGGCTATATTGACGTTGAATACGACCTGGCCGAACCACTTACTTTCAAGGGCGGTTTCCGCTACGGCTCGGACAATGTCGAGGGCAGCGCCAGGGCTATTTTTGGCCCCGAGGCGAGGCTGGGGATGGATCTGACCACCCCGCTCAACACCGGTAACGACCTGCCGGACTTTGAAGAACTGTGGAGCGCTGCCGTGGCCAACGGCCTGCGGACGGTTACCGTCGGCGGTCCGGACAATCCTGATGCCAGCATTAACGACACCACCTGGGAAGAATGGGGGGCCAAGGTCGGGTTTGACTACCGTATGAATGATAATATCCTGGCCTTCGCCCAGTGGAGCCGCGGTTACAAAGCCGGCAACTTCAATACCGCGCCCATGACCATCATGATCGGCTTGGCGGACACCCCGTTGCCGCCGGAGAAAGTGGATGCCTTTGAAATCGGGCTCAAGTCCGAGCTGGCAGGTGGCAAGGCGCGCTTCAATATCGCCGGATTTTTCAACGACTTCCGCGGGCAACAACTCAGCCAGTTTATCGGCGGTTCATTCACCCGGGTTTCCGTGGATTCCGAAATCTGGGGGATGGACGCCACCCTCGACTGGCTACCCATGGAAAACACGCTCATCAACGTCAGTGTCGGTTATCTTGACGCCGAAATTGTAAAAGGTTCCGTCGGCGCGGCCGACCCGGGAAACGTATTGCCCGGGTCACCCGATCTCAATATGAGATTTTCGGTGCGCCAGGACTGGCCGGTCGGCAACGGCATGTTCGGGGTCATGGTCGACGGCCGGTACATGGACGAGCGCTGGTTCGATGTGGCCAACACCTTCCCGGACGAGGAATATTTTGTACTGAACGTCAATGGCTACTACACCTTCGGTGCGGACGACCGTTACCGCATATCCGTGTACGGGAAGAATGTTACCGACACCTTGTACGCCAGCAATGGATTTGAAGGCCTGAGCCCGGGAGGTAATGTCTACTATATGGGGCAACCTGCAACATGGGGTGTCAGCGCCCGAATGGATTTCTAGCAACCGGTCTATTTCCGGTAAAAAAGGAACCGCCGCGCGGTTCCTTTTTTTTTGGTATTTGGTTCAGGCTGGGGAGCGTAATAGTCAGAAAGCGGGGAATATTTGGGGTCAGAGTAAAATTCTCATTATCGTGGTCGGTGGCAGGGTATGGGGTAATTTTACTCTGACCCCTGGATTTATGGGTTTTTACTCTGACCCCGGCATTTAGCGGGTAATATGTCGTTATGTATAAATCTGCCCCCAATCAGGAGACGAGGAAGGAAAGACTGCTGCTGACCGCGCTTGCGGCCTGTTTTTTCCTGTCCGGTTTCGCCGCCTTGCTCTACCAGGCAGCCTGGCTGAAGAAACTTGGGGTGATATTCGGCACCTCGCACATTGCCGTAGCCACGGTGCTGGCGGCCTACATGGCGGGTCTGGCCCTGGGCGCGGCACTGGCAGCCCGCTATGCGCCCGCGGTACGGCGGCCGGTACTGGTGTACGGCGTGCTGGAGGGCTTCGTAGGTATTACCGCATTGCTGGTCCCGGTGCTGCTCGGTTTCGCCCAACTGCTGTTTATCGCCCTGTTCGGCAGCCAGCCTGAACCGGTGCCCGATACGGGCGCAGGCCAGACCCTGTACTACCTGGCGGGCACGTTCCTGATCCTGGCCCTGCCCACCGCGGCCATGGGTGCGACCCTGCCGCTGCTGGCAAAATACGCGGTCAGCGCCGACAACCAGATCGGACCCAGGGTTGGATTCCTGTACGGCATCAATACCCTGGGCGCGGTGTTCGGCGCGCTGGTGTCGGGGTTCCTGTTGTTACCTTACCTTGGCCTGTTCGGCACCCTGGCGGCCGGCGCCGGCGTCAACCTGGCGGTGTTTTTCATTGCCGTCTACCTGGCGCGTCTCGTTGCTTCCCGACCTGGGGTGGGGACAGATTTGAAATCTGTCCCCATTCGTGAAGAAGGCACGGCAGAACAGGGGACAGATTCAGCAGGACCGGGGACAGATTTGAAATCTGTCCCCATTCCAGAGGTGCGCTATCACTGGATCATGCCGGTGATGCTGGTCTCCGGCGTGGTCTCGTTCACCCTGGAGGTGCTCTGGACCCGGCTGTTGAGTCACCTGTTCGGCGGCACCATCTACGCGTTTTCCATCATGCTGGCCTGCTTTCTCTCGGGTATTGCCCTGGGCGGACTGGCCGCGGGCCGCCTGGCGCAGGAGCAGGGCAGGGCACAGGTATTGTTCATTGCCGCGCAGGTGCTGACCGCAGTGTTTTCCTGGCTCTCATATACCGTCATCTGTACCTGGTTGCCGGAAGGCAGCACACTGGCCGGCAACGCGCTGTATGCCTTCCTGGTCATCGCGCCAGCTACGCTGTTCATCGGCGCCACCTACCCGCTGGCGGTGCGTATCGGCGCAATGCAGGCGCAACAGGCTGCCGGCGTTGCCGGCCGCATCTATACCTGGAATACCGCCGGCGCCATCAGCGGCGCCCTGTTGACCGGATTTTTCATCCTGCCGGCCCTCGGCTTCGGCCATACCCTGCAACTGGCCATGCTGGTCAGCATCGCGCTGGCCGCCGGTGTTACCGCCACGTTGCAACCGCAGCGGAAATGGGCTGTGCCCGGCGCGCTGGCGCTGGCCGTTGTAACCCTGTTCAGTCTCCGCTTCGAGCGCCCCGATGAACTCATCTACGCGCAAATCCCGGACGACAAGGTGCAAGGCGAGGAGTACTACTACGGAGTGGGCCGGTCCGCGACCATACTGATGGGCGACCTGGACGGCTTTTTCCACCTGTCCAGCAACGGACTGTCGGAATCCGCCATCGCCAGGCGCGGCACTGCGCCGGTGAACAATTCGCAGAAATGGCTGTCGGGTTTGACCACCCTGGCCCGGCCCGATGCCCGCTCCATGCTGGTCGTCGGTTTCGGCGGCGGCGTGGCGCTGGAAGGCGTGGCGCCCCACGTCACCGACCTGGACGTGGTTGAACTGGAACCGAAAGTGATCAGCGCCAACCGGGCGGTGAGCAACGAGCGCAACCATGACCCGCTTTCGGATCCGCGCCTGAACCTGGTGATCAATGACGCCCGCAATGCGGTCATGCTGTCCGGCAAGCGTTACGACATCATCGTATCGCAACCCTCACATCCCTGGACCGGCGGCGCTTCCCACCTGTATACCCGCGAGTTCCTGGCGCTGGCAAAATCCCGCCTGAACGACGGCGGCGTCTTCCTGCAATGGATCAACTCCCGCTTCGTGGATGAGGCATTGCTGAAAGTGCTGGCGGCGACGGTGGCGGACCAGTTCAGTCACGTGGAACTGTACCAGCCGGAGCGGGAGGTGCTGTTCTTCCTCGGTTCGGATGCCCCCATCGAAATCTGGGATGGTGCGCGCAACGGAGCGCGCGCCCTGGAGCAACATCCGCGCCACTATAACCGCCTCGGCATGCGCGGGATTGAAGACGCGCTGGTCATGCTCACCCTGGACAATGACGGCGTGCAGCAATTCGCCGTCGCCGCGCCGTTAAACACGGACGAGCATAACCGGCTGGCCTTCTTCAGCCGTAATGCCGGTGACGGTCTGACTGCCGATGACATGCAGGAGATATTCGATAGTATGGACCCGCTGACGAACCCGCAGAGCGGTTTTCACAGGCAATTCGCCGGCGACATGGACCTGGCGTATATCGCCGAACGCCTGCTCATGGGCGATTTCGTCCGGCGCGCCTACAATATGGCGCAGGCCGTGGCCGCAGAGGACCGGAAAGCGGTGATTCAGGCCATGGGTCTGGATAACAGTGGTGACATGGAAGGGGCGCGGGAGCGGTACAAACAGGCGCTGGCGGTTAATCCCGGTAACAATGACGCAAAATACGGTCTGCTGATGCTCCACCTGGGCGATATTGCGCGCGGCCAGGTGCCGCGGGAGATTATCGCCCTGGCCAACAGCCTGCGCGGCCCGGAGCGGCGCGTATTCGAGGCCTGGACGTACGGCCTGCGCGGCCAGTTCGGCCGCATCGGGGAACTGGACTACATCCTGGCGCGGGTGCCGCCCACCTCGCCGGTATTCCCCATCGCGGTCAAACTAAGGGTGGACTGGCGCGTGGCGCAGGCGCGCGCGGACGGGGATACGCAGGCCGCGCGGGACGCGCTGGAAATGCTGGACGACCTGCTGGCGACCTACTGGAGTCCGGATCTTTATATCCTGCGCTCCGGTTGCGCCTACCTTGCCGGTGATGGCGCCGCCTACGTCGAATCGGTCTGGAACGTGATCTACCAGTTGCGCCAGCGCCTGGAAAAGGTCGAGCAGGGCAAAGACAGAATGTCGCCGGAAGAGGCGGAACAACTGCGCAAACGCCTGCTGCCGATGTTGTCGAGATTGTCAGAACCCCTGACCGAACCGGTGGCCGAGCGGGCACAGGCCGTAAAGCTGGAGTTGCAGAACCTGATCGACCGGTTGAGGAGAACATGATATGGGCAATGTAGTCGGATTCCACCACGCCGCCATCGTCGTGCCGGACCTGGAAGAGGCAGTGCGGTTTTATTCCGCACTGGCCGGCTATGAAAAGGTTCGGGAGTCCCGCTGGGACAGTGAATCAGTTTTTAACGAGATAATCGGCATGTCAGGGAGCAGCGCCCGATTTTGTATGTTGGAAGGAGCTAACGGTTACCTGGAATTGTTCGAATACGAGCAACCACAATCAACGGCGGTTCCGGCTTCGCTTAATGCCAATGATTACGGTATCCGGCACCTGTGCTTCCAGGTGGAAGTCGTTGAAGAAGCGCTGGCGCAGGTTATTGAACTGGGTGGCTCCAAAATGAACGAACCCGTTACCAACGAGTTGGGAATTACCTGCGTATATTGCCGCGATCCCTTCGGTAACCTGCTGGAACTCATCAGACCTGCCGGTGGCTTCCCATCCATAAATCTTCCGTCTGAATAGCCTCAATAACCTGTTAACGTATCCGGATAGATAAAATTGTTCTCTGTAGTGTATCGTTCCCACAGAGCGAGCATTTCCTTGAGTTTCCCAGGGTTGGAGCCGGCCAGGTCGTTCATCTCCGCCGGGTCCTCGGCCAGGTTGTACAACTGCCATTGCCCGGGTTTCAACACCGGCAGACGCACGTCCCGGGACGGGATACTGGGGACGTAAAGGATCTTCCAGTCACCCTGGCGGATGGCCTGCTTGCCGAACAGCTCCCAGCCCATGAAGTCGCCCGGTTCCCGGATAGTGGCGCGTTCACCAGTGAGGATCGGCACGACCGACCGTCCCTGCATGGACTGCACTTCCCGGCCCTGGAACGTCCCGGCGCCGGGGTGTTCGATCCCGGCCAGTTCCAGCAGGGTAGGCATGACGTCCTTCACCGTGATTATCGAGTCGTTCATTTCAGCAGTCTGCATGGCGCGCGGGTAGTGGAAAAACGCCGGGGCGCGCACCCCGCCCTGGCTGGTGTAGCCCTTGAACATACGCAACGGCGTGTTCCCCGCGCGCCCCCAGTTTGGTCCCAACCAGACATAGGAATCGGCATTGCCTATATTCTCGTAACTGTTGTCGCAGCACTCGTCCGCCCAAGCGGCCACCTCAGGAAAAGTTTTTTCCATGGCATGGCCTTCGGGGCCGTTGTCCGACATGAAGAAAATGACGGTGTTTTCGTACTCGCCGATCTCCTTGAGGTAATCGATCATCCTGCCGATGTACACGTCCACGTCGTCCACCATGGCCGCGTAGATCTCCATGATTTTGGCCTGGTAGCGTTGCTCCTCAGTGCTCAGTTCCGCCCAGGGCCGCTCGTCCAGCAACCTGGGGAAAGGTTCGACGCCGGCGCCGACCAGTCCCCGGTCCTTCAGATTTTGCAGGCGCTGATCAGCCAATACATCGTAGCCGGCGTCATAAACGCCCTTGTACCGGGCTATGGACTCCTGCGGCGCTTGCAGCGGCCAGTGCGGTGAAGTGTAGGACAGGTAAGCAAAAAATGGTTTGCCGTTATCCAGGTCCGCACCGATGTATTCCTGCATGAGTTCGGTGTAGAACGGGGTGGAATAAAAATCTTCCGGCAACTCTTCCAGTGTTACGCCGTCTTCCCGGTAAAGGGCCTTGTCGGGACCGACGATGGGCAGCATGTTGCCGAACGCGCCGGCGCCGCCCTGGAGCGGGCCGAAGGACTTTTCAAATCCCCGACCGGCCGGGCTGGTCTCCTGCGTCAGTCCCAGGTGCCATTTGCCGGTCATATAGGTGTTGTAACCGGCCTCCAGGAACAGTTCCGAGAGCGCCGCGACCTGGAAGTTCAGGTAACCCTCATAACCCGGGTTGCCTGCCTGGTTCGGCGCCAGGTCTTCGAACATGTTGCCGAGCCCGGCATTATGGCTGTCGGTGCCGGAAAACAGCATGGCCCGGGTAGGCGAGCAGTTCGGTGAGACGTGGAAGTTGGTGAGAAATACCCCCTCCCGCGCCAGGGCATCGATGTTGGGCGTCCTGATCTCGCTCCCGAACAGGCTGAGATCATTGAATGCCACGTCATCCACGACGATGAGCAGCACGTTTGGCCGGGAGTCCTCACCGCCGGATGAACCGGAACCAGGGCCGGAACAGGCTGCAACAGAGCAAAGCAGGGTGATGACAAGAGCTGAAAGGCGAAAAGGTTTCATGGGGAGTGACTTTAGTTATGTACTTGTTGTCGGTCATGAATCTTAACACACGCCGCCGTGACTGATACAGGGCGTCAGGGTTTCCTGGCGCGGATCAGGACCCGGTCGGTCTTCAGGTAAATTTCATCGTCATAGACCCCCAGGCTATGGTCGTCCTCCGGATTGGTGAACAGGTCGGATTCCGCCTCTATGATAAATCCTGCCTGTTGCAGCGCAGCCCGGATGATGTGCGGTTCGATCCGGTGCAGTTCGCGGTTGTCGTGGTCCGCAGTGCCGACGTGGTCCGTGATGCCGAGGACACCGCCGGGCTTGAGAGTCTTTTTGATGCTGAACAGTATTTCCAGGGCCGTGACCTCGCCCGGTTCGTTGTAATGGTAGTCATGGAAGTTGTTGCCCCAGAAGGCCAAGTCCAATTGCCCTTCCAGTCCCAGGTCGTCGTACTCCCTGACGTGCAGCGCCACGTTGGGCAAACGGTTGTTCGCCAGCCGTTCATCCATGGTGCGCTTGTAGTAACCGTCGGCATACCTGTACAGCACTCGCTCCCGGTTATGGGAATAGACCTTGCCTTCGGGACCGACCGCCGCGGCCAGCATCTCGGTGGTGTAACCGGCGGCGGCGCCCACGTCCATCACCGTCATGCCGGGTTCCAGACCGAGGAACCTGAAGGTCTCGTAAGGTTTCCTGGGCTTATCCCGGCGGATATCCCACTTATGCCTGTCAGGTGTTTTCTGCTGCTGTTCGATGCGTTGCTTCATCTCCGTATATTCATCAGCGCCCGCGTTTGCAACTAAACTAGAAAATACAACAAATAATAATAATAACTTATTGATATTCATATATTATATTCATCATAAACAGATTTCTTATGAATTCCCGGGGAATAATCTCGCATCATAGTTCCAGGTCCACCACACAGACCTCCTGGCCTACGTCCGCGTCTTCGTCTTCGGCCACCAGGATTTCCAGCAGGCGGCCGTCTCCGGGAGCCTCGATCTCCTGGGTGACTTTTTCCGTTTCGATTTCATACAGCGGTTCGCCTTTGCTGAAGGCTTCACCGGGTTGCCTGAGCCAGGCGACGATGGTAGCAGTTTCCATGTTCATGCCCACCTGGGCGAGTTTCAGTTTTACTTTCATTACTTATCCGGATTGTTTACAAGAGATTCAGTGACCGCGGCGATCTGTTCCTGGTTCGGAATGACGGTTTTCTCCACGTTGGGGGCGTAAGGCATGGCGACGTTGGGCACCGTGATGCGCTTGACGGGGGCCTTGAGGTGCGTAAACGCCTCGTCGCTGACCACGGCAGCGATATGGCTGGCCGCGCTGCAACGGTCCCGCGCCTCGTCGACGATAACGATGCGCCCGGTTTTTGCCACCGACGCGATGATGGTTTCCGTATCCAGCGGCACCAGGGTGCGGCAATCGATGACTTCCGCGTCGATGTCCTGTCCGGCCAGCGCCCCCGCGGCCTGCAGGGTCGGCTTCATCATGGCGCCGACGCTGACCAGGGTGACGTCCGTTCCCGGACGGCATACCCGGGCCGACCCGAACGGGACGGTGAAATCATCATCCGGCACTTCCCCCCGTTCACCGCCCCGGCCGCCGGCTTCCAGGTAAAAGGTCGGGTTGTCGCCCCGTATCGCGGTTTTCAGCAATCCCGCCGCGTCGGCCGGGGTTGATGGGACTGCGACGTTCACGCCGCCCAGGTTCATCAGCAGTGGATAAGGCGTATCGGAATGCTGCGCGGCCGTGGAACGGCCGCCGCCGTAACCGGCTATGACGGTGATCGGCAGTTTAATCTGCCCGCCGGTCATCAACCGAAGCTTCGCCATCTGGTTGGCGATGGCGTCGAAACCGGTGTAGATAAAATTGGAGAACATCAGGTGCAGGATCACCCGGTAGCCCCCGGCCGCGGCGCCGACCGCCATGCCGGTCAGGGTGGCCTCGCAGATGGGTGTGTTGCGGATGCGGTTGGGGCCGAAGCGTTCGTGCAGCCCCTTGGTGTCGCCGAACATGCTGATCTCGACGTCTTCGCCGAACAGGATGACCTTCGGGTCGCGCTCCATCTCCGCAAACAAGGTGTCGTTAATGGCCTGTATGAGCCGCTTCTTCGCCATAACCGGGCCTCAGGGCTGTTGTCCGGAAAACATCATGTCACGCATGAGCTCCGGGTCGGGAGGGGGCGCTGCTGCCGCAGCTTCAGCGGCTGCTGCAATCCGGGCGCGGATCTCAATGTCCAGGGCGTCCAGGTTCTCACGGGCGCAGACCCCGTTTTCCAGTATGAAGCTGCCCAGGCGTTCTATGGGGTCCTGTTTGCGCCAGGGCTCGATCTCGGTTTCATCCCGGTACTCGCTGCTGAGCCAGTGCACCTCGCTCTCGTTATGCCCGTAGATGCGGTAGGTCTTGGCCTCGATGAAAGAGGGGCCGCCCCCGTCGCGCGCCAGTTCCACCGCAGCCGCGGCCGCCTGCCATACGGCGACGGCGTCATTGCCGTCCACCACGCTGCAGGGGATGTTGAAAGCCCGGGCGCGGTCGGTGATCTCCCCGGCAGTCACCGTGTCCGAGGGGGAGAATTCCGAATAGCAGTTGTGCTCGCACACCAGCAGAAGCGGCAGTTTCCACAGCGTGGCGACGTTCAGCACTTCCATGAACACGCCCTGGTTGGCGGCGCCGTCGCCAAAGAAACACACGGCAACCCGGCCCTCGCGGTCCAGTTGCGCGGCGAACGCCGCGCCGGCGCTGATGGCGAGGCCGGCGCCTACGATGCCGTTGGCGCCGATGATGCCCCTGGAGAAATCCGCCACGTGCATGGAACCGCCCATGCCCTTGCAGATGCCGGTTTCCCGCGCGTAGACCTCCGCCAGCATGGCCTCCGGATCGCCGCCCTTGGCCAGGTAGTGGCCGTGCCCCCGGTGCGTGCTGGCAATCGGGTCGGCGTCGTCCAGGTGCGCGCACACGCCCGCAGCGATGGCCTCCTGGCCGATGTAAAGGTGTACGCCGCCGGGCAATCTGCCGGCATGGAAATCGTCCCGCAGTTGTTCCTCGGTGCGCCGGATCAGCAACATGGTCCGGTACATGGCCAGCATCTGCCCGGAATCGGGTTTTTGTGGTACAGAATTCTGCGTCATCTGCTGCAAACTACGGGTAAGGAGTAAAATGATGTTAATTTTGTACAACAATTTGTGTAAAAAAGTCAATAATTTGTTTTTTTTGTGCAATGACTGTAGTACAATGCCGCCGCGAAACCAGAACCTGTAACCAGCGGGAGGAATGAGAGATGCATCCAGTCAAAACAGGCAACGTCGCGTTGTCCGCCATCATTACCTGTTCCATGCTGCTTGCCGCGCCGTCTGCTGGCGCGCAGTTGCTCGAAGAGGTAATCGTTACCGCGCAGAAACGTGAGCAGAGTATGCAGGATGTGGGCATAGCCGTGACCGCGTTCAGTGGCGATACACTCAAGGATCTGAACTTTACCAATACGGTCGATATTACCCAGCAAGTGCCTTCGATGCAGTTGTTTACCTTCACGCCTGCGTTGACCATCCTGAACGTTCGCGGGATCTCCCAGAGTAATTTCCAGGATAACCTGGAAGCGCCTATTGCTGCTTACATCGATGAGGCCTATATCTCCAGTATGAACATGGTGGGTCAGCAGATGTTCGACATGGAACGCGTGGAGGTATTGCGCGGCCCACAGGGCACCTTATTCGGACGTAACGCCACCGGAGGGGTGGTGCAATACGTGACCCGGGGCGCTACGGACGAAGAGTTCAATGGTTATATCGAGGCCTCCTATTCGGAATACGATCGCAAGACTGTGGAAGCGGCGTTCGGTGGGGCGCTGGGCAGCAACGTACGCGGCCGTATTGCCGGACGCTGGGAAAAAGGCGATGGCTACGTTGAATCGCTTGGCGAGCCGGTGGACTTCGATGCTATGGGCATCCCCCAGGTTCCGACAGGCGCGCCTGCTCCCAGGGATTCGCACGGAGCGAACGGCTTCGTGTTGCGCGCTTCCCTGCAGGTCGATTTCAGTGAGCAGTTGCTCGGTGATTTCCGGGTGACCTACCTTGAAGACAATGACGTGCCGACCGGCACTTATACCTGGACTCCAGCCGAGGCTGATTTCGCGAACGGAACCGGGTTCGGTATCCCCCTGGCGCCACCCAGCAACCCGGTCACCGGTGAGGTCAGCAGCGACCCGCGCAGCCATTACTCGGACTATGAAGGGTATATGAACCGTGACGGCTGGAATGCGACCGGCAAGTTCACGTGGGACGTAAGTGACAGTATGACGGTGGAGTCAATTACCAACTACCAGACTTTTGACAAGTTTTATACCGAGGATGCGGATGCAACGCCGATCGCGACGATCCATTTTCCGTTTGATCCTGCCGCCGACTTCGAATCCTGGAGCCAGGAACTGCGTATCTCGGGGGAAACCGATCGTGCGCGCTGGACCGTCGGGGGCTTTTATTTCGACCAGGAGATGGATAACAGTGTATTCGTCAGCGGCGTGATCCTGACCAATCACCCTACGGGCGAAATCCAGGCTGACTATCAGCTTGATTCGGAGAACTGGTCGATCTTCGGCCAGGCCGAGTTTGACCTGACTGAGCAACTGACATTCATCGCCGGCGTGCGCTGGTCCGAAGACGACAAGAGCATCGATTACACCACCACGTATACCAACGTTGACCCGGCCGGGTATCAAATTATGGCGGACTACTGTGCCTGCGGCGTACCCGCGTCTGTTTTCGAGGCCGGGCCGTTTGTTACCTATAATTCAACCAGTAACCCGTATGCGGCTACAGGTGACCCGGGCAATACCCTCAACTACAACGACTGGGCCGCGCGCTTCCAGCTTGATTACCGCCCCAATGACGATACCCTGCTGTTTGCATCGGTCAACCGCGGCATCAAGGGCGGCAACTGGGTGGTGGCCACGTTGCCGGATGCGGATGGCAAACTGCGGCATGAAGAGGAAGTATTATGGTCTTATGAAGTGGGCGGCAAATTTACCGTCTTCAACGGCAGCGCACGCCTGAACGCCACCGCGTTTTACTATGACTATAGTGACTACCAGGTGTTCTCTTTGATTAACCTGGCGCCGGACGTGCTGAATTCCGACGCCACTGCCTATGGCGGCGAGGTCGAACTGGCCCTGTCGCCGGCTGAGAACTGGGATTTCAATTTCGGCGTAGCCCTGCTGTCCAGCAAGGTGGACGAGACGCCAACAGTGCTTGACCCGGAATTCAGGGTTGAGGGCGATCTGCCGCAAGCGCCGGAGATCAGTTTCAATTTCCTCGGCCGGCATACCTGGCAGGTGGCCGGCGGCTCCATGGC
>JAJDUB010000026.1 GCA_022826885.1 Gammaproteobacteria bacterium
GCGCCTGACCGAGATCTGGGAGGCGCTGCCGTTCCTGTACGTGCTGATCCTGCTGGGATCCGTGTACGGACGCAGCTTTGTCCTGTTGCTGGTAGTGTACGGCCTGTTCAACTGGATAGGCATCTCCTATTACATGCGCGCCGAATTCCTGCGCCTGCGCAACCAGCAGTTCGTCGAGGCCGCCCAGTGCCTGGGCCTGCCGGACCGGAAGATACTGTTCCGGCACATCCTGCCCAACGCGCTGGTGCCGCTGACCACGTTCTTCCCGTTTTCCCTGGTCGGCGCCATCGGTACGCTAGCGGCGCTGGATTACCTCGGCTTCGGACTGCCGCCGCCCACCGCAAGCTGGGGCCAGTTGCTGGCCCAGGCCCAGGGACAGGCCTACTGGTGGCTGATCCTGTACCCCAGCCTGGCCCTGTTCCTGGTCATCCTCCTGTGCGTCTTTATCGGCGAGGGCGTGCGCAACGCCTTTGACCCCAGAAAATTTACCCGGCTCGAATGATCAGGACTACGGAAAAACTGCTGTCAGTCAACGACCTCACGGTGCATTTCGACACCGATGAAGGCGTTGTCGAGGCCGTGAATGACGTCAGTCTCGACATCCGGCCCGGTGAGATCGTCGGCCTGGTGGGCGAGTCCGGTTCCGGCAAGACCGTAACCGCGCAAAGCATCCTGCGCCTGGTGCCGCGCCCGCCTGCCCGCTTCGTAGGGGGCTCGGCCGTCTTCAACGGCGAAGACCTGCTGACCCTGCCCATCGAGCGCCTGAGGCGCATCCGCGGCGCCGGGATCAGCATGATCTTCCAGGAACCCATGACCGCCCTGTCGCCCCTGCACAGGGTCGGGCGGCAACTCAGCGAGATGCTGCGCTTCCATACCAGCCTGGACCCGGAAGCGGCCTGGAAATTCGGCGTGGAATGGCTGGACAAGGTGGGCTTGCCCGAGCCGGAGCAGCGGATGTCGTTCTACCCCCATCACCTGTCCGGCGGCATGCGCCAGCGCGTCATGATCGCCATGGCCCTGATGCTGAAACCCCGTCTCATCATCGCAGACGAACCCTCGACCGCCCTGGACGTGACGGTGCAGGCGCAGATCTTCAGGCTGCTGATGCGCATGAAGGAAGAAGACACCTCCATGCTGCTGATTACCCACGACCTGGCGGTAGTCTGGGAGGTGTGCGACCGTATTTACGTCATGAAGGACTCCCGGCTGGTCGAACGCGGGGATATCGAACCCATCTTCAGGGAACCTGCCCATGACTATACCCGATCGCTGCTGCGCGCGGTGCCGCGGCTGTACGAGACCGGGGACAGTGCGCGCAGGCCGGAAACCGGCGCAAGGCAGGCAACCATGGGCAGGAACGGATTATTACAGGTTAAAAACCTGCGGGTCTGGTTCCCGGTGAAAAAAGGCCTGTTCGCGCGCACTACCGGCCACGTCAAGGCCGTGGACGATATCGACCTGGCCATTGCCGGGGGGACGACGGTGGGCCTGGTGGGCGAATCCGGCTCGGGGAAGACCACCCTGGGACGCGCCGTCATCGGCCTGCAGGCCATCAATGACGGCAGCATCGTGTTTGAAGACGCGGAGATAGGCGGGCTCAACAAACGCCGCTTGAAACCCTGGCGGCGCAACCTGCAGATGATCTTCCAGGACCCTTATTCTTCGCTGAACCCGCGCATGACGGTCATGGATATCCTGACCGAAGGACTGCAGGAGCACGGTCTGCTCGACATGCCGAAACGGGACAAGGCCGTGCAACTGCTGGAAGAAGTGGAGCTCAGGGCGGACATGGCCAACCGCTACCCGTTCGAGTTCTCCGGGGGCGAGCGCCAGCGCATCAGTATTGCCAGGGCGCTGTCGCTGGAACCGAAGTTCATCGTCTGCGACGAGGCCGTCAGCGCCCTGGACGTGACCATACAGGCGCAGATCATCGAACTGCTGCGCCGGTTGCAGGCGCGCTACGGCATCGCCTACCTGTTCATTTCCCACGACCTGAGTGTCGTCAGGCAACTGTCCGGGCAGATACTGGTGATGCACCAGGGCAAAATCGTGGAGCGCGGCAGGACGGATGACGTCATCTTCAACCCGCAGCACGAATATACAAGGACGCTGCTGGACGCTGTCCCCGTCCCCGGCGACCTGGAACGGCGCAGGCGCATGCGAACCGCAAAATGATCAGATTGCAAGGTCTTACATCCCGGGGTCAGAGTAAGAAATTCGCCAGAATTTTTACTCTGACCCCATATATCTTTCGTAACCCCATTCTCCCCGCACTGTTTTTATTCATCGCCTCCTGCGGCTTCAACCACGAGACCAACGTCGAGAGCGGCACGCGCCAGGGGATACTACACGTCGGCAACGGCGACGAACCGCGGGAGCTCGATCCCCATGTCGTCACCGGCAGTATCGAACATAACCTGTGCATGGCGCTGCTGGAAGGATTGCTGGACCGTGACCCGGAAAGCCTGGATATCGTTCCCGGCGTAGCCCGCGCCTGGGAGGTGAGCGAAGACGGCAGGACCTACCGGTTCCACCTGCGTGAGGACGCCAGGTGGTCCAACGGCGACCCGGTAACGGCCGCGGACTTTGTTTACTCGTGGCGCCGGGCGTTGCTGCCTGCCCTGGGCAACAACTATGCCTATATGCTGTTTTACATCAGGAACGCGGAACGCTTCCACCGGGGGGAGATAACGGATTTCAACAAGGTGGGCGTGAAGGCGCCCGACGACCTGACCCTGGTGGTCGAACTGGACAACCCGACGCCTTTTTTCCTGCAATTGCTGACTCACATGAGCTACTTCCCCGTGCACCAGGCGACCATAGAAGCGTTCGGCGCGCCGGACGAGCGCGGCACCCGCTGGACCCGCCCGGGGAACCACGTGGGCAACGGCCCGTTCAAACTCAAGGAATGGGTGCTGAACCGCAGCATCGTCGTGGAAAAGAACGGGCACTACTGGGATGCCGGGCGCGTGAAACTCAACCGGATAGTGTTCTACCCGATCCAGAATGCCACCACGGAAGAGCGCATGTTCCGCGCCGGCCAGTTGCATATCACGGGCACCACGCCGCTGGACAAGGTGGAATACTACCGGCAGGAACGGCCGGAAGTCCTGAAACTGTTTCCTTTCTTCTCCACCTATTACTACCTGTTCAACACGGGCGCCTCGCCGCTCGACCAGGTAAAGGTAAGGCAGGCCCTGGCCATGTCCATTGACCGGCAACAGATTGTGGAAAAAATCACCAGGGCGGGTGAGATTCCGGCGTTCAGTTACACCCCGCCGGAAGTGAACGGCTACCGCGCCGAACCCGGTTTCAGCTACGACGTCGAGCGGGCCGGGGCGCTGCTGGCCGAGGCCGGTTATCCCGGCGGTGCGGGATTTCCTCCCCTTGAACTGATGTACAACACCTCCGAAGGCCACCGCCGCATCGCGATCGCGATACAGCAGATGTGGAAAACCGCCCTGAATATCGACGTGACGCTGGTGAACCAGGACTGGAAGGTTTACCTGGATAAACGCGATGCCCGGGACTACCAGGTGGCGCGGGCCGGCTGGATCGGCGATTACCTGGATCCCAATACATTCCTGGACATGTACACATCGAACAGCGGCAATAACGATACCGGGTGGTCGAACCTTCGCTATGACACCCTGATAGCGCAGGCCGGCGAGACGACGGACCGGGAGCGGCGTTTCGCCCTGTTCAGGGAAGCCGAGTCCGTCCTGATGACGGACCTGCCTATCATGCCCATCTACACCTACATGAGCAAGGCACTGGTCTCCCCGGACGTACGCGGCTGGTATCCGAACATACTGGATATCCACCCGTACAAGTATATCTCCCTGGTTCAATCCACAGATTAATGCTTAGATTCATTTTCAGGCGCCTCCTCCAGGCCATCCCGGTACTGCTTGCGGTCAGCGTTATCACCTTCCTGCTGATCCATGCGGCGCCCGGCGGGCCGTTTGCCGAGGAGAAGGCGGTGCCGCCGGAAGTACTCAAACACCTGAATGAGCGCTACAAGCTGGACCAGCCCATTCATATCCAGTTCTATGACTACATCAGTCATGCCGTGCGCGGCGACCTGGGACCTTCCTTCAAGTATCCAGGCAGGTCGGTGAACGAGATCATCGCCGCCGGCTTCCCCGTAACCCTGGAACTGGGTTGTTACGCCCTGCTGTTCGCGCTGCTCATCGGCATCGGCAGCGGCGTCTGCGCCGCCCTGAGTCCCAACACCTGGCGGGATTACCTCCCCATGATGTTCGCCACTATCGGCATCTGCCTGCCCGCGTACGTACTGGGGCCGTTTCTGGTACTGGTGTTCGGCATCTGGCTGGAATGGCTGCCCGTGGCCGGCTGGGAGCTGATACCGGGGGATAAAATCCTGCCGTCCATTACCCTGGGGTCCGTGTATGCCGCCTATGTCGCCCGGCTGAGCCGGGGCGGCATGCTGGAAACCCTGTCCCGGGACTTTATCCGCACCGCCCGGGCCAAGGGTATGCCGGAAGCGGTTATCATCTTCCGGCACGCCATGCGGGTCGGCCTGCTGCCGGTGGTGTCTTTCCTGGGTCCGGCGCTGGCGGGGTTATTGAGCGGTTCGTTCGTGGTCGAAACCATTTTCCAGGTACCCGGCCTCGGCCGGTATTTCGTACAGGGCGCATTCAACCGTGATTACACCCTGATCCTGGGCACCACCCTGCTGTTTGCGTCCCTGATCATCGTGTTCAACCTCATTGCCGACATAATGCTTGCCTGGCTGGACCCCAAGGTACGGCATGAGACCATCAATGGTTGACAGGCTGGATTCAATCAGCGTATCGCCCCGCCAGGACGCCTGGCGCAGGCTGAAGAAGAACAGACCCGCCATGTTCGGACTGTTCGTGCTGGCGGCCCTCGTCACGCTTTCCATCCTGGCGCCCTGGATTACCCCGTATTCCTACGCGGAACAGAACCTGGAACTGGGGCCCAGTGCGCCATCATCGGCACACTGGATGGGCAGCGACCTGTTCGGCCGCGACCTCCTCACCAGGATGCTGTACGGCAGCCGCATCTCACTGGCGGTGGGCTTCATCGCCACCGCGGTTGCACTGCTCATCGGGGTGACCTGGGGCGCCCTGGCCGGTTATCTGGGAGGGCGTATCGACGCGTTGATGATGCGCGCAGTGGACGTGCTGTATGCCCTGCCCTTCACCATCTTCATCATCCTGCTGATGGTCGTGTTCGGTAACAACATCATCCTGTTGTTCCTGGCTATCGGCGCGGTGGAATGGCTGACCATGGCGCGCATCGTACGCGGCCAGGTGCTGCATGTGAAACAGCAGGATTTTGTCGAGGCGGCCGTCAGCCTCGGGCTTACCCGTTTGCAGATCATCACCAGGCACGTCATACCCAACGTGATGGGACCCGTGATCGTGTACGCCACCCTGACCGTTCCCAATGTCATCCTGCTGGAATCATTCCTCAGCTTCCTGGGCCTGGGAATTCAACCGCCGCAAAGTTCCTGGGGACTGCTGATCTCATACGGCGTGGAAACCATGGAGGAATACCCCTGGCTGCTCATCTACCCGGCGGCGCTACTGTCACTGACGCTGTTCTCCCTGAACTTCCTGGGCGACGGCCTGCGCGATGCTTTAAGTGAAAGGTAAAATATTTGGGGTCAGAGTAAAATTTCTGATAGCTTCGGGGGTCAGAGTAAGAATTTCGTCAGAAATTTTACTCTGACCCCAAATATCATCTGCGTAACCTGCGGATATGTTTACGCGGATGTACAAATAAAGTCCTGCATGGCAGAATATTTCCATGTACGCCGGGAGAATAAGAGAAAAATATGGGTCTGTTGACGGGTAAACGCGCACTCATTGTGGGGGTTGCAAGCAATCGTTCGATTGCCTGGGGGATAGCCCAGGCGATGCACCGGGAAGGGGCTGAACTGGCCTATACCTACCAGAATGAAAAGCTGCAGGGGCGGGTCGAGAAATTTGCCGGGGAGACGGGGTCGGATATCACGCTGCCCTGCGACGTATCCGTAGATGAGGAAATCAGCGACGTATTCACCCGCCTCAATGAACACTGGCCGCACCTGGATATCCTGGTCCATTCCGTCGCATTCGCGGACCGGGAGCTGCTGGAAGGCGATTACCTGGGCAGCATCACCCGGGAAGGTTTTCTCAGGGCACAGGATATCAGCGCCTACAGTTTCGCCGCGCTGGGCAAGGCCGCGCGCCCGCTGATGCAGGGCCGCAATGGCGCCATGCTGACCCTGACCTATATCGGTTCGGTCAGGGCCATGCCCAATTACAACATGATGGGGATAGCCAAGGCCAGTCTCGAAGCCAATGTGCGCTATATGGCCGCCGACCTCGGTCCGGAAGGAACCCGCGTCAATGCCATTTCGGCAGGACCTATCAGGACGCTGGCCGCATCAGGCATCAAGGGATTAAGGGGTTTCCTGAATCACGTCGAAAAGGTTTCCCCCCTGCGCAGGAACGTCACCATTGAAGAAGTCGGCAATGTGGCTGCATTCCTCTGTTCCGATTACGCCTCTGCCGTTACCGGAGAGATTACCTATGTCGATTGCGGCTATAATACAGTCGGCAGTGAAGGGCAGGAATAGCTCCTGACAGGCGCTGCAATGTTGCAGGTTACTTTAAACACAACCAACACTTAAGGATTTCCCTACCATGCATAATAACAACTGGTTGTTATGGGCTCTGCTCGTTGCCGCCATTGCCGGCATTTTCTGCGGCTGGTTCTTCGGTCACTCGATGCTTGCTATTGAATGGGTGGGAGAGTTGTTCCTGGATGCCCTGAAAATGGTCATCATCCCGCTCATCGTCGCCGCGGTCATCAGCGGTATCGCTTCCCTGGGCGGGGCTTCAGGCGGACTGAAACGGCTGGGCGGGCTGACCGTGGGGTATTATTTCTGTACTACCGCCATCGCGGTCCTGCTGGGGTTGATTATTGTGAATATCATTCAACCCGGCGCCGGTATCACCGAAGTGAGCCAGGTGGTTCCGGACCGTGTCAGCGGCAAGGAAGAGACCGGGTTCGTGGAGATCATCCGTTCGCTGATAGGAGATAATATCGTTGCCTCGGCGGCTGAAACCAAGCTGCTGGAAGTGATCGTGTTTTCCATCCTGTTTGCCGCGGCCCTGACTACAGTCGGAGAACGGGGGAAGCCCCTGGTCGCTTTTTTCGAGGGCATGAATGATGTGATGATAAAAATCGTCGTATGGATCATGTATTTCGCCCCTATCGGTATATTTGCCCTGATTTCATCAAAGCTGGGTGATAGTGGCGGCGGCGAACATTTCTGGCGGGAAATCCTGGGAGTCGGTAAATACATGCTGACGGTCATCATCGGCCTGACCATGCATTTTTTCGTCCTGATGACTATCCTGCTCATCGTCAGCCGGCGCGGGCGCCAGTTCATCGCAACAATGTCCAAGGCCCTGATAACGGCATTCGGCACCGCCAGTTCAACGGCAACCCTGCCCCTGACGATGGAATGCGCCCTCGAGGCGAACGTGGATAAGCGCGCGGTCAAATTCGTCCTGCCCCTGGGCTCCACGGTGAATATGGACGGCACCGCGCTGTACGAGGCGGTAGCCGTTATGTTTATCGCCCAGGCATACGGGATTTACATGACTCCAACGGACCAGGTCGTTATATTTATCACTGCAACCCTGGCGGCGATCGGCGCTGCGGGGATACCGGAGGCCGGCCTGGTCACCATGGTAATCGTGCTTACGGCCGTTGGATTGCCCATGGAAGGCATCGGCCTGCTACTGGCTGTGGACTGGTTCCTGGATCGGCTGAGGACAACGGTTAACGTCTGGGGCGACAGCGTGGGTTCGACAGTAATAGAGAGAATCTGTTTCCGTTAGAGGGAGTCCTCGTAAACCGTTATATCTGCGTACGTTTGCAGGTTTTCGTTGAAGCCCGCCCATGCCGAAACAGAATGGGCCTGCAGTAGTTGTCTCCTTACCGCGTTGAGTTCTTCATTTTCCATATTATCCGGGTCTGCCCTGGCCACTGAATGGATTATGACCACCGCATAATCTCCGGTCCCCAGGGAAATGCCGTTATAGGCAGGCTGGCCCGTTTCCGGAACGCCTGCCCTGAACGCCGCTCGCAATACGGCCCGGTTGAGGGTTTCATCATCCTGGGTGATACCTGAAGCAGTCAGCCAGTTGAGGGAAAATTCTCCGGCCAGTTCCTGTTTCGATTTCCCCTGCCGTAACTGTTCAAGGACCGTCTCCCCCTTATCCCTGGTCCGGTCCCTGGCCTGTTCAAACTTCAGGCGCGTAATAATCTCTTCACGCACGTCATCAAGATGCGTTTTAAAGCTGGTCAGGTGGTCCAGGACCCGTAACACCATGTAACGGTCGTTATCCAGTTCAAGGAGTTCGCTGTTGTTTCCCTCCAGCAGCACTTCGTCACTGAATGCCGCTGAAATCACGCCCGGTTCGGAGACAATACCGGCGCCGGGGTCCTCCCGGCTCAGGTAATCGCTGGTCTGTATATCCAGCCCCAATTCTTCCGCGGCCACTTCAAGGGTATCGGGACTTTCATAAGTCAGCGCCGCCAACCGGTCCGTCAGTTCATATAATTGTTGCGCGGCCTTTTCCTGGCGCAGGTCCTGCTCCACTTCTTCACGAATGGAATCCAGGGTGGCTTCAGTTCCTCCCTGGATTTCATCCACTGCCATGATGTGAAATCCGAGACCGGACTGTATCGGTTCACTGCTCTCTCCGGCACCCATGGCAAAGACTACATCATCGACTTCCGGTTCCATTGCGCCTTTTGTGAGGAAGCCGAATTCGCTGAACTCAATAGCGTCTTCATGCCGTCCCGAATGATTTACCACTATATCTTCCCAATCCTGGCCCTGCCTGACCCGTTCATACAACTCGCCGGCTTTCGCCTTCATCTCGTCTACGGTTTCCTCCGATGGTTCCTCGGGCAGCTTCACCAGGATCTGTTTTACCTTGCGGGTTTCCTCTACTTCATAATTTTGCCTGTTTTCATCAAACCAGGTTTCAAGCTCCCCATCTTCCAAATACACCTCTTCCGCTATCCTGGCGAGGGACAAAACCAGGTAGGCGAGCCTGACCCTTTCCGGTTCCATGAAGCGGCCTTCCTGGTCGTAATAGGACTGAATCTCCTCGTCTGCCGGCTCTATGGTCTCCTTCAGTTCATCGGAGGACAGCATGGCATAAGACAGGTCGCGGGTCTGGTACAGGATGCCCGAATAACCGGACATCTCCGGTTGCGTAACGAATTCCGTTGCAAACACCGCGTTGCGTAATTGTTCGACCGCCATATCCCGTTTTATCCTGGATAGAAAACCGGGGGGCGTCAAGCCGCTTTGACTTGCCGCCACTTCAAACATTGCCATATTGAACCCGTTATCGTCATTGAACGCGGGAACCTGCCGGATCAGTCGCCACGCTTCCTCGTCACCTACGTACAGCCCGGCTTTCTTCCCTGCCTGCACCAGCAACTCAACCTGTATCAGGTCTTCGGTCACCCGTTGTTTTATCAGGGGTTCCGTCCCCTCCATGACCGGCGCGCCCGAGATGGACTGCCATTGCGCGCGCATGTCCTGGTAGGCGCGCTGGAAATCCGCCAGTGTTATTTCCTCGCCATTCACCTCGATGGCGATTATCCCACCGCCCTGTTCAAAATAATAGTTGATGCCCCAGAACGCGAAAGGAATGATCATGATGGTGAAAATAACAACGGCCAGCCAGCCCTTCACCTGATCCCTGATCATCTGTAACATATTGTGTTTCCTGAAGTTATCTGTGGTAAGTTCGTAACCTGGCGCACGCATGCGCCAATAACCAGATTGCGGGGGCAAAGGTTACGGGGAAACGCCGGACCTGTCAATCCATTACCAACCCTGCCTTTATCACCGGTTGCTGTCATACTCGGAAGGTTTGGCTTATAATTACAAACTTCCGTGTGTCCGTCACTTATAACAACAATATAATCTGGAAAAGGCGCTCGCCATGGCTTCAGAACCCCGGTCCCACCGCGACGTCCGCTACGAACCGGATGATCGCCCGCCGTTATTACTGACAACCGGACTGGGACTTCAGTACGCGATGCTGGCCATCGCCGGCATTATTATCACTCCGACCGTCATGATCAGTACCGCGGGCGGCAGCGATGCATACCTCACCTGGGCAGTGTTCGCTGCCCTGATGGTCAGCGGTATCGCCACGATGGTCCAGGCGCTGCGCATCGGACGAATCGGCGCCGGCTACATCCTGGTCATGGGCAGCACCGGCGCTTTCCTGGCCGTTTCCGTTTCCGCGCTTGAACAGGGCGGGCCGGGACTGCTGGCAAGCCTGGTAGTCATGTCGTCCCTGGTCCAGTTTGCCCTCGCCACCAAGATGTCCCTGCTGCGCAGGATATTTACGCCCACCGTCGCCGGCACCGTGCTCATGCTGATCCCGGTTACGATAGGGCCGCTCATAATCCGCAAGTTGAATGACGTGCCTGAGAGCGCTTCCGCAGCCGCAGCACCGGTGGTTGCAGGTCTGACCCTGCTTGTAACAATCGTCATTGCCCTGCGTTCCACGGGCATCTGGCGCCTCTGGGCGCCTGCCATCGGCATTGTCGCCGGCACCCTGACCGGGGGCCTGGTATTCGGTATTTACGACACCCAGAGAATCCTGGATGCGCCCTGGATTGGCGTGCCGGGGGAAGCCTACCTCGGATTTGACCTCAGCTTCGGCCCGGAATTCTGGGCGCTGTTGCCGGCGTTCGTGATGGTGACCCTGGTCGGCGCGATGGATACGCTGGGCGACAGTATCGCGATCCAACGCATCTCCTGGCGCAAGCAGCGCTCGACCGATTTCCGCTCGATCCAGGGTGCGATCGCTGCCGACGGTCTCGGCAACCTGCTTTCCGGTGTGTCAGGTACGGTCCCCAATACGACTTACGGGATGAGCATCTCGATCGCTGAACTGACCGGAGTGGCTGCCCGATCCGTAGGTGTATGTGTCGGTCTCATATTTATCCTGTTCGCGTTTCTGCCGAAACTGGTAGCTGCCATTGTCGCAATACCGGGGCCGGTGGCGGCCTCATTTCTCATCGTGGTGATCGCTCTCATCTTTGTTTTCGGGATGGAAATTCTACTGCATGACGGCCTGGACTATCGCAAGAGCCTGGTGGTCGGCATTGCGTTCTGGATGGGCCTTGCCTTCCAGCTCGACTGGGTTTTCCCGGAGTATTTTCAGGGGGCCTGGAGTGAGCTGCTGGCAAACGGCATGACCGTCGGCGGCCTGACCGTGGTACTGCTGACGCTGTTCAGTGAGGCTGCCGGCAGCCGGCGCAAGCGCATAAGGGTCGGGTTGAACCCTGATGCCTACATAAAGCTGGACACCTTCCTGTCTGAGTTTGCCGCACAACGGAAATGGAGTGAAGAGATGACCGTGCGTATCCGCGCGGTGGGAGAGGAGACCCTGAACATCCTTATGGGGCACACGGTTGAACACCAACCGGACCTGGAGCGGCGCCTGCTGCTGATTGTCCATGACGACGGCGGCGCTGCCGACCTGGAATTCATAGCAGCGACCGACGAGGCGAACCTGGAGGACCGGATGGTGGCGCTTGGTAATTGGGCCACCGGCGGCTCCATCGAGGAGATGCCCCTGAGATTACTGCGCCATTACGCCGCATCCGTCCGCCACCAGCAGTACTATGATACCGACGTGGTCACGGTGCGCGTTGAGTCGGTGACTGCTGCCTGAGGTTGTAACCATGGCCACCATCACTGAGAAGGCACAGGATGCAGAGATTGATGCAGGCACCCTTCTCCAGTCAAGGAACGCATCAGGAAACCATCAAACCTTTACGTGTCTTATCATTGCATCAACGGCACTGTTAGCATTCGTTACCTCGATGGAGATTTCCGGGTACTGGTTTTTAAACACACGGAATACCTCGTCCGCAAAGCCTTGGCCTATTGAATTGACGCCTTTGAAATCGAGCATTACCTCCTGAAATTTGTGGAGGTTGTGCGTCAAGCGGCGTCCTTCGGACCGGGATATATATTCGGATTGAAGCAGTTTTACCAGTATCCTGGTTTTCTGAAACTGGTAGTCGTAGTCTTCCGGAGCGAACTCATCAAAAACCTCCTTCAATGTCTGCCGCGCAGTCCGCCTGATGGAAAACTGTACCTGGGTCCCTTTCAGGTTCCTGATTTGTGATACGAAAATATCGCCCCTGTTTCTGTTCCATTCCATGCAGGTACGGTGTGACCGCAATACAAACCTGTCAGCGATTTTTGAGGTAAAAAATATGCCTTCTCCCGAATGTGCCGAAGGCATGGTGGTGATCTTGCCTTTAATCAATTCCAACATCGCAGTCTGCTCGTCTTCAAGCTGGAATGTTGAAGCAATTGAATGAAATACTCCTATACCGTAGTCACGGATCTCAAAATTTACGGTTCCCTGGTCGAGCGTCGCAGATACAGTCCCCCGGTCTGTTTTTGCATGGTCGATGGCGTTATTCAGCATCTCGGTAAACGCATAATGGATGATTGACTCAACATTGGTCTTCAGTTCAGATTTCAGGTTCAATGTTGCCACCACCAGTTCGTACACGTTGTTTTCATCGGCTGCTCCCAGTTCAAGTTTTCTGGAAAACGTGGAGGATGGCAACGCGGCGTCTCCCGGATAATACTGCGCGTTTTTCGTCGATCCGGTTTTAATGACTTCGGCGGCCGCGATCAGTTCCTTCAAATGGTAATTCAGCGCCTGCCGGCTTATACCCAAGTACTGTGACAGTTGTTTCCCGGTCAAGGGCGACTGTGACGTCAGACGGGCAAGGATTTTCTCTTTCACGTTCATACTGCAAGATTATTTATTTGTCAACTATTTGTCAAAATATAAAACAATAATTGTCAATATATTATATGCAGTCCAGTGATTTGTCAATTAATTGTCAAATTTTAAAAAAATAATTGTCAACTATATCCAGTACAGAACCAGACCGGTCCGACCTGAAAGGGGGGGAAGATAAAACAACAGGCAGAGTGACAAATCACCCTGCCTGTTATAAAAAATCCTTTTAACTTCAATACGTTCCAAGAAATGTTTGGCGGAGTGGACGGGACTCGAACCCGCGACCTCCGGCGTGACAGGCCGGCATTCTAACCAAACTGAACTACCACTCCATAAACTGGTGGGTGCTGAGGGGCTTGAACCCACGACCTCCGCCTTGTAAGGGCGGCGCTCTCCCAACTGAGCTAAGCACCCTGCCTCTGTATTATAACAAAATTAAGACAACGCTTGAATAATATCAATTCACACTTAAAATGCGCACATGGATAGCCAGATGAGAGATCATTACGATTTTTCGAAGATGAAGGGTAGAAAGAACCCTTACACAAAATATCTGAAAGCCGGCCGAAAAAAGGCGTCTCTAAGATGATGTCCACTGGGTGCCGGAACAAGCCCGGCATGGCGTACGGAGCAGCCCGTCCTAGTGCGGAAGTATCGCCTCCGCGCCCTCCTCCGGAGCGACCGCTTCCTTCTTCACGATTGCAGCTTCCCCTTCCTCTTTCGGGTCGGGCATGCGCTGCAGTGCAATCTCCAGCACCTCGTCGATCCAGCGTACCGGCCTGATATCAAGGTTCTGCTTGATGTTCCTGGGTATCTCGATCAGTTCCCGTTCATTTTCGGAAGGGATCAGCACCGTCTCGATGCCGCCGCGCAGCGCCGCCAGCAGCTTTTCCTTCAGGCCGCCGATAGGCAATACCTCGCCGCGCAGGGTAATCTCGCCGGTCATGGCGACATTCGCGCGTACCGGTATGTGGGTCAGGGCCGACACCAGGGCGGTGCACATTGCCACGCCGGCGCTGGGGCCGTCCTTGGGCGTTGCGCCTTCCGGCACGTGAATATGGAAATCACGTTCCTTGTAAAAGTCCTCGTTGATGCCCAGGAATTCACAACGGCTGCGCACCACGGTACGCGCCGCCTCGATGGATTCCTTCATCACGTCGCCCAGGTGCCCGGTGCGGATGGCTTCGCCCTTGCCGGGCACTACCGTCGCTTCTATGGTCAGTAAATCGCCGCCGATTTCAGTCCAGGCCAGCCCGGTTACCTGCCCGACGCGGTCTTCTTCCTCCGCCCGGCCGTAACGGAAGCGCTTGACGCCGATCAGTTTTTCCAGTTTTGCCGCAGTGACGGATACCCGTTTCAGGTCCGTCTTCTGCAACAACCTGGTAACGACCTTGCGGCAGATATTGGCTATCTCCCGTTCCAGGTTGCGCACGCCGGCCTCACGGGTGTAGTAGCGGATGATCTCCCGGATGGATGCTTCGCCCAGGTTGATCTCTGCCCGCTTCAGGCCGTTGCGTTCCAGTTGCTTGGGGATCAGGTAGTTCCTGGCGATATTGATCTTTTCGTCCTCGGTATAGCCGGAAATACGGATAACTTCCATACGATCCAGCAGCGGCGCCGGGATATTCAGGCTGTTGGCCGTGGTCACGAACATGACTTCGGACAGGTCGTAATCAACCTCCAGGTAATGATCGACAAAGGTGTGGTTCTGTTCCGGGTCCAGGACTTCCAGCAGCGCCGATGCCGGGTCGCCGCGAAAATCCATGGCCATCTTGTCGACCTCATCCAGCAGGAACAGGGGGTTCTTGGTGCCGACCTTGGCCATGCTTTGCAGTATCTTGCCCGGCAGGGAACCGATATAGGTACGCCGGTGGCCTCTTATCTCGGCCTCGTCCCGCACCCCACCCAGGGACATACGGATGAATTTCCGGTTCGTGGCGCGGGCAATGGAGCGGCCCAGGGAGGTTTTACCCACCCCCGGTGGCCCCACCAGGCACAGGATCGGCCCTTTGGGTTTTCTTACCCGCTGCTGCACCGCGAGGTATTCCAGTATGCGCTGCTTGACCTTGTCCAGACCGTAATGGTCCTCTTCGAGGATCTGCTCCGCCTTGTTGATGTCCCGCGAGATCTTGCTGCGTTTCTTCCAGGGAACGTTGACCAGCCAATCGATATAATTCCTTACCACGGTCGCCTCGGCGGACATGGGCGGCATCATCTTCAGCTTGCTCAACTCCGCTTCCGCTTTCTTTTTGGTCTCCCTGGTCATCCCCGACTTGGCGATCTTGTTGCTCAACTCCTCCATTTCATTGGGCGCTTCATCTATCTCGCCCAGTTCCTTCTGGATCGCCTTCATCTGTTCATTAAGGTAATACTCGCGCTGGCTTTTCTCCATTTGCGACTTGACCCGTCCGCGGATGCGCTTCTCCACGTTCAGCAGGTCGATTTCCTTCTCCATCAGGTTTATCAGGTATTCCAGGCGCTCCCGCACATCCACCTTCTCCAGCACTGCCTGCTTGTCTTCAATCTTTATCGACATGTGCGCGGCGATGGTATCCGCAAGGCGGGAAGGATCGTCGATACTGGACAGGGATGAGAGTATTTCCGGAGGGACCTTCTTGTTCAGCTTCACGTACTGTTCGAACTGGTTCAAGGCCGGGCGCAGCAGTATCTCGACGGCCCGCTCTTCCAGGTCGTCCTCTTCCAGCAATTCGGTATTGGCGAAAAACATCGAATCCGTCTCGACATAATTGACAACCTGCGCTCTCTGGGCGCCTTCCACCAGCACCTTGATGGTGCCGTCCGGCAGTTTCAGCAACTGCAGGATGTTGGACATCGCTCCCATTTCATAAATCTGGTCGATATCCGGATCATCTTCACCGGCGCTCTTCTGGGCGACCAGCAGTATCTGCTTATTGCCGTTCATGGCGGTATCCAGCGCCTTGATGGATTTCTCCCTGCCCACGAACAGCGGAATGACCATGTACGGGTAAACCACTACGTCGCGTAACGGCAGAACGGGAAGAACCTGGAGCGGGCGTTTTGAGGTACCGGACATAACTGTAGCTATTCTGTGAATATACCCCCGTTAATAAGGGCAGCTACGGCAAATTTCAAGGGGCGGAAGAAATTCTCCCGGCAAAATGGCGTCAGTCCGCATCGGACGCCGCCTTCGGCAATTCGCCACCCTCGTAGATCATCAGCGGTTTTGACTCGCCGCCGATTACCCCGGTATCGATCACCACCTTGGTGACCCCATCGGTGGAGGGCAGGTCATACATTGTGTCGAGCAACACGTTTTCCATGATGGAACGCAAGCCGCGGGCGCCGGTCTTCCTTTCCATGGACTTCCTGGCGACCTTGCGCAAGGCATCATCACGGAACTCAATCTCGCAGTTTTCCATCTCGAACATGCGTTCGTATTGCTTGGTGAGCGCATTCTTCGGCTCAACCAGTATCTTCACAAGCTGTTCCTCGTCAAGTTCGTCCAGGGTCGCCACCACGGGCAGGCGGCCGACGAATTCCGGGATCAGGCCGTACTTGATCAGGTCTTCGGGTTCAACAGTCTGGATCAGGGCGCTGGCGCTCTTCCTGTCCGACAGGCTCTTCACTTCGGCGGAAAACCCGATGCCGGCTTTTTCCGAACGCTCCCGGATGATCTTGTCGAGACCGGCGAACGCGCCGCCGCAGATGAACAGGATGTCGGCCGTATTCACCTGCAGGAATTCCTGTTGCGGGTGTTTGCGCCCGCCCTGCGGGGGGACTGACGCCACCGTGCCTTCGATCAGCTTCAGCAAGGCCTGCTGCACCCCTTCGCCGGAGACGTCGCGGGTGATGGACGGATTGTCGGACTTGCGGGAAATCTTGTCTATTTCATCAATATATACGATACCCGTCTGGGCTTTTTCCACGTCGTAATCGCATTTTTGCAGCAGCTTCTGGATGATGTTCTCAACGTCCTCGCCCACGTAACCCGCCTCGGTCAGGGTAGTGGCGTCGGCAATAGTGAAGGGCACGTTGAGCAGGCGGGCCAGGGTTTCGGCCAGCAGGGTCTTGCCGCTGCCGGTAGGGCCTATCAGCAACACGTTGCTCTTTGCCAGCTCCACGTCGGATTTTTTCACGCCCTGGTCGAGGCGCTTGTAGTGGTTGTAAACCGCAACCGACAGGATCTTTTTGGCGATATCCTGGCCGATGACATACTCGTTCAGTATCTCATTGATCTCATGGGGGGTAGGCAGTGCGCTGGTAGCCCCGGAAATCGATCTCTCCTGGATTTCCTCCCAGATGATGTCGTTGCACAGTTCAACACATTCATCGCAGATGAATACGGAAGGACCTGCAATCAGCTTGCGCACCTCATGCTGGCTCTTGCCGCAGAAAGAGCAGTATAAAAGCCTGTCGCCTTCGCCTGATTTACCTTGTTTGTTGCTGCTCATAACCTAACCTGGATAGCATACGTGTAATCGTTTCAATCCGTTACCTGACTATGTCCCGACGTCACCGGCCACAGCCGGAGCGGACTGGCGCGAAGACAGCACTGCGTCGACAAGCCCGTATTCCTGCGCCTCTTCCGAACTCATGAATTTATCCCGCTCCGTGTCCTGCTCTATTCTATCAACAGACTGCCCCGTATGTGAGACAAAAATTTGATTCAGCCTCTCGCGCGCCTTCAAAATCTCTTTCGCATGAATATCTATGTCCGTCGCCTGCCCCTGAAAACCTCCCAGGGGCTGATGGATCATAACCCGCGAGTGCGGCAGGCAGAAGCGTTTGCCTTCGGCGCCGCCCGTCAGCAGCAAAGCGCCCATGCTGGCGGCCTGGCCGACGCACATGGTGCTGACATCCGGTTTAATGAACTGCATGGTATCGTACACGGCCAGGCCGGCGGAAACCGACCCTCCCGGTGAATTGATGTAGAAATGGATATCCTTGTCGGGGTTCTCCGACTCCAGGAACAACAACTGGGCAACTATCAGGTTGGCCACGTGGTCCTCGACAGGGCCGACCAGGAACACCACCCGCTCTTTCAGCAGGCGCGAATAAATATCATAGGCGCGCTCGCCGCGAGAAGTCTGCTCCACGACCATGGGCACCAGGTTGAGTGCGTGTATCTCCGATTTATCCATCCCGGTTAGTCTGCCCTTTATTCATCAGTTCGTCAAACGACAATGATTTATCCTTTACCTTGCCGAGCGACGAAATACAGCCGATTACCTCGTCCTCGAGCGCAATGGATTCAATTTCAGCCAGACGTTTCTCATCATTATAATACCAATTGACGAAAGCTGCAGAATCTTCATAAGATTGTGCTCGTGATTCTATGATTTCCCTGACTTTTTCAGGCGCCGCCCGCAATTCCTGCGAACGGATTAACTCCGCCGTCAACAATTGCAGCGAGACCTGGCGCCTGGCCGTGTTTTTCAATTCTTCAGTGGCGACAAACTGGGCGGCAACTTCTTTGGCAACGCCGCGCATCTCCATATCCCTGACCAGCATTTCCCGCATGCGCTCGAACTCGGCATTAACCAGGGTATTAGGCACCTCAATCTCATTGGCATCATGCAGCGCCTGCATGATGGAGTCCCGATAACGGCTGCGCAGCGCGGTTTCGACCTCCCGGTCCATGTGGTTGCGGATTTCCTGTCTGAACGCTTCCCCTCCCCCTTCCGACACACCGAAGGCTTTGAAGAACTCTTCGTCCAGTTCAGGCACAACGGCTTCTTCGACCCGGTTCACCTGTACCTGGAATACAACCGGTTTGCCGGCCAACTCCTGGTTATCGAAATCGTCCGGGAACGCCAGGTCAAGCTCCAGCGACTGGCCCGCGCTGGTTCCTTCCAGACCCTGTTCCAGGCCCGGGATGAACATGCCATCACCGATTTCGATATCCACGCCTTCAGATTTGAGGTTCTCCGGCGCCTCGCCTTCAACCACACCCTGATAATCGACGTTTACCCGGTCGCCTTGCCCGGCCGCGCGCTCCACCTCCCGGAATTCGCGTCGCTGCCGGCGCAGCTTTTCTATCATCCTGTCAACATCCGCATCCTCGATGTCGCACACCGGTTTTTCAATTTGCAGGTCCTCGACCGGGTTGAGACTGATTTCAGGCATCACCTCGAAAGTGGCGGTATAAGACAGCCCGCCGCCGACTTCTTCCCGCAACGGGTCGATCAACGGCCTGCCGACGGGTTTCAGGTCCTCCTGGTTCACCGCCTCGAAAAAAGATGAACTGACCAGCTTTTCGACCACTTCCTTGCGGACCTGGGGACCGAAGCGCTGCTTGATCACGCGCATGGGCGCCTTGCCCGGACGGAATCCCTGGACCTGGCTCGTCCTGCTCATGGATTTGAGCCGTTCCTCCACTGCGCTGGTGATGCGCTCCTCCGGCACGTCAATCGTAACGCTTCTCTCGAGAGGACCTTTCGTCTCAACTGAAACCTGCATCTGTCAAAATCTCTATATCGTTGGATGTTTGGTGCGAAAGGAGAGACTCGAACTCTCACGGGTTGCCCCACTGGGACCTAAACCCAGCGCGTCTGCCAATTCCGCCACTTTCGCTGATGATACCCGGAGGGCGTGTTTCAGAGGCATTCCTCGGCGAAGGACTTGCACGTCCTTACACACTTCCTGGTAACGGGGCCGGAACCGGGATTTAACGTCACGCAGTCCTCACCCCACGTGGAACACACGGTCATACAGCGCCTGTCCTCCCGGTATTCCGTGTTCGCGGTTGGTAGCCGCAGCCTGACGGTTTCACGTTCAGGCTGGATATCAGTGCTTTCAATATCCAGGACAATCGTAGGCGGAGGGGCGTCATCCGGCATCTTCTGAGGAGCGTAGGATGATTGTTGCGCTGTTGCCGCAGCGCCAAAAAGAATCGAAACGGTAATTACCAGGGTATGTAACAAATGCATACGTGCTATCCGTCTGATTGTAGGGTAATTAGACAATATTATGGTTGGACTGGCAACAGGAAATTAAGTTCACCCGGTAATGATACCCAAAATCGCGGTTTTATTCTAATATATGAAAACCCACACGTTATGCGTTCGTTATGGATCACAGACTTTATTTCGTTTTCGGCGACCTCGTCTCAAACATGGTCGCAGGCGTCCTGCTTGCGCTCTGCGCCGCCCTGCTGATTAGTACGGGCTGGAACATGTTCGTTGCCATGATCGTGATGATGGCGCTGGGGATGATACTGTGCATTTTTCTTTCCCTGGCGCTGGGCATCCTGTTCGGGGCCATGGAAATCATGGTGCCGGTGATGTTGACCGGCATGTTCAGCGGCATGTTCAGCGGCATGTGGCTGGCCATGGCGGAAGTGCCCATGCTCCACCTGGTCTGGCTGGGAGCAATCACAGGACTGCTTGTGACCTGTATTATCTGGCTGGTGAACGCACATCTGCGCGGCATCAGTACATCGGAGATAAACTGATGGCCGACCTGGCGACACGCGATAAATGGAACAAGGCCGCTGCCAGCCTTGACCTCATGTCCGGCAACGGCGAAATGAAGCGCTGGCTTCCCCTCAAGTCACGCCTGTTCGGACACATGGAACCCGGCAGGGTACTGTTTGCCTCCCTGGGCACGGGCCTCGATATATCGGCATTCCCGCCCGGTATGACGATCACCGCGATCGATATCAGCCCGGAAATGCTGAAACGCGCACAGCCCCGTATCAACGGCTATCCGGGAGAAATACAAGCCGAACTCACAGACATCCATGAAATGCCGTACCCGGACGACCATTTCGACCAGGTCTTCACGTCCTGTACGTTTTGCTCGGTGCCGAAACCGGTGGACGCGCTCAGCGCGTTGAACCGCGTGCTGAAACCGGGAGGAAGGCTGTACATGTTCGAACATACGGGAAGCCGTTATTTTCCATTTAAATACATGATGGATTTTATGACTGTCATTAGCAGGAAGATCGGTCCCGAACTGAACCGGACCACCGTGGCTAACGTCAAGGCAGCCGGATTTGAAATCACGGAAGTGAACAACCTGTTTCTCGATATAGTCAAAACCATACAGGCGGTCAAACCGCTCAACTGAATGCCGGAGAACTGATTTACCGGGATAAACATGCGCCGGTTACTTGCAGTTTTATTTGTTGCGCTGGCAGCGGGACTGCTTCATGGAGAGACGCGCGACAAGGCCATCCTGCTCAACGTGGACGACGCCATCGGCCCGGCAATCACGGACTACATCGAACGGGGTCTTGACAAGGCAAACGAGGCCGGGGCGGAAATCGTCATTATCCGGCTCGATACCCCGGGTGGCCTGGACCTGGCCATGCGCAGTATCATCCAGGCCGTCATCGCCTCCCCGGTCCCGGTCGCCATTCATGTAGCGCCTTCCGGCGCGCGCGCGGCCAGCGCCGGCACGTACATGATGTATGCCGCGCATATCGCGGCCATGGCGCCGGGCACCAACCTTGGCGCCGCCACCCCGGTACAGATGGGCGGCATGCCCGGCATGGACCCGCCGGAAAAACCTGCCCCTCCCGGCGCGCCGGACACTGACGATGGAGCCGGCGAAACGGCTGCGGAGGAAGAGCCGGGGGAAACCGTCCCGGACAATGCGGACGCCATGAGGAAAAAAATAGTGAACGATGCCGCCGCCTATATCCGCAGTCTCGCGGAGTTGCGCGGGCGCAACGCGGAATGGGCCGAACAGGCAGTGCGCGAGGGCGCCAGCCTGTCCTCCGAAGAGGCCCTGGATGCCGGCGTGATCGATATCATTGCCAGGGATATCCCCGACCTGCTGCAACAGGTTGACGGCAGAACGGTCACCGTACAGAACGCGGAACGGACGTTGAGCACCAGTGGACTCATAGTGGAGGCCATCGAACCCGACTGGCGCAACGAACTGCTGGCCATCATCACCAACCCGAATATCGCCTATATACTGATGCTGCTGGGTATTTACGGGCTGTTTTTCGAACTGGCCAACCCCGGTTACGTCCTGCCCGGAGTCATCGGCGGCATCTCGTTATTGCTGGCCCTGTACGCGCTGCAGGTGCTGCCGGTGAATTATGCCGGCCTGGGGCTGATGTTACTGGGGGTCGCGCTGATGGTCGGTGAACTGTTCATGCCCAGCTTCGGCATCCTGGGGATCGGCGGCCTTGTCTCGTTCGTCATGGGTTCCATCCTGCTGTTCGACCGGGACAGCGGGAACCTTGCCGTTTCCCTGCCGCTGATTACCGCGGTCTCGGTGTTGTCCGCAGGTTTTTTCCTCATCGTGATCCGTTCCCTGTATGCCTCCAGACAGCGTCCCGTGGTTACCGGCGCCGAAGAGCTTATCGGCGCGACAGGCACTATCGCAGCCGATTTCAGCAGCGCCGGAATCATCCATATCCACGGCGAACAATGGAATGCCCGCTCTGAGACGCCCATGCGTAGCGGAGACAACGCCCGCGTCATCGGCCGGGACGGCCTCACCCTGCTCATCGAACCAGTATCAGAGGAATCTTCACAATGCTGACTTATCTCTACATAATCATCGGCCTCGCCATCCTGATCCCCATGTTCATCAAGATCCTGCGGGAATACGAGCGCGCGGTGGTCTTCACTTTCGGCCGTTTCACCGCGGTAAAAGGCCCGGGCTTGATCATCATTATTCCCTTCGTGCAGCAGATCGAGCGGGTGGAACTGCGCACAATCGCCATGGACGTCCCCAGCCAGGACGTCATCTCCAGGGACAACGTTTCGGTCAAGGTCAACGCGGTGCTGTACTACCGGGTCATTGACCCGGAACGCTCCATCATCCAGGTGGAGAACTTCCATGAAGCCACCAGCCAGTTGGCGCAGACCACCCTGCGGGCGGTGCTCGGCAAGCACGAACTGGACGATATGCTGTCACAACGGGAACGGCTCAATAACGATATACAGTCGGACCTGGACAAGCAGACCGATGCCTGGGGCATCAAGGTGGCCAACGTGGAGATCAAGCACGTGGACCTGGATGAAAGCATGATCCGGGCCATCGCCAAGCAGGCGGAAGCGGAACGCGAGCGCCGGGCCAAGGTGATCCACGCCGAGGGCGAACTGCAGGCCTCCGAGAAACTGCTGGAGGCCGCCACGATACTGGGGAAGAACAACAACAGCATGCAGTTACGCTATCTGCAGACACTGACCGAGATCGCCGGCGAGAAAAGCTCCACCATCGCCTTCCCCATACCCATCGATTTCCTGAAGACCTTCCAGTTGATGGGCAAATCGGGATCCGACTAACCACCAAAACACCGGGGTCAGAGTAAGAATTTCGCCGGAAATTTTACTCTGACCCCAACTATCCAGTCATCCGGCCTGCCACATGGGACGCCCAGGCCGCAATACTGAGAGAGGGCGGCACACCCACCGGCTGCGGAAACACCGATGCATCCGCGATATACAGACCAGGGTACCCGTGCACCTGCCCTGCCCCGTCCACTACTCCCTGCGTCGCATCATCGCTGATGCGGCAGCCACCCATGGGATGGGCGGTCATTACACTCCCGGCATCGAACCTGACCGGGCGGCCGGACAGTTCGCCGAGCGTCTCGAAGGCGCGCATGGTCGCGGCATAGCTGGGCGAACCACTCATGGAAAATGAAAAGCTCATCGTCGCCTTATCCATTTTGATCTGCCCGTCGGCCGCATCCTGCGACATGGCCACCACCTCATAGGCGCGTCCGGCCTTTGCACGCGCCCTGGCATACAGGAACCCGGGGACAGGGGGTGTCTCTCCGCCGCCGAGGATCACGTAGACGCCGTCTTCATGACCTTTTATCTTGACCCGACCGTGCACCGGCGGCCCGGTTGCCGCATCGCGGGAACCATCCCCGGGGACCGGCCAGGAACCGATCAGGTCACCGTTGGCGCCAAACCCCTTGCCCAGCCCCGGCAGTGCGCCAAGACCGCCCTTCCGGCGTGAATGCAGCAACAGGTGGTTGGTATTCATGGTGCCCGCCGCCAGGACGACTTCGGGTGCGCTGAGCAACATATCCTGCCGGTTATCCAGGTCATGCACCTTCACGCGGTAGCCCTCTTTACCTTGCCGGAAGATGGCCCGGACCTCGCACATCGGCCTGACTACGAGGCCCTTCTGCATTGCCGGCAACAGGTAGATTGCATCCACGGTGGATTTGGACCCGTCCGGGCTGCCGAACATGCCGTGGTCCCTGCTGAAATCCATCGGCATGCGCACGATGCCGCGCTCATCGGTCTGCGGCGTCGCGGCGCCGTCCGCTCCGGGGTAGAGGATGGCCATCGGCGGCTGCTCGCCGCCCCCCAGCGGCGTGAAATAATCCTCCCCTTCCCAGGCATGATCGGTGTGGTTCGGCACGCGCGCGGCGTCGAGCGGCTGGACGCCCATCAACTCCTGCATTGCCCGCTTGTAATGGCCGGCCATCACTGCGTCGTCCAGTCCGGCGGCGCGCCCGTCCCAGAACCCTGCGGCAGGCCGCTCCAGCATGGCGGCCCAGATGTGGCTGCCCCCACCCACCCCCGAGGTGCACACGGCCTTGACGCCCCGGCCAATCCACATCTCCAGGAAACCGGACTTGTTCAGCCCGATCCCGCGCTTCGGCCCGAACGGCGGATGCAGCGAGCGCAACACGCTCGTCATGCCGCCGGTACGCGGCAACGGCTTGGTGTCCTCGATACCTGCCTCCCGCACCGGCAGTGTATCCCGCCACGGGCCGCGCTCGAGCAACAGCACCGACTTCCCGGCATCAACCAGCCGGGATGCCGCCACGGCGCCGCCGAATCCGCTGCCGACCACGATCACGTCGGCATCGCGCTGGAGTTCATTGTCAAGCCTTGTCATTGCTTTGCCCCGGGCAGGAGTTCATGTAGAGTAACGGCGCTTAAATTTTGCTCTGTTCTATCTTTTCAAAATGACGCGAGTAAATTTCGCGCTTGCGGGCAACATAACTCCGGATACGCGGGTAACGTTCATTTAAGAAATCTTCAGTCATGCCCAGATTGGGGTCTGTCGGTATTGCATCAAGCACGTCAATGTTATCCAGGTGGTAGGCGCGTTTTGACGGGTCCTCAACGGCAAGGCTGGCCGTGTACTCAATAAACCTGTATGCCTCTCTGTGTGCTTCTTTATTCTGAGTTCTGAATAAATCACTGAGGGCAAGGTTCAGGACCTTAACGGCCAGTCTTGTGCGCTCTGCGCTGCGACTATCGGGTTGCCCGGCCCGCCGATTTAGAATTCCATAGCTGTTATGTATCCTGCTGGCCAGGCAATGTGCCGGGTGGAGCACCAGGACGGATCTTTGCATGTCCCGGTTCCTGGCTTTCTGTGCGTCCTTTCTTATATGGTAGTTATCAACACCTATCATTATTTCCAGAAAATCGATATTGATAGACCGGCCATCTTCAAGATTGAACCTCAGGTTTGCCGACATCGGGGTATGGGTGTCCATGTCCGGCACCCTGATTTCGCCCTTCCAGATTTCATGCATGGCGGCAGCCGTGTCTCGGTCGCCAAGTAAATCGATGTCGTGACTGAAAAAGGGAGAGTACGTGTTCAGCGACGCGTCTTGTTGGGCATAGTATTCCGCCCAGATATTCAGCGCCTGACCACCGATCAGTATGGTATCGTTATCTTCCGGCAGGGATTCAAGGACCTTGGAAATGTCTCTGATCCGGAACATCTATTCATACCACATAGGTCCTTTTTCATTCCAGGGCACAAGCTCAAAGTCGTCATCCCAATGGACGCAGTTTCTTTCCCGGAGTTCTTCCTGGGAAATGAGACCTTTCTCCACGTCTTCGCGCATTTTTCTGTATTCAGCTTCTTTTTCTTCTTCAAACACGCGCCCGGGCACAACGACAATGTTCAAGTCATTATCGTTTTGTTGTGGTTGTAATTTTTTCATCATTTATGTACCGATTCAGCAGGCTGTTATCTGATGGGCCGTCAGGGATTCGAACCCTGGACCTTGGGATTAAGAGTCCCCTGCTCTACCAACTAAGCTAACGGCCCACGGGCGAGTATATCACGGCACAATAGTCCCCGGAACTGACCGGGAACTGAAGATTTGGGGTGAGTGATGGGGCTCGAACCCACGACCACCGGAACCACAATCCGGCGCTCTACCTGACTGAGCTACACTCACCATTACAGCCTGTGCCGGGCTTGACCCGGCATCCAGTCGGTTTACCGGTCGCCGGAGGCGACACATTATTTGGCGCGCCCGAGAGGACTCGAACCTCTAACCCTCGGCTTAGAAGGCCGATGCTCTATCCGGTTGAGCTACGGGCGCAAGTCCTGGGCTTGGGAAATCCGTCCCTGCTTCATCCCGCAAATTGGTCGGGGCAGAGGGATTTGAACCCCCGACCCTCTGCTCCCAAAGCAGATGCGCTACCAGACTGCGCCATGCCCCGAACCGTGCAAGGCAGACGCGTAATGATACGCTTTGAGTATATGCCCGTCAATCGATCACTTCCTGCGCCAGGTGGTGCCGCCGGGGCCGTCTTCCAGGATGATGTCCTGCCCGGTCAACCGCTCGCGTATCCGGTCCGCCTCGGCGTAGTTCCTTGCCGCCTTCGCCTGCGCCCGTTCCTCGATCAGGCGGTTAATATCATCCGTGGAGATATCGCCGTTGCCGGCTGCGGCGTGCAGAAATTGGCCGGGCGCCATCTGCATGATACCCAGCACGCCGCCGAGCCGCACCAGGGTCCTGGCAAGGCACGAGGCATGTTCCGATGCCTTGTCCTCCAGGCGATTTATCTCTCCGGCAATCTCGTGGAATAAAGTGACCGCGGCCCGGGTATTGAAGTCATCGTCCATGACCTGTTCGAAACGCTGGCGGTAGCCGGGTTCGAGTTCGCCGTCGCCCGGATCGATGTCGCGGATGGACGTGTACAGCCGGGTCAGGCCGGCCCTGGCCTCGTCCAGGTGCCCGTCGGAGTAATTCAGCGGGCTGCGGTAATGGCTGGAGAGGATGAAAAACCTTATCACCTCCGGCAGGTAGCGCTCCATCACTTCCCTGATGGTGAAAAAATTACCGAGGGACTTCGACATTTTCTCGTCGTCGACCCGCACGAAACCGTTGTGTATCCACGTGTTCACGAAGGTCCTGCTGCCGGCGCCGCAACTCTGGGCAATTTCATTTTCATGGTGAGGAAAGCGCAGGTCCTGGCCGCCGCCGTGGATATCGAAATCGTCGCCCAGGCAGTGGGTCGACATGGCGGAGCATTCGATATGCCAGCCGGGCCGCCCCCTGCCCCAGGGAGAATCCCAGGCCGGCTCACCTGGCTTTTCCGCCTTCCACAAGGCGAAGTCGACCGGGTCGGCCTTCTCCTCCTGTACGTCCACCCGTATCCCGGCGCGCAACTCCTCGACATTCTTGCCGGACAGTTTCCCGTAGTCCCCGAACGCGCTGACGTCATAGAATATGTCGCTGTTCCCCGCCCGGTAGGCGTAACCGTTCTCCAGCAACCTGTCGATCATAACGATGATCTGCTCTATATGGTCCGTCGCCCTGGGTTCACTGTCGGGGACCAGCACGTTCAACGCCTCGAAATCCTCGTTCATCGCCTGGATAAAACGCCCGGTCAACTCATTGAACGGCTCGCCGCTTTCCCGGGAACGGTTGATGATCTTGTCGTCTATGTCGGTTATATTGCGTACGTAGTTGACCTCGTAACCGCGGAAGCGAAGATAGCGGACGATCATGTCGAAAACCAGGATCATGCGCGCATGGCCGATATGGCAATAATCGTAAACCGTGATGCCGCACACGTACATGCGCACCTTGCCCGGATCAATAGGCTGGAATTTTTCCTTTCGCCGCGTCAGCGAGTTGTATATAGTCAGCATTTAAAAATGTGTCGCCTCCGGCGACAGGTTAAATTACTGGGTACCGGGTCAAGCCCGGCACAGGGATCAATTACCATGAAAAACAAAACGGGCATGGTATCAAAAGAACGCGCCTGATGGACACGTTATTTATCTCCGACCTGCATTTATCGATCAACCGGCCTGGCAAGGTAGACTTATTCAGGCAATTTTTCGACGGGCCGGCGCGCAGAGCGAGCGCAGTGTACATACTCGGGGACCTGTTCGAGCATTTCTGGACGGGGAATGACGATCGTACTCCTCCCGCCCCCGAAGTGATCGGCATCCTGCGGGACTGTTGCCGGCACAACAATGAGATATACCTGGTGCGGGGGAACCGCGACCTGATGCTCGATAAGGGTTTCAGCGAGCTTACGGGTTGCCGGCTGCTGGATGATGTAACCGTAATAGATATCGGCGGCGCGCCGACACTGATCATGCACGGCGACCTGCTCTGTACCCGTGACGTAAAGTACCAGTGGTACCGGAAGTTTATGGAAACCCCGCTGGTCCGCCGCCTGTTTCTGGGCCTGCCCTGCAGCCTGCGGACCGTAATGACCCGCGGCATGAAACCGCTGATGAAAAAATCAGCGGCCGGCAAAGCGCCGGAGATTATCGATGTAGACCAGGCGACCGTGGAGGCGTACATGACCGGGCATGGAGCCGACGAACTGATACACGGGCACACCCACAGGCCGGGGATTCACCAGTTCGACCTGAACGGCAAACCCGCGCGCCGTATCGTGCTGGGTGACTGGTACGAACAGGATTCGGTACTGGTATGCCGGGACGGCGAGCGCAAACTCCTGCGCGTCAGGGAATATCTCAGCTAATCCAGCCGGCGATGGTCATCAGGCCAAGCACGATCAGCCAGACAATCAGGGTGCGGTTGATCAAGGCCGTGGTCTCCCTGAGACTGTTGACGAAGTCTTCGTTATCCTGCTGATCCGTTTTTTCCCCATCCGCAGGCGTGTAGTGCAGCGCGCCGAAACCTGAGACCGTAACCACTTCCCTGCTCACATCAAGCGTATTGCCGGTTACCGTGCGCCAGCTTTCCAGCGCGCTGACCAGGCTGCCGCCCAGGGCAAATCCCAGGGCGAGCATGCGGGAGGACGGCCACATCAATATGTTATGCAGGTCCCTGACTGCGCCGGCATACCCGCCATCAGCTTTTTCATAACGCTGCGCCAGGTTTACCACCAGGCAATACATCACGGCGCCCACCGCGCCCAGCAGCAGGAACCAGAAGATCACTGCAAACAGGTATTCATGGGACCGCAGCATGATTGAACCGATCACGCGGTCCCGGTCGGCAGCGCCCTCCTCCGGAGCGCCATACAGAATCTTTTCCAGGAATTCCCGGCAGGCGGCGTCATCGCCGCTGCCCAGGGCATCCACGTAACCGTCCACCAGCGAGCCCAGGGGCGGTCCGAAGCTGTAGACCAGCGCCAGGAAGGACAACAGAAACCCAAGCAGGATATTAATCACGCCGGCCAGGTAAACCACTACTCCCAGCAACGCCAGGGGAATGAACAGGGTAAGCAGAAGGCCGCCGGGACCGTTCCAGAACCTGGTATTAGCAAGCCTGGTTTCCAGCCAGTCGCAGTAATGCACGAACCAGGACAGGTTGCGGAACCTCTCAAAATTGCCCAACCGGGCCTCCACCCCCAGCGCAATCAATACCATGATCAAGTTCATGACAAAATAATAATGTATTTATGGTGGAATTACATCAGCATTGAATACAGCCTGTCCCAGTCGAAAGCCGGCCCGGGATCGGTCTTGCGTCCCGGAGCGATGTGGCAGTGTCCCCTGATATTCTCCGCGCTGAGCCCCGGCCAGGCCCGTTGCAGTTCCTTGATGACCTGTACCAGTGTTTCATACTGCGCGGTTTCATAGTCCACGTCATCTGCCCCTTCCAGTTCGATGCCGATGGAAAAGTCGTTGCAATTCTCCCGCCCGTTGAATTCGGATGCGCCGGCATGCCAGGCGCGCTTGTGGAACGGGACAAATTGCACGATCTCCCCTTTCCGGTCGATCAAGAGGTGCGCGGATACTTTTAATTCGCTGATTTCCCGGAAATAAGGATGTGCGTCAGGATCCAGCGCATTGCAGAACAACTGTTCGATGCAGGGCGTGCCGAACTCGCCGGGAGGCAGGCTGATGCCGTGCAGGACAAGCAGGCTGATATCAATCCCCTGCGGCCTGTCGTCAAAATTCGGCGATGCAATGCGCCGCACGTTCGTCAGCCATTGCGCCTTGTTGTCGAGTAGTACGCTCATGAGTGAGAGAGTTTACTTAATTCCGCGGATTTAAGTAAACTGTCCTGATGACGAAATATGCCTTGCCTGCCGATATTGCCAGCACCGTGCGGCGCGCGCTGAATGAAGACCTGGGAACGGGCGACCTGACGGCCAGGCTGCTCCCGGAGGATGTTATGGGCGCAGCGGAAGTAGTCAGCCATGAAGTTGCGGTCCTGTGCGGCGTCCCCTGGTTTGACGAGGTATTCAGGCAACTGGACGACCGGATCCGCGTTGATTGGCGGCATCGGGACGGGGATCCCATCGAACCCGGCAAGACGGTCTGTACCCTTTCAGGCCCGGTCCGGGCGTTACTCAGCGGCGAGCGTACCGCGCTGAATTTCCTGCAACTCCTGTCGGGCACGGCAACCGTCACGCGGGAGTATGCTTCCCTTATAGCGCACACGGCAACCAGATTGCTGGACACGCGCAAGACCCTGCCCGGACTGCGCTCGGCGCAGAAATACGCGGTATTGTGCGGCGGCGGCGCGAACCACCGCATGGGACTGTATGACGCAATCCTGATCAAGGAAAACCATATCAGGGCAAGCGGATCAATCACCGCCGCTCTTGCGCAGGCCAGGGAATCACACCGGCTCGTCGAAATCGAGGTGGAAAGCGTGTCGCAACTCAGGGAGGCGCTGGACGCCGGCGCCGACTCCATCATGCTGGATAATTTCACACCGGATGAAATCAGGCAGGCGGTTCACTTGAATAACGGCCGGGCGCGCCTGGAAATCTCCGGCGGGGTGGACAAAAACTCGCTCGCGGAACTGGCCGCAACCGGCGCAGACTTCATCTCTGTGGGCGCGTTGACAAAGAACGTACGGGCTGTCGATTTTTCCATGCTACTGACCGGGCAGGACTCATAACGGCCATGAGCCTGCGCTTCCGACTCGCCCTGGTAATCACCTTGCTGTTCATCGCAGTATTGTGCGCCGGCAGCACTTACGCCATTTTCAACGCCCGCAAGACGATAACGGAAGAGATACAGTCCGCCGCGTTGCTGACGTCCAACATGATCGCGGCATCCATCTCCACGATACAGAGTTCGGGCGACCTGGAACTGTTTGATGAATTGCTGTACGAACTGGGCAGGCTGGAAATGACGCGCCACATGGAAACCATCATCTCCCTGGACCTCGGCGCCGGCTCCACCCAACCGCTGCAACCGGCGCCGCCCATCGATGCCGACGCGCCGCGCTGGTTCGTCAACCTGGTCAAACCTCCGGTAATGGAGTTCAAACGGGTGATCACGAGTATCGGTTCCTCCGGAACGGAGATTATCATCCGCGCCGACCCCTCCGCCGAGATTTCCGAAACCTGGCTGGAGACCCGTAATTTCCTGTTGCTGCTGCTGTTGTTCACTGCGCTGGCAAACCTGTTGATCTATTTCATCCTGGGCAGGGACCTGGCCCCCATCGAATCGATCCTGTCCGGTCTGGAACGCATTGAAAAAGGCGACTACCGGCTGCGGTTGCCGAAATTCACTTCCGTCGAGTTCACCCGCATATCCGAGCGCTTCAATCACCTGGCGGGCGTCCTGTTGCACAACAGGGAGGAAAACCGGCGCCTGACCCGGCGTTCCCTGGAAATCCAGGAAGAAGAAAGGCGACGTCTTGCGCAGGAATTGCATGACGAACTGGGCCAGTCCCTGAGCGCCATCAAGGCGATTGCCACCACCATGGAACAGACCTCCGCCGAAACCGACCAGACCGCGGCCGAGAGCGCAGGGATCATCAAGAACATAGCCGATGAGATGTATGGCGTGGCGCGCGGCATGATCAGCCAGTTACGGCCCGCGGTGCTGGACGAACTGGGTTTGGTGCCGGCCATACAACAACTGGTGGACGACTGGAATTCGGCCCATGCCGACACCTTCTGCCACCTGGACATCCGGGGCGACTGCTCCGGGGCTGCGGATGCGGTGAAGATCAACATCTACCGCATCATCCAGGAAAGCCTGACCAACGTGGCGCGCCATGCCGCCGCGAAAAATGTCCATATCCTGCTGGAACACCGGCCGCGTGACGGCGGCAGGATGGCGCTGGAAATCAGGGACGACGGCGCCGGTTTCGACCAGGACAGTACCCCCGCCGGCATGGGTCTGTCCGGCATCCGGGAGCGGGTAGACAGCATGGGCGGCGAGTTTCACCTGGCAACAAGTGAAAATAAGGGAGTAAGTTTGACTATAATTCTACCTTTGGAGCCAGTTGAATATATGGGGTCAGAGTAAAAATTCTTCGAATTTCTTACTCCGACCCCTACGAGCCGATGAATGGGAACAGGCGGGGTCAGAGTAAGAATTTCGTCAGAAATTTTACTCTGACCCCATCTATCCCGGAGTTGAACAACCATGCAAGAAGAACACGGCAAAATCAGGATCCTCCTCGTCGACGACCACGCCGTGGTGCGCGCCGGCTATCAGATGCTGCTCAAGCAGTCGGAGAAGACGGAGATCATCGCCGAAGCGTCCAGCGGCGAGCAGGCCAGCAAGCTGTTTACCGATCTCAAGCCGGACGTGGTGGTAATGGATCTGTCGCTGCCCGGCATCAGCGGCCTGGAGGCAATTCGGCGCATCATCCGTAAAGACCCGAACGCCAGAATCCTGGTGTTCAGCATGCATGAAGACACGGTGTTCGTGGATCAGGCACTACGCGCCGGCGCCCGCGGCTACCTGACCAAGAACAGCGCGCCGAAGACCCTGGTCAAGGCCATTGAAGAAATCGCGGAAGGCCGGATTTACATCGACGACCGGGTGGTGCAACACCTGGCGTTCCAGAAGGCTCGGGACGAGATCGGGCCGTTTTCCAGCCTGTCCACCCGGGAATTCGAGATATTCTGCCTGCTGGCGGAAGGACTCAATACCAGTGAGATAGCGACCCGTCTGTCCATCGGCTACAAAACCGTCGCCAACTACAGCTCACAGATAAAAAACAAGCTGCAGGTCAACACTACCGCGGAACTGGCCCGCCTGGCAATCCGGCACAACATCCTCCAGGCTTGAATATTGTGTCGCCCGGAGGGCGACTCCTTGTCAGAGCTTGCTCTTCACCAGTTCGTACACGGTTTCCGTGGCGACACCCGCGCCGGACAACACGAACTCCAGCTTGTCGCGCCGGTCGCGCACGAACTCCTCATCCCTGATGCCGCCGATGTTGATATAGACGTTCAAGGCCGCGCTGCGCAACGCGGCATGGGCTGCCAGCACCGCGACGCCGGCGTCGCTGATGACGTTCAGGTTGCCTTTCTCCGCCACCGGACGGCATAACTCGATGACGTCCGCACAGAGTTGCGCACAGGCAAGCGGTACGTCGGTCGCCTCTTTAAGAGCCGCCTGGATAGCTTCGGACCTTGCCGTCTTCTCCGTTTCCGTCTCCCTGGCCATGCCGTAGGCGGCCATGACCTTGTCGAATACGTCAATGTCCGCCTGGATCATGCCGGTCAACCGTGAGCGCATGTCCTCGGACCGTTCCAGGAAACCCTGCATCTCCTCCTCGACGTCCTGGTATTTCTGTTTCCCCACGGTGAGATTGGCCACCATGCTGACCAGCGCCGCACCCATCGCGCCCATGATCGCAGCCGCGCTGCCCCCTCCGGGGGTGGACGCCTTTGAGGCGAGCTGGTCGAGAAATGTCTTTAGTTGTTGTTCCTGGAACATGATTGTGCCTCTTTACAGGTTTCAGTGATGTAATGTAAGATTATTTCAACGAGCCGGGGATTATAACGGATTTATTCGCAGATGACGCAGACGCGCACTGATCATTCCTTCCCGCTGTTTCCATGGTCCAATATCGCGAGGATAACCTGATGAAAAAACTTCTGTTCCAACTGGACACCGACGCCCATGCCGCGGTCTTCGACACGGTAGTCGGTTTTGACGGCGGCGCCGACCACGTCATCGGGCACGGCGGCTGCACCCCCGACAATGTGCGTGCGCTGGTTGACGGCGCCATCTTCACCCGCAGCCCCAAAGAAAAGAAAAATACCGCCCTGTTCATCGGCGGCAGCGACATGGTCGCCGGCGAAAAGCTGCTGGACGCGGTACAGAAGGTCTTTTTCTCCAGTTTCCGCGTGTCCGTCATGCTCGACAGCAACGGCAGCAATACCACCGCCGCGGCTGCAGCCGCCAAGCTCCTGGGCAGCGGCGGCGTTGCCGGCAAGAAAGTGGTGATCCTCGGGGGAACCGGCCCGGTCGGCCAGCGCGCCGCGGTGATGCTGACCGGGGAAGGCGCCGATGTCGTGCTGTGCTCACGCGGCCAGGAACGCGCCGAGGCGACCTGTGCTGCAATAAAGGACCGCTTCGGCACCGACATCACTCCCCTGGGCACCGCAACCGCTGAAGACCGCGCCCGCGCGGTGGAGGACGCGCAGATCGTGATCGCAACCGGCGCCGCCGGCGTCCAGTTGCTCGACCGGGAAGCCTGGGAGAACAACCCTTCCATAGAGATGCTCGCCGACGCCAACGCCACCCCGCCCCTGGGGATAGAAGGGGTGGACATGATGGACCGCGGCGAAGTACGCAGCGGCAAGACCTGCTGGGGCGCCATCGGCTTCGGCACCCTGAAGCTCGCCCTGCACCGGGCCTGCATCGCAAAGTTGTTCGAAAGCAACGACCAAGTGCTGGATGCCGAGGAGATCTTCGCTCTGGCGAAAACAATGACGTAAATGATTTATCCGCAGATTACGCAGATTAACGCAGATGATTTATTCAATTCAGACCGCAGTTATACTAAGGAGCCTCTGACTTTCTCAGAGGTTCCCTAAGTCTATCCCGTAACACATAATTTTATCTGCGTTAATCTGCGTAATCTGCGGATAAATAACCCACGGATGGGAAAAATTCCCGGTCATTTATTCTTTTTTCCCTGTATTCACTGGCGAATTAAACAGTTACATTAGTCTTTTCAGTGGGTTACTGGCGTTTTTACATATTTCGTCACATTTTCGGGGAGTTCTGCCAATGAAGTTACCAAATCCTGCGCTGTTCGCATCACTGCTGATATTCTGCTCAATGTCAGGCGTGGCCACCGCGCAGGAAGCCGTGGAAGAAATCCTCGTAATCGGCGTTACTCCTTCCCGGGACGGGGCGGGCTTGCCGGAAGAAAAAATACCTTACCGGGTACAGTCTTCGTCGGCAGAGGATATCGACCGCTCGCAGAGCCTGGATATTTCCGATTATCTCAGGCACAACCTGGCCAGCGTGACCCACAACGACGCGCAGAACAATCCCCTGCAGCCGGATATACAGTACCGCGGCTTCACCGCCTCTCCCCTGCTGGGCCTGTCCCAGGGCATGTCGGTGTACCAGAACGGCGTGCGCATCAACGAACCGCTGGGGGATACGGTGAACTGGGACCTGCTGCCGGAATCGGCGATACACAGCATTGACCTGATCGGCGGCGCCAACCCCCTGTTCGGCCTGAACACGGTGGGCGGCGCGCTGTCCGTGAACATGAAGGACGGCTTCAACAGCGACGGCCACAGCGTGGAGGTCTACGGCGGTTCTTTCGAGCGTATCGTCACCTCGGCGGAAAGCGGCGGCAACAATGGTTCCATCGGTTATTACGCAAACGTGAGCTATTTTGAGGAGGACGGCTGGCGCGACGAATCGCCATCCGATGCGATCAACCTCTACGGCAGCCTCAGTTATCGTGGCGATGCGACCCGCGTAAACCTGAACGCACAACACGGGGACAGCAAACTGATCGGCAACGGCGCGATCCCCGAAGAACTGCTGGCCGATGACCGGGATGCCGTCTTTACCGCCCCCGACATCACCGAGAACGACCTCATCATGGTCAGCCTGGACGGCAGCCATGACTTCAACGATAAGGTGAAACTCAACGTCAATTTCTTCTACCGGGAAAACGACGGCTCCTCGTTCAACGGCGACGGCAGTGAATTCGGTCTCGAGTTCGATGATGACGGCATGTGGCTGCTGGTCGAAGAGGACGATGACGATGATGATGATGATGACGACGACAACGGCCACGACGGTGATGATGACGATAATGGCCATGACGACGATGATGACAACGACAATGGCCACGATGACGACGATGACGACAACGGCCATGACGACGATGACGATGAAGAGCTTGAAGGCGTGGAAACTTACGGCAACGGCGACCCTTCAGACCTCGACATCATAGCCATCAACAACACCAGCAGCCGCCGGCAGGAAAGCTACGGCACGGACATCCAGTTGACGTTCCTGAACGACCTGGCGGGCATGGAAAACCAGTTGATCATGGGCTTCGCCTACTACAAGGGTGAAAGCAGGTTCCGCTCGGAAACGGAAATCGCCGGCCTCGACCCCGTCTCCCGCAGCACAGTGGGCCTGGGCACCGGCGTATTCCTTGAAGATGCCAGGACCAACCTGGAGACGGAAACGGAAACGACCAGTTTCTACTTCATGAATGCCATGACCCTGACGGAACAGCTTACCCTGGTGGTGTCCGGGCGTCTGAACAACACCTTGATCGACCTCCAGGACCTCTCCGGAGAGCGCCCGGAACTGAACGGCGAGCATGACTTCTTCCGTTTCAACCCGGCAGTGGGCCTGACCTTCCAGCCCACGGACAACCTGAATGTCTACGGCAGTTACAGCGAATCGAACCGCGCCCCGACGCCCATCGAGCTTGCCTGTAACGACAGCGTCTATACCCGTGCGCAGTTGTTCGCGGACGACCCGGACGACGTGGAATTCGAATGCCGCCTGCCCAATGCATTCCTGGCCGACCCGCCCCTGAACGACGTGGTGAGCAAGAGCTTTGAAGCGGGCGTGCGCGGCGACATCGGCCTGGTGGACTACCACCTGGGGTTCTTCCACACCACCAACCATGACGATATCCTGTTCCAGACCACCGGCAGGGCCACCGGCCTGTTCGCCAACGTGGACAAGACCCGCCACCTGGGTTTTGAGGGGCAATTGAACGGTTCGACCGACAACCTAAACTGGTTCATCGCCTACAGCTACCTGGAAGCGACGTTCGAGGACGAGTTCATCGCGGTTGAGAACGAGAATCACCCGCTGGGCGACGACATCGAGGTGGAGGACGGCGACCGCATACCCGGACTGCCCAAGCATACCTTGAAACTGGGCGCCGATTACCTGCTGTTGGAACGCCTCAACGTCGGCTTCGACGTGGCGTACACCTCCAAGAAGGAATTGCGCGGCAACGAAGGCAACGACAGGGATGACGAGGGTTTCCTGAACCCCGTAGGCGGTTATGCCGTGGTCAACCTGCGCGCCAGCTACAACGTGACCGACAATATCCAGATATTCGGACGCGTCACCAACCTGTTTGACGAGGACTACGAAAGCTTCGGCCTGCTGGGCGAGGAACCCGGCGAGGTGGCCGTGGAAGAATTCGAGGACTATGAAAGCCCGCGCTTTGTCGGTCCGGGCACACCCCGCGCAGGGTTTGTCGGCATCAAGCTGAGCATGTAGGGCATAACCCCTGATTACGGGGTCAGAGTAAGAATTTCGTCAGAAATTTTACTCTGACCCCTGCATTTCGGGATAGATGGGGTCAGAGTAAAAATTCTCCGAATTTCTTACTCCGACCCCTGTGCTTAAATATCGGATAAAGGGACGGATTTGTAATCCGCCCCTTTTTTTGCCCCCGGTTCGCCAAAACGGGTACACTTACGTCCCTTGTACAAAAACCGGAACGTAATGAATATGGAACAGGCCTACGCAGACATCATCAGAGAAATAGACGACCTTGAACGGGCAGGATTGAAAGACACACCAGGACGCGCCGCGGATGCCATGCGCTTTCTGACCCGCGGCTACAACCAGAACCTGGAAGAAATCATCAACGATGCGCGGTTTCCCACGGAACGGAGCGAGATGGTCGTGGTCCAGGATATCGAACTCTACTCGCTGTGCGAGCACCACCTGTTGCCGTTCATCGGCAAATGCCACGTGGCCTATATCCCGAACAATTTCGTCATCGGTCTGTCCAAGGTCGCCCGCATCGTCGATATGTTTGCGCGCCGGTTGCAGAACCAGGAAGACCTCACCATGGACATCGCCCGGGCAATGAAGACTGCGACGGAAGTCGATGACGTCGGTGTCATCATCGAGGCTAAACACCTGTGCATGATGATGCGCGGGGTGGAAAAACAGAACTCCGTGATGAAGACCTCGGCGATGCTGGGCATATTCCGGTCCAACGCCAGCACCCGCGCGGAGTTGTTCTCGCTCCTGAAATCGACCTGACCGATAGATGGGGTCAGAGTAAGAATTTCGTCAGAAATTTTACTCTGACCCCTTATATCCTAGGGATGAAACACAAACTCTGAACCATCCGAGAAGCGCTCGTAACGATAGGGAGAAATGCCAAATTTTGGCGCTCTACCTGTGACCATATCCGCCAGCGCCTCGCCTGCGGCCGCGCTCATGGTCAGGCCATATAACATACCCGCGCCGATATATAGCCCGGGGATACTGCCGACCGATGAAATGACCCCCAGGTTGTCGATGGTGGACATCAGTGACCCCGTGTAAACCTCGCGCACCTTGCAATTTGCAAAGGCGGGGATGTATTCCCCCATGCCGGTAACGGTCCGTTCGGTAATTCCGCTGATAGGCTCAGGTTGCAGGATACGGTTTTCCTCGAATACGGAAACCCGGTTTTCCGGCCTCTTCCGGTTGGCCTTGAGGTCCCAGAAAAACGTGCGCAGGTTCATCACCGGTCTCATGTCCTGGTCCACGTCCGTCGGCGCAGCCAGCAGCTTGCGGAGATTCTTCACTATGGACATCGTTATTGGAATGCGGCCGGCGGCGGCGCCGAACAGGTAACCACCGTCGGGCTCGCGCCGATAGTAACCGGCGGGGGTCATGCCCGCGATGGCGGGTCCCCCCGTGACTGGTTCGACACTGCACTGTTCCGCGAAAATCATCATCTGCGGCAGCTCAAGGCCCAGGTGTGCAGCCAGCATGGAAGACCAGACTCCGCCGGCGATGACCACGTTGGCGGTTTTTATGCTGCCTTTTTCCGTGATAACGCCGCTAACCGCGCCGCCCTGGCGTTCGATACTCCGCACCGCGCAGGACTGCAGCAACGTTGCTCCCTTTGCCCGTGCGGCCCGGGCAATGGCCGGTGCCGCCAGGCAAGGTTCAATGGCCGCGCCGTTGACCTGGTACAGGGCGCTGTGCCACCCGCTGCCGAGGGCCGGGTCAAGGGCGCCAATCTCCCTGTCCGTCAACATGTGCGCCTCAACGCCCGGTTGGCCCTGCATGTCTTTCAGCCATGCCGCGGTAAATTCCGCCGGTTCTTCCTCCTTGTAAAGACTAATCAGGCCCGGCCCTGCATAACCGATTTCACCGTTGATCCGCTCCGGCATGGCGTGCCAGAGTTCGATGGAACGGGCAATGAGTTCCATCTTGATGGGCGACAGCAGTTCATATTCTACAAGACCGACAGCCCGCCCGGAGGCTTCGCCTGCGACTACGCCTTTCTCACACAGGACGACTCTGACGCCTCTCTCCGCCAGGTCCAGTGCGGTGATACAGCCGAGCAACCCGCCGCCGATGACGACCACGTCCGCTTCAGCCGGCAAGTCCCGGTCACTTTCCACGGCCTGCGCGCGCGTAACGCCCGGCACGATGCCGCAACCCGTAAATCCAATCATGTTATTGCTCCGGTTCGCAATTGTCCGGTCTGCTCGATGTCCAGTAAAATACAGGACACCCAGGTAAATTATATGGGTGTCCTGTATTTTACTGTATTTTACTTGGGTGTCCTGTATCAAATACCCACGTGTAACTTGGGGTATACTCAATGTGTCGATGAGACGCCGGAATCCGGGGCATTTTCCTTTCATGAAGTTTATTTATGCATTATCAGCCTTCGTTGCACTTGTATTGATCCCACCGGAAATTCCTGCCGCTTCAATTGCTGATGCGCTTACTGGCGGAAAACTTCATTTATCCCTGCGCTACCGGTTTGAACATGTAAACGATGACAGGGCGGCAGGAACGGGCGCGCCGCTTAGGAACGCCGATGCTTCAACGTTAAGGACGTTTCTGGGATACGAGACCGGCGTGTTCCATGATTTCTCGGCGACTCTCGACCTGGAAAATGTCATCGAGGTGGGACTCGATGATTTTAACGACGGTTCCAACGGTAAAACCGGGTATGCCACGGTCGTAGACCCCCCAGGCACGGAACTCGACCAGGCTTTTCTCAACTATTCAGGCATCAGCAACACGGGCATCAGACTGGGCAGGCAGTACATTACCTACAGGAAGGCGCCGTTTCACCGGTATATCGGCACCATTCTCTGGCGCCAGAACTGGCAGACCCTTGACGCCCTCACCATGGACAGCCAGACATTACCCGACACCCGGATACGTTATGCCTACGTCTGGAATATCAATCGCATCTTCGGCAGGGACGCGCCGGAACCGTTGAGCAATTTCGACAGCGATTCCCACCTGGTGAATATTCAGTACGGCGGGTTGCCGTTCGGGAACCTCGAAGTGTACGGTTACCTGCTGGACTTCGATAACGCCCCCGGTTTCTCCACCCGGACCTTCGGGGCGCGCCTCCATGGAAAGAGAAAGCTCAGAGAGAATATCTCTGCGCTGTATACGGCAGAATACGCCACACAGACCGAGCATGCGGGTAACCCGGCGGACATCGATGCAAATTATATCCTGGGTGAAATCGGCGCCGATTTCCGAATCAACCGGCTCATCGACAGTGTCACACTGAAATTCAGTTACGAGAGGTTAAGCGGGAAAGGCGGCGCGGACAGGTTCGTGACGATTTTAGGCACCAACCATGCCTTCCAGGGCTGGAATGACCGTTTCCTGGTGACACCCGGAGACGGGATTGAAGACTACATCCTTACTGCCGTAATGAAAATAAAGGGCGCGAACCTGGTTGCCGCATACCATGATATCGGTTCCGATAACATGAGTTACGATTATGGCCGCGAATTCAATCTTCTGCTGAGCAGGACCTTCAGGAAACATTACACGCTGGGATTGAAATACGCCACCTATGACGCCGACAAAAATACAGGGAATTTGAGCCGGAACGGCGCCAATGCAGGGATCGCCAACGATGTTGACAAATTCTGGATCTGGGCCGGGTTCAAGTATTGATCCGGGAGCGCCCCGCCTGGATCATGGGTTGCCCGTATGCAGGTATTCCAGGACAACGTCTTCAGGCGGCAGGCAAATCTCATCGTCACAGGCCTGCAGCCGTATTGTAATGTCCACCCTCTTGTCGCTGAAATCCTGCTGATCCGGTGGAGGGTTTAACGTCAAAAAGATGTCGATACTGTCTTCATAAAGAGCGAGTTTCCCGTCGGCAAAAGACAATTTTTTAAACCGCGGCTCAGGATAGCGGATCCGCGTCAAACTCCGTTGGCCGCGGTTGCCGGCAAGATTAATGTCCAGTGGGATGAGGTTGTCATGTCCGGCGTTGTAGGAATTAACATGCCATCCGGGTGAGATGGCAAGACTGAGTCTGATGTCATGATTATCCCCGATATCCTGTGCCGTCAACCTGATCTGCCCACGGGCTGCATACTCCGTGGGGCCCGCGGCATGGTTTGACAACTCATCGACGGCAGCCATGAAATAGGGACAGGAAGCGGGGTCTTTATCCATGGCCCCGGAAAAAGACCGGATTAACCGGACGGCAAGGTTTTTATACTCCCAATCCATGACACGGTTCGACAGGCTGACGAGGACATGCAGCGCGGCGGAATTTCCGGAAGGAATATCACCGTCGCGAAATTGTTTCGGCGTAACGAACAGCGTGTCCCCGTCTTCGCTCATATAAAAGCCGCCGGCGTCAGGGTCCCAGAACCTGCTGATCATGGTCCCGGTTATTTCAACGGCTTTATTCAACCAGGATTGTTCTCCCGTGGCGTCATACAGCGCGATCAATCCCTCGGCGAAATACGCATAGTCATCCTGGGTCGCTTTGCTTGAAGACCGCCCGTCGTAACGGATACGCAACAACGCGCCGTCATTCATGCGTTGATAGTCCCACAGAAAGTCGGCGGCCCGTATCGCGGCATCCAGGAATTCCTGACGGCCAAGTACCTGTGCGGACCCGGCCAGCGCGGATATCGCCATGCCGTTCCAGGCCACCAGCACCTTTTTATCTACCAGCGGATGCGCCCGTTTCATTCTCTCCAGGCGGAGTTTTTCACGGATGCCGTCCAGTCTCGAAGTTAATTCCTGCTCATTGACATCCAGGGTTTGCGCGACAGCGGACAACTCTTCGGGCATATACAGAATATTTCTGCCATTAAAGTTTCCCTGTTCGGTAACGCCAAAAACCGATTGCGCCAACACCGCATCTTCGCCCGGGAGGGAATGGCGAATCTCATCAAGGGTCCATACGTAATAGCGGCCTTCCTCTCCGTCGCTCTCCGCATCGACAGCCGAATAAAAGCCGCCTTCCGGGGATCTCATATCGCGTAAAATATAGTCCAGTGTCTGCTCCGCGATACGTGCAAAAATGCGGTTTCCCGTGTACCGGTAAGCGGCCAGGTAAACCCCGGCCATATTGGCCTGGTGGTACAGCATCTTTTCAAAATGCGGCACCAGCCAGTATGGGTCGGTTGAATAACGGTGAAATCCGCCGGCTACCTGGTCATACAAGCCGCCATGGGCTATCCTCGTCAGGGCGCGCTCTGCGGCGCCAATGGTTTCCGCATCCATGTTCCGGTAGCCGTGCTGCAACAACAACAGCATGGAAGCCTCGTGGGTAAACCTGGGCCCACCACCGAATTCTCCCCACCGTTCATTGTAGCCATTCAGGATCCCGGAAACGGCAGCCTGCACGAGTTCCGGACCAATAGCCGCCACCGCGCCGCGGGTTTGCATGTAATCCTTTACGGTATCCGCCAACTCTGCCGCCAGCATCTTCAATTCATCCTGCTCCGCTACCCACAGTTCACTGAGCTGCCTGATCAGTTCCAGGAACTCTTCCGGCGGGTAATAAGTGCCGGAATAAAAAGGTTTTCCGTCCTGCGTCAGGAAACTGGACAGGGGCCAGCCTCCCTGCCCTTTTGTCAACAATAACGCGGTCATGTAAATCTCGTCGACATCCGGCCGCCTTTCCCGGTCCACCTTAACGGGAATAAAATGCTCGTTCAGGTACCGGGCAATTCCGATGTCCTCAAAACTCTCCCTTTTCATTACGTGACACCAGTGGCAGGTGGAATAACCAATCGATAAAAATACCGGTTTGTTCTGCTCCCCGGCGCGCGCAAACGCTTCGGCGCCCCAACTGTGCCAGTCCACAGGGTTATGCGCATGCTGCAACAGGTATGGGGAATCTTCCAGGATCAACCGGTTTGTAAACAGCGGCCTGCCGTCCGGATCCTGGTGCCTTGCCCCGGGCAGGTAGTCTTCGCCTCTATCCTTGAGCGCCTGTTGCAGTTCCGACTGCAGTTGCGGGGAACAGGCTGAAGTACCCGGCAGGCAGTCACCCGCCAGCGCCGGGTTCAGGCAGGCCGCCAGTACATAAATGATGGACCGGCATACACTTCTCGCGCTGAATACCATTGCCTTGCAGCCCCGGGTCAAGGAATTTCAGAAGACGAATCCCGGGTTTCGTGATAAAGCGAGGTGATGTTCACGGCTTTCGGCTCGACTATGCATGCCTCCCTGCACAGTCCGCAGCCTGTACAGGTTTCAGGATTGATCTCAGGCTTTTCCATCTTCCAGGTCATTGCGCCGGGGACGGGGCAAGCCGGTTTGCAGGCGCCGCATTCAGGCCCCTGGTAAGGCAGGCAACTCGAGGTGTTGATTTCAGCGCGCGCCAGTCTCGGTAACGGCGCCTCCACATCTTCATCCGCGACGGGGAAACGGAGCGCGTCGGGTTCACAGGCGCTGACACACGGCCAGTCATTACAGAGATGGCAGCCCTTGTTCAATATATCCATTGCCGGCGTACCCACGACCTGTGCGCCAAGCCGTGACGGCAGTTTAAAAATGACATCGTGCGGGCATGCCTCTATGCACTTGTCACAACGGGTGCAGGCAAGCAGGAATTCCAGTTCAGGCAGGGCATAGGGAGGCCGAATCCAGTGCCTGGCCCGTTGTGATGCGGCTTCATCCGCAAGCTTGACGGCGGTTCCGGCCACTTTCTGCAAACCCAGTTTAAAAAAATTACGCCTGTCCATAACGATCAGAATCTCATCAGCATGGGTTGCATCAACAACCAGAGATGCAATCCCGTTACCAGGATTGCAAACGAAATCATGGGAGACAAGCGCCAGCCTGCCTCAGGCATCAACGCATTCCCGCGATGCTGAATCACCTTCATGCTTATCCAGAAACCGAAGGCAATCAGTCCCGCCTGCAACGCAAACAGGATATCCTGCGAGAACAATATCTCCTGGTGCCTGCTGTGTTTCTCCATCATGCTTAAAGGCTGTGCGTTCAACCCGAAAGGATTGAGCAACAATGTGCTGAAACCTGAACTTTCCCTGAGCAGGTGATTCAGGTTGTGCGCCAAGTGGTAACTGAATGCCAGCGGCAGTGAGACAAAGACAAACCGGGAAAACAGTTTTTTAAAATCCATATCATGTGGGCTGATTTTTTGCGTCAGCCGGGTAAAAAAAGCATATGCCAATGCCACAACCAACAGGTTGGAAAACAGCAATATTGAAAAACTCAACAGCAACCTTCCTGAATCGTCCACCAGGGAAGCCACAGACAGCAGCCACCCCTCAAAAAACGGCGCCATGGAGATTCCGTGGAACTGCGTTAACGCCAGCAGGCCCAGCATGAACCACGCCTCGTCCCAGTGCGGCCGGGCATCCTGGATGGCTTCCCTGCTGGGCGCGCGCAGGCGCCAGGCTACATTGTTGTCCGGGCAACTCCTGCTGCAATTACCGCAGGAGGTACAATAGGTATTCTGTTTCAGCCGCCCCATCACCAGGTGGGTCGGGCAGGGTTCGACGGTTTCCGAACCGTAATAACATTCCAGTGTCTTGCATCCCGCACAGATATCCGTATTGACGGGTCGGAGTTCAACAGGCGCAAGCTGTGAATAAAACCCGATGGTCCTGCCTACAGGACAAAAATATCTGCAAAAGGCCTTGCCTTCGTAGACGGCCAGGGAGACCGTGGCCATCAGGACCATTGCAAGGGCCAGTATGGCCGTCATATACGGGCTCGAAGTGACGCCGACACCCAGTTCAAGCCATGTCAGGACGATAAACAATACCAGGGCCGGCCAGACGCTGCGGAACCTGCGCGGCACCCTGAGATTAAGGCTGTTATTGGGATGCGCGCGGCGCCACAGGCGGCGCCGGACCAGCCAGGTGGCCATGGCATCCCATGGGCAGACGGCGCACCAGGCAGAGCCGAGAAAAAATATGGAAATAATCAGGCCCGTCCACCAGATATTCCAGGTCAACACCGTTGCAATATTTCTTTCCGGGATTTGGGAACCGGACAAGCCGGCGGCAATGATCAGCATAAACACGCATACCGCGGCAATTTTCAATAACAATAACAGGACGGGCGTTCCGGTCATGCCGCGCACGAATGCGCCCAGAACAGGTATGTTTGCCAGGCTGATCGTTTTTGCCGTGCCGCCGGGGGCAGGGTTCCTCAACAGCATGTTAGCGCTCAGGACGAGCATGAAAACGCATGTCGCCAGGACCCAGGCGAAAGGAAGCCCCGGATGGGTCATCGTCATCCTGCCCTGTCCTGGCGCCCGCTTCTTATTTTATCGCTTACCAGGCGCTTGCGCTGGACAAGATTGACAGTTATCAGGGCGAGCATGATGGCAGCGACAGTCAGCCCGAGCGGCCCCCACCGGGCAGGTTCGCCAATCTGTAACGGAAAATCAATCCGGTAGGGTTCTCCACCCGCTTCAAATTCGGCGCGGACAATAAAATTCCCGGCCTCGCGGAATTCGAAACCCTGCCGGAATACGTTGTCATCCGGGAGTTGTACGCCCAGGAGTTCCTCGTCATCGTTGAACAGGCTGTCATCCCGGACCTTGAATGCCACTTCTCCGTCAAAGGGCGCGCCATTGTCGATGCGTGAGGCGTACAGGTTTACCCTGCCCGGCTGATTGGGACTGGGGAAAGCGGGAAACACCATATAGGTAACATAATAATCGCCAATCTGTGTTTCCACCTGCATACTGGGTGGCGTGGTCGAGTCTTCATTCAGGCTGTACGAGGGTCTGCCGAGCACATGATGCGCGTGGGCGGGAGCGGAGCAAACAACCATCAAAACAACCAGGCAAAAACCGGTCTTCATAAGACTCAGAGACTGTTACGCCCCCGGACGTATTTCCTGTTCACGGTAATGCCTGCCGAGATGGCCTGGTCCCTGGTAGGTAATATCCTTGATATCAACTTTGAATTCGAGCGCATCCGTAGGACAGACCGCGATACAGGCCGTGCAGTTATTGCATTCCTGGCCAAAACCGTCGCGCATGGGGTCGAGTTCAAATTCACAGATCGCCGTGCATTTGGCGCAGTCATTGCAGGTTTCCACCTTTCGTTGAATCCGCAACACCCGGTAACGTCCCAGCAATGAATACAGTGCGCCTCCCGGACAGACGTAACGGCAGAATCCGCGCCGCGCCACCAGCAAGTCAAACAGCAGGGTCAACACGAAAAATACCGCCCCGGCGCCAAACCCTCCCAGGGCGATCGCGTAATAAATCTCGCGCCCGATGATGGCAGGGGGGTAGATGGCCGCGAACAATACCGAACCGGTGATCATCGATAATATGACACCGATACCCAGCACCAGGTATTTCAGGCGCCGGTCAAAATGGCGGTTGCCCACAGGCAGTCCCACCCGGTGCAACCAGGCGGCCAGGTTGGTATTGAGTTCATACAGCAAAGTGGCAGGACAGATCCAGCCACAGAAGATCCGGCCGAAAACGAGCGTGACAATCACGGGGATGAGCGCGGCAAGCAAAAAAGGCGGATAGATCTCCAGGCCGGCGGAGACCTGGCCGACCACGGCCAGCGGGTCGCTGACTTTCAAACCAAATACGGTCGCAGACCAGGTCGTGCCTTTGACCGCGTCAAGATCGTGTTCCGGGTCGCTGACAAACGGGTCGGTCAGCGTCTCCATGACGTCATAGAACTCCTTCTCCGAAGGCGTGAGCAGGTCATAGGCATGAGCGGCCACATAAGCCTGGTAAACGCTGATGCAGGGCAACAGGATCAGTACCAGGAATACGGCAGTCAGGCTGGCCCAGCGCAGTTTGTTCAGGTGGCGTATATGAGGTGTCATGGAACTTGACCGGCAGATACCTGATCTCAGGGAGACCTCATATACTGTGTTTTGGAATCACCCGGATTGCCTGAGGTATCTGGATGCAGGAACGCTCACACAGACCGCAACCGACACAGGCGTCCTGCACATGGGGTTGTTCCATCCATCCCACCGTAATGGCGATATCCGGTAACGGGCAGGCCCGGTAACAGACACCGCATGATTTTCCCTGGTAGGACAGGCACAGGCTTTCATTGACGCGGGCCTTGCCCATGTTGACGGAATCCAGGATGGTTTCCGCTTCACGCTGCAGGGATTGAATGGCCCCGGTCGGACACACATCACCGCATTTCATACACAGGATACAGGCCTTTTCACGCGGCGTAATATATGGGGTGCCGTAAGATTTAAAGCCGTTTTCAGTACCGAAAAATTTTATGCACCGGTTCGGACAGGCCTCGCCGCACTGGCCGCAACGGATACAACGGCTGGCAAATTCAGCTTCATCCAGGGAACCGGGCGGGCGCAGGTAACGAATTCCCGTCTTTTGAACAACCCGCGCCTCCACAGCAGGCGCAGCAGCCATGGCGGTTGCTGTGGAAATCAGGTCCTGTAAAAATTTCCTGCGTTTCATAGATGCTACTCTACGGAAAAGGGGTAACGTAATCCGTTACCCCTTTTTTGAATCCCGGCTGCAACATCGGCCGCCGCTACACCTTTTCAACCCTGCAAGCGAGTTTTTTGAAATCCACCTGGCCCGACACCAGGTCCCAGACGCGGCTGGCCGTATTATTAACCAACCACTTGTTCTTTTCGGGGTCGGCGCTGTCTGCAACCGACAGGTTCCAGGGGCTGAACATATATCCACGCGGCACCGAATTGCGCGCAGGTTTTACCAGGCTGTTGGTCCCCACCTGCGCCCTGGCCTCGTAGTTGCCGCGCCGGGTAATGAGCCGTACTTTATCGCCATCTGCTATGCCCAATGTCTTTGCGTCATCCGGGTGCATTTCCACGTACATCTCCGGCACCAGGCGGCGGGTGGTCGCGCTGCGATTGGACTTGGCGGTATGAAAGTGTTCATACACTACGCCCAGGCCGAGCCAGTAAGGGAATTTGTCCGCGGGGACGTCCTGCCATTTATCCCCGCGGAATTCCTCATCGGGGAGATCCGGGGTCAGCCCCTTATCGCGGGCCTCTTCGAGCAGGGCGATATTATCGATGGTATACACACCTTCCTTGCTGCCGAATTCCATCAGTTTGTCCGTGACACGTTTGCGGTCGCGGTAATCCTGTTCACACAACTTGAAGTGCACCTTGCCGTCTTTTGTCCTGAAATAACCGTACGGCCGGCTCTCCCAGTCACCTTCCTGCAACATGTAGCGGCGTTTGGTGCCGCCGCCTTTGGCAATGGCGTAAGTGGGGGCCGGCCACTGGATACCGCGCAGCTTGCGTATCTGCTCATACGGGCTGATATTATCCACCTTCTCCACGTCGAGTATGCCCGTCAGGTCGGTATCCGTCCCGGCAGACGCCTCGATGACATCCCGGAACACCTCCTCAGCATCATAGGTGCCGTCTTCACGTTTCCGGTAGGGAAAGATCGCATCCGCATCAAGTCCCATCAGGTGCGCCACTTCCCTGCCCTTGTCGATCACCATGTCCATATCAGGGTGACAACCGGGAGGCGGTTCGGCAGCCTTGTCACAGATGTTGATACGGCGTTCCGAACTGATATAAACCCCTGTCACTTCGCCCCAGGTCGCCGCGGGAAAGATGACGTCCGCATAGAGGTTGTTGGGGGCATGGCGGTAGATCTCCTGCACCACGTTGAATGTTTTCATCAGCGCCGGGCGGATCAGGTTTTGCAGATCCGGCAAGTCGATATGCGTCGCATACACCAGGAACATCGCCTTGACCTCGTCCTTCAGGGCGCGTTCCATCATGCCCACGGCATAGCCCGGGTTCTCCGATTTGAGCGCGCGTTCCAGGTTCTGTTCAGGGACGCGCCAGGACTTTGCCATGTGCGCAAGATGTTTCAGGTTGGATAACGGTTCGTTAAACGGCAACCGTCCCGTCAGGCCGCCGGTAAAGCGTTCGCCCATCGCATTCGGTTGCCCCGTCATCGAAAACGGGCCACAACCCGGTTTCGCCAGGTTGCCTGTCAAGGCCAGCAGGTTGATGATGGAGATGACGTTGTGCTGGCCGTGGATATGCTGGTTGTAACCGATCCCCCACATGATGATCACGCCGCCGTAACCGGCGTCGTGGGTCTCTTTGCTGCGTTCCAGGCGCTTGCGCGTTGCATCCGCAAACATGCTGGCCACGCGGCGTATCAGTTCAGGCGTGACTTCTTCGGAACCCATTCGGTCCTGCACCTGTTCCGGACTGTAATGCTGCATGATACCGCCGACATATTCCTGCCAGCCGGTAGCGTGCTCTTTTATGAACTCCCAGTCGATAACGTCATCGTGCTCCTTGATCAGGACATGGGCAAGCGCGTTCAAAAAACTGATATCGCCGTTGAGAACCGGAACGTGTACAGAGTTGTCCGGGTTGATATCCTCGTAGCCCATGGTTGTGCCGGTGCGGCGGGGGTCCACCACGACGGTCGGGATATCCTTTTTCTTTTTGTGGTCTGCCGCGCGCCAGAAGATAATCGGGTGCGATTCACGGGCGTTATGGCCGAAATGCATAATCATGTCGCTGAGTTCGATGTCCTCGTAGGCCAGCGGCGGCGTATCGGACCCCAGCGAGGCAAAATAGCCCGTTACCGCCGAGGTCATGCACATCCTGGCATTCGCTTCAATGGTATTGGAACCAAGAACGCCCTTCATGAACAGGTTTTCAAGATACTGGCCTTCCATCGTCAGTTGGCCCGAGCCGTACAGGGCTATGGAATTTCCCGAATATTTTTTCGCATAATTTGCGATCTTGTGCGCCACCATTTCCGATGCCTGTACATACGGCACGCGCACGAAATGTTCCTCGTCGAAAGAACCTTTTGTACTGCTTATATAGTCCAGGTCTCCATGACCCGGTTTACTCCATTCCTCCCAGACGTCCTTGCGCACGTAGGGGTCGCCTTCCATGCGGTCGATATACATGGGTTCCGCAGCCGTCAGTCCCTTGATACATTGCAGGCCGTAGTTTGTCGGGTGATCCTTGTCCGGCCGCATGGAAACGATCTTGCCGTTCTCCGTTTGTATGATCGTGCCGCAACCGACGCCGCAATAAGGGCATTGCGCCAGGGCAGTGCCGCGCGTGGCGCTGCCGGCGGGAGCGGGCGCCGCTTCCAGTTCCGGGTTGTTGCCTACAAACAAACTCGCGCCCGCCGCTGAACCGGTAATGAACGCACCGCTTTTCAGGAAATCCCGTCTGCTGGCTTTAAATCGTTTCATGGTTTTCTCCTATTGATTCTGTTTTTCCAGTTCGCGCAGGTAAACAATCACGTCGTCGATTTCCTGGTCGGTGAGGTTCGCCAACCCTGCGGGGCCCCAGAACCCCCGCATGCGGGTATTGGAACGGCCGTACTTGATGGTGTTACGGATAAATCCGTCGGATGCTATTTTAAGAAAACCGGCCTTTCCGATTGCAGTGCCGGTGCCGCCCGCGATATAACCGTCACCATGGGGGCCATGGCAGGTGGCGCAGATCCCGTCGAACAGGAGCTTCCCTGCCCTCGGATCTCCCCGGGCTTCGGGCTGGCTGTCAATTTCAGCAGAACGGTCGGGCAAAGCCGCATGGGCCCTGAGGTAGACGCCTATAGCCCGGATCCCGTCCTCTCCAAGATGGGCAAACGGGGGCATGCCCGTACCCAGGCGGCCGTCGCGAATCGTCCCCAGCAGAAACTCGTCCGACACGCTGGACAAAAATTCGGGGTTGGTCAGGGAAGGCGCAAATCCCGGCTTTCCGATGGCATCTGCCTGGTGGCAGAATATGCAGTTCATCTCGTATAAGTCCTGGCCCTGCGCAATCACCAGGGAATCGTCGGCTATGGCGGAGGTTGGAACCAACAGGCAAAGCAATACCGCATACATCGTTCCAAGATTAATTTGACTGATGTTTTTCACTTTGTTATCCCCTTCCCTCAAGCTCTCCTTCACTGTGCCGTAAGCGTGGTCGCGCCAATGCGTATCCCTGTTGAAATGATGGCAAAGCCGCGGTTGAAAGTCAATGTTAATACGCGCATGTTACAGGGTAGTGTAAATAGTAAATCAGGACACCCATTAATATTTATTACCTGTTGAGAAGCAAACCGGGAATTACACGCCTTTGGAATATAATCTGCAGTTATCACCTTACAGCGGCAATCTTATAGAAAAACATCCCTTCGTAGTGTAGGATAATAAGTTCAGAAGACACCGCAGACCGGATACTGCAATTGACAGGACACTATTGATGATAAACATTCAGGAACTGTAATGAGTGAGAAAATATTTGTGCGCGCCGAATGGGGTGAACTGAAGGAATGTATCTACGGCTCATCACACGAATTCATCTTCCCCAAGTGGAACGTGGATTCGGACTTACGCCCGGTTGGTGAATTCAGGCAGATGTGGCAATCCAACCCGGGGCGAAGCCTCGAGGATGTCAATCCCGATTATTTCAGGAACTGGAAGGCGCAGATCGATGGGGTGGTCGGTTTTCTCGAAAACTCCGGCATAAAGGTCCATCGCGGCGCATTGATCAGTGAAGCGAACCGCAGGTTTCCCGATGGCGATAACTGGGGGTCGCCCACCGGCTGGCACCGTGACGGTTTCGTGACCATAGGCAGCAATGTCATCGAACTGGCGCCCCGTACGATGTTTCATCGCCGGCAGCGGTTTGCAACACGGCATATCCTGGTGCAGGCCATGGAGCGCGGCGGCAGGTACTTTGCCCAGCCTGACTGCGGCGCCGACCAGAGTGTTGATGCGCCGGGATGGGGCTACCTGGAAGGCGGCGATGTTTTTGTCCTTGATAAAAAGATCCTGGTCGGCCATTCCGGACATTGCAGCAACCCGGAAGGCGCCCGCTGGCTGCAACATGTGCTGGGCGAGGAGTACAGCGTGGAAACGGTTGATGTGGACCCCTCATGCTTCCAGCACCTGGATTGTGTGCTTTGCACGCCCCGTGAAGGAGTTGCCATTGCCTGCACCGAAGCTTTCCCCGGTGGGTTGCCCCCGTATATAAGCGACTGGGACATTATAGATGTCAGCAAGCAATACTGTAACGACGCCCTGGGCACGAATCACCTGGTCATTAACGATCAGACCGTGATTGTGCCCGCGGAAGAAGAACATGACTGGATGGAGAAGGAACTGAAAAAACGCAGGTTTGAGGTTGTTCGTCTCCCATACGGCTATGTATATCGTTGTGGAGGCTCTTTTCGTTGCGCACACCAGCCCCTGGTTCGCCTGTGAGCCATGAACGGCATGAATTCCATCAGGATAAATGAGGACAGGCTGTGGAGCAGCATCACGGAGATGGGCCGCCACGGCGCATTGCCCGGGGGCGGCTGCTGCCGGTTGGCCCTCACCAGGGAGGACAAGATGGGACGGGACCTGTTTGTGCGGTGGGCAAAGGAAGCCGGATGTGCGGTATCGGTCGACCAGGTCGGAAACGTCTATGCCAGGCGCGGCGGACAGGACCCCGATTTGCCGGCGGTTGCAACCGGCAGTCACCTGGATACCCAGCCCCATGGCGGCAGGTTCGACGGGATTTATGGCGTGCTGGCAGGCCTGGAAGTCGTTCGCACGCTGAACGACAACAATGTCAGGACGCAAAAACCGGTTGACGTGATTGTCTGGACCAACGAGGAAGCGGCCCGTTTCCCGCCCCCGCTGACGGGCTCGCAGGTATTTGCCGGGAAACTGAAAACAGAAGACGTCCACCGCACCCTCACCAGTGACGGTGCGACGGTGAAAGACGATCTCATGGACATCGGGTATTACGGCAGTGAAATACCCGGCTCCAGGAAGCTGGATGCGTTTATAGAAGCGCACATCGAGCAAGGCCCCGTGCTGGAAAAAGAGGTAAAAACGATAGGCGTCGTGGATTGCGTGCAGGGGGCTTTTGCCGCTGAAGTGACGCTTACCGGCGAGGACGGTCACGCCGGTACGGTTCAATTGGATATGCGGCGAGATGCCTGCCTTGGCGCGGCCGAGATGATTGTCTGGTTAAACAGGCTGGCTACGGACACGGATGACCTGGCGAAAATGACCGTCGGCACTCTCAAAATCAACCCGAACTCCCTCAGCACCATACCCGGCCGGTCGTATTTTACGATCGATTGCCGGCATCCCGACCGGGTAACCCTGGAGTCATTACGGGCCAGGGTGGAGAGCGGGCTGGCTGAAATAGCCGCCAGGCGGGCCCTCGGATTCGAATTCAGGATTATGCTGAAGAAACAACCGGTTAAATTCGATCAGAATATCGTATCAATCGTCGAACAAGCCACAAAAAACCTCGCATATCCTTATAAACGGATGTTGAGCGGGGCCGGGCACGATGCCATGAACATAGCTGAACTGGCGCCCACGGCAATGATATTCATCCCCTGTGAAAAAGGCATCAGCCACAATGAGGCTGAATCAGCGTCGCTATCGGACTCGGCTGCCGGCGCCAATGTATTGTTTCATGCCATGACGGAACTCGCAGGAGTGGTCTGAATTCCGTCAGACGGTCCCACCCTGATCAGTGCCGCTCTGCAAGCAGGCCAATCGCCAGGTTAATCATTATGTCGTTCAGGTTCTCAAGTTCCTGCCTGTGTTGCAGGAGACACGCCATGATGCTCCCCAGCAGGACTGTCAGGAACACAAACGGGTCCATCTTCCTGAACCTGCCCGCATCATGACCGCGAATAACAATTTTGTTGAGCCTGTCATAAAGCGGCTGTAACAACGATGGGACCAGGATAGATTCCGGCGGTCCCAATACAGCATTGACGGACGGCAATCCACCAGGGGTGGAAAAATCCCGCGCCAGCAGGCGCGCATACGCTTTATGTTTAACCAGGAAATTCACCAGTTCATCTACGCCTTTGCTTATTGTTACAACCGGGTCGGGGTTATCATCATCCTGGAACTGGTGCGAGAGCTGGATAAATGCACGTTCGGCGACGGCTGTCAGGATACCGTCTCTCCCCTTGAAATGCGTATACAGTGACGGACGTTGAATACCCAGTTTTTTGGCAATTTCATCCAGCACAAGTCCATCTATTCCCTGTTTCGCTATCATTTTCTCGGCTTCATCCACGATCAGATCGCGGGTTCTGGCCTTCAGGTGTCTTTTTTTCTTCCGCCTTATTGTCATTGCTCTATTTAATTCCAGTCGTACGATCTACATTTTCAGCAGCAGTTTGCCCGATACCGTTCTGCTTTCCATTTTCTCATGCATTTCCCGGCATTTCTCCAGGGGGAATACCGCGGCAATGGGTAGATCAAGTTTACCCTCGGTAAAGGCAGCCGTTATATATTCCACCCCCTTTCGCCAGGCTGCCGGGTCTTGCATGGCATGTATGGTTTCGAAACCTGCAAATGAAGTTGAGCGTTCATACAATTTATCCCGAAGGTTCTCGACCGGCCAACCTTCGGCTTCACCGATGTTAACAAGACGGCCATAGTGACGGAGTGCATCCAGGCTGCGGTAACCGGTTTCACCGCCCAGAGAATCGATAACCAGATCGACTCCCCGGCCATTGGTGAAATCCAGAACGGCCTTGACAAAATCCTCCTTGCTTCGATTGACAACACGTTCCGCGCCGAATGCCAGTGCCTGTTCACCCTTTCTGTCCGAACTGACCGTACCGATTACCCGGGCGCCCATCTGTGCGGCCATCTGGGTAGTCATCAACCCCACACCACCGCCTATGGCATGGATCAACAGCGTTTCTCCTTCTTTTAATGAATACGCAGAATTCAGCAGGTGATAAGCAGTTAATGAAACAATTGGAAAAGCAGCGCCCAGGGTATCCGGGATGGCTTCTGGAAGCGGTATGATCAAATCAGGATACGTGACACATTTTTCGGCGTATCCGCCGCTTGGCAGGATTGCGCCAACGCGTTGACCTTCAGTGAGTCCTTTCACGTCCTCACCACACTTCCTGATCGTCCCGCAGACCTCGTTGCCCGGTATCATCGGATAGGTGAGGGACTTGTCGGGATATACCCCTCTGCGTTTCTCCGTATCCATCCAGTTACAACTTGCATAGCGGACATCGATCAGGACCTCACCGGGTCCGGCCACAGGCTCCGGTATCCGGGTTAATTCCAGTTGCGATACGTCACCGGGCTGTTTTACGACAATTGCGCGCATGTTCGGTTGTTCTCCATTTCTTTCTAGTTGGCTGTAAGGTTACTGTCTGCTTCAGTATTTGCCCTTGATGTCATCATGTGATGTGTAAGCGGATAGACCAGCATGATTATGCCAGCAATGACGAAGAGTATGGCCGGCGCAACGTCGGTTGCTATTCTTATACCCATCAGAGCATCAGATGTCTGTTCTACTATTTCCTTACCTGCGGATTCGAGATAGCCGAAGATGCTCAGGATAGCACCGGCAACCAGGCTACCCAAGGCAAAGCCTGTCTTTTCAAAAGCTATCATGCCCCCCGAGAAAATTCCCCCCCGTTCCATCCCGGAGAACCATCGATCCCACTGGATAACATCCGGCAATATGGACCAGGCGATGACTTGCGTACCTCCAAATCCCAGACCGAAGATCACACAGAATAACCAGACCTGGGAAAGGGGAGATTGAGCATCTACCAGGAACAGACACAAAGAACCTGTTGCCATCATCCCCAGGGCCGTGATGAAGCAGCTTTTTTTCTCAATTGTTTTAGTGACGACTGTCCACAGTGGTATGGCCAGAATTGCAGGGACCAGGATAAAAAACCAGATAACGGAGAGAGCCTCGGGACGTTCCAGCGTATAGCGGGCAAAATACGGTACGGTTCCGGTGAAGCACCCCATTCCTGTTACATAGATGACAAAACTCAGCATAAATATATTGAATGGACGATTGTTCAGGGCGACCTTGATTTGCCGCTTGACGGGGATGGTGTGAGCGTCCCGACCGGCAAATCGCGCCCTGGCTGTGCCGAAGAAGGCCGCGACAAAAGCACCCCCGCAGACTACGGCGGCAACAAATGACATCAACGCATAGCCTTTCTCTCCACCACCTGCACTGATTACAATCCATGGTGCAAGCACACCGCCAATCAGTCCGCCTGTAAGGGAAAAAAAGGCGCGGGTAGACATGAGCTTGGTACGCTGATAATTATCATCCGTCATCTCCGGGGGCATGGCGTAGTAGGGCACCATGAATATGGTGACCCCGGTTTGAACAATGATAAACACCCCTATGACATATGCGAGGCGGGCATACATGGATTCGTATAAAGGCGCAGAGAAGAGAAACACAAGAGATACTGCTACCGTTACTCCCCCCAGTAACAGATAAGGACGACGACGCCCCCAGCGAGTATGTGTACGATCACTGATGATACCCATAATGGGGTCCGTGATGATGTCAAATATGCGTGAGCCGAACAAAGCCAGGCCTGCAAGCGCAGCCGGAATGGCCAGTATGTCCGTCATATAAACGAGCAAGAAAAGAATGGGCACCTGGACAATCAGGCCCGTTCCCAGCCCTGCAATTCCGAAACCAAGATAAGGAGGTGCTTCTTTCATCTCATTGTGACTTGACGTATTCACCAGCAGAATTTTACTATCCCGTGATTTTTATTTATGCTACACTATGTAGGGTAATCATATAACATCAGATCTGACCTGTACAGAACGGATTAACAAGGAAATAACGAGGTAATAAGTTACTGTTTTTAAAACATTTTATGTTAGGAGGGGCTATGAACAATACGGTCAACACATTTAACAGAGCTGTTCTTGGACTGTTTCTGTTGAACTTTTTCCTGCCTGCCAATGCCCAGGGTGTATTGGAAGAAATTGTTGTTACGGCACAAAAACGCGAACAGAATTTACAGGATGTTCCCGTTTCGGTAACCGCTTATTCCCGCGATATCATTCAGCAAATGGGTTTTCAGGAACCGCACGACGTCTTTTCCCAGGCGCCGAACGTGACCTTTAATGATGAAGGCACGATCCCGCAATTCAACGTGCGAGGTATCCAGTTATTCGATTTCGGTGACGGAAATGAACCACCCGTCGGGTTTTATGTCGATGAGATATATTTCGGGACCATGGCCGGTCAGACAGCAGGGCTGTTTGATTTGGAACGGGTTGAAATACTGCGCGGGCCGCAAGGCACGTTATACGGCAGGAATACTACGGGCGGGTTGGTCCATTTCATATCACGCAAGCCTTCCGAACAATTTGAAGCCTCTGCATCTTTCCAATACGGATCATATGATCAACTGATCTTTGAAGGCGGGGTTGGAGGCCCGATCAGCGATCGAGTAAGAGCTCGTGTCGCGTTGAAATATCACGAAGATGACGGGTGGCAGGACAATGATTTTACCGGAACTGATTTTGCCGTAACGGAGAGTCTGGCCGGGAGAGCTATGCTTGATATCGATGTGACGGACAATTTCAATGTGTTGTTCAATATCCATGGCGGTGATATAGATAATGTGACCCAAGGCTATGGCATGATGGGCCTGCTTGACCCTGTTACTTTTGCGCCCTGTTCAACCGCTGCAGCCAGGGCAGGAAATTGCGTCAATGCGGTAGGATTACCTTCAACACTGGATCCGAAAAAGGCAAATACTGATGTATCGACACTTGTCGAAGATATCGATACGGCCGGCGGATATATCAAACTCACCTGGAATATGGGTGAGATGGAACTGGTATCGATTACCGGTTATGAGACCGTTGAAAAATATTTTGAAGAGGACGCGGATGCTTCTACTGCGCCGGTCACCTCCAACCTGAGCATAGTGACAGGCGGAGCCGTGCCCCTGGAAATACCTGCGTTTCTTGCTTTATACACCGTTGATTCCGAACAGGTTACCCAGGAGGTCCGGCTTTCCGGCAGTTCGGAGAAAACAGACTGGGTGGCAGGCTTTTTTTATTATTATGACGACAAGGATCAACTGGACTTCAATAACCCGCCAATTACTGCAATCCTTGGAACGGTTGGGTTTGATAACGAATCGCTATTGGAATCCGAATCCTGGGCTGTTTTTGCACAGGGAGATTACAACCTGACAGATCAATGGGGGATAACGGCGGGGATACGCTACACGGAAGAGACGAAAGACCTGGTGATTTCGGACGACAGGCAGAATCCGGCATTTACAGACAACGAAAGTCTGGATACCGACAAGGTAACATTTAAAGGGGGGATCAATTGGCGGCCCACTGAAGACACGCTGGTCTATGCAAGTGTGGCCAGGGGATTCAAGAGCGGAGCATTCAAAACCACGTTCGCGACTCCGGGCCTGGCTGCTCCTACTGCGGAAGAGGAATTGACCAATTATGAGCTTGGTCTTAAAGCTGAATTTTTGAATGGCAATATGCGATTGAATGCAGCCTTGTTTTACAGTGACTATAAAGACTTTCAGGTACAGACTGTTACAACCGTTAACGGTGTTCCAGGATCAATCCTGGCAAATGCCGGTGACGCCGATATAGTAGGGCTTGAGCTTGAGACCGTAATCGCGCCAACGGAAAACCTTGAGTTGATGCTCGGGGCCGGTTGGATTGACGCAAAGGTGGATTCAGAAAATCCGTTGTTCGATAATAACGAACTTGCTCTTGCGCCTGAATTTTCCCTGAATGGATTGGGGAGCCTGACATTGCCGTTTGATCTGAACGGCGGGAATGTAAAACTGAGTTCAAGTTTTTCCTATCTTGACAAGCATTTCATCACGCCGGAAAACAAGGACACGATTGTTCAGGACAGCTATGTGCTCTGGAATGCAAGACTCAGATTTGCAAGCCGGTCCGGACAATATTTCATCGAAGGGTTCGTTGACAATATCCTGGATGAAGAATACACAATCGGCGCATTCAGCGTGGGTGATTTCGCCTATAACGCCTTCATCTGGGGAAAACCCAGGTGGGCCGGGGTCAGAATCGGGTTTGATTATAATTAGGCTGGATACCTCTTCCGGATAAAATATCATGCCGTGCAGTAATAACATGCTGCACGACAGCACCTGAATATTCGTTCTCATGTTCCACTCACGCGTTGTTCAGGCTTATGTCGTTCCGGTAGGGGTCTACCTTTCCATTTCCATCGCCGGAGGATACGGCACCGGCAGGGAGGTGGTGGAGTTTTATACCCGTCACGGGGCGTACGGCGGATTGTATGGCCTGGCGCTGACCGCAGTCGGCATTGCAGTTCTTACCGCCTTGACCTTTGAATTTGCCCGCCAGGTCAGGGCCTATGATTACCGTACCTTTTTCAGGGCGTTGATAGGCCCGTTCTGGATAGCCTTTGAAATACTCTACTTCTGTCTGTTGTTGCTCGTGTTGGGGGTGGTAGGTTCCGCCGCGGGAGCGATGATTGCCGAACATACCGTGATACCGGAGAAAGTCGGACTGCTTATTATGCTGGGCACTGTCGCGGTGTTGATATTTTACGGCCGCGAACTGGTAGAGAAAGTCATGGTGTTTCTCGCCCTGTTCCTGTACGGCGCGTTTCTGTTTTATTTCGTTGTCGTTTTTCCTGGTAGCTGGGAACAGATCGCACTCGAGCTGGGAAAATCTTCACCGCCGTTACAAACGGACTGGATATTATCGGCATCCAAGTTCACCTTGTATTCTTCTGCGGCTGCGGTCTTTGCCCTGTTCGCGACCCGCGGCATAAGGACCAGGACAGAAGCGCTGGTAAGCGGCGCGTTGTGCGGGATATTCCTGATGTTGCCCGGCCTGTTTTTTCATGTCTCGTTCCTGGGTGCGTTGCCGGAGGTTATAACGCAAAAAGTACCCATCCACTGGATGATCACCAACCTGGATAATGACGTGCTGCTCCCGGTTTACCTGCTGGCGATGCTGGGGACATTTTTAGGCACGGGTTCCGGTTTTATCCAGGCGCTCAATGAGAGGCTGGACGGCTGGTCGATGGAGCGGCTTGGGAGAGTTTTGTCGCCGGCTGCGCATTCCGGCGTGGCAATCGGTGGCTTGCTGGTCAGCGCGCTGTTCGGGCAACTGGGTATTATAATGCTGATTGCCAGGGGTTACGGCACGATTGCCTGGGGTTTCCTGTTGGTATACGTTTTACCGGTGCTGTTTATCGCCACTTATAAAATATTTTTGAACAAACCAACCGAAACAACCGGATAACAGGCGCATGTCTGGCCCAGCGACGGAAAAAATTGCGGATTACATTACCGGGGCATCGTTTTCTGATTTACCCGACGAGGTGGTCAGAAAAGCGAAATTCTGGTTGCTCGATTCAATCGGCTGCGGTTTCGGCGGCAGTCAATCGGCGCTGGGGCAGACGGCCGTCAGTGCGCTTGCAAACATCTCATCCGGTAATGCCGGGGTGCTGGGTTGCAGTGAAAAAGTCAGCGTCGGGACATCGGCTTTTCTGAATGCAATGCTGATCAACGCGTTGGATTACGACGACAGCAGCGCTGCAGGTCATTTGTCTTCGACCCTGGTTGGAACCCTGCTTGCAATGAGGGAGCAGACAGATGTAAGCGGGCGTCATTTGCTGTTGAGTTATATCACGGGATACGAGGTCGGCGCCCGGGTAGCGAAAGCCGGGTGGCCCTCTGCTGAGCGTTTTGCCGAAGTGTGGGGGCTGGGGACCAACCAGACATTCGGGGCCGTGGCTGCGGCAGCGAAGTTGAGAGGGTTGAGCAAATTACAAACCCTGAATGCGCTGGGCATCGCCGGCGCCGGCGCGCCGGTGCCGTCCGGCCAGAAATGGGGTTGGGATAACCGGCCGCTGACCTGGGTCAAGGATGCGGTGGCAATGCCGGCGCAAATCGGGATTGTTTCGACGACGCTGGCCGAATCGGGGTTCCTCGGTTGCAGGGACATATTGGACGGCCCGCAGGGGTTCTGGAGGATGGCGGCTTCCGACCGGTGTGATTTTGATCTACTGACGCGCGGACTCGGTTCCGACTATTTCATTATGGATGCCAGTATCAAGACCTGGTCCTGTTGCTGGTTTATTCACCCCACACTGGATATCGTTAAAAGTATTGTCCGGGATAACGGCCTGACTCACCAGGATATCGCACAGATCGACGTCTGGTCCTTGACGGATCTCAGCGAGATGTTCACTGCCATTGAACCTGAGGAGCTGGTGGATGCGCAGTTCAGCCTTCCCTATTGTGTGGCATTGGTATTATTGGGAATACCGACGGGACCGGGATGGTTCAACAGGGACTTGTTCCATGATGAAACAGTGCTGTCCATCGGTGCCCGGGTAAAAATCCATCCGGACAGCAGGAGTGATGATATATTTCATAACGAAGACCGGCGTATCACTGCGCGGGTCGTCATTACGACTAATAGTGGCGCCAGATTTGAAGGATCTGCGCCTGCGCCCAGGGGCACACCGATGATTCCGGTATCTGATGAAGAGATTACGGAGAAATATCTTGCCATGGCGATCCCGGTGACAGGTCCCGAAAAGGCCCGGGCACTGAAGGACTTCGTATTGGCCCTGGAAACCCATGACAGCGTCGCGGCTTTGTCGGAACTGACGGCGGCCCAATGATTTTTCTATAACCAGGATAATTCAGACCATGAGAATATTACTTTTACTATTGAGCATTTGCATCCTGTCTGTTCCCGTTCAGGCAGAGGACGATGAAAACCAGCCGGCATGGCAGTGGTCGGCTGAAAAAATCAATGCGACGGTCAACAAAATCAGGGCCGGGCAGGATTTACAACCGGCGCAATGGCCTGACGGCAACAGGATCGCGGTCCTGTTTTCCTTTGATGCCGATAATGAAACGAATACGTTGTCGAGAGGCGGCTCGCCCGATCCCCTGCTCCTGTCCATGGAGCAGTACGGCGCCAGAAAAGGCCTGCAACGTATCCTTGCTTTGCTGGACCGCCACGAGGTGCCGGCAACCTTTTTTATCCCCGCGGTGAGCCTGCAGCTTGCGCCCGAAATGGCCGGCTTGATCAAGCAATCCGGCCGACATGAATTCGCCGTGCACGGCTGGATCCACGCAAGTGTCACCGGAATGACGAGAGAACAGGAAAAAAGCATCATCCGGAAATCCAGGGATTACCTGGAGAGCCAAACGGGTGAGCGGCCGGTTGGATATCGTGCGCCTTTTGGTGTTTACAGTGAAAATACACACTCCATCCTGGAAGAACTGGGTTTTCTCTATGACAGCGGACTCGCAGCCGATGACAGTCCCCACGCACTCACCGTCAACGGCGAGCCGATACAATTAATCGAGCTGCCGGGTAATGTCAATTTCGAAGATTCAGTGCTGGATCCGATGAATACCTTTACTGCCGGACTTGTTACTTCCCATGACCTGCTTCAATCCTTCAAGGACGGCTTCGATACCTTGTATGCAGAAGGCACCATGATGCTGTTTATTCTGCATCCCCATATATCAGGTCGGGCGTCCAGAATTGGCATATATGACAAGTTGATCAAATACATGAAACAGCACGAAGGCGTATGGTTTGCAACTCACAGGCAGGCTGCAGAATACGTATCCGCGTTACAAAAATAGCTCCCACATTCCAACCTTGCTGTTTTTTATTTCCAGAATCAGTCGAGCGAGACTAATCGCTCGACTGGTTGAT
>JAJDUB010000058.1 GCA_022826885.1 Gammaproteobacteria bacterium
ACGCCTCTCCTGAAGAAATCGGATTGAATATTGCCCGTGAAACCGACAAGCGGGCGCAGGGGTACGGCAATTTCACGGCGCGCCAGACCATGGTCCTGCGCAACAAGCAGGGTCAGGAAAGCACGCGCTCGCTCAGGGTCAAGGTGCTGGAGGTGGAGGGCGACGGCGACAAGAGTTTGTTTGTATTCGATGAACCGCGCGACGTTGAGGGGACCGCGTTTCTCATCCATGCCCACAAGACGGAAGCGGATGACCAGTGGTTGTACCTGCCGGCGTTGAAACGGGTGAAGCGCATCAGTTCGTCGAACCGTTCCGGCTCTTTCATGGGCAGTGAATTTTCCTACGAGGACATGGGCGCCCAGGAACTGGAGAAGTATACTTACCGCTACCTGCGTGATGAAGCATGCGGCGAATTGACCTGTACGGTCATCGAGCGCGTGCCGACAGACAGGAAGTCCGGCTACAGCCGCCAGTTGGTCTGGCAGGACCGGGACGAGTTGCGCACCTGGAAAGTCGAGTATTACGACCGCAAGGAAGCGCACCTGAAGACGCTTACCATGGCCGACTACGCGCAATACCTGGACAGTTACTGGCAGGCCGGTGAGATGACCATGATCAACCATCTCACCGGCAAGAGTACCGATCTGAACTGGAGTGACTACCAGTTCCGCACCGATTTAAATGAGCGTGATTTTACGCAGACCGGACTGAAACGGGTGCGTTGATGTTGAGCCGGCGCGATCATCGCATCAATTGGTGAGATATGTGGGCCGGCACCGCCCTTTACCGTGCGGCATTCGGGGCTGTGTGGCTGTTGGCGCTGATCGTTGTGCCGGTGACATGCGCGGGGATTGAGATTGCCGACTACGATTTTTCCGGCAGTATAGGCATCGAAGGCCGCTGGTATCCCGAGTCTGCCCTGCATCCCGGTCAGAGAGACCACGCCAGCGGCTTTGTCCTGGAACCGGAGTTCTACGTTGAGGATGTCGCGGGCAGAAGCTTCACCCTGGCGCCTTTCTTTCGTTACGATGCAGCGGACTCACGACGTACCCACGTGGACCTGCGTGAAGCCTACCTGCTGATGTTCGGCGCCATGGGCGATAACGAATGGGAACTGCGCCTGGGGGTCGACCAGGTATTCTGGGGCGTGGTTGAATCGCAGCGCCTGGTCGATGTGATCAACCAGGTGGATTTCGTCGAACATCCTGATGGAACGGCCAAGCTGGGACAACCCATGGCCCATGCCACCCTGGCCGGTGACTGGGGCGTACTGGAGTTGTTCGGCCTGCCTTATCACCGCGCCCGGACCTTTAGCGGCCGGCACGGCCGCCTGCGCCTGCCGTTGGTAATAGACGACGATAACATTCGCTACGAGAGCGCAGCCGAGGAGTGGCACCTTGACTATGCGCTACGCTACAGCAACAGTTTCGGCCCGCTGGACCTGGGCTTGAGCGTGTTCGACGGCACCAACCGGGAACCTGCCGCGCAACTGGACATAACGCCTGAGGGCGAACTGAACCTGGTTCAATACTACACCCAGATCCGCCAGTTTGGCCTGGACGCCCAGTTGACCCTGGGCGGCTGGCTGTTCAAGCTCGAGGCGATTCAACGCGCCGGCGCGCTGGACCTGCAGGGCAGGGAAGAGGATTACGTAGCGACCGTCGTCGGCATCGAGCACACGATCTATTCCCTGTTCGGTTCTGTAGCCGAGTTGACCCTGTTCGGTGAATGGCATTACGACGACCGGGGGCGGGATGCAACCCCGAGCCGTTCACCCGGCGTGTTTGAAAAAGAAATCTTTGTTGCTGCGCGCATGGCCCTGAATGACGTTCAGAGCACCGAGATAACCGCCAGTTTCATCACGGATACGGGGCGCTCTACCCGGGCGCTGGGCGCAGGCCTGGACCGGCGTCTTTCAGACCGGTGGTCGTTGCACCTCGAGGCGATCGTCCTGCTCGGCATCGACAGGGAGGATATCCACTATTCCACGCGTAACGATAGCTTTATCGAGTTGAACCTCAGTTACAATTTCTGAATTGAGAAGGGGACAGAATTGAATTCTGTCCTCGGCTGGATAGATAGCGGCGATTTTACTCTGACCCCGGATATCCAGAACTTCTGTTGTTCGCTGCGGGTACTGAAAGGATATATTTGACCAGCGCCTTCAGATCTTCCCCGGTCATCATGCTGGTGGAGTTGTCGATGACATCCACCATGGCGCCACCTGCATAGTCGCCGTCAGGCAGTTCGCCATCCTCCAGGTAGAGCAGCAGGTCGTACTCATCCCAGTCGCCGATACCGTCCGCCGCCGATGAGGTGATGTCAGGCACCGGGTCTCCGTCCGGACCATCTTCGGTACCGGCCAGGAACAGCTCCGGGCGGCTGGCGCCGAGCAGGTTCCTGGGGGTATGGCACTCACTGCAATGGGTCAGGGCATTGGCGATGTACGCCCCCCGGTCCAAGATTGCGTCATGGCTGGGCGGCCGGAACACACCGGGTTTGAAAAACAGGGACTGCCAGGCAGGCAACAGCAGGCGGTTGATATACCAGGGCGTCTTGTGCTGCCCGATATGGGTCTTCACGGGAGGCGTAACCTGCAGGTAGTCGTACATGGCGCGCAAGTCGTCAAAGCTGATTTGCGTGTACGAAGTATACGGAAAAGCCGGGTAGTAGCGTTCCCCGTTGGGAGCGATACCCAGGTGCATGGCTCGGGCAAAATCTGCGAAACTCCAAGCGCCGATTCCGGTTTCCTCGTCCGAGGTTATATTGGGAGCAAAAAAACTGCCGAACGTGGTAACCAGTTCAACTCCACCGGCCAGGTAGGCGCCGCTGTTGTCAGCGTCCGTATGGCAACTGACGCAGCCGGCAATATTCACCAGGTACTCGCCGCGCCGGATATCTGCCTCGGCAGAGTAGTCTTCCGCCACGGCAATGCCGGGAAGCGGCTCAGGGCGCAGCAGCCACCAGGTCAGGGCCGACAGACAAACGATACTGAAGAATGTAAACCGGAACAATCCGGCTGTACTCATTTCCTGAACGGTCGGTGGCAGGCTTTGCAGGTATCCGTGAACTCGCCGAACCTGGCATCGATAGCCGCGCCATCTCCGGATTCGACCGCATCCAGGAGGGCCTGCGCCGCCTGTTGAGTTTCGGCGGCGCGGGCTTCAAAGTCCGCCCAGTTTTCCCAGATCTCCGGTTTTGCGTCGGTTTTCCCCAATGACGTCCCTTCGGGAAACAACAGGGTGATGTCCCCGGCCAGTTTTGCCAGCGCCTCAGCGTGCATTTGCAAATGTCCTTCCGCGCTGAAAAGACCGTCCTTCAGTCGCCGCAGAGCGCCGGTATGGCCGCTGATGGCATTCATGTAGTTCTGGCGGTATTTTATTGTTCCACGAACGTCTGCAGCGCCTGCCCCATGCGGCAACAGGTAAAAAGATAATAACAGCACAATAATGCACAAGCTCTTCAGGTTCATTGAATGATTCCTCCGGCGGTAGTCGTTATTACCGCAGTATCCGCTACGCCGGGTTCTCCGTTTTCTGCCTGACGAACCGGCACTACCAGGTCATAGAGAATCCTGGCGGCTTCTTCCAGGAACGGGTCGAGTTGTTCCAGTTCTTCATCATAACCGGGGTCATCGGTATCAGGAGAGACAGGTTCCAGCCCCGCAGCTACGCGTAATTCATTGCGTATTGCCGCCGCTTCAAGGCGCAGTTTTTCACGTTCTGCCCTGCGTTTGCCCGCGTGCAGGTTCACGCTCTTGATGTTTTCGTTAGATTGTGACGTTTCTATTTCCTTCAGGAGCAGGCCGATCAGGCGATTGTCCTGAAGCCGCTGTCGGTGCAGCTCCCTGGCCAGGGCATAACTTTCGACCGGCGCGCTGGTCGGCACGAAATGTACCGGCCTGACCTTGTCCCAGGGCAGGGCATTGTCCAGGACGCGTTCTCCATAATCCCCGGCGTAGCGGGCAGTGGGATATATGATGTCCGGTACCACCCCGCGGTGCTGGTTGCTGCCGCCGCTGATGCGGAAAAACTGGGCAATGGTAGCCTTTAGCCGGCCATGGTCTTCATCCGAGGATTCGGTAAAATGATTCAGGTCGATGACGTTCTGTACCGTGCCTTTCCCGAAAGTGGGTTCGCCGATAATGATGCCGCGCCGGTAGTCCTGGATTGCGCCGGCAAAGATCTCCGAGGCCGAGGCGCTGTTGCGGTTAACCAGTACGGCAAGAGGGCCGCCGTAGCTGATCTCCGGGTCGGGATCACTGTTGATCTCAATCTTGCCCGAGTAATCCCTGGTCTGGATAATGGGTCCCGATTCTATGAACAGCCCGGTCAACTCCAGGGCTTCAATCAACGATCCGCCGCCGTTGCCGCGCAGGTCGATTACCAGGCCGTCCAGGTTTTTATCCTTCAATCCGGCAAGTAAGCGCCTCACGTCCCGGGTTGTGCTGCGATAATCCTTTTTTCCCTGTGCCTGGGCCGCATAGTCGCTGTAAAACGCCGGCACCTTGATAATGCCGATTTCGCCGCTGTTTTCCAGTTGGATGGTTTCCGACTTGGCGGCCTGTTCCTCCAGCCTGATTTCATCCCGGGTAATGGAGATGACTTTATTGACGTCCTTGAGGCCGGCCCTCTCGGTCATGATTTCCAGCCTCACTACCGATCCTTTGGGACCGCGTATCATATCCACCACATCATCCAGGCGCCAGCCTACCACGTCCGTTATTTCGCCACCGACGCCCTGGCCGACACCGATTATCCTGTCTTCCTCGCGCAACTCGCCGCCAAGTTCTGCCGGTCCTCCGGGTATGATTTTCTGTACCACCGTGTAATCGTATTCTGCGCGTAGTACCGCGCCGATCCCCTCCAGGGAGAGTCTCATGGTGATATCGAAGTTTTCCGAAGAACGCGGGGTGAAGTAAAACGTATGCGGTTCTATGGCCGTGGCATAGGAATTTATGAACATCTGGAACACGTCGTTGGAATTAAGCTGGAACGCGCTGGTGCGCAGGCGTGCATAGCGTTTACGCAGGATATCTTTTATTTCGCCATCCTCCTTGTCCGCGAGCAGCAACATCAGGTAATCGTTCTTTACCTTTTTCCTCCATGTCTCATCCAGGTCGGTCCCGGTCAGCGCCCAGTCCGTTTCCAGCCGGTCAAACACGTAATCTTCATCGATACTGAAATCAAACCCGTTCTCAAGCAGTTGACCGGCAAAGTTCGTGCGTTCCGCAACCCGTTGCCGGTACGCCTTGAAGATGTCAAAAGCGGGGTCCAGGTCCGGCGTATCCAGGGCCTCATCGAGCAGGTAGCGATAACGCTCAAAGTCTTTTATATCCCTGTCGAGAAAGAAACTGCGGTTGCCGTCCAGGCTATCGAGGTAGGTATCCAGAATGCGGCCGGACAAATCATCGTCCAGGGGCTTGTTCCGGTAATGATATTTCTCCAGGATATGAGTGATGATCACCGTGGCGCGCGCATGACGCACCTCCGCCCGCAGTTCATCATCCGTTATGAGCGGCGGGGTTACGGCGGTTGCGACAGCCGGCAATATCAACAGCAGCATGAAGATTCTAGTCATTACCTGCCTCGCCCGCATAGTGCAGCACTTCCAGTCGCCGTCTCAATTGCCTTGCTTCAACCCTGTTCCCTCCCATGAAGGCGGGAGCAGTTTCCAGGTAATCTATCAGGTCGCGTAATGCCTCGTAATTGCCTGCGTCGAGTTCCACCGCCTTGCGAAACTGTTTCAGGGTTTTCCCGGCATGGGACAAGGCGGTAAACCAGTTGCCGTTTTCAGCTATTCTTCCATAACACTTGCCCAGCCAGTGGTGCAGGGAAGAGTCCTGCGGCGCTGCCTTGATGGCTTCCCTGAAGCTTGCAGCGGCCGATTTGTAATTTCCATCCTCGTATGCGCTGATGCCCGCATCCAGCGCAGCATGATCTGCACTGCTGTCCGGGGCTGCAAACAACGCCAACGCCAGGCAGATAAAGGCTACGGGATTAATGAACTTCAATTAATTCGATCTCAAATATCAGGGTTTCATCGGGCCCGATTGTGCCCGCCCCGGTGGCGCCGTAGGCAAGCTCCGAAGGTATGTAGATCTCCCACAGGGCGCCGGTTTTCATCAGCGGCAGCGCCTGTTGCCAACCCCGGATTACCCGGTTGAGGGAAAGTTTTGCCGGTTCGTTGCGCCTGTATGAACTGTCAAATTCATTTCCGTCAAGCAGCGTCCCGCGATAATGCACCGTGACTTCGCTGCCGGGTTCAGGGTTTGGGCCGCTGCCTGACCGCAGGATTTTGTATTGCAGGCCGTTTTCCAACTCAACAACCCCTTCCTTTGTCCTGTTCCGGTCCAGAAATTCTTTTCCTGTCTGCTTGTTCGCGGCAGCCTGCTTCGCCCGGGTTTCCTGTTCCAGTGCCTGGTATTTCAAAAATATGGTCCTGATCTCTTCATCAGACAGTTTCGGCCGGTCATTATTCAATATATCGGATACCGCTGCCAGGAAATACTCGACGTCCATATCGATACCCTGTTGTGATATGTTCTGTGCGAAGAATACGCCCAGTGCATAACCGAGTTTTTGCCTGTCGGTCATGCCCGTTTCCTCGGCATGGACAGGATTTAGTATAAATAATAAAATAAAAACAATAAGTAGTAAGAAATTTTTCATGTAGTTTCTCTAATTAACCAATGCTGCCGCCTCCCTGACAATTTCCAATCCGGCATTCATTTGGACGGCTTTTGTGGTCAAGTGACGCCGGTATGCGCGGGCGCCGCGCTGTCCGTGGAACAGGCCGATTATATGCCGCGCCATGGCATACAGGTTTTCGCCGCCGGCCATCTCCCTTTCCATGTAACGCATGTAATTTTGCAGCGATTCCATGCGCGAGGCTGCTATATTGTTCACGCCGAACAGGTATTTGTCCACCCCGGCAAGCAGGTAAGGGTTATTGCAGACGGCCCTGCCGAGCATGACGCCATCGACGTGGCGCAAGTGGCCGTGCGTTTCGGCAAGACTGGTGATGCCCCCGTTGATGATGATTTCCAGTTCCGGAAAGTCCTGTTTCAAGCGGTACACCCTGTCATATTGCAACGGTGGCACCGACCGGTTCTGCCGGGGGCTCAGTCCCTGCAGCCAGGCCTTGCGGGCATGGATGATGAAGGTACGGCAACCGGATTGGGAAACGGTTGAGATAAACTTCTGCAGGTGTTCATAGCCGTCCTGCTGGTCGATGCCGGTGCGGCATTTTACGGTGACCGGCAGGTCGGTTGCCTCCGCCATGGCCCGGACACATTCAGCGACCAGTACGGGTTCTGCCATGAGGCAAGCGCCAAAACGTCCGGCCCTGACCCGTTCGCTGGGACAACCCACGTTCAGGTTTATTTCATCGTATCCGAAGTCTGCGGCGATTCGGGCGCAGCTTGCCAGTTCGGCGGGAATGCTGCCGCCCAATTGCATGCCGACAGGATGTTCCGCCTCGTTGAACCTGGCATATTTCTCCGTGTTTCCATGCAGCAGCGCTCCCGTCGTGAGCATTTCGGTGTACAGCATGGAATGTCCGGAAAGCAGGCGCAGCAGGTAACGGAAATGCCTGTCCGTATGGGCCATCATGGGCGCAACGCATAACCTGTGACTTAATTTCATAGTTTTATCCGCAGATGACGCAGATTACCGCAGATGAAATGATGTTTGTTTTTTTGAAAGCACAATGCTCTGTCTGAACACTAAATCTAAAGAATAAATAAAAAATAATCTGCGTTAATCTGTGTCATCTGCGGATAAATGTTCTTTAAGTAGCATGTTGGTAAACCGGGTGCGCAGGTAAAATCCTCTGGGCAGGGTCAAACCGGTTTCACCATCGGCCAGGGTTGTGCGGACCAGGCTGGCGGAACTGGCTGCCTTGGGTCTTATCTGGAGGTATTTACCGTGTTTTGCGCTGACCTTGTCAAATTCGCCGAAACAAAGCATTTCAACCAGTTCCTGCCAATCCTGCTCAAGGATTCGGGTCTGTTCCGGCGACGGACTCCACAAAAAGGCGTTTCCTGTCCTGCTGTTGGACGGCATTATACCGGGGTCGGCTTCTATCGGAACCCAGAGAACCCGGTTGAGTTTACGCCTGACGGTCGAATCGGACCAGCGCAGACCGGGTACGACGGTCATCGGCGCCACACACACGAAAGTCGATTCCCTGGCCCTGCCGTGCCTGTTGACGGGAATGGTTTTTAATTCTATTCCCAGGGACACGAAGTCCGGTTCGGGCTGTGAGGCAGCGTTGGCGCCCAGGTAACGTTCCATGAGCTGGCCGGCCCATCCCTTTGCCCTGGCCCGGGATGCGGGCACTGCGATATTCAACTCGGCGGCCACTCGTCCGAGCGACTTGCCGGCCAGCGCCCGGCAACGGCGCATCAACTCAGCTTCCGATTCCGGCGGCTGTGTGTGTACGTTCATCTGTGGATGAATCCAGGCGGACTAGTTCACACTGAGGGACATGGTGATCGTATCGCTCAGGCACTTCAGCTTGGCGTCGTCCGTAATGACTTGGTTATTGCGGTCGGTGATGTAGAACAGGTCTTCCACCCGTTCGCCGTAGGTGGCGATTTTGGCTGCCTGTACACGCGTCCCGCAATATTCCAGCGCCATTCCTACCGCTGAAAGAAACCCCGGCCGGTCCCTGGCGCTGACCTCCATGATATTGCGTTTGTTTTTGTCATCTATACTGAAGTCAACGCGGGTTGGTATGGAAAAATGCTGCAATCGTCTCGATCTCAGCCGTTCCGAGCGTTTTATCGGCTTGTCCGGCGCCAGCAGATTCTGTTTCAGCGCGCCGGTGATTTCCTTCTTCCGTTCCCGGCCTGTTACGGTGGCGCCGGATTTTTCCAGGATGCTGAATGTGTCCAGGGTATAGCCGTGGTTGGAGTTCATGACGCGGGCGTCGACGACGTTGAGGTCGAGCAGGTCCAGGGTCCGGGAAATACGCGAGAAAATGTTGTCGTGGTCGTGCATGTAGATGAACACTGCGGTCGCCCCGCGTTCGGTTTCCTCCCGCACCAGGATCAAGGGCAGCCGCTCCTCGCGGCATTTTATTATGGCCCTGGTGTGCCAGGCAATTTCCGTGGCCGAGTATTGCAGGAAATACTCATCGCTGAGGTATGACCATACCGTCTCAATGCCGGTGGCGCTCCGTTTTCTACCAGTGATGATCTCCAGGGAGCGGGCTTTCGTATCTGCGATGAGTTCGCCCTTGTTGATCGGGTTCTCGAGGCCGCGGCGCAGCGCCGTCAGGGTCTTGTTGTACAGGTCTGCGATCAGTGAGGCTTTCCAACTGTTCCACAGGGCGGGGTTGGTCCCGTTGATGTCGGCCACCGTAAGGAGGTAAAGGTAGTTCAGGTGAATGGTGTCCCCCACCTCGCGGGCGAACCTGTTGATGACTTCAGGGTCGTTGATATCTTCCCTTTGCGCGGTCTTCGACATCAACAGGTGATGCTGCACAAGCCAGGCGACCAGTTTCGAATCGTAATCGCTCAGGTGATGCCTTTGGCAGAACGCCAGCGCATCCGTTGAACCCAGGCTGGAATGGTCGCCGCGCCTGCCTTTGGCCATATCATGGAACATGCCGGCAAAGTACAGCAATTCCTGTTTCGGCACCTGCTCCAGGACCTGTCGGCACAGCGGGAACTTGTCCCGGTATTCATCCAGGCCGAAGTGCCGCATGTTCCTGATCACGAACAGGATATGCTCATCCACCGTGTAGATATGGAACAGGTCGAACTGCATCAACCCTTGAATCCTGGCGAATTCCGGCATGTATGCGCCCAGCACGCCGTACTTGTGCATGCGTCTCAGTTCATGCCCGACCCTGCGCGGCTGGCGGATTATTTCCAGGAACAAGCTCTGGCTCTTTATGTCTTCCCTGAAGGTTGCGTCAATCAGGTGCAGCGACTCCCGGATCAACCTGACGGTGCTCGCCCGCACCCCCCTGATATTCTGGTTCTGCTGCAGCAGCAGGAATATCTCAAGCAGGGCAAGGGGGTATTTTTTAAAGACCTGGCGGTTCTTTACCTCAATAAAGTCGTTCCTTATCTGAAAGCGATTGTTCAGTGGCCGCAGTTTTTCCCTGCGCCGGGTATAGACGATCTGTTCCTGGAAATGCTGCAGTAGCATTTCGTTCAGGCGGCTGACCTCCTTCACCGTCCGGTAATAGGTTTTCATGAATTTTTCAACGCCAGAGTTGTCTTCAGTGACATAGCCAAACTTGCCGGCGACGTTTTTTTGATGATCGAACAGCAGCCGGTCTTCCCTCCTGCCGGAAATAACATGCAGGGCATAGCGCACGCGCCATAAAAAATTGTGGCCCCTGTTCAGGCTGTCATATTCCTTTTGTGTCAGGAAATCATGCTTCACCAGTTCCCTGAGGCGCTCCGCGCCGAAGTGCCTTTTGGCGACCCAGCCGATCATCTGAATGTCGCGTAGCCCGCCCGGCCCTTCCTTGATATTGGGTTCCAGGTTGTATTCACTGTCGTGGAATTTATGATGGCGGGCCGCCTGTTCTTCCCATTTTGCCTCGAAGAACTTTCTTGACGGCCATATTTTTTTCGGTCCCGTCTTTTCGGCCATACTGTCGAACAGCGTTGCATTGCCGACAATCAGCCTGGATTCCATCAGGTTTGTGGCAATTGTTATGTCCGATTTAGCCTCCCGCACACATTCCTTCACCGTCCGCACACTGTGACCTACTTCCAGACCGATGTCCCAGAGCAGGGCGAGAAAGGTTTCAATGCCGGACTTCAGGTGTTTCAGCCCGCGTGGATTGATCAGCAGCAAGAGATCCACGTCGGAGCCAGGCAATAAATCCCTGCGCCCGTAACCGCCAACCGCAACCAATGCCATGGAGTCGCTGGCGATACGATGCTGCCATGCGCAGGTGAGCAACTGGTCGATCAGCCAGGCGCGTTTATTGATGACCTCGCGCACCGGCGTCCCGGCATCAAACCGTTCGTTCAGGTAATGATTGCCCCGGTCCAGCGCGTGCCTGAAGCGGGTTACGTCCGGGACATCTGCATCCAGGCCGGTCTTATCGAACAGCAGGGATTCTTCAACAGTCATTATTCTCTGTGGCTAAAATTTTTCTTCGGGCCGGCGCGTCAATACCTCGTGGCCGTCGTCGGTAACCAGGATAGTATGTTCCCATTGTGCGGAAAGAGAGTGATCCTTGGTGACGACGGTCCAGTTGTCGGGCAGCAGTTTGACGTGGCGTTTGCCGGCGTTAATCATGGGTTCGATAGTGATCGTCATGCCGGCCTCGAGCGACACCCCGGTCCCCGGCAGGCCGTAATGCAGAACCTGCGGGTCCTCGTGGAACTGTCTGCCGATGCCGTGGCCGCAGTATTCCTGTACCACCGAGAACTGCCGGGCCTCCGCATAGGACTGAATGGCATGCCCAATGTCACCCAGACGCGTCCCCGGTCTGACCATGTCGATTCCGAGCAGCAGGCACTCATAAGTGGTGTCCACCAGTCTCCGGGCTCGTACCGACGGTTGTCCTACGCAGAACATCTTGCTGGTATCGCCGTGATAATCTTCTTTTATCACGGTGATGTCTATATTGATTATGTCGCCGTTTTTCAGGCGTTTATTTCCGGGAATGCCATGGCAGACCACGTGGTTGATGGATGTGCAGATAGACTTGGGAAACCCGCGATAGTTCAATGGCGCCGGTATCGCATCCAGTTTATCGATGATGTACTCGTGGCAGATGCTGTCAAGTTCGTCAGTGGTGATGCCTGCCTTGACGTGAGGCTCTATCATTGTGAGCACCGAAGAAGCCAGGGCGCCGGCGACGCGCATTTTCTCTATCTCATCCCGGGTTTTTAATGAAATTGCCATAGCATTTAAACGGAAACATTTGTTCCCTGAAGGCTTCTATGTTATAAAGCGCCTGCTGTCAAGGCAAGATAAGCTGTAAAGAACTGGAAAGGGTACTAGTAAATCCACACGCACATCGTGGAACGCATATCAGGGTCCTGGCTGTTCAGTTTCCGAGCGGTCGGGCGGTATGTGTGATGTGCGGAAGTTTAACCCTGTTTGGAGTTTGTTTTATGACTGATATCAGCATGCGAGAAATGCTGGAGGCGGGTGTACATTTTGGCCACCAGACCCGCAATTGGAATCCTAAAATGGCCGCATACCTGTACGGCCACCGAAATAAAATACATATCATCGACCTTGAGAAGACCAAGGCCATGTTCCAGGAAGCCCTGAATTTTGTCGGCAAGTTGTCTGCCAACAAGGGCAAGATATTGTTCGTGGGGACAAAGCGCGCCGCACAACAGATAATCAGGGAAGAAGCCCAGCGCTGTGAGATGCCGTATATCAACCTGCGCTGGCTGGGCGGATTGCTGACCAACTACAAGACGGTGAAAAGGTCCATCAATCGCCTGCGGGAACTGGAGGAGATGAAGACCGACGGCAGCATGGAACGCATGAACAAGAAGGAAGTTTTGCACTATCAGCGGGAACTGGAAAAACTGGAGCGTAACCTGGCAGGCATCAAGGATATGGAAGGCTGGCCTGATGCGTTGTTCGTGATCGACGTGGGGTATGAGGATATCGCAGTCAGCGAAGCGGTCAAACTGAAGATTCCCGTGGTCGGTGTAGTGGACAGTAATAACAGTCCTGTCGGTGTGGATTACGTGATACCGGGTAACGATGACGCTATCCGATCCATCAGGTTGTACACAAAAGCCATAGCCGATGCGATTATTACAGGCAAGGATTCCGTAGCGCACCTGGGCGATGGTGGTGACAAGGATGAATTTGTCGAACTTGATGCCGAGGGAGCGCCTATTGTTAAGGAAAAACAGGAAAAAGTTCAGGTGAAAAAGAAAGTCACCACGAAGAGAGTAAAGAAGGTAGAAGAGGCCAAAACCGACAGTGAAAAGGAACAGAAAAGTGCTGCTAAAGCTGAGGAACAAGCGGTTGAAGCGGCAGTTGGGCTGAACAAGGAAGCTGCCGAAGCCGCAGAGAAGGAAGATACCGGAACTGCCGAGCCCGTAGAGAAGGAGGCCGGGACCGCAGAAAAGGAGGCCGGGACCGCAGAAAAGGAAGATGTATCAAATTCTGAAACACAACCGGAAGTATCGGCCGCGTCCGATGAAGACAAGGCCCGGGTAGCGGCGACTGATAAACTGATCGAGCTGGCAGGCCAGCGTGCAACGATTACTTACAAAAATTTATCTGATTGGATTGAGGCCGAAACCGGCATTCGAATTCAATTCAATAGTTCGCAAATGTATGCAATGCTTGACGCTATCAGCAGGGCCGAGGACCAGGCGGGGAGGAGTATGTTAAGCGCTCTTGTGATTCGCGGAAAACAAAAGACCCCCGGCTCCGGTTTTTATGAGCTTGCAGGAGAGCTTGGCAAAGACATCGGCACAACTGATGAAGATAAGAAGGAATTCTGGGAACAGGAGTTAAACAAGGTTTATGACTCCCACGCGAACCAGTAATTTATCAACCATGACAGTGGGGACAGACTTGAAGTCTGTCCCAAAAAACACAACCGACGCTGAACAGGACTGAGGATAACATGCAAATTTCTGCTTCCATGGTAAAAGAATTAAGGGACCGGACCGGCGCCGGGATGATGGACTGTAAAAAGGCGTTACAGGAAACTGCCGGCGATATTGAAGCCGCGATCGACGCGATGCGTAAATCAGGCATGGCCAAAGCGGCAAAAAAAGCGGGGCGTATCGCCGCTGAAGGGACGATAGTCATAGAACGGGGTGCTGCCGGCAGCCAGGCAGTGATACTGGAAGTCAATTGTGAAACGGACTTTGTTGCCCGGGATGAGAACTTTCAGAAATTCTCGCGCGAACTTGCGAGTACTCTCCTGGAACAGGGTAACGGAACCCCGGAATCCCTGGCGGACTTGCCGTTGAACGGAACGGAAGCCCGCTCAGTGGAAGAAGCCAGGCAGGAACTGGTGACGAAGCTGGGAGAAAACATCAGCATCAGGCGCCATGCCCGGGTAAGGCAAAGTCGGGGCGGGACCCTGGGTATTTATGTTCACGGCATCAGGATCGGTGTGATCGTGGATTTGTCCACGGATAATCCTGTGTTGGCGAAGGACCTCGCCATGCATATTGCAGCCGCCAATCCATTATGCGTGGACGAACAGGATGTCCCACGGGACGTGCTGGAAAAAGAGCGGGAAATCCAGCTGGCCCATGCCGGACAATCAGGAAAACCGGAACATATCATCGAGAAAATGGTAAACGGCAGGGTAAAGAAATTCATCCAGGAAAACACCTTGTCGGGGCAGGCATTCGTCAAGGACCCCGACACTTCCGTGGGGGGCCTGTTAAAGGCAAATAATGCGGTAGTGCATGGCTTTATCAGGTATGAAGTTGGTGAAGGGCTGGAAAAGAAAGAGGACAACTTTGCCGCTGAAGTCATGCAACAGGCCGGATTGTCCACGGAGTAACAGGGTTTTGGCTGACGTCCCGGAACTGCGCTATCGAAGAGTCCTGATAAAGCTGAGCGGCGAAGCGCTTATGGGCGAAGCCGCTTACGGCATTGATCCTGCCACGATAAAGAGATTGGCGAATGAGATTCGCGAACTCAGCCTGAACGGCGCCGAGATAGCCCTGGTCCTGGGCGCCGGTAATTTCTTCCGCGGTTCGGGACTTGCCGCCGCAGGCATCGACCGGGTGACTGCCGACCACATGGGCATGCTGGCCACCATAATGAACTCTCTTGCATTACAGGATGCCCTGGAACAGCTTGGTTCCTTTGCACGGGTGATGTCGGCAATTAAAATCAATGAAGTCTGTGAAGATTACATCAGGAGGCGAGCGGTGCGCCACCTGGAAAAAGGGCGGGTGGTGATTTTCGCGGCCGGCACCGGCAACCCGTTTTTTACCACGGATTCGGCTGCCAGTCTGAGAGCCGTCGAGATCAACGCGGATTTGTTGATCAAGGCGACCAAGGTGGATGGGATTTATTCCGCCGACCCGGTACGTGACAAAACGGCAATAAGATATGACGTTTTGAGTTATGATGATGTTATTGAGCGCAAGCTGGCAGTCATGGACACGACTGCCATCGTTTTGTGTCGCGAGAACAACATGCCGTTGCGGGTATTGAATATGATGCAACCGGGCGCGTTGCTGCGGACCGCGAGAGGCATGCCTGAAGGCACACTTGTTACCGGTTTTGGAGAAGCCCAGTGATTGAAGATATCCTTAAAGATACTGACGAGCGGATGGATAAAACGCTCAGGGCGTTGCGCAGTGAACTCAGTAAAATCCGTACCGGGCGGGCCCATCCGAGCCTGCTTGAACATGTCAGCGTCGAATATTACGGTAGCCAGGTCCCCTTGAACCAGGCTGCAAACATCACTGTTCTTGACGCGCGTACGCTTGGGGTGGCGCCATGGGACAAGAGTATGACCGGGGAAATCGAGAAGGCCATACTGAATTCCGACCTGGGATTGAACCCGGTGACTACAGGTAGCGTGATGCGGGTGCCGTTGCCTGCGCTGACGGAGGAGCGCAGGAAGGAACTGACCCGGGTGGTAAGGTCCGAGGCGGAAAAAGCCAGGGTCGCGCTGCGTAACATCCGTCGCGACGCCAACCACGATATGAAGGACCTGTTGAAGGAAAAGCTCATTACGGAAGACGAGGACCGCAGGCAGGAAGACAGGATACAGAGGATCACGGATGCGCATATCAAGGACGTGGAGGAAATACTCAAGGGCAAGGAAGCGGAATTGATGGAGATATAGTACTCTTTCAACCTGATATTGCCATGTTCAGAGCCACACAGCGGCGTCAAGACAAGGCGCAGCCTGCCGGGAATGGCGCGTCCTTGCCAAGGGCGGCAACGCCGGGGTGGGGGCGCGGTGTGGCGCCCGGCGGGGGGGGGGGGGGGGGGGGGGGCCCCGCGGGGGGGCTCCCGGCGGGCGGGTCGGGCCGCGGGCGCCCGCGCCGTGGCCCCCCTGGGCCAGCACCCGCCATTCCCCGCACGGCGCGCCTTTCGCTCAACCGCTTCCCGACCCGCTGAACATGGCAATATCAGGTTGAAAGAGTACTAGCCGGCCTGATGGAAAACATGCCTGGGCACGTCGCCATCGTCATGGATGGCAACGGCAGGTGGGCAAAGAGCAGGGGGATGCCCCGCGCCGCCGGTCACGAAGCCGGCATAGATGCCTTGCGGGGAACAGTCGAGCACAGTATCCGCCGCGGCATAAGGACACTTACCGTGTTTGTCTTCAGCAGCGAAAACTGGCAGCGTCCGGATGCCGAGGTGGCTTTATTGATCGAGTTGTTCGTATCAGCTTTGAATGATGAACTCGACGCCCTGGACAAGAATAAAGTCAGGCTGTCATTTATTGGCGATATCTCCGTCTTCCCCGAAGAATTGCAGGCCTCGGTTGAGCACGCCGGAAGCAGAACTTCGAAAAACAACGGGTTGAATCTTATTATTGCAATCAATTATGGCGGACGCCATGAGATAGTTTCAGCTTGCAAAAAACTTTTTGCCGCGTTGCCGCCGGGAAACCGGGGCATTGACGATATTTCGGAAGAGCGCTTCAGGGACTGCCTGGACCTGCCGGATTATCCCGACTTGTTTATCCGTACCGGGGGAGAGGTGCGTCTCAGCAACTTCCTGTTGTGGCAGCTTGCTTATACGGAAATGTATTTTACCGATGTGTACTGGCCGGATTTCAATACGCTGGAATATGACAAGGCGCTGGAATCGTACGTCGGCAGGCAGCGCCGTTTCGGTCGCACTTCAGAGCAGGTAAGGGAAAAATGAAATTCCGGATTGGTCCAAGGGTCGGTACTGCGCTGGTGTTGATGCCGCTGGTCCTCGGAATTACCCTTTACGGCACACACGCACAGTTTGCCGCGTTGTGCGCCATTGCAATACTGGCGGGAACGTGGGAATGGGCGGGTCTCGCCGGGCCGCGTCGTACCCGCTGGAAAATACTGGCGCAGGTTGTGACGGCATTGCTCCTGGCAGTCTGTTATTACAATATAGACAGTGTAATGACGTTGTATATCGTGGGTCTGTCCCTGCTCTGGTGGGGGGTGGCCCTGCTCCTCATCTTACGCCGGCAGGACGGCAGGAATTTCAGTTCCGGATTGTTCTCACAGGCGGGTCTCGGTATGATAGTGCTGGTCCCTGCCTGGGTATCCCTGGTGGCCTTGCACAACCATCCGGAATTCCGGGGGCCTGTTCTGGTGACCTGTTTATTCATTATCATCTGGTCTGCGGACACCGGGGCGTATTACACGGGTAAAAGATGGGGCAGGCATAAACTTGCCGTACACATCAGTCCCGGAAAAACCCTGGAGGGATTGTTCGGCGCTTTCGGCTTCGGCCTGGTTGCCGCGTTGCTCTGCGCTCTTATGTTGCTGCAAATGACATTGATCGATCTGATACTGTTTCTGCTGGTTTGTGCGGTCACAATTGCCATGTCCGTAGTCGGAGATCTTACCGAGAGCATGGTAAAAAGAAGTGGAGGGGTCAAGGACAGCGGAGAGTTATTACCGGGACACGGGGGAGCCCTGGACAGGATAGACAGTCTCACTGCCGCGGCGCCGGTATTTTTTACCGGGGTCCTGTTACTGGAGCGCGTGTTGTGACCGGCATCACCATCCTGGGATCGACCGGGAGTATAGGTTTGAGTACGCTGGATGTGATGTCCAGGCACCGGGACCTGTTTGAACCGGTTGCCCTCACGGCAAACACCAACGTCGAAGAGTTGCTCAGGCAATGCCTTGAATGGCGGCCGAAGTATGCGGTGATGGCAGATCCGGATTCGGCCTCCCGCCTGCGGGATGGACTGCGGCGCGAGGCGCCCGGTATCCGGATAATGTCGGGACCGGAAGGATTGCAGGAAGTTGCCGGCTGCGCCGAGACGGATTATGTCATGGCGGCAATCGTCGGGGCTGCGGGCCTGCTTCCCACATTGGCTGCGGCTCGCGCCGGCAAGCGGGTATTGCTTGCCAACAAGGAAGCGCTGGTCATGTCCGGCAGGCTGTTCATGGACGCAGTGAAACAGAACGGCGCCCGCTTGCTGCCTATCGACAGTGAACACAATGCCATATTCCAATGCCTGCCCCCGGACTTCGACGGAAGTATGGAACGCGCCGGCGTAACCCGTATCATGCTGACCGCATCCGGCGGACCGTTCCGGACCAGGCGATTGCAGGAGTTGCGTGATGTGACGGCCGCTGAGGCCTGCGCGCATCCGAACTGGGATATGGGGAGAAAAATATCGGTGGATTCCGCTACCATGATGAATAAGGGACTGGAAGTGATCGAGGCCTGCTGGTTATTCGATGCCGGGGCGGACAATGTCGAAGTCGTCATCCATCCGGAGAGTATCGTGCATTCCCTGGTGGAGTATTCAGACGGCTCGGTGCTGGCGCAACTGGGAAACCCGGATATGCGCACGCCCATAGCGCACGCCATGGCGTGGCCCCGGCGTATTGAAGCCGGAGTAAAAAAGCTGAGCCTGTTCGATATATCAAAGTTGAATTTTGAAAAACCCGATCCTGACAGGTTTCCCTGCCTCGGACTGGCCAGGGAGGCATTGACCGAAGGCGGAACGGCTACCACCATCCTGAATGCCGCCAATGAAGTCGCGGTCGGGGAATTCCTGGGAAGCGGGATCAGGTTTACGGAGATTGCGGAAGTAGTAAAACGAACACTGGATGGCGTTTCTGTGCAGCCTGCCGGTACCCTGGAACAGATCCTCAATGCGGATCAGCGCGCCAGAGATCACGCACGGGAGCAGTGCCGGAGGCTGCAGCCCTGATGGCCGCATTGCAAATGATCTGTGCATTTATTGTGGCGCTGGGAGTCCTGATCACTTTCCATGAACTCGGGCATTTCCTGGTCGCCAGGCGCTGTGGCGTAAAAGTCCTGCAATTTTCGGTCGGTTTCGGCCGTCCGTTGTGGAGCCGGAAATACGGCCCCGACAATACTGAATTTGTCATCGGCGCGTTTCCGCTGGGGGGTTACGTAAAAATGCTGGACGAGCGTGAGGGCTTCGTGGCCGGTACCGAACGCGCCAGGGCATTCAATAACAAGTCGCTCGGTGAACGCGTCGCCATCGTAGCCGCCGGTCCGATATTCAACTTCATCTTCGCGGTCCTGGCCTACTGGATTGTATATATCATCGGGATAACCGGTCTCAAACCCGTTATCGGTTCAGTGCAGGAAGGTTCACCTGCCGTACATGCGGGTTTTCAGGTGGATGATGAGATTACGGAAATTAACGGAAGGGCCACACCGACCTGGAATTCAGCGCTGGAACTGCTGGTCGCGGGCGTTATCGATCACAGTACCGCGGCAGTCAGGGTAAAGGATGTCCAAGGCCTTGAACGGTTGCTGGCAGTAGAACTTTCGGCGATACCGATAGACTCCATGGCCGAAGGCAACCTGTTGAACCTGCTTGGTGTTGAGCCTGCGAGACCCTCGATTCCGGCAGTCATCGGCGCGGTCACCCAGCAGGGCGCCGCATGGCAGGCCGGCCTGGCGCAGGGCGACAGAATCGCAGCCGTGGACGGAGTTATCGTCAGGGACTGGCAGCACTGGGTAGAGATTGTCAGGGCCGCGCCGGAGGTTCCTCTTTCCGTCAGCATTTCCAGGGCGGGGGAGGCCATGGAACTGACCATGACGCCGGAGGCGAAGGTCTCCGGGCAGGGAAGCATAATCGGCTTCATCGGGGCAGGCCTGGACCCCGGTTACGAGGTGGACCAATCCCTGTTTGCGACCGAATCCTACCCGGCGCACACGGCGCTGGCAAAAGGGGCAGGGAAAACCCTTGATATGACAGTGGTAACCCTGCAGATACTCTGGCGCATGGTGACCGGCCAGGCGTCGCTGAAAAACCTGAGCGGCCCGGTGAGCATCGCCCAGTACGCGGGGCAGACCGCGCAATTGGGTATTGTCGCCTTCCTGGGCTTTCTGGCAATCGTCAGCATCAGCCTGGCGATACTGAACCTGTTGCCTGTGCCGTTGCTGGACGGCGGACACCTGTTCTATTATTTCATAGAGTTTTTAAAAGGAAGCCCGGTGTCGGATTCAACGCAGATGCTGGGCCAGCGCATCGGCCTGGTACTCTTGTTCAGCCTGATGGCCCTGGCCATTTTCAACGACCTGGTCAGACTCGCCGGCTGACCCTATCTCTCCCGTCTCTCCCATCTCTCCAAGGTGATGGATTTGTCTGCGGGAGTGTTTTATCATGATAAGCATGTTGCCGGAAAGATTAACAGCATACTATTGCAAATCTGTATTGACGGCGCTGCTGTTCGCCGCCGTGGCTCATGGGCTTGCGGCGCAGGAATTCATAATCGAGGATATCCGGGTGGAAGGATTGCAGCGTCTCACCCCGGGAACCGTATTCAACTACCTGCCGCTTGAAGTGGGTGACTCTTTCACTCCCGAAGTGTCCTCTGAAGCGGTCAGCGCCCTGTTCAAGACAGGCTTCTTCGATGATGTGCAACTCAAGAGGGACGGCAACGTCCTGGTTATCGTTCTCAAGGAACGGGCGGCGATAGGCAGCATTGAAATCAGCGGCAACAAGGATATTAAAACTGAAGACCTGCTGGATGGACTGAACCAGATCGGCTTCGCCCAAGGGCGGGTATTCGACCAGTCGCAACTGGACGGGCTGGAGCGCGAACTGCGCAGGCAATATTTTTCCGCCGGCAAGTATGCCGTGAATATCAACTCTGAAGTGACTCCCCTGTCCAATAACAGGGTTGCGGTGTCTATCGATATATCGGAGGGGAAAGCGGCGCGCATCAAGCAGATCAATATCGTCGGCAACCGGTCCTACAGGGAAGAAGATTTGACGGATGAATTTGAATTGTCCAGTCCTACCCTGCTCTCCTTTTTTACCAAGGACGACCAGTATTCGCGCCAGAAATTATCGGGCGACCTGGAAACCCTGCGTTCGTTTTACCTGGACCGGGGTTACGTGAACTTCAGTATCGACTCCACCCAGGTTTCCATCACGCCGGACAAGAAGGATATTTACATCACGATCAACATCACCGAGGGCGGGCAGTATACGGTATCCGGGGTAAAGCTGGCAGGCGAGTTCATTCTTCCGGAACAGCAATTGTATAACCTCATCAGCGTGACGCAGGGCAGCCTGTTCTCCCGCAAACAGGTGACCGACAGCAGCGAGCGCATGACGGAACGCCTGGGTGGCTCAGGCTATGCCTTTGCCAATGTCAATTCCATACCCGATATCGATGAAGATGACAATACGGTTGAAGTCACGTTTTTTGTTGATCCCGGTAAACGGGTATACGTACGGAGGATCAATTTTTCCGGCAACACCAGGACCAGGGATGAGGTTTTGAGGCGGGAAATGCGCCAGCATGAAGGCGGCTGGATCTCCACCCCCAAGGTGGAGCGGGGCAAGATCAGGCTGCAGCGACTGGGCTTTTTCGAAGAAGTCAACGTGGAGACCCCGGCCGTGGCAGGTTCCGCGGACCAGGTTGACGTCAACTATACGGTAACCGAAAAGCCGTTCGGCAACTTTCTGGCCGGCCTGGGCTTTTCCCAGAACCAGGGCCTGATATTCCAGACCAGCATCACCCAGGACAACTTCCTGGGTTCCGGGAAACGCATACAGTTCGCGTTCAACAACAGCGACATCAATCGCAGGTTCGCCCTGGGTTACGTGAATCCTTACTATACCGTTGACGGCATAAGCCGCGGCTTCAACGTAAATTACCAGGAAACCGAGGCTTATGACGCGAACATCACCGCGTTCGACAGCCGGGTCATAGGCGCAGGAGTCAGTTTCGGCGTTCCGGTGACTGAATACAACTTCATCAGCACAGCATTCGGTTATGAAAACACCAGGTTGTCCGAAGACCGGTTCTTTGCGGAGCAGGTCAGGGATTTTATTGAGAGGGAAGGTAATAAATTCGATATCCTGAGGCTTTCTGCGGCATTTTCCTACGATACCCGCAACCGGGCGATATTGCCGACCCGGGGCATCCAGCACCGTTTCAGTACGGAAATGGCGGTTCCCTCATTCGGCAACTCTCTCGAGTTTTTCAAGGTCGGATACCGGACCCAGTGGTATCATCCTGTCCTGCGCGAATTCATATTTACCGTCAAGGGTGATTTCGGATATGGAAACGGTTTGTTCGGCACTAAGGAACTCCCGTTTTTTGAAAATTTCTATGCCGGCGGGCCGAGGTCGGTGCGCGGTTACGAGGAAAACACCCTCGGCCCGAAAGACACCCCGGTGCTGGGAGGGACAAGGCGGCGGCCCCTGGGCGGTAATATCAAGGTGGTCGGCGGGGCGGAAATGATTTTTCCCCTGCCTTTTCTCAAGGAATTCAAGCAGGTCAGGTTTGCCGCGTTTTTTGACGGCGGCAACGTTTATTCCAGCGATGAATCATTCGAATTCAGCGAACTCAGGTATTCTACGGGTTTGAGCGGCATCTGGATCTCACCTTTTGGCCTGGTAAGTGTTAGTATAGCCAGACCCATTGGAGACAAGGAAGGCGATGAGACACAACCGTTCCAGTTTACTTTTGGTTCAACATTTTAGAGAATAATAATTAAAACTTACTTAATATGATTTATAGGAGTCTATGATCGCTATGAGGCTTACCTGTTTCCTGATATGTTTTTTCACTGCCGGCATTATTCCCCAGGTGATTGCCGAGGATTACAAGATCGGCGCCGTCAATGCCATACGCATCCTGGAACAATCGCCCCAGGCCGAGAGGATGCGCAGCCTGCTTGAGAAAGAGTTTGCCCCGCGGGACCGGGAACTGGTGGAGGCACAGAAAGGATTAAAGGAAATGGAAGACAGACTGACCAAGGATGCCCCGATCATGAGTGAGGCGGAACGGAGTAAACTGGAGCGGGACATCGTCAATGAACGGCGTGACCTTAAACGCAACCAGGATGAGTTCCGCGAAGACCTGACCTTCCGCAGAAACGAGGAAATTGCCAAAATCCAGAAAGATATCGTCGATGCCATCAATACGATCGCCAGGGAAAACGGTTTCGACATGATATTGAATGAAGGCGTGATTTACGCCAGCCCGAAAGTGGATATATCGCAGCTTGTCATAGATCAGTTGAAGAAAGAAAATGATTCGGGGAAAGACGTTGAAGGAGCTGAATGACGGCTTGCAGTTTTTATGACGGCGACCTTGGGAGAAATTGCCGCAACAATTGACGCGGAACTTCGAGGCGACCCTGCCTACAGGATAACCAATGTTGCCAGCCTGCATAATGCAAGCCCCGGCGACCTGACATTCTATGCCAATAAACGCTATAAGGACGATCTGGAGGCGACCCGCGCCGGCGCAGTGATGCTGGCCGAGGCGGATGCGGCGGCCTGTCCCACGGCGAGTTTGATCACGGACAATCCCTACCTTGCTTACGCGAAAGCGGCAAGGTTCCTGAATCCCGCTCCGAAATTTGCGGCTGGGATTCACACGACTGCGGTAATCGAAGCAGGCACGGATATCGCAGCAGGTGTTTTCATCGGCGCCAATACGGTGATCGGCCGTAATGCCATCGTAGGCCCGCGTACTTATATCGGCCCGGCCTGCGTTGTCGAGGCAGATGTTAAAATCGGCAGCCACTGCCATATCCATTCACGCGTGAGCCTTATGGAACGGGTTGAAATCGGTAAGCGGGTATTGATTCATCCTGGTGTCGTTATCGGGGCGGATGGTTATGGTATAGCCAATGACTCCGGTCGCTGGCTGAAAATTCCGCAACTCGGCAGTGTGCTCATCGGGGATGATGTTGAAATAGGCGCCAACACGACAATTGACAGGGGCGCCATCGAAAATACGGTAATAGAGGCCGGGGTGAAAATCGATAACCAGGTGCAGATTGGTCATAATGTCCAGGTTGGAGAGCATACTGCCATTGCCGGGGCCGCAGTAGTGGCCGGCAGTGTAACAATCGGTCGCAGGTGCATGATCGGCGGCGCCAGCGCCATTACCGGCCATATCGAGATTGCCGACGATGTCGTCCTGACCGGCATGTCCGGCGTATCGAACAGCATCAGGCAGGCCGGTGTCTACTCTTCCGGGGTGCCGGTAACGGATAATATGACCTGGCGCAGGAACATGGTCAGGTTCAAGCGCCTGGACGAACTGGCAAGAAGGGTCTCTGCATTGGAAAAAACCACAAAGAAATAACATACTGTATACGTACGAATCAGGTTTATGTGACTATGCCGGAACTGGATATTGAGCAGATAAAACAAGCGCTGCCGCACCGTTATCCCATGCTGCTGCTGGATAAGGTGGCGGATTACGAACCCGGCGTGTCCCTGACCGCGATTAAGAACGTCACTGTCAACGAACCGTTTTTCCAGGGGCATTTTCCCCAGCAGCCAATCATGCCGGGTGTCTTTATCATCGAGGCAATGGCCCAGGCCTCTGCGATACTTGGATTGTTGTCGGCAGAAGGGAGCGATCACTGGAACAAGTTGTATTACCTGGTAGGAGTTGACAAGGCCAGGTTCAGAAAAACCGTCGGGCCGGGGGATCAACTGGTGATCGAAGTCAGGTTCGTTGCGTTGCGAAGAAATATCTGGCGCTTTTCCTGTGTTGCTAAAGTCGATGACGCGGTCGTAGCCGACTCGGATTTATTAACTACTATTTCGGACAGGGAGACTTGATCGACCCCACTGCGAAAGTGCACCCCGGCGCCGGGATTGGGAGCGGGGTCAGTATCGGCGCTTATGCCGTTATCGGGGACCAGGTCCGAATTGCCGACAACTGTGTTATCGGGCCGCATGTGGTTGTCAAAGGCCCTACCCGGATAGGAGAATCAACCAGGATATCCCAGTTCTCGTCAATCGGGGATGATCCCCAGGACAAGAAATACCGGGGTGAGGCAGAATCCTTTCTGGAGATTGGTTCCAATAATGTTATCAGGGAGTTCTGCAGTATTAACCGCGGGACGGCACAGGGTGGAGGCGTTACCCGGGTGGGAAACGGCAACTGGATCATGGCGTATGTGCATATTGCCCATGATTGCCAGGTGGGGAACAACACAATCTTCGCCAATAATGCCACCCTGGCCGGTCATGTGCATATCGATGATCATGCCATTCTGGGCGGGTTTACCGGCGTACACCAGTTTTGCCGGGTCGGGTGCTACAGTATTTCCGCCATTGCTTCCATAATCCTGAAAGATGTACCTCCGTACCTGATGGTATCCGGCAACAGCGCAAAACCAGGCGGCCTTAACAGGGTGGGACTCAAGCGCAACGGGTTTTCCGACAGTTCGGTTGAAGCGCTCAGGAAGGCTTACCGCATCGTCTATCGCGAAGGGCTGTTGTTGAAAAATGCCCTGAAAAAACTGCGTGCGCTTGCCGATGAGAGCGAGGAAGTGGCGCTGTTCACCCGGTTCATCGAGCAATCCGGGCGCGGGATTGTGAGATGATTGGACTGAAGTGAAAATCGGAATTGTAGCGGGTGAACCTTCTGGAGACTTCCTTGCCTCGGAGCTGATCAAGGATATAAGGCAATATCACCCGGATGCCAGGGTGACCGGCATAGGCGGACCGAACCTGCGCGCAGCAGGTTGCGATATCCTGTTTCCGATGGAAAAACTGGCAGTTATGGGACTGGTTGAGGTGCTCGGGAAAGTGCGGGAGTTGAGCGCCATGCGGACCAGGCTTGCAGAACACTTCATCCGGGAGCGGCCGGATGTGTTTATCGGAGTAGACTCGCCTGACTTCAATCTTGGCCTGGAACGGACGTTGCGCAACGCCGGTGTAAAAACCATCCATTACGTCTGTCCTACGGTATGGGCATGGCGTCCCTGGCGGGTGCGGAAAATCAGGCAGGCCGCGCAACTCGTGTTATGTATCTTTCCGTTCGAGGAGGAATTTTTACTCAGGCGCGGGGTTCCGGCCAGGTACGTGGGACACCCCCTGGCAGGAAAGGTGGACACTCAACCGGATAGGGAAAGCGCCCGCCGGCGCCTGGACCTGCCTCCCGACTGTTTGACGGTTGCCATCCTGCCCGGCAGCAGGCATGGGGAGCTTGACAGGCTTACCGGTCCTTTCCTGGATTCGGCTGCCTGGCTGGCCGGGCGCCATGACGGGGCCAGGTTTATAACCAATGCGGTGAATGATGGCGCAGAGAGGCATTTGCGCGCAGCAGCCGAAAGCAGGGGTTTGCAGTTAAAAATAGTGAAAGACAGCATTGCGGACACATTGGCGGCCGCCAGTGTTGCGCTGGTCGCTTCAGGCACCGTTACACTGGAGGCGATGCTGTACAAGACTCCCATGGTAGTGGCTTACAGAATGCATTACCTGAGCTATTGGGTCGTGCGGGCCCTGCTCAAGGTAAAATACGTATCCCTGCCCAACCTGCTGGCCGGGCAGAGGCTTGTGCCCGAGTATTTTCAGTCGGACTGCCGTGCGGAAGTCCTCGCTCCGGCATTGCAATACTGGCTGGACCATCCGGGTGAAGTACAATCATTATCCCGCCGTTTCACGGACCTGCATGTCTCATTGCAGGCAGCCGAAGCGAGCGCGGCGCAAGCCGTCCTGGACCTGCTCGAAGCACAAGGACCACAGGGAACACAGACTGTGGCAAATATCTGATGCAGGGTCTGCAACTGGTGGCAGGCGTCGATGAAGCGGGGCGGGGACCCCTGGCGGGACCGGTGATTGCGGCCGCAGTGATCCTGGACCAAACGGACATGATTGCCGGGTTGGCCGATTCCAAGACAATACCGGAACGGCGCAGGGAACAACTGGCGGCGCTTATCCGGGAAAAGGCGCTGGCCTGTTCAATAGGCCGCGCCGGCCACGAGGAGATTGACCGGTTGAATATACTGAACGCGACACTGCTGGCCATGCAACGGGCAATCCGGGGGTTAAGCATAAAACCTGACCGGGTGCTGGTTGACGGCAATCGCTGCCCCGATACCGAATACCCGGTAAGCGCCATCGTAAAAGGCGACCGGACCGAGGCATGTATCAGCGCCGCCTCAATCCTGGCGAAGGTTTGGCGGGATCGGGAAATGCGGGAGATGGATCGGAAATACCCGGGCTACGGCTTTGCCCGGCACAAGGGTTATCCGACCAGGCAGCATATCCTGGCGTTGTCCGAAAACGGGCTGTGTCCAATTCACCGGCGCAGTTTCGCCCCGGTTCAGAGATCAATGATATAACACCTCCAATGACGGAAACGGTAGGTAACAACTTCGTCCACCTGCACGTCCACACCGAGTATTCCCTGGTGGACGGTTTGTTGCGCGTGGATGATTACGTGGACTCCCTGGTTGAGAAAGGCATGTGGTCCGGTGCGGTCACCGAATTGTACAACGTGTTTTCAATGGTCAAGTTCTACCGGAAATGCATCGACCGCGGAATCAAACCTGTGATCGGCGCGGAACTGTGCCTGGCGGATGAAACCGAAGCCGGCAGGAACCACAGGCTGGTGCTGCTTTGCCGGAATAATGACGGCTTCAGGAACCTGGCGGAGTTGATCACCCTGAGTTACACCCAGGGACAGGCGCGCGGCGTGCCTGCTGTCAGGAGAGACTGGCTGGACGGTCGCGCCGCAGACCTGATTGCCCTGTCCGGCGCGGGGGACGGCGCTATCGGCCAGCCCATCGTGCATAACCAGGCAGACTATGCCAGGAAACAGCTCGACTGGTTCCTGGAACTGTTCCCGGAGCGGTTTTACCTTGAATTACAGCGTACAGGACGGCCGGGAGAAGACATTTATATTGATGAAGCCCTGGCGCTGGCGTCGGAATTCGCTATACCCGTGGTAGCCACCAATGACGTACGGTTTCTGGCGTCTGAAGATTTTTCCGCCCATGAAGCCAGGGTCTGCATCCATAATGGTTATACGCTCAATGACCCCAAACGTCCGCGCCACTACAGTAATGAACAATACCTGAAAACACCGAAACAGATGCAGGAGTTGTTCCATGACCTGCCGGAAGCATTACGGAACAGTGAAAACATCGCCATTCGCTGCAACCTGGAACTGGAATTCGGGGATTATCACCTGCCGGAGTTTCCGGTTCCTGAAGATTTTGACCAGTCCGGCTGGTTGCGCCGGCAGGCATACGCCGGTTTGGAAAAACTGGTTGATGACAGGCGGACGTCGGCCAACGGCATCGATATGGAACAATACAACCGGCGTCTCGATGACGAGCTTGATGTGATAACCAGTATGGGTTTCCCGGGATATTTTCTCATCGTGGCTGATTTCATTCGTTGGGCGAAACAGCAGGGGATACCGGTAGGGCCGGGACGCGGTTCCGGGGGAGGTTCCCTGGTGGCTTACGTACTGGGCATTACCGATCTTGACCCCATATACCATGAACTGCTGTTCGAACGGTTCCTGAATCCCGAAAGGGTATCCCTGCCCGATTTTGATGTGGATTTCTGCATGGACAGGCGGGATGAGGTGATCGAATACGTCTCCGGCCGTTACGGCCGGGAGCGCGTCTCCCAGATTATCACTTTTGGCAGCATGGCGGCAAAAGCCGTGGTACGCGACGTCGGCAGGGTTCTCGGACACCCTTACGGCTATGTTGACAAGATAGCCAAGTTAATCCCGTTTGAACTGGATATGACCCTGGATAAGGCTCTGCAGGCGGAGGACATGCTGAAACAGCGATACCACGAGGAAGAGGAGGTGAAAATCCTCATTGACCTGGCAAAAAAACTGGAGGGGCTGTCCAGGAATGCAGGAAAACACGCCGGCGGTATCGTTATCTCGCCCAGGGAATTGACCGAGTTCATGCCCCTGTACTGTGAAAGGAACACTGCAGTCACGTCAACCCAGTTTGACATGGGAGACGTGGAGGCAATCGGACTGGTGAAGTTCGATTTCCTGGGCCTGCGCACACTGACCATTATTGACTGGGCGGTAAAGGACATTAATGAACAGTTGCCTGAGAGGTCCGACGCGAGCCTGGAGATAAAGAATATCCCGCTGGACGATGCCGGCACGTACGCGACGATACGGCGCATGGACACCACTGCCGTATTCCAGCTGGAATCGGATGGAATGAGAAAACTGATAAAACGGCTGGAGCCGGATAAATTCGACGACCTGGTCGCGCTGGTGGCATTATTCCGGCCCGGCCCCCTGGATTCGGGAATGGTTGATGATTTTATCGACCGGAAAAAGGGCAAGGCGCAGGTACGCTACATTCACCCTGCACTGGAACCTGTACTGAAACCGACCTATGGTGTGATCCTGTACCAGGAACAGGTCATGCAGATAGCCCGGCTCCTCGGTGGCTACACCCTGGGGTCGGCGGACCTGCTGCGGCGCGCCATGGGCAAGAAAAAACGCGAAGAGATGGCCCAGCAAAGGGATATTTTCCTGAAAGGCGCCGAGGGCAATAAAATCAGCAAAACCGTGGCAACCTCCATTTTTGACCTGATGGAAAAATTTGCCGGTTACGGTTTCAACAAGTCCCATTCCGTTGCATACGCCCTGCTTGCTTACCAGACCGCCTGGCTGAAAACCCATTATCCGGCGGCATTCATGGCCGCCGTGCTGTCTGCGGATATGAACAATACGGACAGGATCGTCAGGCTGATCGAGGAGTTGAGAAGGATGAAACTGGTTATAAGGCCTCCGTCGATCAATCACAGCGAATTCAAGTTCAGGGTGATGGATGAAAAAACCATCCTGTTCGGAATGGGCGCCATCAAGGGAGTCGGCCGTTCTGCCATTATCAGTCTGTGCGATGAAAGACAGGAACGCGGACTGTTTTCCAACCTGTTTGAATTCTGCAGGCGCACCGACCCGCGCCGGGTCAACAAACGGGTGATCGAAGCGCTGGTCCGGTCCGGCGCCCTGGATGACTTCGGCCGGACAAGAAGCATACTGGCGGCAAGCCTGGAGAAGGCGCTCAGGTTTGCTGAACAGTTCGTCAGCAATGCGGATACAGGGCAGGACGACCTGTTCGGCACGGACTTGCTGGCTCCGCCTGCAGGCAGTAACGGCGAAGCTGAAATTCCCTATGTCGACGCGCCTGAATGGGAAGAGCTCGTGCGCTTGAAGGGGGAGAAGGAGACCCTCGGGTTTTACCTGGAAGGCCACCCCATCACGCGTTTTGAAAATGAACTGGCGCCGTTCATTACATCAGGGCTGAGCAAGATCAAGGCAGGCATGAACCTGACGGTGGCCGGTTATATTGAGAACCTGCGTATCCGCACCGGAGTCAGGGGACGCATGGCGGAGCTGATGCTGGATGATAAAACCGCACGCGTCCAGGTCACCGTTTACAGCGAAAACTACCAGAAGTACGGTGAACTGATTCAGAAGGACCAGCTTGTCGTCATCAAGGGCGAAGCGGTTGAAGACGACTACTACGAGACAGGTGTGTCCATCGTTGCCGCTGAGGTCTACCCGCTTGCCGAGCTGCGTCGGCGATATGCGGCTATCCGATTGAAAATAAATAAAAAAATGCTGGACGACGAATTTGTTTCCGGTCTCAAGGAGGTATTGTCGCGTTATGGCAGCGGGACAAACCAGGTTTTAATGGAATATAATAACGGCAATGTCTCAACCCTTCTGAGTTTCGGCAGCGGGTGGGGCGTAGAAATCAGTGATGAATTATTGGCTGAACTTACCGACATGGTTGGCATGACGAATGTATGCCTGGACTTTCCCGGCAGGGTGAACCTTTAATCCAGGCCCGCACAATGGAACAGCAGCAGTCAGTCAATTTTCTTGATTTTGAGCAGCCTATAGCCGAACTGGAGGCGAAGATCGAGGAGTTGCGCCATGTCAGTGACGGCGGCGAACTTAATATCCACGATGAGATTACCCGCCTGCAAAAACGCAGCAAGGACCTGACCCAGGCAATTTTTGCGACACTTAACGCCTGGCAGATCTCCCAGATAGCCAGGCATCCCCTCAGGCCCTATACCCTGGACTACGTGAGCAGGATATTTACCGATTTTATCGAACTGCACGGCGATCGTAATTTTGCCGATGACCCCGCGATTGTGACCGGCATTGCCCGGTTCGAGGGCGAACCGGTCGCGCTGATAGGACACCAGAAGGGCAGGGACATAAAAGAGCGCATCCACCGCAATTATGGCATGCCCAGACCGGAAGGTTATCGCAAGGCCCTGCGTGTCATGCAGCTTGCGGAGAGATTCAAACTGCCGGTGCTCACCTTTATCGATACGCCGGGCGCCTATCCGGGCATCGGCGCCGAAGAACGCGGGCAAAGCGAGGCCATTGCCAGAAACCTGATGGTCATGTCGGAGTTGCGTACACCGATCATCTCCGTCGTCATCGGTGAGGGAGGTTCGGGGGGCGCCCTGGCAATCGGCGTGGGCGACAGGTTGAACATGCTGCAATACAGTACCTACTCAGTGATATCGCCCGAGGGTTGTGCCTCCATACTCTGGAAGGACGCGGGCAAGGCTGAAGATGCGGCGGAAGCCCTGGGCGTAACCGCCCGGAGACTGCAAAAACTCGACCTGGTCGATACCATCGTAGAGGAACCGCTGGGCGGGGCGCACAGGGATTACGACCAGGTGGCATCCAGTGTCGGCGAACGGATTAAAAATCAGCTGGATGAACTTCAACAGGTGAGTGTTGAAGAACTTCTGGAAACCCGGCAAAGTCGGCTTCGGTCCTACGGGCATTTTCATGACTGATGCGGGTCAGCACTGAAAGCCTTGCTGCATTCCTTGAGACACTTCCAGATAGCGAACGATTCCTGATAGCCTACAGTGGCGGCATGGATTCCCGCGTCCTGCTGCATTTGATGGCCTCTCTGAACCCGGATGCCGGCTACAGCACCAGGGCAGTACACGTAAACCATAATATACAACCGGAAAGCCGGTCCTGGGCCGGCCATTGTCAGGATGTTTGCCGCTCCCTGGGCGTTGAACTTGAAGTGCTGGATGTCGATGCAAGCAAGCCGGGAAAGGAAAGCCCGGAAAGCTGGGCCAGGCACAAACGTTATGCAGCAATTGAAAATATCCTGGCACAGGGAGAGGTCCTGCTGACCGCGCATCACCGGGACGATCAACTGGAGACCTTCCTGCTGCGCCTGTTGCGCGGGGCGGGGGTCCTGGGCCTGGCGTCGATGCGGGCTGTTCGCCGGTTCGGGGAAGGACTCCACGCGCGACCGTTGCTGAAATATTCACGCGAACAATTGCTGGCATACGCTCAACTTCATGACCTGGACTGGATTGAAGATCCTTCCAACACCGACATCCACCTGGACAGGAATTATCTTCGCCATAAGGTGGTCCCCGCAATTAAAGACAGGTGGCCTTCCGTCGCTTTGCCGGTCAGCCGGACCATAGATACCCTGGCGGAAACCCAGGAGTTGCTGGATGAGCTGGCGCGCCAGGACCTGCTTATCTGCAGCGCGGATGACCCTTGTATGTTGATTGTCGAGCGGGTGAAACGGTTGCCTGCGGCAAGGCAGAAGAACATGCTCCGTTACTGGTGCCGCATCCTGGACCTGCCGCCTCCGGACAGCCGGCGGCTGACCCATATTCTTACGGACGTAATCGAGGCAAGAAGCGACTCCAGGGCGCGTATCAGGTGGAAAGGAGCGGAACTGCAACGATACGGGCAGTACATCCACCTCGGGGCACCGCTGGAAGGTTTTGACAGTTCAGTGGTCAGGGTCTGGGATTTCAGCGAACCCTGCCGCCTGGATCATGGAGAATTGACCGCGGTTGAAGGCCGCGGCAACGGATTGAAACAGCAGGCATGCGCCGGCGCCCGGGTTGAAGTCCGCTACCGTAGTGGCGGGGAGAAGATCCGACTTCCGGGCAGGACCTGCCGGCATAAACTGAAGAAGCTGTTCCAGGAAGCCGGGACGCCACCCTGGCTGCGTGAACGCACACCTCTCATCTATGTAAACGATAAACTCGCGATGGTCGCAGGTTTGTGGACCGATGCTGAATTTCTCGCGGCTGCCGACGAACCCTCGTGGATAGTCACCTGGACCGGATCAAAACCCGGGAGTTAAGTTATCAATAAATCACCAGTTGCCGGACAACTTCTGTATGTCCCAGCACTTCCAGTATCTCCATTCTTATGCCGGTAACCGTTTCCTCGCCCAGTGAGGGGTCATCGCGGGTCAGGACCAGGACCGTGGCAGGATGCACGAATGTATCCTTGATGTGGTAACACTCGGGCGGTGCTTTCGGCAAGGCACCGTCGTGATGGTAGTCCCGTTCCAGCGCTTCTCTTGTGATCTCGGGTATCATCCCCTTGAGTTCCAGCGACTTCTCCAGGTATGCATCACACTGCGCCAGGCGGAAACGGCCCCAGTCCATAATTTTTTCACCTGAGGCGAGCAGGGCGCCCGCCTGTTGGTCGATCTCGTTCCTGCCGGCATTTTCATCAAGCCTGTCCAGCAGTTTCTTTCCCTCGATCTCGTATTCGGCCAACATCACCGCAATGGCCTGGCGCTGCTTTTCTTCCTCATCCGTATCGATTGCCGCTTTCTCAACGGCCTGGACATCTTTATCGCTGAGTTTGGTGCTGCTGGCGTGCACGCCTTGAAGAGCAGACAGAACTGCGCAAAAAAACAGCAGACGAACAACTGGTTTTAGCAGTATGGGGCCGGACCAGTCCGGCCTGATACTAAGCATGCAGATAAAAAACCTTGTTCATAATCTTCCATTCACCGTCCACTTTCAGAAGATTAAACAGGTCGGTGAATTTATGGCCGGTCCAGTTGTCGAGTTCAAGACGGACGGTAGCGACGCTGCCTACTATATCGATGTTGGCAAATCTTGCTTGGAGTTCCGTTGCCGCGCCGTTGTTATCGTTCCAGTCATAAAGCCCCTGGATGGGGCCGGCAAACAGGTCATCGCCGACGTATCCGTAGATCGTCGCGTCCGCATGGAACGCCGGTTTCATGTCGTCACCCTTTCCGGATATTGCGCCGTCAATATAGTGCTGAACGGTCTTTTCGATCATTTCTCTGTCGCTTGTGTCAGCGGGATTGTTGCTCATGATTTCAACTCCTGTGCGTGAATTGGGACGTGGATTATTCCTCCTTTGAGGAAACTAGCATATTATGAGATTTGATTGTAGTAAATGAGCATTCATCAATCCCGGATATCATGTTCAAACCCTATTCCGCTGCCTGTGACAACAATCGGCAACCGATTTTTGAGGTTATCAAGGTATTGTTCGCTGACTATAAGGAGGTTCTGGAGGTCGGCAGCGGTACCGGGCAGCACGCGGTGTATTTCGCAGAGAAACTGCCGCACCTGGTCTGGCGCAGCAGCGACCTGCAGGAGAATCATGCCGGAATCGAGACATGGCTGAACGAGGCAAACTTGGCCAATACGCCTGCGCCCCTGGAACTTGATGTGAACCAGGCGCACTGGCCGAAGCTGGAAGTAGATGCCGTATTTTGCGCAAATACTATTCATATCATCGGGTGGGACTCGGTCAGGGCTATGATAGCCGGAGCAGGGCAGTTGTTGCCCGATAAGGGTTTATTGGTGCTGTACGGCCCGTTCAATTACAACAATGTCTACACCAGCGAGAGCAATGCAAGATTTGATGTCTGGCTGAGACAACGGGACCCGCGCAGCGGCATCAGGAACTTTAAAGACGTTGACGAACTGGCAAATTCAGCAAACCTGTATCTGCAACACGACTATGCCATGCCGGCGAATAACAGGCTTATTTGCTGGAGAAAACGGCAACGGTAAGGCGATCATTGCCGGATCGGATGATTCCAGGCGTTGTATCGGATGATTATCGGATGATTAACCCAGGTCATCGAGGAAATTGGCCAGGTTCGCAAAGGCATATCTTACGTTGTCAACAAATAACGACACAAATTGCATTATAATATGTCCTGCGTTTTGCCTGCACCGAGTGTTTCGACTATGGACTATATTTCTATCCGTGAATTCAAAACCCAACCTGGCAAGATATGGGAAAAGCTGGTCAGGGAACACCAACTGGTCGTTACCAGGAACGGGAAGCCATTTGCTATTCTGACTGAAACATCTCCAGCTGATTTAGAGGCCGATTTGCAGAGCTTGCGGCGCTCGCGGTTTGGACGTGCGCTTGCAAATATCCGCACTGAAGCACGAATGAAAGGACTGGATAAGCTCTCATTAGACCAAGTTAACGATATTATACGATCTGACTGATCTGCCTATCTATAACGCACTGACATGGAGATCTATCCCCTCATTTTTGCGAAGCGATGAAACCAGCTCAGAAATGTTGGCAAGACGGGGGTTGCCCTTGTCACTGAGCATACGCATAAGGCTTTGCGGTTTTTTACCCATCAGCGTACCGAGTTGTTTAAATCCCAGGGTTGCGTTGACGTAATCGCGTAACAGGGCTTTTGCCACGTTAATTTCATTATCCAATAAACACTCTGCCGCTTGCGTCAGCAAACCGACACGAAATTCCGGATCGGTTAACACGCGTTCTTGAATCGTTACTTTAAAATCTCGAGTAAGCGCCATATCTAGTTATTCCTTATACTCAACAATCCTTGGCATAAAGCAAAGATAACATATTTGTTATTATTCTCAAGTAATGATACTGTCCTGTTTTCAGGCATCCGCATGGCTCCACGGGGTTGCAGCCACTAATTCTCTCACTGCTTGTGAGAGATTCTCCGAAACACCGAAAACAAACTGCTTCTTAGTTGACATTGCGAAAGCATTTCTTGAACAATTTGTTCAATCTGTTCCTGCGCGTGGTCACCGTCAGCCTGGAAACCATGCGCATCGTACGTACCTTGCCGGAACTGGAAATCGAGTAATGGTAATGGCGCGTAGTGGTCGGAGCGCGGATACTTGCTTGCAATGCAAGCAACCGATAGTTTGGGTACGTTCTACAACACGAGGAGGCACGACCAATGGCCAACATAACGATCCGAAATCTGGATGAAGGCGTGAAAATGCGGCTACGCGTGCGAGCCGCCGAGCATCACCGTTCGATGGAGGAGGAGGTCCGTATCATCTTGCACGATGCCGTGAATGGTGGGCGAACCGGTCCCCGGGATCTGGTGAAGTTTACGCGCGAGTGTTTCGCGCCTCTTGGCGGCGTGGAACTCGAACTTCCCCCGCGTGGCCCGATGCGCGAGCCTCCGGGTTTTTCTTGAGCGGTTACAGAGAAGTAACGAAAGTTATCGACTCGGCCCCCATTCGGCTTCGACGGTGCGCAGGGGCAGTTCCAGCCCGGCGATGTAATCGAACTCCTTACGCGAAATCCTGGGTGTTCCCGGCAGGTTCGGTTTTTGAAGTGGTCTTGATGAAGGGCGGCCACGCGAAACTTGCGCGCAGTCCACTCGAAGGAACCGGGCATAAAGAAATATCGGTTGTTCCAGCGCACAGGAAGACGTCTGTCGGCACCATTCACGCAATTTACAGGCAGGCATGCCGATTTATTCCGAAGGATGATCTGCGAACAGATTTCTTTTCCGACTGACACATGTAAATATTAAACGAATATCGGCTCTTCCTCCAACGGCAGAAGCTGTCTGAAATGGGACCAGCTCAATTGTTGCGACAGTGTCGCAACAATTCGCTTACACGTATTCAGTGCCTGCCTGCTGAAGGACTTCAATAATGTTGTGAGAATACGGGCCTGGATGATTTTGTGTTCGGTGGGGGTGGCTTTGCCGGGCGATGCCTCACGAACTTCTGATAGAATGAATGGCAACCAGGAAAGAAACATGTCGCAAGAGGAAGAAACGATAAAGACCCCGACTACACCAGACATCATCGAAACGGCGATTAAGCAGACAGCCGAGTTGAATCCGCAGGAGACCGATGGCGAGTGGCTGGAAGTCGTCACAGTGGAGTCCGGTCCCTACATCAAAGAATGGGACATCGCAGAGTGCTGGCATTGGGACGAATGGCCCCATAGAGAGAAACACTTCCCAAACACCACCAAGTTAGATGTAGGGATCGACGCCGTAGCCACGCGTCGCAACGATGGGAAATACATCGCAATCCAGTGCAAGTCGCGCCAGCTTGACGACGAGGGGCGCGGTTCCTCAATCAATAACAACGAGATAGCCAAATTCGCGTCCGCGTCCGCTTCAGACTTCTGGGCTGAACGCTGGATTGTCACCAATGGCGACAATCCACTTGCCAGTGGCGCAGTGCAGTCAGCATCGATGCACGCGAAGCCCCTCAAACTGGTCAACATCACAAACGACCTTCACCAGCAGCGGCAGGCGAATGCCGCATCAGAGGAGAGCGAACACGGCCAACCGAATTCCGACGGCGATGAACGGCTGCAGACAAAATCCTCCATGCAAAACGAAGCCGTCGCCAACAGCGTCCGCATACTCAGAGAACAAGAACGCTCGGACAGCGGTGGACTACCGATGGGCGAGGCCCGAGGTAGAATCATTCTGCCCTGCGGAACGGGAAAGACTCGCATATCGCTCCGGATCATAGAAGAACTAACGCCTCCGGACGAACTGTCCATCGTGCTGTGTCCGTCCATAGCGCTCGTTGCCCAGATAAGGCGCGAATACCTGCAATATGCCTCCGCTTCTATAGACGTGTTGGCAGTCTGCTCGGACGTCACGGCGGGCTATGACCCCAAGAAAGAAGGACGCCGCAATGCCACACTTGATCCGACAGTCGATAACAGCAATGTCAGTGCATCCGAAGTGAAGGGTAAGGTGACCACCGCTGCCGGCGAAATAGCCGACTGGATGCGCCAGAGCACTATCGACAACGGGATCAAGGTTCTCATTGGCACTTACCAGAGCAGCGCCAGGGTATCGGAAGCCCTGCTGAGCGCGGGTGCCAGGGCGCGTGTATTGATTGCCGACGAAGCGCACAGAACGGCAGGACTGAAGCGTAAAAATTCCCAATCCACCACCGCGAGCGAAGAGGAAAAGCGTCTTCGCGACTTCACCATCTGCCATGACAGAGACAGGTTCCCTGCTACTTACCGCGTCTATCAGACGGCTACCCCGCGCATCTACGATGGCAAGCGCCCCGCTGGCAATACGGACTGGATAGTACGCTCAATGGACGACGAGACCACCTTCGGGGTGGAACTCTACCGCAAAAGCTACTTGGAAGCCGTCCGTAACCGTTGGCTGTCAGACTACCGTATCATCGCTATGGGTATCAACGACCCTGATGCGTTCAAGACGGCGAACGAGCTGGCGAAGAAGACGAAGAGCAAAGGACTCGGTAAGTTGACGACCACGGACTATCTTCGGGGCCTGGCGTTCTCTCTGACGATGGGTGGCGCCACCCAGGGCGACGAAGTGGACATCAGGTCGTGCATCGCCTTCATGAACACGGTGGACAAGTCCAAGAACATGGCGGCGGACCTCCAAACCGATAATGTGAAGGAATGGGTCTCACGCTGGCTCAGCGAGAACGCGGACGGCAGGGCTGCATCCGATTACAGCCTCGAACACCTGGACGCTTCGAGCAACGCCGCGGCGCGTGAAACCGCGAAGGGACGGCTGGCTGCCGCTGACGCGGCACACCCTCATGGCATCATCAATGTGGGCATATTCGGAGAAGGCACCGATTCGCCGTCATTGAGCGCGGTGGCGTTCCTGGAGGCTCGAAAGAGCCCCATAGATGTCGTGCAAGCCGTCGGGCGCGCAATGCGAACTGCGCCCGGCAAGGAACTGGGCTACATCGTCTGCCCTATTCTGATCCCACCCACTGCCGACCCGGAGAAGTGGCTGAGCGTCAGCGCCGCTGAGGAAGGGTGGCAGGAGTTGGGACAGATACTGCTCGCTTTGCGCGCCCACGACCAGCGTATCGAGGAGAACCTCGAAGAACTCCTGCACTTGTACATTCCCAAGCCGCCGCCGGTGGAGCGCACGTTTGTGGCGGTCGCTACGGGTGAAGGCATGCGCATACAGTACGGCGAAGTCGAGGGGCCTCCCGGGGCCGCGCAAGAAGCGGTCGAACAGGCATTGGAAGGCAAGCCTCGCGCTGCGGCCGGCATACAGCGTATCAGTGAAGAACCCGCCGATTACAGCGCGGTGGAGTTAACGCAAGTCCTCACAGGGAAGAAGAACAAGGACGGGACTGTTGAACTGCGCGCGGACTCCGTAACCCGCGACAAGCCGAAAGCAGGCGAGGCGCGGGGCATTGTGAACATACAGCGAACCAAGGCCAAAGCCCGGAAGATGATAAATACCGGTGAGGGCGGTATTCGCAGGCAACCGGGCAAACAGCGCGAACCCCGCAAAACCGCCAAAGAACGAGCGGAGGAACAGGGGCAATTGATGCTCAGGTTGAGCGGGCTGGAAGATCATGGCAACGCCATCAAAATGAACCTGCTGTCGAAGTCCGGACTTAGCGACAATCGCGTAATGCGTGACCTGAATATACTGGAAGGCAGTGTCACTGAAGCGGCGCACCACCTGCGCGCTGACGAATTGCTGCCCGCGCTGAACCGGCACTTTGGGCTGGACAGGCTCAAGGAGACAGGCAAGAAGCAGGCAGACGGCTGCACCACAGCCTCACTACTGATGATGAACGCCGCCATGCTGCACCAGCGCGTCGCCAACGGCGGCTGGTTGCCGGGCGTAAGCGATCTCTCGATCATCAAAAATGAGACTGATGTCGTTCGGAAATTGAGTCGGGAATGGGAACGCATCATGCGCCATGACTTCCGGCCGGTGCTTGAACCCGCGCTGGAGGCAATATACGCCATTGAAGAAACGGGTAAGGCTGCCGGGCTGCAACGCGCACTGCATCACCTCGCCGCGGAGGCAGAGCGCATAGCCGAGACCTACGCGGACATGGGCGCTGACCATGCGGGACCACTGTTCAACCGTGTCATGGGCAATCAGGCGAGTGACGGTGCGTTCTTCACCAGACCCGTCGCCGCGTCACTCGCCGCACGGTTGACGCTGGATACCTGCCGAGACCAGGATTGGTCCGACCCTGAAGTCTGGAAGTGGCACAAGACCGTAGACTTGGCCTGCGGCAGCGGAACCCTGCTTGCCGCCATGCTCTCCGACATGAAACGCAGGGCCACAGAGAGGGGCGCGGACACAGAGACCCTGACCTCGCTTCAGAAAATTGCAGTCGAAGATACAATCAAAGGGCTGGATATCAATCCGGTGTCACTGCAACTGGCTGCATCACAATTAACCGCGGGCAACCAGAGAGTCAGCTACCGGAGGATGGGGCTGCACCTGATGCCCTACGGACCCGACAGGCATGCTCCGGACAGGGTATATGCCGGCACGCTCGAACTGTTGGGACAGCGGGCTGTCGTTCGAAGACCGAACGAGCTGGACTTGGGTGACGATGCCATCGGTTCCCAGGCGACATGGGAGACGACAGATGACACCGAACTGGAAGATGCCGTGGATGCCGTAAAAAACGCTCGCATCGTCATTATGAATCCGCCGTTCACTAACCGCGCTAAGATGGGTGAGAAGTTTCCCGCTGAAACGCAGATGGCCCTGCGCGACCGCGCCGACTTGATGGAGCAAGAACTCACGCAAGCCGACCCCGGTCTGGTGGAGTTTGCGGACAAGAACTCCATCAGACCGCTCTTCGTTGGTCTTGCAGACCACTGCCTAAAGCGGTCCGATGGGACACTGACGATGATTAACCCGACAATCGCCCTATCCGCGCCATCCGGATTGAACGAGCGGCGTATCCTGGCGGAACGTTACCAAATCCATACCGTTCTTACGGGGCGCTGGCCACGTGAGTTCACCCTAAGCCAGAACACTGAAATAGATGAAAGCATAATCGTCGCGATGCGCAGCGAAGGAAACAAAGCGCCTACGCGGTTCGTTCAACTGGATAAAATGCCTGTTGACGAGTCCGAAGTGGATGACTTGCATCGCTGCCTGTTGGAATGTGAGCAAGGCCAGATCGCTAACGGCTGGGGAGAAATATCGTACTGGCCTGTTGAACTAATCGCGGCCGGAGACTGGACGCCCGCAATCTGGCGTTCCCCTGAACTTGCTGAAGCGGCGGCTTGCTTTGCCAATCACGAGCAGTTGATTGGTATCGGCGAATCTGGCCTGTCGCCTGCGGCGACAGGCCAATTTTTGCGCGGCTCTTTCGAGCCCGCAGAATCCGGCGCTCCCGGGAGCTTCGCCATTCTGAAATCCAAGAGCGGAATTTACGGGCAAAAGACCATACGAAGTTGCCCTGACGACCGCTGGATTCCCAAGAAGCGAGACGAAGAGGCACGCCGACTTAACGACGGTGTGTACCCGGAGGCAGAACAAATTTTACTAAAGGCCGGACATTTGCTGATTACGACCGGGCATGACAGCAAGACGGGGCGCCTTACCGCGACTGCTGCCAACGAATGCTATATCGGCAACGGTTGGATGCCAGTTGCAGGGCTATCCCCAACTGAAGCAAAGGCAGCCGCAGTATTCATAAACTCGACTGTTGGAAGGCTGCAGCTGATGCGGCATGCAGGCAGGAAAATACCGTTTCCCACTTACAGCGCAGCGGAGGCCGGCAACATCAGGATACCCAACATCAAGGACGACCGTATACGCGGCATCCTTGCCGACTGCTGGGAGCGCACAAAGGACATGGAGGTGCCGCAATTCCGAGACGGCGAATGCGAAGTGCGCTGCCTCTGGGATGAAGCCGTAGCCGAGGCGATGGAATGGGACGCCGCTGATCTCAAACGGCTGCGTCTCCTGCTGCACCAAGAGCCGCATGTGCGCGGGCTGGGCTACGGACAATACGCCGACGAAGTGGAGGTCGAGCCTGCCGATCGTCAACGCTTCACAGCACTCGCCGACCAATGGGAGAAAGAAACCGTATTTCTATCTAACTCAGACCGCGCAGCCGAACACCCGGCCCACATGGAAATCATCAGCATGGGCGAACCGGCAGTGCCCCTGATACTGGAAAGGATGCGAGAAACGGGCGGGCACTGGGATCACGCGTTGGGAGACATTACAGGCGCAAATCCCGTGAAGCGGTCCGACTGGGGTAATATCGCCGCGATTCAGGCATCTTGGCTGGAGTGGGGCGAAGCCAATGGATACATCTAGCTGGGTACAGCCGCTTGCTGAAGCATTCCCCAAGCTATCCAGAGAAGGCTATGAAATCGTAGGAGAATCCTCCAAGCAATATAACTGCATCGCATATGCCGCTGGCGACGCCGCTCAGTGGTGGGATCATAGTAAAAGGCGCTATTGGCCTGATTACGCTACGCGATCAGGCAGTATAGAAAGCCTGATTGAAGTATTCACTGGTTTGGGATTTCAGCAATGCCAGGACAGCAGTCTTGAAAGCGGCTACAAAAAAGTCGCATTGTACGAAGAACAAGGTGCATGGAAACACGCGGCATTACAGACTCCCATCGGACGCTGGCGCAGCAAAATGGGGGAAGGGCCAGTAATAGAACACCACAGCCCGGAGTCGCTTTCCGATGGAATGTACGGCAATCCGACAATCTACATGCGAAGGTCTGCATAACTGGGATAAAGCGTCTAATATAATGGGGCCGTACTACGCTTGGACAGCGTTTTTCGTGCGTCACTTTGAGTATGAGAACAATCCAAATAATTATTACAGTCGTAGCTTTTACACAATATTATGAGCACGCCTCCAGGATTGAACATGCGTTAAATGATATTGAGATTCGGAGAGTATGGTAAGTTTAAATGAGCAATCCGAAAGTAAGGGGTTCTAGATGTCTGTGACTAAGCAGAGCATCGAGCTAGCCGTACGTAATATTGCCAAATGGGGAGACACAGATATCCTCCCGTTTCCACTTGAGAATCATTGGTTTCACGATGAAGAAGAGCAAGTTGTAAGCCTGCTTCTGAAGCTAGACAAAAAATTTGACTGTTGGCTTTCAGATTATCCTATAAAGTTCGAACGTTGTTTATCAAGCGTTGGACATGTCGGATATCGAGGTGTCACGCAAATTGATCCAATTTGGAACGCCTATCTCCTCGCTCTTGTAATCGAAGTGGGGCCAGAGATAGAAGCAGCACGCATACCGGTTGCCGATAACCAGATATTTTCTTATCGCTTCTCGCCGGACCCAGATAGCTATAGTCTCTTCAATACACAAGTCAGTTGGCGACAATTCCAAGAGTATGCGCTCAAGATGTCGCAAGAGCATACTTTTACTGTATCTACCGACGTATCAGACTTCTACCCCCGCGTGTACCATCACCGCTTGGAAAACGCTTTAA
>JAJDUB010000076.1 GCA_022826885.1 Gammaproteobacteria bacterium
CGCTCGACTGGTTGATTGAGTTAGAATTTATACTTAAGACGAGCGCCTATTTCGACCGATCGACCAAGAATTACCTGGGTCAACCCAACGACTGCAGGCGTTCCGTCGGGACGGCGCAGTGTTGATCAGCTAAAATAATCAAACAATGGGCAATATAATTAAGAATTACTATTATTTGGTCTGTTATATCGATTTAAGTCAATACCACTGAATGTTCAACCGTGTGATTCTAATGAAACTTTATATTTTTGACAGCTGTCCTTTCTGTGTCCGTTCACGCATGCTCGTCGGGTTAAAAAATATCGATTGTTCCCTGGAGTACCTGATGGCTGATGATGCAGATACACCCACCCGCATGATCGGTAAAAAGAATGTTCCTGTTCTTGAGAAAGACGATGGTTCCTACCTGGGTGAAAGCTGGGAAATCAATCGTTATATAGACGGAATAGACGGCGAACCATTGATGGGTGAAATCCCGAATATGCCGAAATACGAGACATGGTTTGAATCCTTCGCGACAGAATATGATCTGCTTTGTTATCCACGCATGCTGAAATTGAATATGCCTGAACTCAATTCTGAAGGTGCCAGGGAATATTTCATATCGTCGAGGAAAAAAGTTATGGGAATGACGCTTGATGAGGCATTTGCGAAAACAGAGCAATTACAACCTGTTATAGAATCCAAACTCAATGAGATAACACAGGATGTCAGCCCGGATGCCGGCAGCGACATGAATGTGAAATTTGATGATTTTTATTTATTCCCGTTGTTGCGTAATTTAACGATGGTTAAAGACTTGGGCTTCCCGTCCACACTCACCAGGTATATGGAGAACCTGAGTGCCGCCACAAGGGTGCCGCTTTATTTGCAGGTTGCAGTTTAACATTCGATGACAAGACGAATAGAACAGATAGATCTGCGTTTATTGCGCGTCTTCACTACTCTGGTCGATCATGGGAGCTTTATCGCGGCCCAGGTCGACCTCAATATTAATCAATCCACTTTGAGCTCTCACATAAAGGAACTTGAAGAAAGGCTCGGTATGAGACTCTGTGAACGCGGAAGGCGCACCGGCTTCCGGCTCACCGACGATGGGAAACTGGTATACGAGGCAACCCAGCGTTTATTCAGACATCTTGATGAATTTAATTCCGAAGTCAAATCGTATGCCGGTCAACTGATTGGCGAACTTGAAATCGTATCCACTGATCACATTATTCTTAATGAAAACGCTCATATTTCTGAAACTATCGAAAATTTCAAGTCCAGAAACGGGAGGGTAAATATCAATTTTCACGTAAAGGCGCCGACGGAAGTCGTCCAAGGCGTGGCAGACGGCCTGTTCCATGTTGGGATAGGCAGCAGACTGGAACAGATGCCCGGAGTCGATTACACCCCGTTGTTTACCCAGACTCATCTGTTCTACTGTGGGAGCAAGCATCCGTTATTTCATAAATCGGAAGACGAACTTAACGTGGGGCAGTTAATGCAAATGGAAATGATCAGACCGAAATTCGGTCAAGCAAGCGCTGTTCCAAAAAGCATGAAACGATTACCAACCATGACCGCAACCTGTTTCAATATCGAGGCAATCGCGATGTTTGTTCTCTCCGGCCAATACCTGGGATATTTGCCCGAGAATTATGCACGGCTATGGGTGGAACGTAAGGAAATGAAAGTTCTTTTACCGGAAGAATTAAATTTTGAAGTGGAATTCGGCCTGATGGTTCAGAAAAAACGAATTTATAAACCGCTGGTACAGGCCTTTATTGATGACCTGCTGGAAGCACATCAGGTTTAGGCTCATTTTTTGACCTCCCCCTAAGCAGACATACAAATTTGGGTTGAGAGTCACCTGCCGGTGTCACTTAGCGGTTGGATCCATTAAGTGGGACCCCCTCACATTGAGAAAAAGCGAAATGTATGTCTTGAAAGAGCTATTTTTTATCTATTTTCCAGAGTTTAACCTTTATAGATTGTTTTTGTTCAGGGTTGGGAGAACAGGGCCGGTTACACAATTTATCCAAGGGGGCTCCAAATGCCTAAAAAAACTATCAGTTCGAGTTTTAAAGTAGCCTTTTATACTTGTTTAGTAACCAGTGTGCTGCCAATGCCGCCTGTATGGGCAGCGGACGATAAGGAGTTCGCTATCGAAGAAGTCGTTGTTACAGCTCGAAGACGTACAGAAAATTTGATGGATACGCCAGTTTCCATTACCGCATTCAGCGGCGCTGATCTCACCAACCGAAGTATAGAACGCATCAATGATATTGCGGAAGCCGTACCCAACGTAGAATTTCGTAGTACAGCCAATGCTTCCAGTAGTAATAACAATGCTATCGTTTTTATCCGGGGTGTCGGCCAGTCAGACTTTGTACCTAGTGTAGAACCGGGTGTAGGTATATATGTGGACGAGGCTTATATCCCTGGGGTCGCAGGGGCAGTAATGAACCTGGTAGATATAGAGTCGATACAGGTATTGCGTGGGCCACAGGGGACGTTATTTGGACGAAACACGATAGGTGGTGCTGTACTGATTAATACAGTTAAGCCCGGTAATGAGTTTGGCGGCCAGGTTGATGCGATCGGAGGTAACGATGATTGGATGGAGGCGAAGGCAAGTCTAAATCTACCTATATCCAATACACTATTCAGTCGTGCAACAATTCTTGCACGGGATCGCGACGGTTGGGTCGATTACCCCAATGTTGACGGTGATGACGGAGGTGGTAGTGATGAAACACTGGGTGCGCGCATTGCATTACGTTGGGAACCATCCGATGATTTAACGGTAGATTTCAATGCGGACTACACTAATAGTAAATCTGACGGTGCAACCAATGTGCAGAGAGGGCCGATTTCCAACGACGCACCGGGATTAACCTGTACATCCGCAAATGTATTTCCACCCCCCGGCGTTCCGTCAGGTTGTACGACTGTTGGCCAATACAACTTCGGCGTGGCGCCAGCCCTGGGTTTACCGTTATATGATGGTTCTTCCTCGCTTGGGTCTGGTTCCTATACCAATCTCGGTACGCAAATTGATGGAGTTGATTCAGATATCTGGGGAATGAACCTGACCGTCAATTGGGACATGGGTTGGGCCAATGTTAAATCTATTACCAACTACCGTAACTTTGAAAGCATAGACGGTCGTGATGAGGACAGCAGTCCGATAATCTTATCCCGTATCCGCGATGACATGGATGCAGAGAGCTGGAGCCAGGAAATTCAAATATCCGGGTTGAGTTTTAATGACAGGCTGAACTGGACAACGGGATTTTATTATTCCGAGGATGATACTGTTAACCTTAACCCGGTAGACTTTCCTCCATTTGGTTTGGTTTCCGGTTCTATTGTCGAAAAGACCAGTATGGCCGTGTTTGCCCAGGGTACTTATGAAGTAACAAGTCAGTTGAGTTTGACCATGGGGTTGCGTTATACCATGGAAGACAAGGATTTTATTGTTGATGACCGCATCCAGTACGTGACCAGATTGTTTGGTGGTGTAATAGGCGGTCCCCCTATCTTTCTGTTTTTGCCGCCTAACGCATTTACCCTTGCGTCCAAGGGGGTAACCACGTCGGATCATAATGAGTTGGATCCTTATGTAAATCTTTCTTATCACTGGAGCGATAATCTGATGACTTATTTCTCCTATTCAGAAGGATTTAAGGGTGGAGGTTTTGTGCAACGCATCGTGCCAGGCGCTGACGTCACACCATTTTCCCCCGAGTTTGCTACCGTTTATGAGGTCGGATTTAAGTGGGAAGGTATGGAATCCCGTCTACGTCTGACCGGTGCTGCATTTTTTAATGACTACACTGATCTTCATATCGTTGTTCAGCGGGGTATAGCCCCCTCTACTGAAAATGCCGGCGATGCGGAAGTATTTGGTGGTGAGTTGGAAATGCTCTGGTTACCTTTGCCCGACCAGGATCTGCGCATATCTGCGGGGTTAGGTATCCTTGATGCGGAATATAAGAAACTGGCCCCAACAGCCACTATCCCGATTACCAATGAACTTCCCAGTGTAGCTGATGTCCAGTACAACGTGTCCGCCTCCTATACATTACCTCAAGATGTTTTTTCCGGAAGCTTGACATTGAGGATGGATTATTCCTGGACCGATGATTATGAACTGCATGCGAATAACCTGACGACACAAGAAAGTTATGGACTATTGAATGCATCGGTAACCTGGATCAGTGAGTCAGAGAACTGGGAAGTATCATTCAGGGGACGTAATGTCACCGATGAATTGTATTTAGGCTCTCCCCAAAATGAGCTTGGCGTGCAAGGTTATACCAATCCAACAGTAGGTCGGGACGCACAGTTCTCCGGTCGTGTTACCTATCGTTTCTGACAGGTTTTATAGTCAATTTGTGCTGGTAGACCTGCGCGGTTTACAACATGTAAGTTGATAAGGCATAGTAGGTCCCTGTTGGGGACCTACTTTGTTTCCCCCTAATCACCAGTTTTTTATGCTGATAAATATGCTGTTCTGAATCGTGAAAGAGAATAGCATAGAAGACTCGGTGTTAAGTTTGCATGTAAATTGTCTGGTATCTTGTCTCTCCAAATTTGGGAGAAGATAGGGCATGAATTTATTTAAACGAAAAAATCTGTTACTTGCATTGGGTTTTGTTATTGCTGCACTTTCGACATTACAGGTTAAGAGTACAGACGACTTTAAAAATGTTGATATCAAGACAGTAAAGGTAAAGGATGGCATTTATATGTTGTTAGGCAGAGGGGGCAACATAGGTGTTTCTGTCGGTGATGATGGTGTTTTTCTGATTGATGATCAGTTCGCGCCCTTAACAGAAAAGATTAAAGCAGCGATCGCTGAAATTACAAATGAACCAATCAGGTTTTTAATCAATACCCATTGGCATTTTGATCACACAGGTGGAAATGAAAACCTGGGTAAAGAAGGAGTTGTCATAGTAGCTCATCATAATGTTTATGAACGTATGAGTATTGATCACTTCCATACTGTGCTTGAAATGGAAATTCCGGCATCTCAAGCCGTCGCGTTGCCTGTAATTACATTTAATGATGAGGTCAAATTTCATTTAAACGGAGATCATATACATGCTTCTCACTATCAGAATGCCCATACGGATGGAGATAGCATTGTCCGGTTTGAGAAAGCTAATGTAATACATACCGGAGACGTTTTTTTTAACGGCATGTATCCACTGATTGATAGTTACAGCAATGGAACATTGGAAGGCGTTATTCGTACTGTTCAACAACTGTTAAATCAGATAGATAATAAAACCAAAATTATCCCGGGTCACGGTCCATTGGCAAACAAGGTGGATTTGCAAAACTATCTGGAACTATTGATAACGATAAGAGACCGTATGCAAAAGCTTATTGATGAAGGGAAAAGCCTGGATGAAGTGATCGAACTGCAGCCTTATTCAGATCTTGATGAGAAATATGGTAAAGGTGTTATACCTCCAGAGGCGTACCCAGCAATAATTTATGAGTTACTTTCCTCAAAATAGCCTGAAATTCCTGCATCCAGCAACTCATAGTAATGTGCCATTTATAATCACTGTAAATCCGAGATATATAGCGGGGTAATGGAAAAATGTTGAAAATTTATGGATATATAATGTCGACGCCAACCAATAGAGTCAGGATGTGTGCACATATCATGGATCTTGACTATGAATACATCAGCATCAATTTAAAGGAAGGTGAGCAACAATCAGAGGAGTTTCTGAAAATCAATCCTTTGGGAATGGTTCCCGTAATGGACGACGATGGTTTTGTTTTGTCTGAAAGTAGCGCAATCATCAGATACATCTGCGGGAAAACGAAATCGAATCTTTATCCTGGGGAGTTAAAGAAGCGGGCGGTGATAGATCACTGGGTTGATGTCTTCAGTCAGGGGCTTGCGCCGGGTATTTCTAAACTGATGGTAAATAAAATATTGGCGCCCTTTTTTGGTAACGAGCCAAATTTGACTGAAATTAATAGCGGATATGAAATTATAGGGAAATACCTGCCTTATGTTGAAAACCAGTTAAGCCAAGCGCCGTACCTGGTTGGAGCTTCATTATCTATTGCTGATGTCTACCTTTTTAATTTAATTGACCCAAGTGAATTGTTGGAAATCGATTTAAGTTCCTATTCAAATATTTTTGAACGTCGGGAAGATTTTCGCTCACAGGACTTTTATAAAAAGGTCCACAATTTTTATGGTGAGACGGTCAAGCTTATATAAGCTTTCCGGCTAAGGCCGCCGTGTTGTACGAAGAGCAAGACGATCAGTCACTTACCTATGCCTGGTACCTGGTGGCTCTGTGTCTGGTGGCCTATATATTTTCCTTTATCGATCGGCAAATTATTGCCTTGCTGATTGAGCCTATACAGGCCGATCTGCAAATTACGGATACCCAGTTCAGTCTGATACATGGTTTCGCCTTTGCCTTGATGTATTGCACCATGGGTATCCCCATTGCGCGTCTGGCGGATTCGAAATCACGGCCCTTGATTATTGCAACGGGTATTTTTGTCTGGAGTATGGCCACTGCTCTGTGCGGTGTGACAAAAACTTTCTGGCAACTCTTCATAGCACGAATGGGTGTGGGTGTGGGGGAAGCAGCTTTGTCGCCTGCGGCTTATTCCATGATCGCTGATTCCTTTCCCAAGTCGAAACTAGGCACCGCTCTGAGTATTTATTCAATAGGTATACCCATAGGGAGTGGGCTGGCATTTCTCATCGGTGGAACGGTGATTGGTTATATAAGCAATTTTGGCATGATCGAGCTGCCCTTGCTCGGGTTAATGAAACCCTGGCAGATGACATTTTTTATCGTAGGTTTGCCGGGAGTAATTGTAGCAGCGCTTTTTTTTATCACTATCCGTGACCCTGAACGCAAAGGAATTTCAAATCCTCGACCGTTCCCAATCCACGAAATCGGTGCTTATATCGCTAAGCATAAGGTGTTATTTACTGCTCATTATCTGGGATTCGGCTTTGCTGCGCTTTCGTTTTTTGCGTTATTGTCCTGGGCCCCAGCGTTCTTACTCCGAAACTTCGAACTGGAAACAAGGCAGGTGGGCGTTTACCTTGGGACGGCAGTATTAATAAGTAATACGGCCGGTGTGTTATGCAGCGGAATGTTGACTGATTTCTTCACCCGGCGCGGTTATGCGGATGCTCCCATGCGTGCAGGCCTGTTTGGGTGTCTGGGCATCATTGTTCCGGCGGTGCTTTTTTCATTTATGCCCAGTCTCAAAATTACACTGGTTGTATTGGCCATCGCTATGTTTTTCGCGAGTTTTTCACCAACTACATCTGCTGCGGCCTTACAACTCATGGCGCCCAACCAGATGCGGGCCCAGGTTACTTCGTTGTTTTTTCTTTCCTTGAATATTCTAGGTATAACTGGTGGCGCTTTGCTGGTTGCTCTGTGTACCGATTATTTATTCAGGGATGAGAGCATGGTGGGATATTCTATGTCACTGGTAAGTGCTTCAGGCGCGGTCGTCGGTACGTTGTTACTTCGCTGTGGACTCAAACCATTTACGATAACCATAATTGATAATGACACAGGTTCTCAAGTGTCCGGATGAGCCTTACCCGGAACTGGATGCCCGTACATTCAAGATTTCCGCTTGAGCGCCTGTTTTTTTCCTCCTGCAGCTAATGATAGTCCCGGAATACTCGTGGCTGCCGCATCGAAAATGGGGTCGGATATCGGAGCATGCTTGCCATTAAAGAATTTCGGGTCAGTTTTTCAGTACTTGTGTCCAAATCAATCTACTCTCTCACTACCGGAAGACTGGCAAAATATGCGGCAAGTGCATCAATATCAATCTCGCTCAGTGTGTCAACAAAAGGTTTCATTGAAGGAATGTCCCGTTCACCGTATTTCATCGCTCTCAACTGAATGGAAAGATACAATTCTTTTTGACCCGCCAGGTTCGGGTATATAGGCTCCGTTCCTATCCCGTCCATACCATGACATGCAGCACATTGTATGGCTTGTTCTTTCCCCGCGGCAATGAGTGCCGCAACCTCAGCGTCAGTGCGCTTAACACCCTGCCCCAGGTTTGGATCAGGAGTGAATAAAGCCAGGTTGTTCGGTGATGGTCGTGGCGTTATTTCAAGATGATATTTATGTAAAGAGGCTTCCGCCGCTTTTACCCTTTCGACCATCTCATTGGAGTTCAACTTACTGTAATATTTCGCAATTCCGGGTACTTCTTGATCACTGATATACAGCCAGATATCACTCATATTGGATTCGTAACGGGTCCTGGCGCGATATTCCCTAATACTCTGCACCAGGTATTCGTATTTCTGGCCGGCAAGATTGGGAAAATTAGGCGCTAAACCGATGCCGTCGGCACCATGACAAAATGCACACATGGTAACTATTTCTACGGTATTGTTCGGGTCTTCATGGGGAGTCACTACCCGCTCAACGGCAACATATGCGCCGTACTCAGGCGACTTCAATTGCCGGTATGCCCCCTCCACGTTAAATGACATCCATTCATCGTACAGGAAGAAATGGCTATATTTATCAAGTCTGATAGTTCGCTTCGCTTCCACCAAAGACAAACCTGCATCTATCGCCGCTTGCACGGCGTCTCTCAAATCCTCCAGAAATTCCCGGTGCTCCCTCATATCCTTTTTCGTGCCCATACGGTAGTGACCGCTGGCAAAGTGATCAAATTCCAGGACCTCCAGGTTTTTAATCGTATCGATGTGTGCAGGGAAGCGTGTGTTGTTCAGATTCATCCACGCCATGCCTTCAATGACAACGATATCTACTGCAAATAACGTACGGTCCTCCACAAAGCGCATGGCAATCATGCCTTCGGCATGGGTTTTCGGCGTCACGGGGAATAGTTCTATGGTCTTGCCGCCGAATGACAAAATCATATGCTCTTTGAAAGTTTTGTGAGGGAGCGGCAGCTTAGCCGTCTCCACAGTCTCCGCTGCCAGTATTTTCTGTGTATCCTCATGGGCTACGATGGTTGTGCCCTCCCCCGCAAAAACTGCCGCACCGCCTATATGATCCGCATGATGGTGGCTGTAGATCATGAAACGTACCGGCTTTTTGAAACGTGCATCTAGTTCCACTTTCAGAGCAACCATGGCTTCTCTCGAAGACGGATCAGTAATCAGCAACCCCTCCGGTGTATTGAGGATCAATGAAACATGATGGGCATACTGATAGCGGAACAGATCGTCGGTAATCTTTTCAAGGGTCCTGATGGGTACAACGGTTAGAGAGTCTTCCGCCAAGGCTGACAGGTTAATGCACAACAGCATTGCAAACAGAAAAAAACTGCAAGCCAAAAAAGACCTAAGACCTTTCAAGCAAGATACCATTCACTCACTGCACGTATAAGTATTTCAGACAAAAACATTAACATTAAACTGAATGTTTTTAGTATTAAAAAAAATCGATGCATTCAGAAAAAATAAATAATGTAAAAGCCTGGATGATGGTTATAAGATAAATTTTCTATACTTACACTTTTACTCTACGCCCTAATAAAATGAGGTGACAGTAGTGCAGGCCAAATTCATATCATCAACTGCTTCACAAACTTTCAAGCGTTATAATGCAGCCTTACTTGGTGTGGAAACTGCTCAGGCACTTAATTTTCGGATGTCATGCGTCCTGCCGAATGAAGGCCCACCCTTACATAAACATCTTGAACAGGCAGAGACATTCCATATCTCCAAAGGGATATTTAAATTTCATGTGGATGGGGAGGAGTTTCATAGTGAAGCAGGGTCTACGCTTTTCATTCCCAAAGGTACACCACATAGTTACCTGAATATAGGAGACAAAGAAGCCACTCTTATCAGCGTCCTGACGCCAGGTATCCATGATGGTTTTATACTGGACCTGGCAAAAGCGGAGCAGGAAGGCGCTTCTATGGAGGAACTGACGGCACTTGCTGAACAAAACGGGACCGTAATCCTGGGGCCGCCTCTAGGCAGGTGACAGTTCATGAGGACAAGAATGTTTACAGATAAAATCAGAAAATGGATAACCCGTATTGGGGGTGCGGCTTCGTTGGCATTGCTTCCCCTGTTTGCGCTTGCGGACGACCTGGATTTACCGCCGCCTCCGCCGCCTCAAATGACCGAAATTCTGGATCAGGTCTATTACTATTTTGATAACTTTTACATCAGCATGGTGGTGGTTACCGAGGAAGGGGCTGCAATTACCGACCCTGGCGGACCGGAAAGAGCCGCCAGGCTTGAGCTTGCCATCAGAAAACTCACTGACAAGCCCGTCACAAGAGTTATTTATTCACATGACCACTATGATCATGCCCGGGGAGGCAAAATATTCAAGGATGCCGGCGCAACATTTATCAGTCATGAAAAATGTATGGGCCTCCTGCAAAATGACCCACTGGGACAGGTTATCCCGCCGGATATCACATACGATGGTCAGGAATACTCCATTGAGTTAGGTGGTAAAACGATCGAATTGCGTCATTTCGGACCTGGTGATGGCCATTGTATGAGCATTTTCTACATGCCAGAACAAAAAATTATTCAGGCAGTGGACGTGCATCTGAACGGCATGCTTGTGACGCTTGATCATCTGTACTCGCACGAATATGTGGGCGTATTGAATACGCTGCGACGTATTCGCGACGAACTGGATTATGAACATGTAGTGAATGGACACCTCCCGAACTCCTCCCCGGAATGGTTAGACAGGGACCTGGAATTTGTTGAAACGTTGTACAAAGAAGTACTTAACGGAATAAAGAATGGTGATAGCCTGGATATTTTAAAGTCCGGGATAAAAATCCCTGCTATTGAGGATTGGCAATTCTATGAACAAAATCTCCCTGCTCATGTTGAGCGCATGTATTATGCAATCAATCATGGTGGTTAATTCAGCGGAATGAGCTCTGTAACTACGCTCGACAAAAGCCCGAATCAACTACTTATCGGCGTGCCTGGTTCCAGACGCAAATTGGTCACACCGGCATTGTTACTGGATATCGATATTCTTCAGGAAAATATTCGAACAAAAATGCGCTTCATGCGCGAGTCGGGACTTGCACTCAGACCCCACGGCAAAACACACAAATCCGTTAATATTGCGAAACTGCAGATAGAAGCAGGCGCAGTCGGCATCTGCACTGCGACTGTAAAAGAAGCCCAGCACATGATTGGAGCGGGCATCCCCGGTGTATTCCTGACCACCCCTGTTGTCGGCTCCCAAAAATTGGAAACAATTTCACAACTTTCTACCAAAGCGAGCGATTTTAAAGTTGTCGTAGATAATCCAAATGTCGTTAATCAACTGAGTACGTTAATGCAGAAATGTGGCGCCTCTCTAGAAGTATTGATAGATATTGATATCGGGCCGCAACGTACGGGCGTAAACAGCCTCCCGGATATACTTGACCTGGCTGCATCAGTAGATAACGCCACAGGATTGAAGTTTTCAGGCGTACAGGCTTATTCCGGCATGGTGCAACATATCGAGGATTACCATGAAAGGCTTGTAGTGTACGGCAAGCAGCTTGATTTTCTTAAACAAGCCTGTCTGGAACTGGAAAAAATCGGTTTAAACCCGGATATCGTCACCGGGGGTGGGACGGGCACATTTGATATTGACCGCAAAGCCGGGATATTTACCGAACTTCAATCCGGCTCCTACTGTGTAATGGACGTACAGTACAATGCAGTCCAGTTGCTGCCGGACGTCGATAATCCATTTTCTACCGCACTATTCGTGAGCAGTTCGGTGATCAGCAATAACGCTTCGGGCTTCGTGACCGCCGATGCGGGGATAAAATCTTTTGCCATGGATGGCCCCCCTCCGAAAATTGCTCAAACCGGTCCCGCTGACGCCGAATACGGCATATCTGGAGATGAACATGGCAAAATCTCTTTCAAGGATGAAAATACATCCATGGAACTGGGTGAAATCGTGGAACTGATTACGCCGCACTGCGACCCGACGGTGAACCTGCATAATTATTTCCACTGTGTGCGGGGCGACACACTGGTTGATATCTGGCCGGTCGATGGTCGCGGCGTTATCTGACAGAGTCTTCCATTCCCTATAAATACATGATTATTGTTTCCAGCGGGGCGTCACAGTCTACCAATGTCACGCGCTTGTACCTGATCCGGTAACTGTCATCTACCCGCTTTAATTCATGCCGATAAGCGCCGCCGAACAGATGATTTGTTTTGTAGCGCATTAAAGCAAGAAACTGCGAAGTGACCGTGCAATCACCTGAGACCTCACACCTGTCCTGGATTCTGATATTGGAGATGATATGCGTCGAACGGACCTTATAATGTTTTGACGGCGCCCACTGGTTCTTCAGATTGCGTTTGCGAATTTCCATGAGATCCCGGTTTTCGTACATGATTGAAGCATGGTTTAACGGATCATCCTGATCTTCATCCAATGGCATCCAATAAGTACAATCCTCGGTGTACAAGTCCAACCAGTTGTCCAGGTCCGCTCTATCCAGATAGCTTGCCTCCAGGTACAGAAAGTCTTCTATTTCTTTCAGTTCGGGCAGGCTTGTTACCACGCTGGTCATTCACGCTGCCTCCTGCATCATATATTCCTTCCAGGCCTTATACATGTTGCGAAAAGACAGATCACTCGTGCCAGGCGCCGTAAAAACGCCTGGCTTTACTTCCTTGTCCCGGTTCAGATACCGATGCGTATCCATCCAGTCTCCCGCTTCATCCTGCAAACCGAGTTGGAGACGTTCATACATTTCCGCATCGTCATTACCCACCAGAGAGGCAGGTGAATTGACCAGGTTGGAATAAAGTATATTTCTCTGAAGCAATTCCTCGGGAGCGCCCACAGGCCTGAATGAATAAGACTCGATAATTGATTTATTTACCGACACAGGTCTTACTACACGGATATTCTGGATCGCTCCCTTGAGCGTCATACATGGATATACAATCGTGTTGTGCCTGTTTACAGACAGTATCCGCCTGGCCTTCTCCTCTCCATAGGCTTCAACAAGCAGTTTACGGTAGCCAGGAATCTCGTCATATTCGGAATGAATACTGGCCTCACCTCCGGTCCAGCCATTCCCGTAGGCACACGTGGTCACACCCATTTCATCAAAAAACTCATAAGACGATATGAACGGGTTAAGGATCTCAACTATTTTTTTCAGTTTCGGATCGGAAACCTCCCCCATTTCCCTCAAATAATCTTCACACGCTTCACCCACGGACTGGTGCGTAACCATCGGATGCATAGCATCATCGAGGTTATCCATGAATGCCTTCCAGTTGCTGTTCTTGACATAGCGAAAGCCTTTCCCAACCAATTCCAACCTTCCCTCAGGAGACCTTTCCACCATGTTGTCAAACGATGACTTTACCTCGCCGAGAAAAGTTTCCAGCTCAGGGCCTTCCTCACTCAGGCTGGCAAATATAAATCCCCGATATTCGCCTTGTCTGGACACCCCGGGCATGTTGTATTGAGGGTTATTCCGGTCGAAACCACAATCCTGGTAACCTGTCGCATGGGGTGTGCCCACGAGCTTGCCGTCCGTTCTGAAGGTCCAGCCGTGAAAATTACAGCGAAATCGTGTGACGTTGCCACATTCCCTGTTTACCACCGTTGCGCCTTTATGACCGCAGCGATTATGTAATACATGTATATCCTTACCATTGCCGTCACGCACCATGACAACCGGATTTTTTACACCGATACGTGTCGTAACGTAGTCTCCCGGGTTCTTGACCTGACTTTCATGTCCGATATATATCCAGGCACGGCCATAGATGCGCTCCATTTCCAGGTCAAATATATCTTCGTCGACGAATAACTTCCGATGATATCGAGTGGGCTCAACCATTGCCGACAGTTCTTCTGTAGAATACTTGCTCATAATTGAAACCTCGTAAGTTTCATGACGTCAGCGCTAATCACTGGCTGCCATCGCTGCTTTCAAACCGCCATCAATCAAGGACCCGACACTGCTGCCGCCGCATACAAACAACAACTGCCCACTGATATAACTGTTTTTCGGGTCCAGGAAAAACAGGGTCGCACGGGCAACGTCATCGGGAATGCCGATACGGCGGACCGGTATCAAGTCCGCAAGCGCTTTTGAAACATCACTTCCCTCAGGGACAACTTCGTCAAACATTTCCGAGTGGACCGGCCCAGGGGCAATGGCATTCACGGTAATGCCATGGGGACCCAATTCCATCGCCCAGGTTTTGGTGATGCTGACAAGGGCCGCCTTGGTGCCTGAGTAACAGGTGCGTGTCGCCAGGCCCAAAATCGCTCGTGTGGACATATTAACGATACGGCCGAACTTTACTTCTTTCATGGCCGGCAGGGCGGCTTTTGTCAGGATCATCGCGGCACCGACATGTAGATTTGTCAATCCATGCAAATCGTTAACCGTGGCTTCTTCCAATATCTTTGCATTCACGATGCCGGCGTTGTTTACCACGGATGTCACTGAATATTTCGCCGCAATTTCATCAGCAACGTCCTGGGTGGCCTGCAAGTCCATCAGGTCGACAGTATAGTAATCCAGATTATCGTGCTCGAACCTTGGCGCACGTCGTGAAAGGCTTATCACCTTATAGTCGGCATCCAGCAAGTGTTTGCAAATACTATCGCCAATACCCGAACTGCCGCCACTTACTACTGCAGTCATTTGTTCCATCGATCTGAGCCTCTAATTAAACCTGCAAGTTTGTCGTATCCGGCAATCTGATTGATTCTCGGTTCAGGAAAAGACTGCTTGCTATGGGTAAGTCCCGCGTCCACTAATGCTGCCGCAATCATGATTGTCGTCGAAACCGGTTCAATGATTGGTACATTGACACCTCGCTCCGCCAAGAACGCACTGACTCTCTTTTCGGCACCCTGCATTTCAGCACAACCCAGAATTACTACACCTGCACCATCTATTTTGACAAGCTGTTCTGAGACCTCGACCAACCGCTGATCTCTTAAACCGGGATCGGCTTCCATCTCCGCAACTGACATCTGAATAGCGCGTATTGCTGCCAGCTTGTCTCCGGTACCGAATTGTTTCGCCATAATCTCCATGATACCAATCACCTCATCCACCATAGTGGCTACGCCAATACTGTGACCCAGCAAACCCGCCACGTGCAGGCTGGTTTCATACGGTCCCAACACTGGTATAGAAACACTTTCGCGAGCTTCATGACACCCTACATCTCCCATGCAATCAATAACCAGGGCATCGACTCCTTCACGCTCTGCTTCTTTCGCCTTTGCACAGGTATCAGGAGTCGCAAGCGCTACCCCGAGCCTGCTCGCCAGTATGTCAGGTCCATAGTCAAGACAAGTAAAACTAATCTTGAGTTGCTCATTCTCGAATTGACGGAAACGGCCGCCCAGACTGTCTGCGTTGATTGCAGGGTGGATGATGCGAATGTGTTTTTTCATGTCGCTGTGAATACCAGGGCAAGTTACGGCGCCGTGGCCCCAATTTGTTCAGTAATAATACCGTAATGTTCTATTCGTCGGTGTTCTTCGAAATTGAACATCGACTGTTTGTATTTCTGGGCAAGGTCCAGATCACAACGGCCTATTATCAGTTCATCTTCCTTGCTGGACGCACAGGCAATAATTTCTCCGGAGGGTGCAATAATTGCGCTGCCGCCTATTAAGTCACACTCGCCTGTTTTACCGACGCGAGCAACACCCGCAACAAACGTACTGTTCTGGTAAGCGCCGGCCTGCATGACGAGGTGGTTGTGAAAATAGGTCAGTTGATCAAACGTAGTATCCCAGGGCATACTGTTCGGCGTGTTATAACCTACCATGATCAGTTCCACGCCTTTCAGTCCCATAACACGATAGGTTTCCGCCCAGCGCCTGTCGTTACAGATACACATGCCCATGACGCCACCCATTGAACGCCATACGCCGAAGCCCAGATCACCTACATCGAAATAATATTTTTCCAGTCCCTGATATGGCATGTCTTTCTTATAGTCAGCATGACCCGGCAAGTGCACCTTTCGGTATTTACCGACTATTTCGGCATTTTTATCCACAAGAATAGACGTATTGTAACGTTTCGCCTTGTTACTGCACTCAACGTATTCTGCATAACCCAGGTAGAAACCAATCTCCAGTTTAGCCGCTTCCTCAAACAAGGGGCGGGTTTCCGGACCCGGCATCTCCTTTTCATAAAAGTGCTTCACTTCATCAAGATCATCCACCCATTCCAGGACGAAGAATGGAGATAGCGCCAGTTCCGGATAGACAATGATGTCGCAGCCGCAAGCCTTCGCTTCGCGCATCATCTCAATCATACGTCTAACCAGAGGCACTCGTCCTTCATAGGGTTCCGCCTTCATTTGCGCCCCACCCACAACTATTATTCTTGCCATGCCAGATTCACCTTTATATCAATTTCAGAAACGTTCCCGTGCGTATTCACATTAACTGGCAGCACGAAGCGAGCTGGTTTTTTTTTCATCCAGTGCCATTTCTGGGGTAATGACAACACCGTATTGCTCCTCCGCCATTTGCGGTGTTATCAACTCATCAAGGACATCCTGAAGTACTGCTTTCGGGTCTCTATCCCTGGGGTTACCATAACCACCTCCACAAGGCCCTATGCCTATGAATTTGTCACCTTTATCTGCGTTGAACTGGAAGAAATCAAATTTAGACGGTAAGTTGATCGACTCACCGCTTTCGCGTTCCAGAATTGCATTCCGGGTAGCCCCGATACTTCCACCCAATATGCCCCAGGGCGCGTGTTTGTGCCCATCCGCTTCGGTTGCGGCACTTCCAGGTGTCAACATCCTGAACTCTTTAACCGTTCCCAAACCACCGCGCCATTTACCTGCGGGTGCTACATTCTCACGTAATTCATAGCGTTCAATCCTTAGCGGATTATGGGTTTCAATATCTTCAATCGGATTATTACGTGTATTTGCGAAAAGCACATCAACCGCATCCATCCCATCCATGCCACAGCGGCCCCCGTAACAACCTTCAAACAACTCCACATGCAACCACATGCTTCCATCCTCGCGAACGCCGCCGAACACCATGCCTCCGCCATTGCCGGTGCCAGCAGAAACTTTTTCGGGAACTACCTTTGAAAGAGCTTGCATCGTGGCATCCGACAGCGCAATACCGCCCGTGTATCGGCACATGGTAGGCGCCGGGAAAATGGGGTTGGCGAGACACCCTGACGGCGCTTCTATGCTGATGGGCCGCATTACCCCCGCATTTTGGGGAACATCGCCGTGGTCGACGGAGTCCAGCAAAACACTTTTCAGTGCCACAACAACTGCACAATCGACGCTACCCTTAAAAGGGATATTAATGGGACGATCAGGAATCTGGGACGCAGTGCCTGACAAATCAGCAGTGACCTCATCGCCCCGGATTCTTAACGTCACCCGGATTGGTAGATCACGGTAGTCAGGGTTTGGATCATCCGGGAAACCATCTATGGTTACCTCACCGGTGTAATCTCCGTCAGGCAACGTCGCAATTGCAGCGCGCATTTTGCGTTCAGAACTGTCAAAGGCATCTTCATAAGCTCCGCGGACGACCTCCAAACCGTATTGCTCAATAAGTTCAAGGTAACGTTCGGCGCCGATGCGTATTGCTGCAATCTCCGCTTCCATATCGCCGATAACCACGTCGGATAAACGGATATTGTCCCTTACCATGTGCCATAGCTGATCATTACGCCGTCCCTGTTCATAAACCTTCAAGGCTTTAAATTGCAGACCTTCCGCATAAGCATCACCGGCATAGACCTGGCCGCCACTACCCGGCTTATAAGAGCCGATGTCAACCACATGGGACATCGCACCGGTAAATCCAATCAATTCGCCACTATGGAAAACCGGCAGATAAAACCCTACATCCGGAACATGACTGGCTCCGGCGTAGGCATCATTATGCATAAAGATATCACCCGGCAATATCTCCTCACCCCGTTCCTTTAATCGGTCCAGAATACCGGCCACGCACCCGGCCAGCGGCCCGGATGCCAGAGGTGTGCTTTGTTTTGCTTCGCAGATCAACCGGGCTTGCCCGTCGATAATCCCTGCGCCAAAATCTTCAGACTCCCTGATAATGCTTGAATAGGCCATGCGCGTCAGCTTATGCCCCATTTCAGTTGCTATGTTCTGCAAAGCGCCTTCAATGACGCTTGCCGTCACCGGATCAATTCGTCTGTCAATCTGATTATTCATTTTATTCACTGAAATTGATGATCAAATCACCACCGGGATGACGGACAAAACCCGTTTGTGGTGGGACAATTATAGTTGTGTCTTTTTGCAGGATTATCGCAGGTCCTTCAAGTTGTTCCGATACCGGTAGCAGGTTACGATGATAAAAAGCAGTAACAAAGGTATCCAGCTTACCGTTCACTCTGAAAATGCAGTCTTTTTTCTTGAGCAAGGCACTCTTCAGAGATCCGTCCTGTTGCGTTTCGGGCATGCCGATTTTATCTGTTGCCGCAAAACCCATGACGCGGGTATTGACGATCTCTATGGGCATGTCCGGAAAGGAATGTCCATACTCCAGGTTATGCTGTTGATGGAAGCTGTCAAAGACCTTATCGATTACAGACCGATCAATCTCGCCAGAAGGAATATTGATGCGCAGTTCATAACCCTGACCCGAATATCTCAATTCAACATAGCGTTTAAAGACCACATTTTCTGCTGAAATTCCATCCTCAGAATATTGTGATTCCAGACTTTTTCGTATCGAGTCAAGATTTTCATTCAGGCGTTCCAGATTCAGGCTGCCGCTTTCCTGCAACTCCGATTTCACCAAGTCGTACTTGATGTCCGTCGTTAACAGGCCTATCGCTGAACCGATACCGGGAAATTCCGGCACTATCACTTCCGGGATATTCAAAATATTCGCGACTTCAACGGCATGCAACGGCCCACAACCCCCAAACGCAACCAGTGAATACTCCCTTGGATCATGGCCTTTTTGTATTGTGCGGGACCGAATGGCATTTGCCATGTTATTGTTCAAAATCGTAATGACTCCCTCTGCCGCTTCTTCCACACCAAGATTTAAATTTTTGGCAAGTTCTCCTATGACCCGGAAAGATGCATCGATATCAAGGTCCATCTCACCTCCGAGAAAATTCTCTTTATCGAGACGGCCCAATACCACGTTCGCATCTGTTGTGGTCGGCATTTGGCCTCCCCTGTTGTAAGCTGCCGGTCCTGGTTGAGCCCCCGCGCTCTCTGGCCCTACCCGAAACGTCCCACCCCCATCCACGTAGGCAATACTACCGCCGCCAGCTCCAATAGTATGAATATCTATCATTGGCACCAGGACAGGATAACCGGCAATCCATGTATCCCGTGCCGACGCTTCGTTATATTTACCATCATCGAGCAGACACAGGTCTGCACTGGTTCCGCCCACGTCAAATGTAATGAGCTTATTTCTGCCTGAAGTTTGACCTGCGCGAATCCCGCAAAGCACACCTGCAGCAGGTCCTGATAAAAGGGTTTTAACAGGTAAATCGGATACCATCTTGGCGGTTGCCAGCCCCCCATTTGAAAGCATAATATGTAACTGACAGATAAATCCGCTATTAACCAGCTTTTCCGTCAAGCGATTAATGTATTCCCGGATAAGCGGCCCGATAAATGCATTCACGGCACAACTTGTAAATCGTTCAAATTCACGAAATTGCGCTGAAACACTGGAAGAGGTCGTCACATACGCACCCGGGTATTCCTCCAAGACAAGTTCACGCGCGCGCTCTTCATGTTCAGGATTCAAATAGGAAAACAAAAAACAAATCGCTATGGACTTGACGTGTTCCTTTTTAAAATAACGAGCGATGACACGAACTTCTTCCTCAGCCAAGGCCACAAGTATATTTCCGGATGGTGGAGTGATCCGTTCATTGACGGTCTTTCGGTATTGTCGCTTTACCAGGGGACGGGATTGCCAGGGAATTTCTTGCCTGATGGAATAATGCTCGGGGCGCTGATGACGACCGATGTGCAGGACATCACGGAATCCGCGTGTCGTGATCATGCCTGTTTCACTACCCTTGTACTCCAGCAAAGCATTGGTCGCGACGGTAGTGCCGTGATATATCTTGTCTATTTCACCGGGATCGATACTGTTGCGTTCACATATTTCCGTAAGGCCGCGCAGAATTGCGACAGAAGGATCGGCATTATTGCTTGGCACTTTGTGTATTAAGGTATTATCCCGTTCAGAATCGTAATACACGATATCCGTAAATGTACCCCCAACATCTATTCCTATCAGTTTACTCAACAGTACGCTCCAGGCAGATATCTATAAAACCGGATTAATGACCGGACAGTCTATTGTATGTCCTTGACGCAAACTATAATTATCAATTACACATTACATTGATTTTTCCCAATTCATCGCTTTTTTTCGACATATGTCTTTTTCGTTTCAATATGGATACACTTCAATTGTTATCTGTTCTGTGAGCAGTGAGGACTGACATCCTGATGACCAAACGTAAAACAAAACAACTCCTCGCCGCGTTGCTTTCTTATCTGGCCATTCACTGCGTATCAGCAAGTGACAGGCTCGAACCCGGCAAATATATCCCGTCCCTTTTCGATAAACGATACAGTGCACCCTTCACTGTGCAGAAACTGACTGACAGTAGTTACGTTGCTTTCGTCTCCGCACACAATGCTACGTTTTATGTGGGGGAAAGAGGCGTATTGTTAATTGACACCACGCTGCATGATACGGCGCCGGCCCTGCTTTCTGCGGTGCAATCGGTGACTTCTTTACCCATTACGACAGTAATATACTCGCACTATCATATGGATCACGTTAGTGGAGCAAATATCATATCGGAAAATGCGGAGGGGAACGGAACTAAAATCAATTTTGTTGCTACCGAAGCGGTAGCAAGCCAGATCAAAAGACACGGCAATAAAATACCCACCCCCACTACGATATTAAAAAACAGCGGAGAAGAGTTCGAATTTGAGGGTATGAAGGTCAGAGTTCATGTTCCTTTTATGGGGGGAGGACATTCAACGGATAATTCCATAATTTATTTACCTGAAGAGAAACTCCTGCATTATGTAGATTTAATCCACCCGGAATTGTTATTCCCGTTTTTTAATCTGGGACTGTATGATGTAGCAGCGGCGGAAAAAAGTCTGCATGAAGTGCTCGGCATGGATTGGGATTATGTCAACGGCGGCCATGGCAATATCGGCTCAAAAAAAGATGTCAAAGAACTGTTGGCCTATCTTGATGACCTGAAATCCGCCGTCAGAAATTCCCTGTCATCTGTTTCATTTGCCGATCACATTCACCAGGGGCCGGGCGTGGGTGTCTACTCCTGGATCAGAAGCTACGATGAAGCAATAGCGGAATACGTACGACAAAACCTGCAAAATAAATACGGCCATTTACCAAACTTTGATGCGATTATCCCCAGTCACGCTACGGCGATAAAAGAATACATTACTTTGTATTAACTTAAGACAGGCCATTTCTTATCCGAAACATGCTGAACTCAGCGAAATTCATCGATATTCGATTATTTGCCGGGATTGCAAGCAGTTCCGGTGTGTCCGCACAGCTCAGCCAGATATGTCTGCCTCTGCTTGTGAGTGCCGTCATTATCGGCCTCAACATGAATGAGCAAAATGCCGGCCTGCTGAGTTCCATTGAATTAATTACCATAGCGCTCGTCTCATTTTGTCTTGCTCCCAAAATCAATATATGGCCGAGGCGCACTCTGGCCCTGGCCGGCGCTTGTGTGGCAATCGGGGCTCATGTGTTTTCAGGGTTTGCAACAGAAGTTCAATTCCTGGTTGCGTTACGAATACTTGCCGGTGTTGGCGCCGGTTTCATGATGGCGGCAGGAAATGCCTGCGTGACGGACTCCGACAACCCGGATCGGATGTATTCACTGGTGATAATCGCAATAGGTTTGGCTCATTTAATTTTACTCAACATCATGCCGGTATTCGTTACCAAATGGTCCTATAGCGGCGCGTATGTTCTGGAAGCAATCGTCATTATCCTGTTAATACCTTTCATTCGACTATTGCCGCAACACGGGAAAGTTAAAGCAAATACGAGTAAAGGGCATACTGATTTTCCATTACCGGCAGCAATTGTAATCGTGCTGATGATCGGTCTGTTTTTCAGCAGGGAAACAGCTCTATATGCATTCTCACAGGAAATTGGTTTGCGAACCGGCCTTTCACACCAAGAGGCTGGTTCGGTATTGGGCATTGCCGGCCTGCTTTCATTAGTGGGGGCAACGATTGCTGCTGTAATCAGCACGCGCTATGGTCGCCTCATTCCACTGCTGATTGGATTAATAATTAATACCGTTATGCCTTATATGATATCCCAGACAAATAGTGCAACTGTGTTTACTATTTGCCAGATAACTTATCACATGGCCCTGTTTTTTACGGTGCCCTACCTGTTTGGCATGGCCGCACAACTCGATCCCCAGGGTAGATTGATGGCAGTGGCGGGCGGGTCATTGACATTGGGAGGCGCCTGCGGCCCGGGGATCGGCGGTATTCTGATTACATGGGCCGGATATAAGGCGCTTGGGGGATTTATCCTGGTCTCCATGGCTTTGGTCACTATATTGGCAGTCCTGATGAATAACCACCTCAACAAGAATATCCCGAATACGGAACCGGCGGCTTCCTGAATTACGGAAACCAGCAATCCATGTCGAATTCCTTAATACGCGGCAAGTACGTTATATGTGAAGTCGATGCGCATGATGGTGTAAAGATAATCCCTGATGGCGCCGTTTACCAGCAAGGGGGAGTAATAGTCGATATCGGCGAATTTCAGGAATTATCACAAAATTATCCGGGAGCGGAAATTCTGGGTGAAAAGGAAGATGTTGTGATGCCGGGATTCATCAATGCCCACCATCACATCGGGCTGACATCATTCCAACGCGGCGTCAGTAACGCGCCGTTGGAAATATGGTCTGCCAATATGCTGGGCACCTTCGGAGTCGACCAATACCTGGACACCCTTTACTCCGCTTTTGAAATGATCGAGTCTGGTATTACCACCGTCCAGCATATTCATGGCTGGATGCCCGGTTCACTTACCCGGTTGCATGATGCCGCTGTGGAGGTGCTTCGTGCGTATCGGGACGTCGGTATGCGGGTATCATATTCACACTGCGTGCGTGATCAAAATTATATCGTTTATGAAGCGGACCAATCATTTTTAAGTTTTTTACCCGAAGATCTCGCATCCCGACTCGCAGTCGAGTTGGAAACCCATTCATCTATTCCGACACAAGATTACTTTACTTTGTTCGAAGAACTGTACGACAAGTACCATAGTAATGACCTCAGCCGTATTCAGCTTGCTCCGGCTAACCTCCACTGGTGTTCAGACCGCGCACTGGAACAACTGCAAATCTATTCTGAAAGATATCAGGTGCCCCTGCATATGCACCTGCTGGAAACACGGTACCAGAAAGAATATGCCAATCGCAGGGGAAAATGCTCGGCAGTTCAGTACCTGCATGATCGAGAGTTACTGGGTTCCAGAATGACACTGGGCCATGGTACCTGGGTAACCAGGGAAGATATTGAGATGATCGCGGCCACGGGCACACATATTTGTCATAACTGCAGCTCAAATCTTTGCCTGGGCAACGGTATCATGCCGCTCAACCACTATCGTAAACATGGCGTAAATGTTGCCATAGGTATAGACGGGGCGGGTATTAACGATGACCGGGATATGTTACAGGAAATGCGACTTGTTCAGACAATTCATCGAGTTCCAAGCGTCAATCCTGATGATGCGCCAAACTCAAAAGAGATATTTAAAATGGCAACGGAAAATGGGGCATACACAACGCCATACGGGGAGCAGATCGGGACAATCAGAGAAGGAAACCAAGCTGATCTGATTATACTGGATTGGCAGCAACTGGCTTTTCCCTATCTTGATCGGGATGTCCCGCTGATTGATGCGATAGTTCACCGTGGACGTAGCCAACATGTAAAAACCGTTATTGTTGGAGGTCAACCCATATACAGGGATTGGCAGTATGTTCATCTGAATAAGGAGGATGTCCTCAGGGCTTATTCTGACAGCCTCAAAGAAGTATTGACTGACGAGGATATTCAACGCAGGGAACTGCTCAAACAGGTTGTTCCTTATGTACGAGAGTATTTTGAAAAATACTCGGATGCACCGATAGTTGATTGGATGCTAAATTAAGGAAGCAACTTGATTCGCAGGATTTTTTCTGAAAAATTATGGAGTAATCAGAATGGGGGAAGGTAGATCTCCATATCCTCATTTACAGGGTAAATCCTCAGGGGAAACCGGCTCACCGGCGCGAGGGATTTGTCATCAATGGCCTGCAATGCATTCAACAGGTCCGTTAACGCCGAATGCGGAAGAGTGGGTGAAGGATGTTCGGGGATGGCATGCGCGCCATACAAGGTTTCATCACCGGTAGTCCGGGTTAACAAATACCGGATACTTGCCATGTATTTTTCCAGATTCGAAGTCGGCGCAAAGGCCACGAGCCAGCCGGGATAGATAAAATCACCAGTAAACAACTGGTTGCGCCCAGCATCCAGCAGGGCTACCGAACCTTGTTCATGACCGGGAATGTGAAATGCCGTCAGCGTTCGATTACCCAGTTCTATTGTCGTTTCCGGTTGCAACCATTCGGTAACGGGGAAAGGAGACATCCGTCTGAATGTAAAAGCCCGGGAAAACCTGGATACAAATAAATCATTTTTGACTTCGCTGCGAAGAGAAGGAACATCAAGCACCGCGACCTGCTCAAACCGGTGGTTGTTGCCGATATGGTCGTAATGGGGATGCGAAGAAATGACCGTAACAGGTAATTGTGTAAGAGACCGGATAACCGGTTTTATATTCCTTACCCCGGGTCCCGTATCAAACAGGATTGCGCGCTCCTCACCCAGCAACAAATAGTTGTAGTTCAATTGCCAGTAGCGCGGTTCGCCGATTGAGAACGTGACATCATCGATCCGGGTAACGGTGTACCAGTCATCGAACCAGGTTTCGCCCAGGCTCAGGACGGCATCATCCTTATCCATATCGGCAGTGATCAGTCCGGCAGCGACTAATAGCACTACTGCAATAAGCAAGAATGCGGCACACAGCAGACCGATGAGTTTTTTTTGGAAATTCGAAGCTGTTTCTCGAAGGTTAGACATAATCTGCTACATTCAATCTCTAACTTACTACGCTACATAGAGTAATATACATATTATCCGTCTTCAAAGTAATCCAGACTTGAAGCGTCAGACATGACCCCGGAATTCCAAAACAGGACTGTTTCGGACAAACTACCGTTAAAATTGACAAAAGCGCCTCTATAGCCTATGCTATGGCCTATGCCACGACAATGAAGGAGGTGTAAATGTTACCTGAACGCTATGTGAGTTTGTTCCGTAACGGCCGTAACCAGGCCTTGCGAATCCCCCGGGAGTTTGAGTTGCCCGCCGGGAAAGCTATTGTCCGCAAGGATGGTGACAAACTCATCATCGAGCCTGTCAGGACTGCCGGATTACTTGCCGTGCTGGCCACTCTTGGGGATATTGAGGCTACCTTTCCGGATATGGATGAAGCATTGCTGCCTCCCGACAACGTGGAATTTTAATCTTGAAGCCGGCCTATCTCCTGGATACCAATGTGCTGTCGGATTTGGTACGCCGCCCGCATGGCGTCATCACAAGCAGAATTTCGCTTGAGGGCGAAGACAACGTCTGTACCAGTATCATTGTGGCGTCCGAATTACGTTTCGGCGCCCGCAAGCGTGGTTCCAAACAGTTGACCCGGCAGCTTGACCTGGTCCTTTCGGCAATACAAGTCATGCCGTTCGAGGCGCCTGCCGACCGCCTTTACGGAAAGATTCGAGTTGATCTTGAAAAACGGGGCACTCCCATAGGCCCGAATGATATGTTTATCGCAGCACAAGCCCTTGCGCTGGACTGCACCCTGGTCACGAGAAATGTACGGGAATTTTCCCGTGTGCCAGGATTGAAAGTCGATGACTGGTCAGGATGACAACCCGACTTTCTGGGCTCCATCCTCTCAAGAAATGGAGTCTCCGGCAAATCCGGGGCTGTTCATCCTCGTAAAACTAAAGATGGTTGGCCATGTTCAGGAAGAGTCGGAAATTACGAGAATACAATTTACTAACGAATTCATATGAAAATAAATATTAGAGACAGAAGATATTTAAACCCAATTTTGGTTTGCGTCCTGCTTTTCATATTTTCATTAGGCAGCGCTGTGGTACATCCACACGGCGAAAATGGGATGGTAACGTCCCTGGGGAAGGAAAAAGCTGTTTTCTATAAAAATTATTATTTTCCGAATACAGAAAAGCTGGCAGCAGATGAAATGCGGGTTATTGCATTGGGAACGGGTAATCCTGATCTCCGCAAAGCACAAGTTGCTCCTTCCTGGTTTGTTGAGCTCGGAAACGGAGATAAGTTTTTCTTTGACGTGGGTATTGGCTCACAGGTTAATTTTCCCATGTTGCAAATATCATTTCGCGAAGCAGATAAAGTATTTTTGACACATTTACATGTTGATCATGTGGGTGATTTGGATGCTTTATGGTTGTCTGGCTGGGTTTCAAATCGCTACGACAGACCACTAAGGGTATGGGGACCCAGTGGCGCCAAAGAGAAGTATGGGACCAGGTATTTTATTAATAAGCAAAAGGAAGCATGGGCTTGGGATGTCGATAGTCGTCATGGCAAACTTCCGGCTGCAGGTGCCGGAATAGAAGTTAACGAATTCGATTTTTCCAAAACACAAGTCGTCTATAACGAAAACGGTGTCAAGATTACATCGATCCCCGCACTGCATGTTATGGATGGTCCGGTTAGTTATCGATTGGACTGGAACGGATTGAGCTTCGCCTATTCGGGTGATACAACACCAACCCGTTTTTTTGTTGATGCAACCCAGGGCGTTGATCTGCTGATACATGAGGCTTTTCCTACAGCCAGTCAAATGGAAGAACGTATCGGATGGGACAGGGAAACCGCCAAGGTTGTCGGTGAATTTGTACATACCGCACCGAGTGATGCAGGTAAGGTTTTTGAAATGACAAAACCACGTCATGCTGTGGGTTATCATTTCTGGAATGACTTTGATTTAATTCATGAAGTTTATGATGAAATAAGAAAGTACTACAAAGGGCCGCTATCACTAGCAGCGGATGGCATGGTATTCAACATTACCAAAGAGAAGATCATCGTCAGGTCATTGGTTGGACCAACAAATACGTATGAAGAAGTTGTTGATCCTGAAGCTTTTGGTAATGCAAAACGCGGCAAGAATATTCCCCCGTCTGACTGGTTGCTCAAGGGAAGACTGTTTGCAGATTAACTAATTATTACATTCCCTAAATTGGTCCGCACCTATCGGTCTAAGTTAGAGATACAACAATAGGAAACGGTGCCGGAAGGGAGACTCGAACTCCCGACCTACGCATTACGAATGCGTTGCTCTACCGACTGAGCTATTCCGGCAGTGAAGGCGTATTGTCTGCTATCCCCGGGATAACTTCAATATCTTTACGGGACTTTCAAATTCCAGGCTGATACCGTATATATTCAATACCTTAGCATAAGGTGCCGCTACTGAGTCTCACCGCCCCGTACCACTCCCCTGCCCTCTATCTCCTTGACGAATTCACAAAAATCGGCTGTCGATTTATTGCAGATGGCAAATACGATTTCCCAGTTGATGGCTTCATAATTGTGAACCGCTATATTTCTGAAACCGACAGCTTTTTTCATTGTTTCACAGGTGGGCGTGGTAATAACGCCGAGCTTGTTGAGGGTAGTAAAGACATCTCCCATGGTAACAGGAGCGGCTTCCCCGGAAGTGCCGATTATGTGACTGCCGATATCAACACAGAGTTGAACCGCTCGGGTCAGATTGAGTACCAGAATGTCCTGCAGATCCGGTTCCGTTATTAAACTTCCGATTTCGGGAGGAGTTTTTTCCTGTATTCTTTGAATGCACCTGCGCAGGGACTCCAGCTTTTCCGCAACGACTACCCGGTCCATGCGGTTCGCCTCTCAGCCAGTATTCTCTCCCGAAGGGGAAGAAAATCGGCCGTATTGACCAGGTGTTTCGTCAACAGTTCGGCATAAACAGTATCATCGCCCAGCAATCTTTTCCCCTTGAATACCTGCCCCGTAACGGGCTCGGGTGCGTGAAATAAATCAACGATATCCACCGGACGGCCGAATTCCGCGCCAATCGCTTCAATCATTCCGAGTTTGTCGCTGCCGGACAACGGCTTATCAAACAGCAGTCCCAGGTCGATATCACTGCCGGGAGCGGCCTGCCCCGTTGCCTGGGAACCAAACAGCATGGCCAGTTTAAGATTTGGGTAGCGGGTGAGAAATCGGGTTAATTGTTCATCGATAGCAGCCATTGCGGCATTATAACCTTTTCACCGGATTCCCGCATTTGCGGGAAAGACTGGTACGCACCTGCAATTTCAGAGGTCAGAGTAAGAGTCGCCAGACATTACTCTGACCCCATAATCTCATACCTGCGCGTAGTAACAAGTCCCGTTACGCATTTGCTTCGCCAGTTTCCCCCGGTTGTGCAGGTACTCGAGGTGCGCCAGGGTCTCGCCGAAGGCCATGATACGGTTGAATTCGTCCAGTGGACGGGAGAATAGCTTCGGGGACAGGTCCCAGGCGCAGCCGGGGGTCTCGCACAGGGCATGGACCTTCTCCAACTGCTTGTCATGGCTATGGTTTATCGCTGCGATGCGTTTGTATAACCCGGTGAACACCTTGCCGTGAGAAGGCAATACCAGCGTATCCTCCGGCAACTGCTCGAACCGGCCCATGGACGCCAGGTATTCATCCAGGGCGTCCCTGTCCTCATTGTTAATGTGCAGGCCGACATTACTCGTGATGGTGGGCAGCACCTGGTCGCCGGAGATCAGCAGTTTCAACGCCGGACTGAACAGCGCCAGGTGGTCTTCCGCATGGCCGCACACCACCAGGGGTTGCCATTCACGCTCTCCGATTGAGATGGGCCGGTGGTGATCGAGAAAAGTGACGGTACCCGGCAGCCTGCTCACCGCGGTCCGGTAGCGTTGCCCGGTTATGAACGACAGGTACTGCTCCTCCGGCCCGATACCGTGCAGCCTGCAGAAGGCCAGGACAGTCTCCCGCCAGTCATCGTTCTCGCTGTCGAGCAGGAAACGGGTCCTCTCCGCAGTCATCCGGGTCATGGCCAGCTCCGCGCCGAATTTCCCGCCCAGGTAGCCGGCCAGGCCGACGTGGTCCGGGTGAAAATGGGTGACGATGATCCTGCCCACGGGTTTGTCCCGCACCAGCTCGGACGCTATCCTCTTCCATGCCTGCCGGGCTTCCAGCCAGGCGAGGCCGGTATCGACCAGGACCCAGCTCTCGCCGGCGTCCAGCAGCCACAGGTTGATGTGATCCAGCCTGCCCGGCAACGGGATGCGCAGCCAGAAGATACCCGGACGGATTTCCAGGAAGCCTCCCGGCTCCGGTACGGTCTTGCCGAAGGGATAGTGAAGTGAAAAATCGGTTTCGCTCATCAGAACTCTATCTCAATCTGCCAGTGCGGGGTGTGTGCGGCGCTGCCCCCGGTCAGACCGACCAGCCAGATCAGGTTTACTTCCACGGTAACGTTGCCGACCTTCACATCACGATAATATGCAGGCCCCAGGCGGTGGTCCTGTTCGGACAACGCCGGCAGGTACTTGACTTCACCCGGCGCGCCGAACGCCTCGAAGCCGATGGCGGTATCATCATCAAGGCTGTATTTCGTGCGCCAGATATATTCCAGCTCAGTGCTCTCGTCCGCGGCGCTGCCGAACTGCTGCTCGAAGTTCACATTCAGGATATGCTCGAAAGCGCCGGAAGCCCGGCGGAACAGGAAGCGCGCCTCCAGGTTATGGGGTTCATCGCCCTCATCGTTGGCCTCGATTTCCATGTGAAAACCGAAGTCCAGCCAGTACCTGCCTTCCTCGGTCAACTGGAAGGTGTTCTCCCAGCCCAGGATATCGTACTTGACCCCTTCCCCGGCGGGCTCGATTACGCTGGCCGTAATGGAAGTAGCCCAGAAATCCTTCACCCCGTATTCAAGCTCGAACTCCTGGTGCTTGAAACCGTGGTATTCGTCGTCATCATCGATAACCACGTTGCCGATGATCTCGAATTGCAGGTCCCCCTTCTCCACGATGGGTGAATAGACCTTCATGTCCGTCAGGTCGGCCCGGACATCGCCGGGCAGGACGACGGCAATCACGGCGGGCAAAAGCAGGAAATTCCTTACAGCGGTAAACGTCATGTTATATCCGGGTGAAAAGACCACGCATGATAACGGGAATTTTTCCCGAAAGACAGAAAAAAGACTGAGTCCGACTACCCGAACCTTGTCGAAAACCTGAACACCCGTTCTTCGCACACGTCAATGCAGCGGGCACAGTTGGTGCAGTCGCCGTGCAGTATCACGCTGGCGTCGTTGTCATGTGCCGGTTTCAGGGCCGGCATGATCACGTGGGGTTCCGGGCATACACGGAAACAGTCGCCGCAGTCGGTGCAGGCCGTGCGTTCGGCGGCATTCATCCGCACCAGCGAGCGCTTGCCGATCAGTCCGTAGAACGCGCCCACCGGGCACAGGTGGCTGCACCAGCCGCGGCGCGTGACCACCAGGTCGAACAGGAACACGGCCAGCACGATGACCCAGGCCAGCCCCATCCCGAATACCAGCCCCCGTTGCAACATGGTGATTGGATTCACCGCTTCCCAGGCGATGGCGCCGGTGACGGCCGAAACGACCAGCGCAGTGAGCATGATCCAGACCCGCGTCGATTTTTTTACGGACCAGCTTAAATTAAGCTTCAGCCTGTTCCTCAGCCAGTGCGCAGCATCCGTTACAACGTTGATCGGGCAGACCCAGGAACAGTACACCCGGCCGCCGACCAGGAAATAAAAAACAAAGATGGTGACGGCGCCGATGACTGCCGGCTGAGCCACGGCATGGCCGGAAGCGAGGGACTGCAGCAGGATGAACGGGTCGGTCAGGCTGATTTTATCGAGTACGAGGCTGGAAGCGAGGTTGCCTTTCAGCCACCAGACGCCGAACCAGGGACCGAGCAGGAACAGGAACAAAATGGTGAATTGAGTGGTTCGCCGTAACAGCAACCATTTGTTCCTCTGCCACAGGCTTCTTTCTGTCGTATCAATCACCTGCAATCCTTATGCAGACTATGCCAGGCTTGACCCATTAATCGTCATGCCGGACTTGTTCCGGCATCCAGTGAAATACTGTGTCGCCTGAAAGGCGACTCTTTAGCTTGACTGGATTCCCGCGTGCGCGGGAATGACGGAGCAGTGATCATACGACATTGCCGGCGTCGTGTTTGGCAAGGTGCCTGGGCAATACCTTGATGGAAGCCTCTTCCGTTACGCAGCCCTGCTCACACTTGCCGCACCCGGTGCAGTGCTGCGCGTGCACCGTAGGCTCGAAATATATACGGTTGCCCACCCGCTTCTGCTCCATGGTGATGGCCTCACCCTGGATCGGACAGGCGACGTAACAAGCCCGGCAGTGGGCGACGCCGGTGACGCTGTAACAGGTGTCCGGGCCGGTCAGCACCGCCACGCCCATGTCCGCGTCGCGGATATCCGTAAGGTCCTTGCTCAGGGCATCCGTCGGGCAGGCCGCGACGCAGGGAATGTCCTCGCACATTTCACAGGGGATGTCCCGGGCAATGAAATACGGCGTCCCCGTGGCAACGTCGGAACCGAATTCAGCCAGTTTCAGGGTATCGTAAGGGCAGTCCCGCACGCACAGGCCGCAGCGCACGCATGCGCCGGTGAAATCCTCCTCCGCGATCGCTCCCGGCGGGCGAATGGCCCGTGCCGGCGTGGACGCCGACTGCCGCGCATAGGACCCCAGCAGCAGGCCCAGGATGCTCATGGAACCCACCGTGTGGGCGCACTGTCCGATAAACTGCCGCCGGTTAAGTTTGTTGTGTTTCTCGCTCATGTGCATTAACTGCCTGATTGTACTATAATCCTGACTGTGCAGTATATCTGCCTTACCTGAGGAGCGTTGCGACGGGCCATGCCTGCCAGGCTCGGGTGAGGCCCGCAAGCACGAATCAACGGCGCTCACTTATTTTTGAATGACAAGATAAGTGAGGCAGCCCGGTTCCACCACTTCCCTGCCTCTTATAAATGCGGGGGTCAGAGTAAAAATCCTGGCGGATTTCTTACTCTGACCCCGGAAATCATTATGGTTAACGCAACCGAAAGACAATTACGCGAACTGCTGAAGGAACGCATCCTGCTGCTGGACGGGGCCATGGGTACCATAATCCAGTCCTGCGGCCTGCAGGAGGCCGATTACCGCGGCGACCGGTTCGCCGGGCATGGTTGCGACCTGAAAGGCAACAACGACCTGCTGACGCTGACGCAGCCCGGCATTATCCGGGACATACACGACGAGTTCCTCGATGCCGGCGCGGATATCATCTGCACCAATACCTTCAATTCAACCGCCATTGCCATGGCCGATTACGAACTGGAGGATCACGTCCATGAACTGAACCGGCGCGGCGCGGTCCTGGCCCGCGCGGCTGCCGACGCAAGGTCCACGCCGGAAAAGCCCCGTTTCGTCGCCGGCGTGCTCGGTCCCACCAACCGCACCGCTTCCATCTCGCCGGATGTCAACCGGCCCGGTTTCCGCAATATCAGCTTTATGGAACTGGCGGACGCTTATGTCACGGCTGTCCAGGGACTGGCGGAAGGCGGCGCGGACATCCTGCTGCTGGAGACCATCTTCGACACCCTCAATGCCAAGGCCGCCCTCTACGCCATCGAGACATATTTCGAGCAGAGCGGGCAACGGCTCCCGCTCTTTATCTCCGGCACCATCACCGACGCCTCGGGCCGTACTCTCACGGGCCAGACCAATGCCGCCTTCTGGCACTCCGTCCGCCATGCCAATCCGCTTGCGATTGGACTGAATTGTGCAATGGGAGCCAAAGACTTACGACAATATATTCAAGAGCTTTCTAATATAACGGACACGCACACGAGCATACACCCCAACGCCGGGCTGCCGAACGAGTTCGGCGAGTACGACGAGACGCCCGAATACATGGCCGACGTGCTTGAGGAGTTTGCCGCCAGCGGCTTCATCAATATCGTCGGAGGCTGTTGCGGCACCACTCCCGATCATATCCGCCGCATCCGCGACCAGGTATGCAGCCGGCCGCCACGAATCATCCCCGGGACCCCGCCCGAGTGCCGCCTGAGCGGCCTTGAGGCGCTGACCGTCACCCCGGCAGCCAACTTCATCAACATCGGTGAACGCACCAACGTGGCCGGCTCGCCCCGCTTCCTGAAACTCATCAAGGAAGACAAACTCGATGAGGCACTGGAAGTCGCCCGCCAGCAGGTGGAGAACGGCGCCCAGCTCATCGACGTGTGCATGGACGAGGGGCTGCTGGATTCCGGGCAGTTGATGCGGGATTTCCTGCTGCTTATCGCCGGCGAACCGGATATCTGCCGGGTCCCGGTCATGATCGATTCTTCGCGCTGGTCCGTCATCGAGGCCGGCCTGCGCTGCGTGCAGGGCAAGTGCGTGGTCAATTCCATCAGCCTGAAGGAAGGCGAGGAAACCTTCAGGGATCAGGCGCGCCTGGTCAGGCGTTACGGCGCCGCGGTCGTGGTCATGTGTTTCGACGAACAGGGCCAGGCGGACACTACCGAGCGGCGCTTCCAGGTAGCGCAGCGCTCCTACCGCATCCTGACGGACGAAGTGGGCTTCCCCCCGGAAGACATCATCATCGACCCCAATATCCTCACCGTCGCCACCGGCATGGAGGAACATAACAACTACGCAGTCTCGTTCTTCGAGGCCACCCGCCTGATCAAGGAGAACCTGCCGCGGGCGCTGGTCAGCGGCGGCCTGAGCAACGTATCGTTCTCGTTCCGGGGCAACAACCCCGTGCGCGAGGCCATGCACACCGCGTTTCTGTACCACGCGGTACAGTCGGGCATGGACATGGCCATCGTCAATGCCGGGCAACTGGGCATTTACGACGAGATCGAGCCCGACCTGCTGGAACGGGTGGAAGACGTGCTGCTCAACCGGCGTCCGGATGCCACCGACCGGCTGGTGGAGTTCGCCGGGACGGTCAAGGGCATTGAAGGTAACAGGAAGCAACAGGATGAACAGACCTGGCGCCGGGGCAGCGTCCAGGAGCGCCTGGTCCACGCCCTGGTGAAAGGCATAGACACCTGGGTCGAAGCCGATACCGAGGAGGCCAGGCAGCAATACGACCGGCCTTTGCAGGTCATCGAAGGACCGTTGATGGAGGGCATGAACGTTGTCGGCGACCTGTTCGGCTCCGGCAGGATGTTCCTGCCCCAGGTAGTCAAGAGCGCCCGGGTGATGAAGAAGGCGGTTGCCTGGCTGGTGCCGTTCATCGAGGAGGAAAAACAGGGCCAGGCAGACGCCCGCACCCGGGGCAGGATCGTCATGGCGACCGTGAAGGGCGACGTCCACGACATCGGCAAGAACATCGTCGGCGTGGTCCTGCAGTGCAATAACTTCGAGGTCATCGACCTCGGCGTCATGGTCCCGGCCGAGACCATCCTGAAAACGGCCAGGGAAAACAATGCCGACCTCATCGGCCTCAGCGGCCTTATCACCCCGTCACTGGATGAGATGGTGCACGTGGCGGCGGAGATGCAGCGGCGAAAGTTCAATGTCCCCCTGCTCATCGGCGGCGCCACCACCTCGCGCACCCACACTGCGGTGAAAATCGACCCGCGTTACACCGAACCGGTAGTGCACGTGAAGGACGCCTCCCGCGCCGTGGGGGTAGCCCAGAGCCTGCTCAGCCCGGAACTGAAGGCGAAACTGTGCCCGGAGGTGGAGCGGGAGTACACCGTATTGCGGGAACGGCACAAGGACAGGCAGGCCGGGATAAAATGGCTGTCGCTGGCCGAGGCCCGGGACAACCGCCTGCCGGTGGACTGGGAGGATTACGAACCCCCGAAACCGGCGTTGCCGGGTATCCGGGTGTTCGAGGATTATTCCCTGGCCGAATTGCGCAGTTACATCGACTGGACCCCGTTTTTCCTCACCTGGGAACTGGCCGGACGCTTCCCGCGCATCCTCGACGATGCAACCGTGGGTGAGGAGGCGCGCAAACTCCATGCCGACGCCTGCGCGATGCTTGATGACATCATCAGGGAGAAGTGGTTCAGCGCCCGCGCCGTGCTCGGCCTGTTCCCGGCCAACTCCATCGGCCACGACGATATCGAGGTGTATGCGGACCGGGACCGCAGGGGTCTGCTGGCCGTGCTCCACAGCCTCAGGCAGCAGACGCAGAAACCGGCCGGGCAACCGAATTTTGCGCTGGCAGATTTCATTGCCCCGAAGCAGTCCGGGAAACGGGACCATATCGGCGCCTTCGCCGTGGCCGCCGGCTTCGGCATGGAGCGGAAACTGCGCCAGTTCGAGCGGGATCACGACGACTACCGGGCCATCATGCTGAAGGCCCTGGCCGACCGGCTCGCGGAAGCCCTGGCCGAGCGCCTGCACCAGCGGGTACGCAAGGAGTTCTGGGCTTACCAGGCGGACGAGGACCTGGATAATGACGCTCTGATCGCCGAGAAATACCAGGGCATCCGCCCAGCCCCCGGCTACCCGGCCTGCCCCGACCACACGGAAAAACCGGTCATCTGGGACCTGCTCAAGGTCACGGAAAACACGGGGATTACGTTGACGGAAAACTACGCCATGCACCCCGCCGCGGCCGTCAGCGGCCTGTATTTCTCCCATCCCGCCTCCCGCTACTTCGGCCTGGGTAAAATCAACCGCGACCAGGTCGCCGACTACGCGGTGAGAAAAGGCATGGAACTGCGCCAGGCGGAACGCCGGCTCAGCCCCAGCCTCGGCTACGATCCCGATACTTCATAAAATATTTTTTACTTCTCCATGCTGATATAATACGCAATAGAACAAATACCGGAGGGAGACACCCGAACCATGTACCCCGCACCATTCCGTTACCACCGCCCGGCGACACTGGGCAGCGCGCTGGCGCTGCTGGCGGAACTGGGTGAAGGCGCCAGGCCCCTGGCCGGGGGCCAGTCACTGATACCTATTCTCAAAATGCGCATGGACGAACCCTCCGACCTGGTGGACATCGGACGCCTGGCGGAGTTGACCCACATCCGCAAGGAGAAAGGCCGTTATTGCATCGGCGCCCTGGTGACCCATGCCCGTATCGCCGCCAGCACAGCCGCAACGGACATCCCCGTTATCCGGGACTGCGCCGCCAATATTGCCGATCCCCAGGTAAGGGCCCTGGGCACCATCGGCGGGTCGGTCTGCATCGCCGACCCGAGCAGCGACTGGCCCGCGCTGCTGCATCTCCTGGATGCGGAAATCGTCTGCGGGGGAGTGGAGGGAAGCCGCAAGGTCGGCATCAGGGACTTCATCACGGATTCCTACACCAACAGCCTGGCCGACGGCGAACTGGTCACGGAGATTCAAATCCCCATCCCGCCGGCCAACAGCGGCGGCGCGTACCTGGGGTTCAAGAAGGCGGCCCCGGCCTACCCCGCTGCCTCGGCCGGGGTGCAGTTGACCCTCACGGCCGGCAATATCTGCCATGACATCCGCCTGGTGCTGGGGGCGGCAGGACCGGTCCCGGTTCGTTCCGAAGACATCGAGCAGGCGCTTACCGGCCAGCCGCTGACGGACGGCAAGCTGCAGGAAGCCGCCGGTGCCCTGGTGGAACTGTCGGACCCGCCCGCCGATGCCCGCGGCTCCGCAGAGTTCAAACGCGCGATGCTGCGCTCGCTGTTCATGCGCGCCGCGCACACGGCCATGCAACGGGCCAGCGGTGAAACCGTATCGGGGAGCCACGACTATGTCTGAACCATTACAAACCGTCTCCATTGACGTCACCGTAAACGGTAAAGCCTGCCGGCGGGACGTGGAACCCCGGCAGTTGCTGGTTGAATTCATCCGCGAGGAACTGCGCCTGACGGGCACGCACATCGGTTGCGACACCAGCTTCTGCGGCGCCTGCACCGTGCTGCTGGACGGCGTCGCCGTCAAGTCCTGCACCCTGTTCGCGGTACAGGCCGACGGCGCCGAGATCACCACCGTGGAGGCCCTGGAAAAAGACGGGCAGGTACACCCGCTGCAACAGGCGTTCTCCGAACAGCACGGCTTGCAATGCGGCTATTGCACGCCGGGAATACTCATGTCTTCCCTGGCGCTGCTGGCGCAGAACCCGAACCCGGAAACGCAGGACATCCGCAAGGCCCTGTCGGGCAACGTGTGCCGCTGCACCGGCTACCAGAACATCATCAAATCCGTCCAGGCCGCGGCCACGGTATTACGGAGGTCTTAAGTCATGGAAATGAAATTCACAGGTGAATTCAGCGTAGATCGCAGCAAGAAGGACGTCTTCTCCCTGCTGTCTGATCCGGAACAGTTTGCGCCGTTATTGCCGGGTTTCCACAGCATGGAAATGAAAGACGCCAGGACGGCCGAGATACGCGCCCGTGTCGGCATCGGCAAGATTGGCGGCATCGCGTCCACAGAACTCAGCCTGGCAGGGTCCCGACCGCCCCACCACGCCCGCTACTCGGGCCGGGGCAAACTCATGCAGGGCGTCTACCGCCTGCACACCGCTTTTGACCTGGAAGAGACCGCCTCGGGCGGCACCCTCATAAGCTGGCAGGGTGAAGCGCAGGTCACCGGCAAGATCCTGTCCCTGGCCGGCGGCGGTATCCGCAGCTACGCCGAAAAACAGATTACCCAGCTCATCGCCAGCCTGGAGGCGGCGCTCTCAACCGAGCCCGCGCCGGCGCCGCCCGCAAAACCGGGAGGCTGGTTCAGCCGCATCCTGCACGGACTATCCGGCACGGGCGACACCGGTGCGCCTGCCCGGGTCGAAACACAGAGCGCAGCCGCGCTGTCCAAAGAGACGCAGGCAGCGCGGGAACGCGTCAACGCGCTGCTTGACGCGCCGCACGCGGACTCAAGACCCGCGCGCCGGGAGGACGATCGCCTGGTCAAGGGCAAGGGTTTTTTCGTCGATGACTACAGCCCCGCCGGTCTGCTGCACATGTCCCTGGTGCGTTCGCCTTACGCTCACGCCCGCATCGTCAGCATAGATGTCTCCAGGGCCGAGGCCCTGCCCGGCGTGGCCTGCACCCTTACCGGCGATGAAGTCATGAAAATGAGCGATCCGTTCATCCAGATTGGCGCCGGCTCGCCGCAGGAGATCACCGACTACGCCCTGGCTACGGACAAGGCCATCTACCAGGGCGACCCGGTGGTTGCCGTGGTTGCCGAATCCATTGCCGTCGCCGAGGACGCGGCGCAGCTTGTCGACGTGCAATACGAACCGCTGGACGTAGTGCTGGACGCCGGGGAGGCCCTGGCGGACAAGGCCGTGCTCCACGACGAAGCCGGCACCAATACCACGTTCTCCGGCGTATATGAATACGGCGACGTGGACCAGGCGTTTGCGGACGCCGCCCACGTGGTCAAAATCGGCAAGCTGAATTTCCACCGTTTCGGCAGCACCGCCATCGAACCCAACGCCTGCGTCGCCACCTGGGACCAGCGCGGCGAGATAGACCTGTTCTCCAACACCATCATGACGGTGCCGCTGGCGTTCCTGGCGCCGGCGCTGCGCGTCAGCATGGACCAGATCCGCCTGCGCACCTACGATATCGGCGGCAGTTTCGGCAACAAGATCTGCAATTACCCGTACCTGGCCCTGGCCTGCCTGGCCTCGAAAAAACTGAACGGCGCGCCGGTGAAATGGATAGAAACCCGCGCCGGCCACATGCTGGCCGGGGGGTGCGGCAGCGAGCGCGTCTACCTGGATACGGAAGTCGCGCTGGACAGTGACGGCGTCATTACCGGGATCCGCTCGAAACATATCGACGACATCGGCGCCTACCCCCGCTACGAACCCCTGGGCTCCGTCATCTGGTCCCAGGTCCTGCCCGCGTCCTACAAGCTGCGCAATATCAGGATCGACTTCAACCAGGTGACCACCAACAAGGGCCCGGCCGCGCCCAACCGCGGCTACTCGCGGTTGCCGCACATCTGGTTCATGGAACGGGTGGTGGACATCTGCGGCCATGAACTGGGTATCCCGACCGATGAGATGCGCCTGAAGAATTATATCGAGGAGTTCCCGTACGAGACGCCGAACGGCTGTGTCTATGATTCCGGCGACTTCCCCGCCATGCTGGCAAAGGCCAAGGAACTGGTGGATTGGGACGGGTGGAAGAAGAAGCAGGCGGAAGCTCGCAAGGAAGGCCGGCTGATCGGTATCGGCATCGGCACGACTCTGGATTCCGGCACCAACAACTGGGGCCAGGCCAGATACGTCAACCCCCACGCGCCGTTCTCGGGCAATTCCACCGCCGCCACGGTGAAACTGGACCTGGACGGCACGGTGGTGGTGAGCCTGGGCACCTTCCCCCAGGGCCAGGGCCATGAGACCACTGCCGCGCAGGTAGTGGGCGACGTGCTGGAGATCCCGCCGGAACTGGTGCACGTCAAGACGGGGTTCGATTCACTGAACGACAGCCATACCGGCCAGTCCGGCACCTACGCCAGCCAGTTCGTGGTCACCGGCCTGTCCGCGGCCCACGGCGCCGCGCTCAAGCTCAAGGCGGAAATGACGAGACTCGCCTGTTTCGCCCTGGAAGCCGAGGAAAAGGACCTGGACTTCGGAGTCGGCGACATGGGCCCGCAGGTCTGTGTACGCGGCACTGAGCAGGCGCTCAACTACTGGATGCTGGCCAACTTCATCAATTCGAACAGCGCCAGCCTGCCGGACGACCTGCGCGACCTGTCCCTGAACGCCCGGCACGTATATATGCCACCGTTCAAGGTGCCGGACGTGGAGAAGAAGATCGGTAACCTTACCCTCACCTACGCCCTGCAATTGCACATCTCCGTGGTCGAGGTCGACCCCGACACCTACCAGACCCGGATCCTGGACTATGCCATCGTGGATGACTGCGGCACGGTGATTAATCCCATGATCGTCGAAGGCCAGGTGCACGGCGCCGCGGCCCACGGCATCGGCGCGGCGCTGGTGGAGGACATTTCCTACGACGCAGACGGCAACGCCATTACCGGATCGTTCACCGATTATGCGCCGATCACCATCAGCACCATGCCGGAACTCAAGTGCTCCAACCGGCAATCGCCCTCCCCGTTCACCTTCCACGGCGCCAAGGGTATGGGCGAAGGCGGCGGCGGGCCGCTGCACTCCCTGTGCGCCGCGCTGCAGGACGCCCTGCACGGGCAGGACATCATCATCGAGAACTCCCACAACTCACCCATGTCGATGTTCGAGCGCTTCGCCGGGGGATCGGAGAAAGGAGTCACCGTCGAAACCCGGTGAATAATGTGTCGCCCCAGGGCGACCCGTTGTTGCACTGGATTCCCGCCTGCGCGGGAATGACGGGAAAAGAGACTTGTGCGGGAATGGCAGGAAAAGAGACAGGTCATTCCTGCGCAGGCAGGAATCCAGTAAAATACCAGTCCCGAAGGGACACCCTATAAAGCGCCATGCCCGTATCATTCCACATAGGCATCCTGCCCAACCGGCCCCTGGCCGACTTTGTCGACTGGATCGCCCGCGCTGAGACCCTGGGGTTCCGCGGCGTCTGGGTCGCAGACTCCCAGTCCGTGTTCCGCGATGCCTTCATGGCCCTGACCCTGTTTGCGCAACGCACCCGCGACATGGAACTGGCGACCGGCGTCACCAATGTCATCACCCGCCATCCCGCGGTGCTGGCGCACAGTTTCGCCACCCTGGATGAATACTCCGGCGGCCGCGCCGTGCTGGGCATCGGCGTCGGGGACAGCGCGGTGTTCACCATCGGCGAGCGGCCGGCCCGGCTCAGGCGCATGGAACAGGTCATCGACACGGTGCGGCGCCTCATGGCCGGCGAAGAGGTCAACCACGACGGCACGGACCTGAAGGTAAGCTGGCCGCCGCGCAAGGTGCCGGTGGTCATCGCCTGCACCGGCCCGAAGTCCCTGCAAGTGGCCGGGCGCATCGCCGACGGCGTGCTGTTCCAGGTCGGCGCCGACCCGCAACTGGCGCGTTACGCCATCAGGAACATAGAAACCGGCGCCCGCGCGGCCGGGCGCGACCCGTCCGAAGTCAAACTGTACCAGCGCCTGGCCTTTGCCGTATCCGAAGACCGCGAGCAGGTGCGCGCCGAGGCCCGCGGCTACGCCTCGGTGGCGGCGGGCACCATCTACAAGGCCGTCCCCCACGAGGACATGCCCGCCGGACTGCTCCACGACCTGCAGGTCATGAAGGAGAAATACGACTACCAGCAGCACGGCAGCATGGACGCCGCGCAGGCCGGGCTGATCACCGACCGCATACTGGACGCGGTCGCCATAACAGGCACTCCCGACGAGGTCATCCCTCGCCTGCAGGCATTGACGCAACTGGGGATAAATAACTTCGTCCTGCCCATCGCCACGAAACACCCCGACGCGGTCATCGACGTACTGGCAGAGAAGGTGATGCCGTTTGTCGGGTAGGAATATTATAATTTTTTCTTTTTTATCATATAACCGGAGGAATAAGATGTTGAACAAACTACCTGTGTTACTGTTGCTGGCCGTACTGCTTCCCGGATACGCTATTGCCGGCGAGGACTACGTCGGCAGCCTGATCACGGCCACGCCCTATGAAGGCCGGCAACTGGCCATCAAGCTGGCCAGGAAGTCGATCGGCGAGATGCAATCCGACTCCGCCGTCAAGAAGGAAGTGCGCGCCAAATACTCCAGGGACGGCGAGACCCTGATCGAAGCCGCAGGAGTCATCGCTATCGAGTTCGCCACCATCGCCGCGGCAAACAATTACTGGCGCGAATAAGACGCAGTCACTTCCACCCGGGCATCGTAGCCGGCCTGGCCGGTGCTGAACGGAAACAGGTTCACGGCGCTGTCGGGCACGCAGCGGGAGCCGGAGGTGAGCGTGTTGGCGCCGGGCCAGCCGTCGTGCATCCACACCGTTCCCGGCGGCACGTCATCGGTCACCCGGGCCAGGGCTTCGCATTCCCCGCGCTCGTTGTGCAGTCGCACAGGCATGCCGTCGGAGAGGCCGCGTTCTGAAGCGTCCGCGGGAGATATCCACAGGGACGGTCCCTGTTCCAGTTTGTCTATGGACGGCAGCGCCCGGCCGTGGTCGTAGAAGGCGTGGAAATGGGTCAGCATGCGGCCGTTGCGCAGTTCCAACGGGTAATCCGAACCGGGGCGGGGCTGGTACTCCGGCAGGGCCGGCAGGCCGTGCTGCGCGGCGCGTTCGGAATAGAACTCCACCTTGCCGGAGGGCGTCGCATAGCGGTGGTCGGGGTACGCCACGTGGGAGATGTTCAACTCTCCGATGCCGCCGCTTGCGCGCAGCGACTCCACCGTGGCGTGGCCGGTAGACGGATGGTCCAGCACCGCGTCGATATGGCCGTGTTCGCTCTCCCACGGGTAGAAGTCACTGATCCCCATGCGCTCCGCCAGGTCCTTGAGCAGGGCGGTCATGCTGCGGGCCTCGCCGGGAGGCGGCAGGGCCTGGTCCATCAGGTACAGGTGGGTATGGGTGCTCTTTACGCCGGTGTCTTCCAGCCATGACGTGGCGGGCAGCACAACGTCCGCGTGCTTCCGCATCATGTCGTTCATGAACAGGTCGTAGCCGACGATGAGGTCCATCTTGTCCAGGCCTGCCTCCAGGCGCGCGGCATCGGCGTACGACGACAGCATGTTGGTGCCCAGCAGCACGAAGGCGCGCAGGCGGCCCTGCTCTATGGCCTCCAGGATGGCCGGCATCTGGTTGGGGACGTAGTCACCCGGCGGCCGCGCTTCAAAATTCATGATGTGGCCGGTGCCGAAACCGTGGGACAAGGCCGCGTGGCGCGGCCCCAGGCCGCAGCCCGGCTTGCCGGACTTGCCGGTGAGCGCGGGCAGGCAGGACACTGCCCGGGCGGCCTGCCAGCCGTTTTGATCTTTGTACAGGGAACTGCCGCCCAGCACGATCATGGCCCGCTCGGTGCCGGCGTAAGCGCGGGCAAGCTCGACGATGCGGGCCGCATCCACGCCGGTTATCGCCTCGGCCCGGGCAGGCGTGAAGTCCCGCACGTGGTCGCTCAGTTCGGCAAATCCCATGGTGTGTTCCCTGATGAAATCCAGGTCGTGCAGGTTATCGCCGATGATAACGTGCATCATGGCCAGGGCCAGCGCCGCGTCCGTGCCGGGTTTCACCAGGAAATACTCATCCGCCTGCCGGCAGGACTCGCTCACGCGCACGTCTATGGCCGCCAGTCTGGCGCCCCGCCGCCGTGCTGCGGAGATATGGCGCCCGGTATTGGGCTGGCTGGCAATGTTCGCGCCCCATAGGATGATCAGGTCGGAATGGCTGCCCATGTCCTCCTTGGTGTTGGCCTCCAGCAGGCCGGTCAGGCCCAGGCCGAAACCGCCCAGGCCCCAGCAGATCATGCTGCCGTCCCACCACTGGCAGCCGTACATGTTGCCGAACCTGAGAAGCAGTTCCGTATGGGCGAAGGTGCCGTAATCGTTGGCCAGCATGCCGTGCCCGCCCCACAGGCCGACGGCTTCCCGGCCCGCGGCGCGGAAACCCTCCGCGATGCGGTCCAGGGCCTGGTCCCAGCTCACCACGTCCCAGTTGTCGCTGCCCCGCGTGCTGCGCATCATGGGATACAGGATGCGCCGCGGGTTGCCGATGATCTCGCCCGCGGCTTGCCCGCGCACGCAGAGAAAGCCGCGGCTGTCCGGATTCTCCTTGTCGCCCCTGATTTCCACCAGCCGCTCGCCGGCGACGGTGACCTGCATCCCGCAAAACGTGGGATGGCAGTTCATGGGGCACATGGTGCGGACGGTGCGGGTTTCCGGTCCCGGGGACATGATGCTCACTCCGGGACTACTTTACCCACAGGCGGTAGGCGAACTGGGGGCACATGATGCCTTTTACCTCGGTTTCGCCCTCCTGCAGCAGTTCCAGGTCGCACCAGTGGGCGTACAGGGCCTCGACTTCGTCCCTGAACACCCGGAACGGCGGCGGATTGATCTCGCCGTCCCGGTACGTCAGGGTAATCAGCAACGCCTGCAGGCCGGGCCGCAACAGGTCCCTCATGTGCGCGGCATATTGCGCGCGCAGGTCCTGTTCCATGGCGATGAGCGAAGCGCGGTCGTACACCGCGTCGATATCGGACAAGCGCTCCGGCTCCAGTGAAAAGAAGTCGCCGCACAGAAACTCCAGTTGCTCCGTCCGGTAGCGGATGAACGGGCCGTCCCGGTCGCGGGTCGCATCCAGGCCGCTTTCCTCGAGGAATGACCGGGCGGCGATCTCGCTCAGTTCGACACCCAGCACCCGGTACCCCTGCTCCATGAGCCAGGCCATGTCCCTGGACTTGCCGCACAGGGGAACGAACACCCTGCTGCCCGCCGGCACATCCAGCACCGGCCAGTTGTCGACCAGTACGGGGTTGTAATCCATCCGGTGGAAGGCAAGGTCATTCGCTTCCCACTTCTCATGCCAGAATTGATGTTCCATGATGCCGGATTATATCAGCAACCATCCGGCGCGGGAATCCGGTTACACAATGCGGGGGCCGTCTGTTCGTCAGGACGAGTCGGGTAGCGTAAACAACCTGTCGAGGTGGCGCCGGTCCGGGCGGCGCCGGGCCGTGATTTTGCTGACGACGAGATAGACGAGGACGGAGACGAGAAACGCGGGGATTACTTCGTGAACGTCCTGCAGTTCGGGGAACCGGAAGCGGAATGCAAAACGCCAGACCACGCAGCTCAGTATTCCGGCCAGCATGGATGCCAGGGCACCCATATCGGTTCCCCAGCGCAGGTAGAGGCCGCCGAAGATTGCCGGGAAGAAACTGGCCGCAAATACGGCCCCTGAAAAGGCTGTAAGCTCGACAATACCGGCGGGCGGATAGAGCGTGAATACGTACAGCAATACACTGTAGCCGAAAATCGTCCACCTGGTGCGCAGCACCAGTCTTCCCTTTTCCATAGGTCTTGAGACATGCCAGATATCCTGGATGAAGGCGGTGCCGACGATAAGCAGGACTGCCGCCAGCGATGACATGCCGGCTGCGAATAATCCAGCCACGCAGATACCGCTTATCCACGGGTCATCAAACTTTGCCAGCATGAAACCCACGACCTCGTCCGTGTGCCGCACCAGGTAGGCAGCTTCCTGCTCCGTCGCCATGCCGTGCACCAGCGCGCCCAGTCCCATCACGCAAATCAGGGAGACGCCGAGGAAAACAGGCGTCCATATCATTGCGAATTTCATGCTGCGGGCGTTGTCGATGGAATAGAACCGGATCAGGCAACGCGGTTCTGCAATCTGCTTCATCCCGACGGCAAGGCCGATACCGAGGATATAAAAGAACGAGACCAGGTGCCCGAAAGTAATCAGTCCGTTGCCCATGGGTTGTCCAAAGCGGTCCGGATGTGTTGTTTCTGCAATGCGGCTCATGAGTTCGGCCGGACCTCCGACATAGATGAAAGGCAACATGACGAGGATGATGGCCACGGCGAACATCATGATCCCCTGGACGGCATCGGTCCATAACACGCCGTACATGCCGCCCCAGATGGTGTAAGCGCCGGTGATTATGATCATCAGCGCGGTGCCCCAGGCGTAAGGCACGTCGAGCACCGCGGTCAAGACATGACCCAGTCCCTTGGTTATGCCCACCATGTACCAGAGTGTGGCAAACAGGATGATCACGGCGGACAAAACCCGGATCGACTTTGACAGGGAAGATTTATACCGCAGGTGAAAATAATCGGGGATGGTATAGGAACCGAGCAACGCGGTCTGGTTGCGCATCCTGGGACCCAGCACCAGCCAGGAAATGACACAGAAAATTGCCCAGATGAAGCCTACCCAGGCCCAAGACAACCCATACTGAAACGACTTGCCTGCCTGGCCTATGTAGGTATTGGTGCTGGCGAAGGTAGAGAAAAATGCAAGAGAAACAACCCAGCCGGGAATTTCCCGCCTGGCGACGTAAAAGGCCTTGACTCCCGCCGCCGCCCTGTTCCTGAAATACCAGCCTACACCCAGGCAGAAAACCAGGTACAGGACCATCAGGCCAAGGATAACGGCGTGCTCGGCCAGGTATCCGCTCACTTTTCCCCGCCCACGTTTCTGTCTTCGTCTTCGTCCGGCTGTTCGCTGATGCGGATCGTCATACGGGAAACGATCACGGCATTTACGATGATGACAATGATAATTCCCCAGTAGGGGAAGGCGGTCAGGAAGTCCATGGCTTGCCCGATACCATGATTAACATTCGGAAAATCAAGTCAATAAACCAAGCGGCAGTTCATTGGTACACTTGATTTCGGAAACCACCATCTTCGAGTTAACTTCGCGCACGGCCGGCAACGACAATAAGTGACGCAGAAAGCGTTCATAGGCATGGATGTCCGTTGCCACCACTTTTAACAAAAAATCCATCTCCCCGAGCACTGTGTAACATTCAAGCACTTCCGGGAGTTTCTCGACGGCTTTTTGAAAATTCGGCAAGGCTTCATGGCCGTGCGCCTCGAGTTTGACTTCCGCAAACACGATCACGTCCAGACCCAGTTGGTTATGGTCCAGTATCGCTACCCGCTTTTTCAATACCCCCGCATCCATCAGGCGCTTGAGACGGCGCCAGCAGGGTGACGTGGACAGGCCGATTTTTGTCGCCAGTTCACTGACAGTCAGGCCGGCATCCTGTTGCAGGATAGTCAAAATTTTCCTGTCAAAGTTATCAATCTTGAAGGTCATATTTACCCCTATCATGGTTATTTTTAGTAACTTTTTGCTAATTATCCTGTGAATTAGTGAAAATAGCAAAAAAAATCCCTTCAACCACGCTTATAATTTGTTTGCCTACTTCCATTGATCGACATGGCTAGCAGACTACATATCCCGACAGCGCCCTACCGTCCAGGTGAGCAACCTGATTTCAGCACGATAAAATTGCCCAAAGCCGGTGAACTGGCGCGTCCTGATGAACTGGTAGCGGCCAATGAATGCAGTGAACTGCCTTTCAACTTGCTGCGCGTGCTGGATGACAACCACCAGGCAACCGGTCCCTGGGACCCGCAACTGCCGGCCGCCGTGTTGCTGGACGGGTTGCGTTATATGTTGCTGACGCGCCTTTATGACGAGCGCATGCTCAGGATGCAGCGCCAGGGCAAAATGTCTTTCTACCTGAAATGCACCGGCGAAGAAGCCGTGTCGGTGGCCCAGTGCATGGCGGTGAACGACGGCGACATGCTGTTCCCCACTTACCGGCAACAGGGCTTGCTGATCACCCGGGGCTATCCGTTGCTGGATATGATGTGTCAATGTCTCTCCAATGCCGGCGACAAGCTGCAGGGACGTCAGCTTCCTGTCATGTACAGTTCAGATGTGCATAAGTTTTTCAGTATTTCCGGCAACCTGGGCACCCAGTTTTCCCAGGCCGTCGGCTGGGCCATGGCGGCTGAATACAGGAAAACCAATGATATTGCGGTAGCCTGGGTCGGTGAAGGCACCAGCGCCGAGGCGGATTTTCACTATGCCCTGACCTTCAGTTCCGTGTACCGCGCACCGGTTATCCTGAACGTCGTGAACAACCAATGGGCCATTTCCACGCATCAAAATGTGGCGGGAGGCGATCAGAACCCGTTTGCCGCTCGAGGCATCGGTTACGGCATCCCCGGCCTGCGCGTGGACGGGAATGATTTTCTCGCTACCTATGCAGCTACTCGCTGGGCGGCGCAGCGCGCACGTACAGGGGGCGGCCCTACGCTGATAGAGCTGTATACCTATCGCGCCGCGCCCCATTCCACCAGCGATGATCCGGCAAAATACCGTCCGACTGATGAATGGGAACACTGGCCCCTTGGCGATCCCGTCGAGCGTTTGAAACAACATTTAGTTGCCCTGGACGAGTGGTCCGAGACGGACCACGAACGGATGCGGGAGGAATTGGAGGATACAGTGAGTACGATCTGGAAAGAGGCCGTATCACTGGGGACATTAAATGAAGGCCCGCACCCGCCCGATGCCGCCATGTTCGAACACGTCTACAAGGAGATGCCGTCCCACCTCGTGGAACAACGCCGCCAACTGGAGGGGCGAGATGAACGCAGTAATTAACCTTCAGGACGACCGCAGCGAGCGCCGCACGGCGCCGGAAGGATTACGCCCGGAAACAGGCTCCATGTCCATGATCCAGGCATTGAATTCCGCCATGGACGTGATGCTGGAAAAAGATCCCAACGTAGTCATTTTCGGCGAAGACGTCGGCTACTTCGGCGGCGTGTTCCGCTGCACCGAGGGCCTGCAGCAGAAGCATGGCGAAGATCGCGTATTCGATACGCCCATTGCCGAGGGTGGGATCGTGGCAACGGCCATCGGCATGGGCGTGAACGGCCTGCGCCCCGTCGTGGAGATCCAGTTTGCCGATTACATCTATCCCGCCTTCGACCAGATCGCCAGCGAACTCGCCCGGTTGCGCTACCGCAGCGCCGGCCAGTTCTGGTCGCCGGTGACAATCCGCACGCCCTGCGGCGGCGGCATCCGCGGCGGGCAGACCCACTCGCAGACGCCGGAGGCCCTGTTCGCCCACGTCTGCGGCCTGAAAACGGTGATGCCGTCCAACCCTTACGATGCCAAGGGCCTGCTGATCAGCGCCATCGAGGATGATGACCCGGTTATCTTCTTCGAACCGAAAAGGCTGTACAACGGCCCGTTCGATGGCGACCCCGACAAGCCGGCAGTGAGCTGGGACAACCACGAAAAGGGGCAGGTCCCGGTCGGCCATTACCGTGTGGCGCTGGGAAAGGCGGAAACGGTGCGGGCAGGAAACGATCTGACCATCCTCGCCTACGGCACCATGGTGCACGTGGCGCTGGCTGCAGCGGCGCGGGAGGGCATTGATGCCGAGGTTATCGACGTGCGCACCCTGGCGCCGTTGGATATTGATACCCTCTGCGAATCCGTATGCCGTACCGGGCGCTGTGTGATCGTGCACGAAGCGACGCGCCACTGCGGCTACGGCGCGGAACTCTCGGCGCAGGTGCAGGAGCACTGCTTCTGGAACCTGGAAGCCCCCATCGAACGCGTGACGGGCTGGGACACACCCTACCCGCACGCGCAGGAATGGGCGTATTTTCCGGGCCAGGCGCGGGTGGCGAAGGCGCTGCGACGGACCCTGGACGCCTGAGCATGGCTGAGTATTCGTTCAAGTTGCCGGACCTGGGCGAAGGGACCGTCGAGTCGGAGATCGTCGTCTGGCGCGCCGGGGTCGGTGATGCCGTCGAAGCGGATCAACCTCTGGTGGACATGATGACGGACAAGGCCACCATCGAGATCACGGCGCCTGTGAGCGGCACCCTGGTCTCCGTCGCCGGCGAACCGGGAGATGTCATCGCGGTAGGCGCGGAACTGGCGGTGTTCGCGACGGAGGGTGACACACCCCATTCGTCATTCCCGCGCACCCCTTCTTCGTCATTCCCGCGAAGGCGGGAATCCAGTGAAACAGAGAGTCGCCCGGAGGGCGACACAGTATCTGACTGGATGCCGGACCAAGTCCGGCATGACGGGGGAGGAAGCGACACAGAAGGAAGCGACGCAGAAGAAGGCGCCAGACCGCAGACCTCTCCCGCCATCCGCCGCCTTGTCAGGGAGCGGGGCATTGACCTTGACCGGGTACACGGCACCGGACCGAACGGACGGATTACCCATGCCGATATCGAAAAGATCGAAAAAGGGACAGAATTAAATTCTGTCCCCGGTGAGTCCGATGCCCTCCCGGATCAGACCGGGAAACAGGCGGAGACTGAAACCGAAACGGACGCGACCGGCGTGCGCGAAACCAAACTGGTGGGCCTGCGCCGCAAGATAGCCGAACAGATGACCCTGAGCGCCAGCCGCATCCCGCATTTCAGCTATGTTGAGGAGGTCGATGTCACCGAACTGGACCGGCTGCGGCAGGAAAGCCAACCCGAACTCACCTACCTGCCCTTCTTCATGCAGGCCCTGGTGAAGGTTGTGAAAGAATTTCCCCTGTGTAATGCGCACTTTGATGATGAGCGCGAGGTCATCAGGCAGTTTGAGCCGGTGCATATCGGTATCGCCGTACAGACCGCCGACGGGCTTATGGTTCCGGTCATCCGCAATGTGGAAACCCTGGACCTGTGGCAGTGCGCCCATGAGCTGCGGCAGGTCGCGGAGAGAGCGAGAAACGGGCGCGCCCGCCGGGAGGAACTCACCGGTTCCACTATTACCATTACCAGTCTGGGGGCGCTGGGCGGCATCGTTTCCACTCCCATCATCAACTACCCTGAAGTCGCCATTATCGGCATAAACCGGACACAGAAACGCCCGGTTTTTGAAAACAACGGGGTCACTACCCGCCTGATGATGAACGTTTCATCGTCTTTCGACCACCGTGTCGTTGACGGCCATGACGCTGCCTGCGCGATCCATGCGCTGAAATCTTACCTGGAGTCCCCGGCAACAATATTCCTGCCTGCAATCCAGGGGTCAGAGTAAAATCACCTCGAATCCTGCCACCGACCGGGATAGTGAGGATTTTACTCTGACCCCGAATATATAGTTGCGTGCCGGTAATCAATATGGGTTAAACTGGTAGAGACGCAATAACTGGTGCTTCACGGCGGATAATAACGATGATTGTCGAACAGATATGGACGGGCAACAACTGGCGTAATTTCAATTACCTCATTGCCTGCCCTGATACCGGCGAAGCGCTGGCCATCGACCCCCTGGACCACGAAAAGTGTCTGCATCATGCCCAGGACCAGGGCTGGGAAATCACCCAGGTGCTGAACACCCACGAACACCATGACCACACGGGCGGCAATGCCGCAATGATAGACGCGACGGGCGCGGAGTTGCTCGCTCACAAAAATGCCAGGGACAGGATAGTCGGGATAGACAGGCCGTTGTCCGCGGGTGATGTCATTAAAGTCGGCAGAACCGTGGAACTGGAAGCGCTGGATACGCCGGGTCATACCATGAGCCACGTCTGCCTGTTGTCCCGGACCGATCAACCGTCCCTGTTCTGCGGGGATACCCTGTTCAACGCGGGGGCGGGTAACTGCCATAACGGCGGACACCCGAACGAGTTGTACCTGACTTTTTCCAGCCAACTGGCGGCCCTGCCCGACGATACCCTGGTATATCCCGGCCATGACTACATCATCAACAACCTCCAGTTCACCCTGAGCAGGGAACCCGGCAATGCTGATGCCCGGTCATTAAGGGATGAGTTAATCGACCAGGACCCGGATGACGCCCTGGTCACCACCATCGGAATGGAAAAAACCGTCAACACCTTCTTCCGCCTGAAAAATCCGGAAGTCATAGAAAAACTGCGCAAGGATTTCCCCGATCTGCCTGCCGAACCCGATGAAAAAACGGTCTTCCTGAAACTGCGGGAGATAAGAAACAGCTGGTAAGGTGACGCTGTCCCCGACCTGGTTACTGCTTGCCGCCGACGGGTTGCTGATTATTCACACCCTGTTTATCGCGTTTGTGGTGTTCGGTCTGGTACTGGTTGTCGCCGGTGTGTTCAGAAACTGGCACTGGGTGAGGAATCCCTGGTTCCGTTTCATCCATCTTGGCGCAATCGGCATCGTCGTCATACAGGCCTGGTTGAATATCATCTGCCCGCTGACGATCTGGGAAAACAACCTGAGGGAGAAAGCGGGTGAGGCAACTTATGCCGGTTCATTTATCCAGCACTGGTTGCATAAGCTGATCTTCTACCAGGCGGAAGCCTGGGTGTTTATACTGATCTATACGGCGTTCGCAGCGCTGGTGGTTCTGGCCTGGTGCCTGGCGCCGCCCTCGTCATTCCCGCGCAGGTGGGAATCCAGTGAATAAAGGGTCGCCCGGAGGGCGACACAGTATTGTACTGGATGCCGGGTCAAGCCCGGCATGACAAAGAAAGAAGGCGACACAGTATTGTACTGGAGCCCGATATGACGCACAGGCAATATCAGGCAACCTTTTTCAGCATCGCTGCCAGCTCTTCGCCCTGCTCGTCAGCAAGCGCCGCTTCGCGCAGTTCCCTGACCTTTGCCGCTGCACCGGGACGCTTGCGCAGGGCATCCAACGCATCCATGATGCGCCTGAAGCTCGCCGTACCCCTCTCGTGGGTCTCGCCGTAACCCTTTACCAGGCGTTGGCATTCCGCGACTTCCACGGCCAGGTCGTAATCGGTAGCGGCATAGGACAGCACAGTTGCCAGCCACTTCTCCAGGGCAACGGTTTCCGTTTTATAACGCAGGGTGCCGCGGCGCGTGACCCGCAGACCGGCGAGCATGGAGAGCAGCAGGAACCCGGACAGACTTGTGGTATTTATCTTCCTGCCGCGCCCGCAGAACAGGCCGATGAAATTCCGCAATATCGGGATTTTCATGTGCAGGGCGCCCTTCCAGGCCGGCATGATGTCGCAGAGTTCCTGCACCCTGGGATGCATGAATTCCTGCCAGGTAACGACCTGGCCGGTCTCTGCCTGCACCTCTTTCCTGACCCGGGCAAAACGGCCGGAACGGGTCTTCAGGTCCGCCACCCGGATGGCGTCCTCGTAAGCCATCCCCAGGGCCAGGTAACGGGCGGTCTCAACGGTCAGCCGGTAGTCCCGGTCGGCGGAGTCCGCCCTCAGGACCGGTTGCAGCCGGTCCAGGTACTGGTGCGCGTAGCGCACGTCCTGGTAATCCGCCAGTTTCGCCACCGCTGCGCGGATCACCTCATGAGTCTGCGGCGGGAACTCCGCCCGGACCCGGTCCAGCAGTGCCTGCGCGTGTTTATGCACCGGCTTTCCAGCCGTGCGCAGGGCCTCCGGTCGCTCCTGCTGCTCCTCCTGCCACTCCTGTGAGCGGGCATAGCCGGCGTCAAACCCTTTCAGGTTGGCCTCCACGGCCACGCCGCCTTCCCTGATGACATCGATGAAGGTGTCCCGGGTGAAGGGCAAAGCGCCGCTGCCGGCAGCCGCGCCCAGCAGTACGGAACTGATGACGCTGCCGGTCTTGCCGGCCAGGGCATCCATGTCAAAACCGATGAAGCGTTTTGCATTCTCCGTCACGGCTTCCATGATCCTGCCGGTATTGGCGCGCCCGTCGCCCGGCGCGGATTTCTCAGCGATGGCGTAGTCCCGGTGGGTTGACACCAGCGCGGTGGTCCGGTCCGGCGTGACCAGGCCCCGCAACACGGCGCGTCCGCCCTCGATGAGTTCACCGGCGATGACCAGGTCCACGCGCCCGGGCACCGGCATCAGGGCCAGTACCGCAGGGTCGTCCCCGGCGGCATCCCGCGGGAAGAATTCCAGGTAATACACAGTCGCCCCGGTGCGCTGGGCAACGCCGGGCACGGAGGTGGACTGCGCCAGGTAGCCGGAACGCTCGGCCGCCCGGATCAGCCAGTTGCTGAGCACGCCGCCGCCCTGCCCGCCCATGGCCAGGATGGCGATTTTGATGGGTTCCGGCTGTCCCGCTGCCGGGACGGAGGAAAAGGGGACGGGCTGAAGTCCGTCCTCTGCAGGGGGTGGTTCGTCTCCGGTAGACATTTCGGCGCCCCCGGCAAGTCCGGCGCCAACGGTCCGTTTGCGCCGGCGCAGGTCCGACCAGGACTGTAACCCGCCGATGATGAATGAACGCACGGACGCCAGCGCCCGGTCGGCGATATTGGGGTTATACACGATATCGGCCTTGTAGAATGACGGGCACAGCACCGCGGCATGGGCCACCTCGCCGCACACGCCGCAGCCGACGCAACTGTTGACGACACTCGCCACGGGGTCTTTTCTGAGCGGATCCGGGTTATCCTTGATAGTGAGCGACGGGCAGCCGGACAGCCGGATGCAGGAATGATCGCCGGTGCAAGTGTCTTCATCAATACCGAAACGTTCCCGTACGTAGCGTTTCTTTTGTTTAAGCAGGTTCCTTATCTGCGGTTTGATTCTCCGTTGGCGGTTAAGCTGGCACTCTCCCTCCGCCACGATGAGTTTGGGGCCTTTCGCCCTGGTAGTCATGGCCTCCCTCAGGGCGTGCAGGGATTCCTGGATGTTATAGGTATGGACTTTCCGGATCCATCTCACGCCGGCGCCCTTGAGCGCATCGACGATGGACACCCGGTACTGGCGCCTTTCCGCATCGGCCTTCGATGACGGGATCCACTGGCCGCCCGTGGCCGCGGAATAGCCGTTGTCGACCACGACGATGATGCCGTCATGCTCGTTTTCCACCGCGTTGCCGATCCCGGTGGCAAGACCGTTGTGCCAGAAGCCGCCGTCGCCCATGATGCTCATGGCGCGCTTTTCATGGGGCACCATCAGGGCCGAGGCGCTGGACGGCCCCAGTCCGTAGCCGGTGATGGTATTGCCAATATTGAACGGGGCGACCGTGGCGAAGGAATGGCAACCGATGTCCATGCTCACCTGCAGTTTGCCGAATTCCTTTTCCAGCAGCTTGACCGCGGAGAAGAACGGGCGTTCCGGGCATCCGGTGCACAGGCCGGACGGCCGTTGCGGTACCAGTTGCGCCAGTTCTTCCCGGTTCGCACCGTTGGTCTTTTCCAACGGCGGAACGGTGACGGCGTCGGGTTCCCAGCGCGCCAGGAACTCGCGCAGCCCCTCCTCCATTAACTGGCAGGTGTACTCCCCGGCCATGGTAAACACGTCCTTGCCGTGCACCCGGGCCTGCACGTCGTGGCGTCTGAGGATGGTGTTGATGTTCTGTTCCAGGTAGTCAGGCTGGCCCTCCTCCACCAACAGCACCGCCTTTTTGTCCCGGCAGAAACGCACCACCTCCGCATCCACCAGGGGATAGGCCACGTTGAGGATATACATGGGTATGGTGTTATTGCCGAACACGTCCGAACATCCCACGTGCTCCATGGCCCGGTTCAGGGTGTTGTAGAGGCCGCCGGGGACGATAATGCCGATCTCGTCAAAGCGGCCCTCTATCACATCGTTCAGGCCGTTCTCCTCTATGAATTTCAGCGCCGCGGGCCAGCGCCGTTCGGTTTTCTCCGCCTCGTGCCGGTAATTGAACGGGGGCAGAACGATACGCTCCACGTCACGCGCCGGGTCGTCCAGGGCGTCGGTCACGGTGAATGCCGGACGTTTGTTGTTTTTTGTATTCAACACGCCGTGGACATGACAGGCCCGCACCCGTAATTGCAGCATGACCGGAGTAGATGATGCTTCGGACAGTTCAAAGCCCTTCTCCACCATGTCCGCCATGTGGTTCAGTTCGGGCCGGGGGTCAAGCAGCCACATCTGGGATTTCATGGCGAAGGCATGGGAGCGTTCCTGCATGATGGACGCGCCTTCACCATAGTCTTCCCCGATGATGATGAGCGCGCCGCCCCTGACACCGGCGGAAGCCACGTTAGCCAGGGCATCCGAGGCCACGTTGGTGCCGACGGTGGATTTCCAGGCCACCGCGCCGCGCAGCGGGTAATTGATCGACGCCGCCAGCATGGACGCAGCCGCCGCTTCGCTGGCTGACTGCTCGAAGTGTACGCCCAACTCTTCCAGGATCTCCCTGGAATCGGAAAAGACGTCGATTAAATGACTGATGGGTGAGCCCTGGTAGCCGCCGATATAGGAGACGCCGGATTGCAGCAGGGCCTTGGTGACCGCGAGGATGCCCTCGCCATGGAGTTCATCACCGTCCCCCAGGCGCAGCATCTGGACTTCTTTTGCGAAGGATCGTTCAGCCATTGGAGACACTGGGGCGGGTTGAGGAACTGTTTTCCGGACACGCTGTGAATACGTCCTTGTACGCTTGGTCATCCGCCGTCCTGGCGGATGACAGTCCGGAAAACAGTTCCTCAACCCTTTTGAGTATGGGGGACATGGTATATTCCGTCATTCGGTAATGGCGAAGACTCTGGCGGGGGAGCCGTCCATGCCGTCCAGGGGCAGGGGGATGCCGTACAGGGTGAACTCGCTGCCGTTGAGCTTGCCGATATTGGTGAGCAACTGGATGATGATGGTTTTGTTCCCCAGCAGGGTCTTGTGGTTGCGCCCGGGCGGCTGGTCCGCCTCGATGCCGAGCCAGAACGGCGCTTCGGGGAAGCAGTCCAGGGCCACCGCCTTGCAGCCTTTTTCCACGATATATTCCGCCGCCGTGGTGTCCAGGAATATGGATTCGCCCCAGAATTCATCCGTGCCCCAGGCCCGTTCCGTCCAGCCGGTGTACAGGACGGGGATTACGCCGGCGTTGAGCTGAACGCCGGTCCTGATGAGTTCATCGGCGGTAATACGCTCCCGTCCCTGCAGGTGGGTCAGGGGCACTACTACACCTCTGCCGATGGTGTGTTCCAGGGGGATCTGTTCCACCGTCCAGCCGCCGGACTCGAGGAAATGGCAGGGTGCATCGATATGGGTGCCGATATGGGTGAGGATCTCCAGCCGGGACAGCATGTGCGGGGTAAATTCGACGTTTTCGTCCAGCTCGATGTCGCGGCTTTCCAGGTATGCCTTCTGCACTTCCCCCATGCAGGACAACACCACGCAGCGGGTGGGATTCTCCTCATACTCGCGCAGGTCCGGGATACCCCGCATATGGCGGTTGACGGGCAGGGTCAGGTCGATGACAGCCATTGGCTTCTCCTGTTGGGTCTCTCTTAAGATTATATATTAATGCAATGCCGCCAATCAGCATAAGTTGACTTGCTGTAAAACTCAGACAGGTAACGTCAGCGATCTGAGATAGCGCCAGGTCCCGTTGCCGGTGGGCCGGTTCTGCAGAGCCAGCAGGTCGTCGGGACGGTCGATGTCACGGGCCAGGCCTGGCGGTTTTGCGACCCTGACCGGGACCTGCCGTTTTTCCGCTTCCTTGCAGAATCCGGCAAAGCTGTTCTCGCCGTACATCAGGCTTATGGCCAGCGGTGGAGTAAATACCAGACCATTGGTACCGCCATCATTCTCAGCGGGGCACAAGGTGACGCCTTCCGTATGAACCTGGTCCAGGCTGCTCAAATCCGCATGATCGAGCTCCGGTACGTCCGCCGGGATGACGAGCGCCTTGTTAGCATCTTTGCCGCTGATATATTCGACGCCTTTGAGGACGTCCTCGGCATACCCGGCGTCGGCGCCGGTGTCCAGCACTCCGGTTCCCTGACCGAGCGCCGTCTGGATGACGTCCGTATCGCAACTGATCACCGTAATGCCGCTGACCACGGAGGCACTGTCCAGGGCATTGAGTATGTCTTCCAGCATGCACAGGCTTAGTTGCCGGCGCTGCGCCGGCGTCAATATGCCGGCCAGCCGCAACTTGGAATGCTCCAGCCGCTTTACCGGGAGTAGCGCCCACATGAGAACCTATCCGCAGATGACGCAGATGAGCGCAGATGGAACGAAATATTTTGAAGGTATTACTTTAGATATATTATATATCTTTTTGTTTTTTTTAATAAACATTATTTTTATCTGCGGTAATCTGCGTCATCTGCGGATAATTCCAGGCTTCAACTGTGAATATCCTTCTACGACGATAAGGTTGTCTTTTCAATTCCGGTGATGCGGATACCGGAATGGCTGGTCTTGTAGGTCCTGTTTATATGGATGAGGAGACTGGTCAATGCCTCGGCAGCCGCGGCGTTGGCCAGTTTACCGGCGTTGATGGCGCGGCAACCGCTGTCTTCAACCAGTTGCATGACTTCCTTGCGGGTTTCCGGGTCGTCCCCGGTTACCAGGATGTCGCAATCTATCCCGACGTCCCGTTCCAGCAGGTTGGCGGCCACGTTGTGGTACGCGGCTGTCACCCGCGCCCGGTCGCCTACTGTCTCGCGAGTGATGACCGCGGCGCTACCCTGTTCAGGCAACTGGACTACGGCTACTTTCGGCGGCATAAGGGGTACCGTGGTGTCTATCAGGACCTGTCCGGACAGACCCGGCATGATGCTCTCCAGGGTCGCTGCATGAGCGGCGAAAGGAACAGTCAGCACCACAACTTCCGCCTGTCTTGTCGCAGAAAGGTTGTCTGCGCCCTTAATTGATCCGGCGCCAGGCTTTTTGTTGAGCTCAGCCGCCGCGTTCTGCGCTTTTTCAGCAACCCGGGAGCCGACGATCACCTCGTGACCGGCCCTGGCCCAGCGCCAGGCCAGACCATATCCCAGATTTCCTGTGCCGCCCAGGATGGCTATTTTTTTCCTGCTCATGTCCTGGGGACAGATTTAAGTCCGTCCCCTTTCTCCTGTTATAATATGAAACGTAGCACAGATGGGGGCTCGTCTAACGGCAGGACAGCGGACTCTGACTCCGCCAGTAGAGGTTCGAATCCTCTGCCCCCAGCCATTTCAAAAAGATAGCACGAAACGGGCGCGCGGCAAAATCCCGGATGCAGCGAGTCCGCATGAACGGCAAGCCGCGCCAGTATTTAAAGGCCCCGCCCTATCACGAAGTCAGCACGACCCTGGAAGCGGTAGATCAATCCAGTTCCAGCCTTGTGACAAAACTGGTCTTTCATTTTATGGTATTGACGGCGGCGCGTTCAGGTGAGGTAGAACCACGTTTAAAGTGAGCGACGTGTTGTTCGACTATGTTGACTAGTTTGAATCACTCTTCTAATTGGCGGCATTGAAATTGTACCGGTTGAGCTGATTTCGACCGGATATCTTTCAATATACGACTGTTCTGTAATATCAACGGAATGTATCTTTGACAAGGTATAAGCCTTGACGTGACCTGCTTCTCGTTCATAGCCATAAAACAAACGGCTCCCAGCACTAGACGTTCGAAATGATAAGGGTTCAATAGTGCGATACTTATTATTATATTGCACATAGACACATAAACGATTAGCTGAAGCAAACTGGATATTCTGCAAAATTCTGTCAACGGTGAAGGCACTAGTTACACGCCCAGGTTGAAATAATGTCTCACCGGCTCTGGCATAATTACTCGTGGTTGGCGATACATCTAACCGGTTTGTTAACCATTCAAAAAATAGTGGCAAGTCATCCCAAAAGGCCTGCATCGGCGGTAAATGGGCTAATTGATGAGCCAACATATTTTCCCATTGAGTTTCTAACTCGTCAATTTTTTCGTGTGCCACAATTTGCTGAAATGTTGGGACTTCAATGGCTTTATAGTCACATTTTTTTTGTAGCACTTCATATACTAATATTGAGTCTTGAATCATGTCACGGTTACGGAAAAAATGGACTACATCATATAGATCACGCGGTCGTGCACGTTCGCTGAGAGCGCGTATCTTTTCTGCAACCACCTCTTCAAAGGCATAACAATTTACGTAAATACCATCATCGGGTTTATCAGTATAGGGATGATGGACACCTTTACGGACTGGACTTAGTACTAATATTTCATCGGTAGTTAAATCCAACTTAATTGATGCAACTCCCAGTGTTCTTCGCAATGGACCGTTATAATGAATTTTCGCCTGTACAGATACTTGACCGTTATCTTTAGGAATAATCTTGAAATTGAATCTGTCCGGAAAAAATACTATTCCGACTTCATCATAGAGAAACTTAGTGATTTCATCGAATGCTGATTGTAAAAATTCTTGCGTTAATTGGCTTGGATCTGTGACAGTAAAATCTAAATCTTCTGAAAACCGATAGGTTTCAAAAAAACACTTTTTCAGGCTTGTTCCACCTTTAAACACCCATGACGATATTCTTTCATGGTGGTATATCCCATATAAAATCCAACCTAGGACATAATCTTTCTCCACTGTGTCTGGGCGCAGACCCAGCGCGTTTGCTAGTCTCAGGACTTCATTTTTTTCTATCATATTCGTCTTTCCAAGACGCTGATGTTTTTAACCGCCATTTTGCAATGCTATGATGTGACTGGATTGTGGGATCAAGATAGGAGTAACTTTCAGAGACGTTTGTCAGTAATTGTTCTGATAATTTTTTGTCAAGCGAAAATCTGGTTTCAAGTAAAAAACCGAAGCGTTTGAAAATAGTTTTATTGTTCATTTTCCTTGCATATGTGATTAATTTATCTGGTTCATAATGCGCTGATTCCATGTATTCTGCGAGTACATCACAAACGATGGATATCCCACCCACGATCTTGGGATCATCCAGAATATCAACCAGAGTTTTTGTTGGATCACTTATCATGACTTTTTTGGATCTAAACCAAAGTGGTTTTAATCCGAATAATTTATATGCTTTGATGGTTTTTAGTTGGTACTTCACACCACCGTGGAAAGGATATCTATTTTTAATTTTGCGTGTCGTAAAGTAGGTCGTTGTTTCAAAAATTTGTTCAGAGAAGTCCCAATGTTTGACCGCGCTAAAACCCGCGATGTAACCAGGCGCATACAACTCATTGGCGATCAGTAAAGGTTCCTCTGCAACTACAGCACTGCTAGTCGCCTCTAATGGCACTGGTACGTAGGCACCACGCGTCAGTCTTTTCAACCAGCCATTTTTACACCAACGAGATAGTAGTCTGCCAGCTTCTTGATGGTGCACATTCAATGTCTCTGCAACCCGATCCACTGTAATTACGGCAAAATTATGCTCTAAAACCATACTGAGTTTGTTTCGATAGGATTTTCCAATCCCTGCTAGTGACACCATGATATATATTTCTCCGCTATAGCCTGATATTGGCAATAATAGCATAAAAAATATAATTCGGATGAGGACGTCGGTATTTAGCTAAAGATTAATAACGACAAGGAAATAGTCGCTACATCCTGAAGGTCATCAAAATTCGTCTTAGGAGAAATATTTGATTTCGTAGCAACTATAAATATTCTTCAGATTTAACATCTTGCTGATTTTCTGATTTTTCCTTTCTTATGATTTCTGCCCCCAACTGCATCATTTTTATTGCATGCGTAGAACCCAATAAACTAAAACGTACAACTTTGAATGTACCCTCCTCCATTGCGACTGCAAAACCAATAGTACTGGCCGTCAATACAATATTATCTACATCGTCAAATGGTTTAATAAAAAATACATTCTCGCCTTGGTACTTATCGCCACAAATCAACCTTACATCCACGGCGCCAGTGTTGGAATTCAGTATTGATGGGTACTCAGCACCAGACTCACATAAAATGCCTAGACTGACGAGATAAACACACGACCCATCAGCATAATAACAGTATTGGCCTAAAATTCTTCCATCAGAATTGACAGTAGCTGCATATGCATAATCGCTATAGGACAAATCCCAATGCCAATCTTTGCTTATTTGTGCTTGAGAAAAAGATATAGGTGAAAATATTAAACTCCACAGCCCTAATAATATTGAGTTTCTCATTTATACAGGCTCCCCATCTACATGAGTAAAACCCAATAATATATGCGATTTAAATTAAAAACAAAGGCGGTTGGCGGAATGCTATTCCTAGATTGACCCACTCTATTAACAGCCTGCCCTAGTTTCCCGTTGCCGGCAGACAAATTTTAGGGGCCAGATAAAAAGTGAACAAGGATTGCTATGATTGATGCACACATTCCTAAAAAGAATAGTGCGAGAGAAATAATACTAGCTCTTACAGAACGGTCAGCATGAAGGCGGGAAAGATCTTTAACATCTGCAAGGCTGAAGGTACCTGCCAAGTAATTCTCCAGCGCGGATTTTGCCCCAGATAATACACCCAGAGAAAAGGCAGCAAGTCCAATAGATAAGAAGATTATTGTAAGTGGCGCAATATTACCCGGAGACCAAACATTACCAATAAAAGCTAATATTGCAACCGAAGCGCCTCCATTTATCAGCACAGTAAATTTCTGTACAAGTTGTCCTGCCTCAATAACTTTGTAAGCTTTTGTTGTTTCAGGATTGCTCATTACTGAGAAGAGATGTGCTGGAAGCAGGGATGGGTATCAAAACAACAAAAAAGTCACAACTAAAGTCACAACTAAAGTCACAACAAATTTGCCGAATCTTATAATCAATTAACTATTTCAGTGACTTACCGACGCAGAAAGGTTTCCTCTGACTCCGCCAGTAGAGGTTCGAATCCTCTGCCCCCAGCCATTCCAAATTATTTCATAATGTTGCATATATTACGGAGAGAGGGTTGTCCTGGATTTTCTACAAGCTGCGGTTGGCACAATTATAACAAGAAACCGTTACTTGTTTAATTCTGAACCGCCCCGGATTTGCCGGGGTACCTGGTTCAGTGGTTGATGGGCCAGGCCGTATCTTGCGTTGTATGCTATAAAAATACGCACGATCGTAGAAATTCTCTCATTATAATCATCTCTATCCAATAATTATCATGTACGTGTAATATATATTGTAAATTCAATTCATCTGTGAAAAAATTGCATGTACGTATAAATTACAGGGTTTGATATGGCAGAAATATTTCCTGAACTCCAGCAGGTCCGAACTCCTGCCGAACTTGGGCAGGCGGCCCGCCGGCATAGAAAATCCCGCCACTTGACACAGGTCAGGGTGGCTGGTTTAACCAACATCAGCATAGGATTTCTTTCCGACTTTGAAAACGGCAAACCCACGGCAGAAATCGGCAAGGTCCTGGGCACCCTGAATACAATGGGTCTGGACGTGTATATAGCGCCACGGGGCGTCCTGCGCCAGGCATCGAATACGCCAGATGACCGATCCTGACACTCTCCACGTATGGCATGAAGATCGGCTGGTCGGTTTCCTCCGGCGCAACGCAACAAACCAGATAGGTTTTCAATATTGTGACGATTGGCTGTCTGACAGTAATGGTTTCGCTATTTCCATATCATTGCCGCTGAACGCCGACCCTTATCAGCCCGAAGACGCCCTTTCCCACCGTTTCTTTGCCAACCTGCTGCCTGAAGGGCGGGTAAGGGAACGTATTGTGCGTGACCTGAAAATACCGGACTCGGATTTTGACCTGCTGAGGGCGATCGGAGGAGAATGCGCCGGTGCGCTGTCAATCCTGCCGGATGATCGCGAGCCGGATGCCGGGGAGGCTTATCAGGAATTGACAGGGGAGTCGTTCCGGGACCTGGTCCTCCGCAAAGGGCAAATCTATGCCGCTCCCCGTAGCGGAATGACCGCATCCCAACTCCCGCGACTTTCCCTGCCCGGCGCCCAGGAAAAATGTCCGGTCCTGCTCCGCGGCAGTCAATTCCATTTACCGCAGGGGGAGGCCCCATCAAGTCATATCCTCAAATTTGCAATGACCGACTATCGGCATGTACCTGCGTATGAGGCCGTATTGACGGACCTGGCGCGGCGTATCGGTTTACACACGGCTTCAGTCGAGTTTCACTACCTGCACGTTAATGATCATGTACACGAGTACCTGATCATTAAACGTTACGATCGCGAGAGCACAACCGGCGGCGAGGTGCGCCGGTTGCACCAGGAAGACTTCTGTCAGGCATTGGGAGTTGGCAGAGAGCGCAAGTACGAGACGGACGGCGGCATCAGTTTCAGCGAGTGTTTCCGGTTGCTCCGAGAGGTCTCTACAGAACCCGCTTTGGATGCTGAGCAACTGCTGCGCTGGCAGATCTTCAACTACCTTGCCGGCAATTCAGACGGCCACGGCAAGAACCTGTCACTGCTCTACCATAAGGACGGCGCTATCCGGCTGGCCCCTTTCTACGACCTGGTCTGTACACGGGCCATCGAGCGAATTGACCCGAAACTCGCACTGGCCATCGGCGGGGAGCACATACCGGGGAACATTCAAGCAGTCCATTGGCAAAAACTGGCGGCGGCACTGGACATCAAATTCGGGTACTTGCAGACACTTGTTAGCGAAACAACAGAGCAGGTTCGGGAAGAAATCGGCCCGGCTATTGAATCAGTCCAGCAAAAACACGGCGACTATCCCGCGCTGCAGCGTGTACAACAGGTAGTTGAACGGCAATGCAGGAAACTGGGCCTGGGCGCGTTATAGGCATTTATAGCAGAACTTTCCTATATAGGGATTTTGTGCTATGAACGCCTATATGAAAGAAGATACATAGCATTATCCCCGTGAGGACCTTGCTGCCCGGACACTTAACGTACTTGTTGAAGGGGGGCGCAAATTTCACGAAACCGGGTTCACCCCTGCCGATCTCAATTCCATGCTAGCCAGGTCGCTGTAGCGACATGGCCAGATCCTGGATTCGGCCCTGTTTATGATAACCTGTTGAATGCCCTGTGCTATACTTCGGCAAAGATGAAACCAAATTTTGACCACCTCAGTGCGGCATTACGACAAGTCGGTGTTGTCGTGACGGCCACGGGCCTTGTCACTGGCGTATTTAACGCCGATCAGGGCCCACTCAGCCTGGGAATTACGTTGGGCGGTTTGGCCTTGATCTGGGCCGCCAGCCTGGAGAATTGACATGAATACAGCCCTTGCTGTTGCCGCGCTCGCGGCGGTACTGGGTGGCCTGGCCATGCTCTGGTTGGCCCGGTTCCTCGCCCGGCGCGACCGCACCGATTAGACCCTGTCGCTCTCGTGTATGAAACAGGGCTTGGCCTGGCTAAGTCCAATTCCCACTTGGCCGGTAGCCTGGAGAACTGCCCCCAGCCAGTTACAGTTTCTCCAGTATGCTCTCTGCGGAACTGACCTTGAACTCCATGGGTGCTTCCACGTGGAGCTGGGTGATTACACCGTCGTCCACCACCATGGCGAAGCGCTGGCCACGGGTACCCAGGCCGAAACCGGAACCGTCCAGTTCCAGCCCCAGGGCCGCAGTATACGTGCCGTTGCCGTCGGCCAGCATCAACACCTTGTCGCCGGCGCCGGCGCTCGCACCCCAGGCGTCCATAACGAACATGTCGTTAACCGCCATGCAGGCGATGGTGTCCACGCCCTTCGCCCTGATGGCGTCGGCATTGTCGATGAATCCCGGCAGATGTTCTTTCGAACAGGTCGGGGTGAACGCGCCCGGCACCGAAAAAACCACGACTTTTTTGCCACCGAACAATTCATCGGTGCTCACCGAACCCGGCCCGTCTGCATTGATTACGTGAAACCGCCCCGCGGGGGCTTTATCTCCGACTTGTACTGTCACTTTAGTCTCCTGTGAAGGTTGCTGGAAGTCTCGGGAGAAATTATATCAGGGAATAAACTTCATGCCTGATTTTGTTGCCTGACTGACTTCCGTATGTATTGGACCAGGCAGGAGACTAACGATGGGCTTAAGCTTCAAGCAAAGGGATTCGGCTTGCGCGCAAACAACTGTTTGATCATCGGGATAAAATATTCAAGCGGTTTCCACTGGTATGCGGGGTCAAACGAGCATTGATCCCAGTTGGCGCAAAAATCGACACAGTCCTGGTAGTAAGGATGGTCTTTATAGCGATCCCGGGCATTTTTATCCTTGCCGAAGTGCTCCAGATAATAATAGCTCTGGAACAACCCGTGGTGTTTGACGATCCAGTAATTCTTTTCACTGACATATGGCCGCAGCAGGGCCGCGGCGAATTGCGAGTGATTATAGGGCCCAAGCACCTCGCCAAGGTCGTGTAACAGGGCGCATACCACGGTTTCCTCATCGGCGCCATCCTGTTCCGCACGCGTAGCAGTCTGCAGGCAATGTTCAAGGCGAGTGATTTGGAAAGGAGAATCCCCATCCATGGCTTGCAACCAGCCAATCACCCGATCTGCCTGGCCTGCTCCGCACTTGGCGCCGTAGGCAAACATCAGAATGTAGTCCATAAAGGTGCCATGGTCCATTGCAGTAAAACTCACTTTATTCTTAGCTGCTTTCTCTTTCAGTTTTCCACTCCCCCACAATATTGATCACAGACATCAGGCGCCGAAACCACCCGCACTATATGCTGTATGATAACAGGAATTTACACCGATAGCGTTACCGGAGACGAACTTACGAGGCCCGCAGACCCGGATATAAGTCGCTTTTACCCGGTTAGCCAAACGCTGGTATCAGGGTAAGCTCTGTCGGACCAGGATACGGATATAGCTCAACGAAAATAGTGTGTTATACTCGAATTTTGCGAGATTGAGAACGGACCAGGCAATACGCCAAGGCTTACAGTATATCTGCGAATGAAGACATCCATGCGAGAAAAGCAGTGGGCTGAGAAATATCCTGATCTTGGAACAGCCCCCCTACCTGCCGAACCCTACATCTCAGACGAATTTTTCGCCCTCGAACGCGATCTGGTTTTCTACCGGAACTGGATCATTGTAGGCCGTGTAGATGAAATCCCTGAAGCAGGCGATTATTTTGTGCGTGATGTCGCAATTTGCAAGGCCTCCATTTTGGTCATTCGCGGCTCGGACGGTGTCGTGCGCAGTTTCCATAATGTCTGCTCGCATCGCAGCAACAAGCTGGTGCTTGATAAGCGGGGCTCGTGCGCGGGGGGCATGTACTGCCATTTCCATAATTGGCTGTATAGCGACAAAGGTGCGCTGGTCCGCGTTCCGGACGAAGAGAATTTCTTCGACTTTGATAAACGGGACCACGGATTGAAGCCAGTGATCACAGATACCTGCGGAGGCTTTGTCTTCATCCATCTGCACCCGGAGCCGGTAGAGACGCTTCACGATTACCTGGACGGTATCAGCGACAGACTTAACGACCAACATTTCCATGAGATGACGCTGATGCAGACTTATGGCGTGACTGAAAGCGCCAACTGGAAGGTCGGGCTCGACGCGCAGAACGAGCTCTACCATTTTCCGTTTCAGCATCGCTGGATCTCGGGTGATTCACTCTTGATGAACGACAAAAAACAATGCCGTTACCGGGACGTCACGCTCTATAATTATCACAGCGCATGGTCGTGTGAATACGATCCTGTCAGCAAACCGACCCCGCTCAAGGCTGCTCTTTTTAAAATAAATAAGAAAACGCGGACATCCCGGCTGCCGCGGATGATCGGCGATACGGAACTTTTCACGTTGTTTCCCAATTTCGCGATCGTAGTAATGCGAGTCGGTGGTGTCATGACCAGCTATCTGACCTATCAATTCTGGCCGTCGACTGTTGATAGCACACTCTGGGAAATACGGATCCATTTCAGGAAGCCCCAAACCGCACGCGAACTGCTGCAGCAGGAATATTACAAGTGTATCACCAGGGATACATTGCAAGAGGATACAGCCTCGCACGAGACCGTGCATAAGGGCCTTGTTTCACGCGCGAATTCTCATATGATACTCCAGGATAACGAGATAGCGATCCGCCATTTCCACAAAGTCCTGCAAGACCGTGTCGGACTCCACCTGAATTGAAGAGTAGTGCTGATAGAGAAGAAAATGGAAAGCGCGTCGGCCGAACCTGCGCTGCCACTGCCGTTTGAAGACCTTGCGCCCTTTCTTGACTGGGCGCTGGAAACAGAGCGCGCCAGAATTGAGAAAAAGGTTACGGCTTCAATGGGCGAAGTCCGCTCATTTTATGATGCGATGATGCCTCGGCTCAAAGAGATACTTGACTACCTGGAGAGTTGCTTCGACCAGGAAATGCCGCCTCCGGATCGCCGCCTCTTTCTTCTGTCACTCTCATTGGTGGAGGTCTCCTCCCTCGTAGAACTGTACCGGCAACGTGAGTCCATCGAGGCCTGCGACCCGTTGCGCTTCCTGCAATTCTAATGTAACACGCATTTCAATTGCTGAAATTGTATATATAGCACTTGTTTCGTGTGGATTAACTGGTTACTATTTGCATTTCTTAGTTACGACAGTAGCAGAATTACATTTCGACCATTATCAGGAGAATTACAACCATGGCTACAACCGAACAACGTATAAGACAACTCGTCAGCGAAAACCTGGAAGTGGATGGACAGCCTGTGGACCTGTCCGGGGACCTGAATACCGGACTCGGGGCGTTGGGCGTATCCTCGCTGGACGTCGTTGCATTCGCGAAACTGGTTTCAGAGGAATTCAATATTACATTCACAATCGAAGATTGTGAGACTGTCGACACCATACAGAAACTGATCGATCACATCGACGGCTAGGCCTGCTGAGCGCCTTCGGGCGCTACGCCGCTGTTGCCGGACAGGTAGAGGGCGCCATTCAGTCCGGTGCCATATACTTCACCGGTTTTCAGCCATATAATGCGGCATTATTGCCGCTCTCGTTTATTGAATGACTATGGCTTCGGAAATCCCGTGGGAGATACCTGAACCCGTTTCAGTTTGTGAAGTCCGTCCGGATGCCGACACTGTTATTGCCCTGCGGCGGCACGGTAATCCCGCGGGCCCGCGACTGGTTCTTAGTCACGGCAGCGGTCTCGCAATCGACCTGTATTTTCCCTTCTGGTCGTTGCTCATGGACGATTTCGACCTGATTATCTACGATCTCAGGAACCACGGCTGGAACAAGGTCGGGGACATCAAAAACCATAACATACCGTCACTCGTACGCGACCATAACTGTATCCTCGCGGAAATCGACCGGCATTACGGGAAGAAACCGAAAATCGGTGTATTTCATTCCGTTTCGGCCCTGGTAACGCTGGTGTCGACTTCATTACTGGCAGAACCCGGCACATTGACCGGGGACAGCGCGTTCTCGGCGCTGGTCCTGTTCGATCCCCCCCTGTGCATGCCCGGCATCAGCCAGGCGAAATTTGACGAGGTCACCATAAAGACCGCGGCGATGACCCGTCGACGTTCCAGGCGGTTCGAGTCAAGAGAACAGTTTATTCAACTCCTCGAATTTCTGCCGGTATTCAGAAACTTCGTGCCCGGCGCCCGCGAATTGATGGCGCTCACAACATTGCGGGACGTCGCCGGCGGGGAGGGTTACGAACTTTGCTGCCCGCCCGAGTACGAGGCACGGATTGTTGATTACACCAGGGTTTTCTCTCCACTGATCGACTTTGAAGATCTCCACTGCCCGACAAAAGCCATCTGCGCGGACCCCACCCTGCCGTTCTCCTACTTGCCGACCATTGATTTGAGTGATATTCTGAATGTGGACTACGATTTTCTGCCCGACACGACCCACTTTCTGCAACTGGAACAGCCGGAGGAATGCGTTGCAACAATGCGTGAATTCCTTGAGCAGGATGCGCTGATCAAGTCTTTATGAGAATGTAAGTCATGGCCGGGACCGGGCAACCTATAGCAATAGTCGGCATGGCGTGCCGATTCCCCGGCGCACCGGATATCTCCTCCTTCTGGCGCCTGTTGGAAGCGGGCGAGGACGCCGTGATTGAGTTCGTCCCGGGTTCGGGGGCCGGCCGCTTCGAAGAACTCTTCCCGGACGGCGCGGTTTCGAGCGAGGCCTGCCGTTACGGCGCCTTCGTCAGCGACATAGACCGGTTCGATGAGGCATTCTTCCGGATTTCACCGGTCGAGTCGGAGTTGCTTGATCCGCAACAGCGGATGATGCTGGAAACGAGCTGGCTGGCGCTTGAAGATGCAGGGATTGATCCTGACCGGTTAAAGGGCAGCCGTACCGGCGTCTATGTCGGGATCTGTAACGACGAGTACCGGATGCTGGTACTGGAGTCGGACAGGCCTGCCGATGCGGCCTCCTGCCTCTATGCGTTGAGCGGCACCAACCTGAACGGCGCTGCAGGAAGGGTTGCTTTCGTGATGGGCCTGATGGGCCCGGTGAAGGCGGTTGATGCCGCCTGCGCATCGTCCCTGGTCTCCATCCATGATGCGGTGGCGGACCTGCAGCATGGCAAGGCGGACCTGGCCCTTGCGGGCGGCGTGCAGGCCATGCTGAATAGTGGTATCTACGAACTGCGCGCGGGCGCGATGATGTTGTCCCCTGAAGGTCAATGCAAGACGTTCGATGCTTCCGCGAACGGTTACGTACGGGGTGAAGGTTGCGGAATCGTGGTCCTGAAGCGGCTGAGTGAGGCCGAGGCGGACGGCGACCGGATCTGGGGGGTAATCCGGGGCTCTGCGGTGAACCACGGCGGGGCCAGCGTAGGCCTCACGGTTCCCAACACACCCGCGCTGGTTCAGGTCATGGGAGAGGCACTGTCGCAGGCAGGAGTCCCGGCAACGGACGTGGATTACGTGGAGGCACACGGAACCGGAACGACCGTGGGCGATCCGATTGAGATCAATGCTGTTGCTGAAGTCTATTGCAAGGGACGCGAACCCGGCCATCCGCTCCTGACCGGTTCCGTGAAAACCAACGTCGGCCACCTGGAATCGGCTGCAGGGGTTGCCGGTGTGATCAAGGCCGTGCTGGCAATAAAGCAGGGCGTAATTCCAAAACACCTTAATTTCCATGATCCCAACCCCGCTATCGACTGGGACCACCTGCCGTTGCAGGTGACGACGGATTCAACGGAATGGCCGCGCCGGAACGGGAGAACGCGCCTGGCGGGAGTGAATTCCTTCGGAATATCCGGGACAAACGCCCATATCGTGCTGGGGGAATACATCTCTCCGGATACGGCGCCCGGCAAAGAAAACCGGACAGGAGGCTCCGCGCAGATGCCGGCGGTTTCCCTGCCGGCGAACATGGCTCACCTGCCGTTACCGGAGCAGGAGTTGAGGCCGCGTGAGACCCGTTTTCTGCCGCTGTCCGGCAAATCGGAGAACGCGTTGCGGGAACTCGCGCAAAAATACCTGTCATGGCTTGATGAGAAGGCCTCGGAGCCGATGTTGTCCGACATGGCATGGACGGCCGGCGTGGGACGCAGTCATTTCGAATACCGCGCTGGCATCGTTTTTGACGGCGCAGGTTCGTTACGGGAACAACTCGGCGCACTGGCTGAAGGGGGTGAGATAGCGAGGCCACAGACCGCGACCAGGGTGGCATTCGTGTACACCGGGCAGGGAAGCCAGTGGACGGGCATGGGACAGGCGCTCTACGAGAGTGAACCGGTTGCGCGGGCGGTCCTGGACCGCTGTGAGGCGGTATTCGAGGAAGAAAGAGGAACTTCCCTTCTGGGCGTCATGTTCGGCCGCACGGGAGCAACTGGAAAACTTGACGATACCGCGTGGGAGCAGCCCGCCCTGTTCGCTCTGGAATGCGCCCTGACGGCGCTCTGGTCGAGCGTGGGCGTGCGTCCCAACGTGGTAATGGGGCACAGCGTCGGTGAACTGGCAGCAGCGCAGGCGGCAGGGGTATTCGGCCTTGAGGACGGGATGCGGTTTGCCTGTACGCGGGGCACCCTGCTGTCGCAAACCGAACCGGGCGCCATGGCCGCGGTCTTTGCGTCGCCGGACAAGGTGGCATCCGGAGTAGAAGCAGCAAACAAAACAGCCGGCGGGGTCGGGGTGAATATCTCCGCGGACAACGGAACACACCAGGTAATCAGCGGTCCGGTTGCGGAAATTGAAACGATTGTAAAGCATTTCGAAGCGGAGGGAGTCCGGGTAAGACAATTGAATACGGCCAGGGCATTCCATAGCGCCCTGGTCGAACCGGCCCTGGACCCGCTGGAAGCATCCCTCGGCAGCGTTGACATCAGTCCTCCCTCGCTGGAACTGGTGAGTAACCTGACGGGCCAAATTGTAGCGCCGGACCAGGCGCTGGACGGTTCCTACTGGAGACGGCATGCCCGGGAACCGGTGGCATTCGCCTCCGGCGTCAACACGCTGGCGGGTCTCGGCGTGGACCTTGTGGTGGAGATAGGCCCGCATTCGATACTGGCGCCAATGGCGGTTTCAGCCTGGCCGGAAGCGCCGCAGACACGCACACCGGCGATACTGTCGAGCCTGCGCAAGCCGTCCGGCGACTCCACGGCGCCCGGGAGCGGCAGTTTCCCGGAGGCAGTCGCCGCGGCGTACCAGGCAGGACTGCCGCTTCGTTTCGAAGGGCTGTTCGCCGGAGAAGCCCGGCGCCGGATATCATTGCCGGGCTATCCTTTCCAACGCCAACGCCACTGGTTGGATACGCCTAAACAACGGCGCAGAGGTGCCGGTCACCCTTTGCTGGGCAGCCGGCATGAAACGGCCCATGGAGAGATAACGTTCGAGACGGAGGTATTCCCCTCCGACCCGGCCTGGTTGAGCGACCACAAGGTGTTCAACCGGGTTGTGGCGCCGGGAGCGCTGTATGGCGCAATGGCGGCTACGGCAGCCCGGCTGGAAGGGAAAGGGCCGCTCATCCTGGAAGATATGCAGTTGCACAACCCGCTGGTCTTCGAGGAAACCGGCGCAGACGGCGCAGATGAAGAAAGTCGCAGGATACAGGTGATTCTTGAGGCTTCCGAACCGGGAACCCAGCGCGCTGTGCGGATTTTCAGCAGGGGAAGCGAAGGGGAATGGACGCTGCACGTGGAAGGCCGGCTGTTGCCGGACTCCGCGAACCGGGAAACCGGAGCGCGGCTCGATACGGAGAGTCTGAAGGCTGAACTGTCACCGGTAGATACGGCGGCCTATTACCGGCACAGGGCCAGTACCGGGGTCGACCTGGGTCCGTCCTTCCGCACACTGGGAAGGGTCTGGTCGCGCCCGGGTGAAGCCCTGGGCGAGGTGTCTTTGCCGGAATCCCCCGGCAAGCCCGGGCCGGATATCCACCCGCTTGTGCTTGATGGATGTTTCCAGGTCATGGGCGCGGCGCGCAACCTGGCTGGAACCGAAGGCGGGGCCACATACCTGCCGTTCGGTTGGGAACGCATGTGGTTGGCAGACAGGCTGCCGGAGCGTGTGGTCTGCCACGTGCGCCTGAATGATGCTTCACGAAGTGCAGAAACAGATGCGGAGGAACCCCCGGAGACGCTGAGCGGAGAGTTGAACATCTATGATATGAACGGGATGCCGCTCGGTTGCCTGAGCGGATATACCGTAAAGCGGGCGACCCGGGCCGCCCTGCTCTCGGCCATCGAAGGGGTGAAAGACCTGCTTTACGAGGTGGTATGGCGCGAGCGAGCGCTTCCACCCGGGATGACGTCCGCGGACTTCTTCCCGGGCCCGGCAACTATCGCAGCCGGCACACAGTTATTCGCCGGTTACCTCAACGACGCCGGAGTCGACCCGGAAAACAGGAACGAGCTGCTGGCGGACCTGGAGCGCTGGTCGCGATCCCGCGCGCTCGCGACCCTGGAAGAACTGGGCTGGCAACGTAATTTGGGCGAGACCGTGGACCCTGAGAGCCTGCGGCAACGCCTTGATGTGATACCTGAACACACCCGCCTGTTCCGCCGATTGTTCGAAATGCTTGCCAGGTCGGGTGTGCTGGAGGAGAGCGATGACGGGTTTACCGTAATCGTGGGACCCGAAGACCCGTTGCCGGAACACATGCCGGGGGATCTTGATGAGTTCGCCAAGAGGATGACGGAACTCTATTCCCACGGCCTGACTGAGATCGGACTGTTCCGGCGCTCAGGTTGCGCCCTGGCCGAGGTGCTGCGCGGCCGGGCGGACCCTCTGACGCTCCTGTTCAGCAGTGGAGAACCGACCGCCGCCGACCTGTACCTGAAGGCGCCGGTTGCGCGCGCCGCCAACCGGTTGCTGGGAGACGCGGTCCAGACGCTGGTGGCCGCATTGCCCCAGGGCCGGCGCCTCAGGGTGCTTGAAGTCGGTGCGGGCACCGGGTCGGCGACAGCATCGGTTCTGCCGGAATTGCCGGACGGGCGGTTTGACTATACCTACACGGATATTTCCGCCGGTTTCTTCGCGGAAGCGGAAGCCCGCTTCGGTGACGGCGGTGGATGCATCGATTACCGTCCTCTGGATATAGAGAAAGATCCCGTCGCCCAAGGCTTCGACTCCCACGGCTATGACCTGCTGATCGCGTCCAACGTCCTGCACGCCACGCGTTACCTGGGAGAAACGCTGGGGCACTGCCTGGACCTCCTGGCGCCGGCGGGGCAACTGGTGGCTCTGGAGAACCTCGGCGGCATGGGCTGGCTGGACCTGACCTTCGGGCCACTGGACGGCTGGTGGCGCTTTGCGGACGACTACCGCCCGCATCATGCCCTCACTGGCCCGGCAGTGTGGCGCCGGGCGCTCGGTGACGCCGGTTTTGCGGAAGGGGTGGTGCTGGGCGTGGACGAGTCCGATACGGACAGGGTGCTGGACAAGGGTGTGATCGTTGCCCAGGGCCCGGCACAGGTAAAAGAGGCTCCCGGCGCGTGGGTCCTGGCTGCGGACCAGGGTGGATTGGCACAGCAACTCGCAGCCGACCTGGCGGCACGCAACCAGACGGTGGTACTGGTGGACGGTATCGGGCCGGAACCCGGGAAGCCGTCAACGGCCGGTCCCGGTATTTTCCCGGCCACCGTGGAACCGGAACAGCGCGCATCATGGCAGGCGCTGGTGGAAAGTCTGCCTGCGGATGTGCCGTTCAATGGTGTAGTACATCTCATGGGACTTGACGGCCACGGCCCACAGGCAACGACCGGGGAAATGGCGGCAGATGTGCAACTCGCAGTGGCAAGCGCGCTCGCACTGGTACAGGGAGTGGCCGACTCCGATAAAATACCCGCGCAGGGCGTGTGGTTCATCACACGCGGGGCGCAGGTACTGGAGCGGGAGATCGGCGGGGAACCGGCCGGCGCGGCCCTGTGGGGCCTTGGCAAGGGGGTGGCGCGGGAAGCGGCCCACCTGCAACCGAGGATGATTGACCTGGACCCCGACATGACGGCGCCCGCGCCCGACCTGATTAATGAATTCCTGTATACCGACACTGAGAATCATATCGCCTACCGCGAGAGTCAGCGCCGGACAGCGCGCCTGGCCAGGGCCGAAGACGCAGGGGAACGGCTGGTCTTTCCGGAAGGTATTGAATGGGCGCTGGCACCGGACCCGGCCGGCGTGTTCGACAGGCCCTGCGTACAGCCGTTGCCGGCGCGCGCCCTGGAACCCAGGGAAGTTCGCGTCGCGGTGGACACTGCAGCGCTCAACTTCTGGGACGTGTTTCGTTCTCTCGGCTTCATCGAAGAAGGGTTCCTGGGCAAGGAGATGTGCGGCCACATCCTTGAGACCGGCGCCGAGGTATCGACCGTTTCCCCCGGCGACTACATTGTGGGAATGGGATTCGGCGCGTTCGCGTCACAAATTGTTACGCATGAAGAGTTGGTAACACGGGCGCCCACGGGATTCTCCGCCTCCGAACTGGTAACGGTACCGAGCGCATTCGTGTCGGCCGCGTTGTCCTTCGAGTTCTCCGGGCTTAAGGCCGGCGACCGGGTCCTGGTCCATGCCGGCGCGGGCGGCGTGGGCCTGGCGGCCATTCAGCTGGTGCAGGCTGCGGGAGCGGAAGTCTTCGCAACCGCAAGCGCACCGAAACAGGACTATCTCCGTTCGCTCGGCGTCCGGCATATATTCGACAGCCGCACTATCGCGTTCGGGCAGGAGATCATGGAGGCGACGGGCGGCAAGGGTGTGGACGTGGTGCTGAACAGCCTGACGGGAGAAGGCTTCATAGACGCCAGCCTGTCCTGCCTCAGGCAAGGCGGATACTTCGTGGAGATGGCCGCGCGGGACATCCTGAGTGAAGACGAGATGGCGGCCGTGCGACCGGACGTGGCCTACCTTATCCTGGACATGTTTGTTCTCAAAAAGATGGAACCGGCCCGCGTAGGAAAGGTTATGAGGGATGTGATTGAGCGTCTTTCTTCGGGAGAACTGAAACCGATCATACACAGCCGCTGGCCACTGGCCGAAGCGGGCGCTGCGCTGTCGTTCATGCGTTCGGCCCGCCACATCGGCAAGATCGTGGTAACAGCCCCACCACTGATCAAGGGCGGGCTGCGGCAGGACAGGACCTACCTGGTGACCGGCGGTCTGGGCGGGATCGGGTGCGCCGTGGCCGGCTGGCTTGCCGACCAGGGTGCGGGAACCATCGTACTGAACGGGCGCCGGGAGCCGGATGCCGCCGCCATGGAAACAATCCGCGCGATCAGGGAACGCGGGGTGGCAATCCGGGTGGAACTGGCGGACATGACGGATACGGCTGCCCTGGACAATATGCTGGCGCGCATGGAGCAGGAACTGCCGCCATTGGGAGGCCTGATCCATAGCGTCGGAGTGCTGTCGGACGGCGCGCTGACCAACCAGACATGGGAGCGGTTTGAGGAAGTATTGTGGCCGAAAATAATGGGGGGTTGGCAACTGCATCGCGCAACCGCGCACCTTGACCTGGATTTCTTTATCCTGTTCTCCAGCAGGGTCGGCGTGATGGGCAATCCGGGACAGTCGAACCACGCTACGGCCAACGCCTTCCTGGACCAGCTCGCCGGCCACCGGCGCGCGCTGGGATTGCCGGGTCAGGCCATCGCCTGGGGGGCCTGGTCGGACATCGGCGAGGCGGCTGAACAGCGGGACCGTATTGACCGGCAACGCTCGGCGCTCGGCGGCCGCTGGTTTACCCCGCAGCAGGGTATCAGGGCGTTTGACCGGCTGGTGCGCCAGGACGCCACGAACGCCGTGGTGATGTCGATGGACTGGTCGGTGTTCGAAGAGGCTGTAGAGGACCCTCCACCCCTGCTGGAAGACCTGTTGTCCACAGGCCCGGACGACAAGGCCGCAGACGCAACCTCGCCGGACGACGTGCTTGCCTCCCTGCGGGAAGCGCCGGCAACGACACATGAGGAATTGCTCGCGTCCTTCCTGCAACAGGAAGTACAGGCGGTGCTGCGGCTGCCGAGTGCGCCTGAACCCAAAGTGGGGTTCTTCGATCTGGGCATGGACTCTCTGATGGCGGTGGAACTGCGCAACCGGCTGAACCGGGCGTTTTCCGGGGAATATACGGCATCCAACACGGTAGTGTTCGACTATCCGGACATCGCCGCACTCGCCGGCCATCTTGTGCAGGAACTGGGTGAAGTCATCGGTGCGCCTGCCCCCCAAGCACAACCTGGGACACAACCTGAGGTGCAATCTGAGGTGCAATCTGAGACGCCACCTGAGACGCCGGCCAGGCCGGAACCCGGGCCTGCGCCTCGAAGTGAAGATGATGGAATTGCGATTATCGGCATGGCGTGCCGCTTTCCGGGCGCGCCGGACCTTGAAACGTTCTGGCGCCAGCTCGAAGCGGGCGCTGATGCCGTAACGGATAGCCGTAGGGACTTGGATACCTGGGACGAGTACATGGAAACCCTTTCCACTACGCATTCCGACTACCGCCGGGGCGCGTTTCTGGATGAGATAGACAAATTTGACGCGAGATTCTTCCGGATTTCGCCGATTGAGGCGCGCATGATGGACCCGCGCCAGCGTATGCTGCTGGAGACAAGCTGGCAGGCCCTTGAAAATGCAGGACTGGACCCTGAGCAGTTGCGGGGCAGCCGCACCGGCATATATGCGGGTATCGGCACCAGCGAATACCGGGACCTGATGGCAAAAACCAGCTACGGCGTCAGTTACCTCAGCACCGCCGCGAGCATGTCGGTAGGACGGCTTGCCTTCATCCTGGGCGTGGAGGGACCGACAATACCGGTTGAGCTTAACTGTGCGTCGTCACTGGTCGCAACACATTATGCGTTCGCAGGTCTGCGCCGGGGCGAAGTCGATATGGCCCTGGCCGGAGGAGCAACCGCAATCCTGTCACCGGGAATAACCAGGGAGCTGGCGGACCTGGGGATGTTGTCGCGGCAGGGCCGGTGCAGTACCTTCGATGCCGCCGCGGACGGTTTCGTGCGGGGTGAAGGCTGCGGAATGATTGTCCTGAAGCGGCTTGCCGATGCAGAGGCCGACGGCGACCGCATCTGGGGTGTAATCCGGGGTACTGCGGTGAACCAGAACGGCGCCAGCGCAGGCCCGACCGTGCCGAACGGACCGGCCCAGGAGCGGGTGCTCGAAGCGGCGCTGACGCAGGCCGGAGTAACGCCGGCGGAAGTGGACTACCTGGAAGCCCATGGGGCCGGGTCGGAAATAGGCGACCCGATCGAGGTACAGGCCGCGGCCGCGGTGTACGGCAAGGGGCGCGCGCAGGAACACCCTCTTTTTATCGGATCGGTAAAAACCAACATAGGCCACCTGGAACCCGCTGCCGGAGTAGCCGGCCTGATCAAGACGGTGCTGGCAATGAGCCGGGGCCTGATCCCGAAACAACTTCACTTCGAAAATCCGTCTCCGCACCTGGACTGGGACCGGTTGCCCGTGCGCGTGGCGTCGGAATCGGTGAACTGGCCCGCTCATCCCGGCCGGCCGCCGCGTGCGGGCGTGAGCGCATTCGGGATTTCGGGAACGAACGCGCATGTCGTGGTAGAGGGATACAAAGATACGGACCTGCCTTCCGCAAAGGACAAACCGGGAGAGGACCGGACCCAACTCCTGCCGCTCTCGGGCAGAACCGGCGAAGCGCTCAGGGACCTGGCGCTCCGCTACCTGTCATGGCTGGACGAACGCACCGGGGAAGCCTCACCGGACGGAAGCGTCAACAACGGATTGCTGGCCGACATGGCCTGGACCGCAAGCGTAGGGAGGTCCCATTTTGCGTACCGCAAGGGCATCGTATTCAACGACGCTGCGTCACTGCGGGAAGGGCTGGAAGCGCTTGCGCAAACGGATACAGCGTCGCTGACACCGGTTGAACCGTCAGGTGCGGGCCGGCCGGCCGCCAACGGGCCGGAAGCACAGGATGGGGGGGGCGCGTCGGTGGAAATGGTGGCACAGGCTTACGAAGCGGGCCGGCCGGTTGCCTTTGCCGATCTTTTTGCAGGTGAAAAACGGCGCCGCATCTCGCTGCCGGGCTATCCGTTCCAGCGTCGGCGTTACTGGCTCGAATAACCGGACAGGCAGTGACAGACAGCCGGACAGGAGGCCAGACGGACATCCGTTACCAGCCCGATGAAAATCCCCCCATACCACTTGTCATAAGCCTGGGTCTGCAACTTGCGGGGCTCAATATCGCCGCGGTGATGCTGATCCCCACGGTCATCGTGCGCGCCGCGGGCGAAACCGAAGCCTACCTGTCCTGGGCCGTACTGACCACAGTCATGATCTGCGGCATAACCACGATACTGCAGGCCCTGCGGTTCGGCCGTGTCGGCGCAGGTCATGTCATCGTCATGTGCGCTTCTGCGACATTCGTTCCCGTGTGCATCATGGCGCTCAGCGAAGGAGGTCCGGCCATGATGGCTACCCTGGTCGTTATTGCGTCCCTGGTCCCGCCGGCGCTGTCCTGGCAACTCCCGCTGTTCCGGCGCATCCTGACACCCACCGTCTCGGGGACGATCATCATGCTGATACCCGTGACGATACTGCCGGTCGTTACCCAACTCCTCGGCAGTGGCGCTGAAGGCGGCGCCGCACCCGGTTCTGCGCTGAGTTTTTTCGCCACGGCGCTGATCATCTGCGCCATCGCGCTGAAGGCGCCTGCAAGGATGCGCGTGTGGGCGACGGTTATCGGCGTCGCGACCGGCTCAATAATCGCCGCAACGTTCGGCCTGTACGACATGGGCCGCGTTGCCGGCGCTGCCTGGATCGATATTCCCGAGAACCGCTGGCCGGGCTATGATCTCGATTTCGGACCGGCTTTCTGGACACTGCTCCCTTCATTCCTGCTGGTGGCCCTGGTGGCCGGTATCCGCACCATGAGCAGCGCCATTGCTATCCAGCGCGTGTCGTGGAGGGATGAGCGACCCGTAGATTTCAGCGCCGTACAGGGCGCCATGAACGTGGATGGCGTAGGCAACATGCTGTCCGGGTTGACGGGCACAGTCCCGGGATCGGCCATAACGACCAGCGTCTCAATGACCGAGCTCAGCGGGGTGGCGGCCCGCAGTGTCGGTATCGCCACCGGGGCGGCCTTTATCATCCTGGCATTCCTGCCCAAAGCAGTTGCCGTGGTCCTGGCGATACCGGATTCCGTGTTCGCAGGCTACCTGTTCATCATGCTGGCGCTGCTGTTCATGATAGGCATGAAGATGATCATCGAGGGCGGTATGGACCTGCACAAGGGGACGATTGTCGGTCTTGCCTTCATTACCGGCATCGGCTGCCAGTACGGCCTGATATACCCGGATTACCTCGATGAATTTGCCGGCGGCCTGCTGCGCAACGGCATGAATGCCGGCGCTCTCATCATCATCCTCATGACCCTGTTCCTGGAACTGACGAAATCACGAGTCAAATAATTTATCCGCAGATTACGCAGATTAGCGCAGATTATTTTTTGATTTATGAATTAAGAAAATTCCGGTTTAAAAAAACCATGCAGTTTCTTCATAACAAAATAACTTTCATTTATCTGCGTTAATCTGCGTAATCTGCGGATTAATAATTTGCAGATCGTCTCAACCGTTCCCTGACCTGGAGCGTGAGTGACAGCAGGGTCGGCATGAAGGTCAGCGTGATCAGCGTCGAGAACAGCAGGCCGAACATCACGATAACCCCCAGGCCGCGATACAACTCGGTGCCCGCGCCGGGATTGAACACCAGGGGCGACAGGCCGAAGATGGTCGTGATGCTGGATATCATGATCGGCCTGAGCCGGGCCCGTGTGCTCTCCAGCACCGCGTCAACCGACCCCATCCCACCGGTCTTGATGTTGCGCATGGTCCGGTCGATGATCAGGATCGGGCTGTTCACCACCGTGCCGATAAGGATCAGGAAACCGAGCATGGTGATCACGTCAAAGGACTGGTGTACGTTATCGAGTCCCAGCAACGACAGGTTGCCTCCTGCCGCGTTCAGCAGCCACAGGCCGAACAACCCCCCGCCTATACCGACGGGAACGGTGGTCATCACCAGCAGCGGATAGCCCCAGTGGGAGAAGATGGCCACCAGCAACAGGTAGGAAATGAACACGGCAATAATGAAATTCCCTTTCAGGGCATCCCGGGTATCTTCGAGCTGGTCGCTGGCCCCGGTGATGCGCATGCTGATGTCGTCCCCGATTTCACCGCTCGCCTTCAGTTCGTCGATAATGCCGCGCCGGACCATGTCCACCCCCTGTTCCAGCGGGATGTCCCGGGGCGGGACGATGCCCAGGGTGATGGTCCTCTCGCTGTCCACCCGGCGGATGGTTTCGGTATTCACGGTCTGCCGCACCTGCGCCACCGCGCTGAGCGGCACCGCGCCGCCCCGGGGTGAGTACAGCATGATGTCGTCCACGTCCTCCGGTTGCGAGATGGTGCCCCGGGTGGAGTACAGGAACATGTCGATCTTCTCATCACCCAGGAAGAACTCATCCACGAACGCGCCGTCCGAGAAGGCCCAGACGGCATAGCCCAGGTCGCCGGCGCCAATACCCAATTCACCGGCCCGTTCCCAGTCAGGGAGTATCTCCACCAGCGGTTGTCCTATGGTCAGGCCGGGGGGTTGGGCGCGGATCTGCGGGTTCTCAAACACCGACCGTGCCTGGACGAAAGCCTTGAGGCCGGCGTCGAACAGGGACACCAGGTCGGCGCCGCTCAACTCCAGGTTGATGCTCCTGGAACCGCCCCTGTTGCCGGAAAAAAGCGAGCCCCGGGAGGCAAACGCATGTATGCCCGGGATCTCCCGGATCTTCCCCATCACGATGTCGAGCATATCGTCAACCTGGTCCGGGGAGGTCGCCTCCGGGATGAGCACGCTGCGGGAGGAAGTTACATAGCCGATCATATAATTCAGGCCTGGCAGTTCGGATTCTCCCCTGGCAAACCTGTCCGGGTCATGCCCGACATACGGCACCAGGAAGTCGTCCACACCCTTGTGGATCGCGTGCATCTCATCGATGTTGTAGCCCGGCGGCGCAAACAAGCGAACGAATATCTTCTGCTCCTCCCCTTCCGGCAGGTATTCCGCCTTGGGGATGGAGGCAAAGATGAGCGCCGTGATGCTGCCCACCAGGGCCACCAGGCCCAGCCGGCGCGTGATTCCCTTCATCAACCAGTGCACGGACCGGATAAGCATCTCGCCGATCCGTTGTCCCGCAGCATACAACCCGGCGGCGGCCACGGGGTCAGCGCTCTTCAGCGAGAGAAACCGGCTGCAAAGGGTCGGCACCACCAGGGTCGCGACCAGCAGGGACATCAGGATGGACGCGGAGATGGCGACGGCGATATCGGAATATAACTGCCCGGCCTCTTCCTTGATGAAAATGATCGGGATAAACACGAACACCGTGGTCAGCGTGGATGCCAGCAGCGCAGGCCACACCTCTGCCACCCCGTCCAGCGCCGCGCGCCGGCGATCCTTACCGGCTGTCCGGTGCCGGTAGATGTTCTCCAGCACGACGATGCTGTTGTCCAGCGTCATGCCGATGGCAAAGGCGACCCCCGCCAGGGAGATCACGTTGATGGTGCGCCCGCTGACGAGCAGCCCCAGGAAGGCCGCAAGGGTACAGACGGGAATGCCCAGCGCACCGATGAGGGTGGCGGAGGGGGTTCTGAGGAACAGGTACAGTACAAGGGTGGCGAGCAAAGCGCCGATAACCAGGTTATTACGCACGTTGGCCACGGAGTCGATGATGTATTGCACATCGTCGAAGGTGTACTCCATGCGCATGCCCCGCTCCTGCAACAGGCCGTTGTTCAGTTCTTCGACTTTTTCCAGGACCCGGTCCTCGACTTCCACCACGTTGGCGCCGATCTGCCGGTTTACCCCCAGGCTCACGGTCTGTACCCCGTGCGAGTAGAAGTAGGTATCGATTTCGAACGTGGAGAGTTCTACGTGCCCCAGATCGCGCAAACGGACGAACGCGCCGTCACGGCGCGCCACCACCATGTTTTCCATGTCTTCGGCGGTTTCAAAACGCCCTATCGTCCTGATCAGGTATCGGCGCTTGCCGCTGTCCAGATCACCGCCGGATACGTCCCGGTTGCGTGCGCGGATGGCGCTGCGCACCTCGGACAGTGTGATCCGGCGTTCTACCAGCTTCACGGGGTCCACAAATATCTTGACCTGCCGCTCCGCCCCGCCAAACATGGTGACTTCCGAGACGCCCGGGACCCGTTCAAGCTGCACGCGTACGTTATCTTCCACGAAATCACGCATTTCCGTCATGTTCACGTCCTGCGGATTACCGGGCAGGGGCCGCGTGGAGAAGAACAGGAACGGATTCTCCGCGGAGTTGGCGACGAGCCGGGGTTCATCGACGTTTTCCGGGTATCCGGGTACCTGGGTCAGGGCGTTGTTCACCCGTATCAGGACCTCGTTGACGTCAGTGCCGTAAGGAAACTCCAGATCGATCTCACCCAGGCCGGTCTCCGCCCGGGAGATCATGCGGTCCAGCCCCGGAATCCGGCGCAGGTATTCCTCCTGTTCGACGATGATCTCCTTTTCCACGTCCTGGGGCGTGGCGCCGGGCCACTTGGTGATCACGGTCACTACCCGGACGTCGAGATCGGGGATCATCTGTATGGGCACGCGAAAAACGGCGAGGATGCCGAACAGGCAGATGATCAGCACCGCCACCGCGACGATCAGCGGCTTCTCTATGGCAAACCTGAACATGGTTATTGTCCGGCCTTTCCCAGGATGTGGTCGGAAACAATGCGCAGTTGAATTTCCGAAGTGCCTTCAAAGATTTTTGTCAGGCGGGCGTCCCGCCAGTAGCGTTCCGCGGCAAAGTGGGTGGTGTAACCCGCCCCGCCGTGGATCTGCAGGGCCTCGCTGGTCACGCGTTCGGCCATCTCCCCGGCATAATATTTCACCATCGCAGCCTCCTGGTCGCAGCGTTTGCCGCTGTCGATGGCGTCACAGACGTAATACATCAGTTGCTGCGCCGCCTCTATCTCTATTTTCATTTTTGCCAGTTTGAAGCGGATGGCCTGGAAATCGGCTATGGGCCGGTTGAACTGCTCTCGCTCCTGCGCGTAGGCCAGCGCGTCTTCATAAGCCCCCTGCGCTACCCCGATGGCGCGGGCCGCGGTATGGGCCCGGCCGGTTTCAAGCTCCCTGGAGATGATATAAAAACCCCGGCCCTCGGCGCCGATGATAGCATCGAGAGGAACCCGCGCATCGTCGAAAGCCAGTTCCCAGGTCTTCCAGCCGTAATAACCGATCTTCGGGATGGGACTGCCGCTGACTCCCGGGGGCAGTTCGCCGCGGGGTTTTTCGACCAGGAATGCGCTCAGTCCACGGTGTCTGCGCTCAGGATCGACCTCCTGGCCGGTACGCGCCAGGACGATGAGGTAATCGGCCCCGTCAGCGAAGGTGCACCAGTACTTGCTGCCGGTGATCGACCAGTGCTCGCCCTTTTTTACCGCCCGGGTGGAGATATTGCCGACGTCCGATCCGGCATTGGGTTCGGACATGGCGAGCGCGCCGAGAAATTCACCCCTGGCCGCCCTGGTAAGGTATTTTTTCCTGCGTTCCTCGCTGAGTTCACCGGATCCCATCAGGATGTTGCCGGAACGAATGATGCTGCCCACGCTCATCCATGCCCTGGACAGTTCCTGGCTGACCAGGCAGTATTCGAAGCACCCCAGTCCCATGCCGCCGTACTTCTCCGGGATCATGATGCCGAAATAGCCCAGTTCCGCGAGTTTTTCCATCAACTCCGGGGGAATGTCCCCCTTCTCCGGGTCGAGCCTGTTCGCCACGGGCAGCACTTCCTTCAGGGCAAACTCCCGGGCCGCGTCCCGCAGCATGATCCGTTCTTCAGTCAGGTAACCCATTGCGCCGGTTCAGGGGAGTTGGCTCAGGATCTGATCCAGGGGCGGGCGTTGCGCCGCCGGGACTTCAGCCGGGAAGCCGTACCAGAATAATCCCACTAACTCCTCCAGGCCGGGATCCGCTCCGATGATGCGATAGAACTCCCCGGTCCTGGTCACTACGCCGGTGGTCCACTTGACCCCGATACCCTCATCCCACAACAGCAGCATCAGGTTCTGCGCGGTGCAGCAACAGGAGGCATAGTTTTCCTGCATGGTGACCGCATCATCCGATTTCAGGCAGGTCAGCGCCAGCCAGCCGGGCACTTCCCGCCAGCGCCTGAGCTTGATCTCCGCCGCCCGCTCCCCCTGTTTCTCATTGACAAGCTGTGCGTTCAGCAGGCAGATGCGTTCCTTGCTCCGCTCACCCAGCAGGTAGAAGCGCCAGGGTTGCGTCAGGTGGTGGTTCGGCGCCCAGACGGCCTGTTCCATGGCCGCACGCACTACGGCTTCATCCGGCAGGGTGCCCGGCTTGAACTGATGTATGGTGCGCCGGCTTGTGACGAGGTCTTTGATATCCATTCGCGAACAGGGTTTTATTGCTCAAGTCATGAAGTATTGTAACAAGTCGTTCAGGTAGCGGGCGCCTTTTTTGGTCGCCTTGAGCAATCCCGGTTCGTGTTCCAGCAGGCCGTCCGCCCTGGCGGCGTCGACTTGCGCCTGCACGCGCGCCGGCGCCAGGCCGGTCCTTGCGCTGAACCGGGACAGCGGCACGCCGTTTTTCAGGCGCAGCACATTCAGCATGAATTCCAGGATGAGGTCCTGCTCGCCCAGCGTCCTCTGTGCGGCTATGGCCGCATCCGAACCGGCGGCGCGCATATAACTCTGCGGCACGCGCAGGCGCGACTGCCTGGTTATCGCCCCGTTGGTAATCTTGCCGTGGGCGCCGGCGCCGACTCCGAGATAATCGCCGAATTCCCAGTAGTTCAGGTTGTGCCGGCATTCACTGCCCGGCCTCGACCAGGCGGACACCTCGTATTGCCGGTAGCCCTGCCCCGCCAGGTAGTCCGCGCCGCGGGTTTGCATCTCCCATGTGATGTCGTCGCCGGGCAGCGGCGGCGGTTTTGCATGGAAAACGGTATTGGGTTCGATGGTGAGCTGGTACCAGGAGATGTGTGCCGGTTCGAGGCTGACGGCAGTGGCCAGGTCTGCCAGGGCGCCTTGCGCGGTCTGGCCGGGCAGCCCGTACATGAGGTCGATATTGATATCGGCAAACCCTGCAGCGGCAGCCGCCGTAACCGCAGCCCGGGCTTCGCCGGCGTCGTGAATCCTGCCGATGGCCGCGAGCCTGGCGTCATTGAAACTTTGCGCGCCGATGGATAACCGGTTTACGCCCAGGTTGCGGTATCCGGCAAAGCGTCCGTTATCCGAGGCGCCGGGGTTCGCCTCCAGGGTAATCTCGGTACCGGCGGGAAGCCCGCATACGGCATCGACCGCCTCCAGGATCGCGCCGATGCCTTGCGCCGACATGAGGCTGGGCGTGCCGCCGCCAAGGAAGACAGACTCAAGCTTCCTCCCCCGGAACAGGTCGGCGCTGAATTTAAGGTCACGCACCACGGCATCCACGTATTCCCGTTCCGGGAAGGAACCGTCTTTTATTTCATGGGAATTGAAATCACAGTAAGGACATTTCCTTACACACCAGGGCAGGTGTACATACAACGACAGGGGTATGTTATTCATAGGGTTTATCCGCAGATGACGCAGATGAATTATCTGCGCTAATCTGCTGCTTGTGCTGCGGATAATTTACCTGCGGACGGGCTCAGTCGTTCCCTGAACTGCAGGGCCAGCGACAGCAGGGTCGGCATGAAGGTCAGCGTGATCAGCATCGAGAACAGCAGGCCGAACATTACGATAGCCCCCAGGCCGCGGTATAACTCGGTGCCGGCGCCGGGGTTGAACACCAGGGGCGAGAGACCGAATACGGTCGTGATGCTGGATATCATGATCGGCCTGAGCCGGGCCCGGACGCTCTCCATCACCGCGTCAATCGATGCCAACCCCCTGGTCCTGATGTTGCGCATGGTGCGATCGATAATCAGGATCGGGTTGTTCACCACCGTGCCGATGAGGATCAGGAAGCCCAGCATGGTGATCACGTCGAAGGGCTGGTAGATATCCGACAACCCCAGCAACGACAGGTTGCCTCCTACCGCGTTCAGCAGCCACAGGCCGATCAACCCCCCGCCGATGCCGACGGGCACGGTGGTCATCACCAGCAGCGGGTAGCCCCAGTGGGAGAAGATGGCCACCAGCAACAGGTACGAGATGAATACCGCCACGATGAAGTTCCCCTTCAGGGCATTGCGGGTCGCGGCGAGCAGGTCACTGGCCCCGGTGATGCGCATGCTGATGTCGTCCCCTACCTGGCCGTTTGCCCTCAACTCATCGATAATGCCGCTCCGGACCATGTCAACGCCCTGCTCCAGTGGGATGTCCCGGGGCGGGATGATGCCCAGGGTGATGGTCCTGTTGCTGTCCACCCGGCGGATGGTTTCGGTGTTCACCGTCTGCCGCACCTGCGCCACTGCGCTGAGCGGCACCATGCCGCCCTGGGGTGAATACAGCATGATGTCGGCCACGTCTTCCGGTTGCCGGATGGTGCCCCCTGTGGAATACAGAAAGATGTCGATCTTTTCGTCACCCAGGAAGAACTCATCCACAAACGCGCCGTCGGAGAAGGCCCAGATACTGTAACCCAGGTCGCCCACATCCAGGCCCAGTTCGCTGGCGCGCTCCCAGTCGGGGCGGACCTCCACCAGGGGCTGGCCCAGGGCCAGGGTGGAGGGTTCCGGACGGATCTGCGGGTTCTCAAACACGGTTTGCGCCTGGACAAAGGCCTTGAGTCCGGCATCGAACAGGGACACCAGGTCGGTGCCGCTCAATTCCAGGTTGATGCTCCTGGAGCCGCCCCAGTTGCTGGAGAAAATGGAGCCGCGGGAAGCAAACGCGTGTATGCCCGGAATTTCCTTGATCTTTTCCACGATAATATCCAGCAGGTCATTGGCCTGGCCGATGGACGTCGCCTCCGGGATCACGACGTTACGGGAAGCGCCGGCATAACCAACTACGTAATTCAGGCCGGGAAGTTCGGATTCCCCCCTGGCGTATTGCCCGGGGTCCTGGCCGACATACGGCACCAGGTAATCTTCCAGGTCCTTGTAGATGGCGTGCATCTCATTGATATTGTAACCGGGCGGCGCGTACATCTGGACAAACATCTTCGGCTCTTCTCCTTCAGGCAGGTACTCCGCCTTGGGAATGGACGCAAAAATCAGCAGGGTGATGCATGCGACTACGGCCACCAGGGCCAGTCGCCTGGTTACCGTCTCCATCAACCAATTGACGAACCTGAGCAGTGCCTCACCGAACCGTTGTCCCGCGGCGTACAGGCCGGAACGGGCAGACACTTCAACCCTGTTCGGCGTGAGAAAACGGCTGCACAGGGTCGGCACCACCAGGGTCGCGACCAGCAGCGACATCAGTATGGAGGCGGAGATGGCAACCGCGATATCGGAATACAACTGCCCGGCTTCCTGCTTGATGAAGATGATGGGGAGGAACACGAACACCGTAGTCAGCGTGGAGGCCAGCAGGGCCGGCCATACCTCGGCCACGCCGTCAATGGCGGCGCGCCGGCGCTGCTTGCCGGAAGCCATGTGCCGGTAAATGTTCTCCAGCACCACAATACTGTTATCCAAAGTCATGCCGATGGCAAAGGCAACCCCGGCCAGCGAGATCACGTTGATGGTGCGCCCGCTGACCAGCAGGCCGAGAAACGCGGCCAGGGTGCAAATGGGTATGCCGATGGCCCCGATAAGGGTGGCGGAAGGCGTTCTGAGGAACAGGAACAGGACGATGGTGGCCAGCAGGGCGCCGATAACCAGGTTCTTGCGCACATTCACAACGGATTCGGTGACGTATTTCACGTCATCGGAATTCAGCACCATGTACAGGCCGCGCTCCTTGAGCAGGCTGCCGTTGAGTTGTTCCACCTTTTTCACTACGTCCTCCTTGACTTGCACCACGTTGGAACCGATCTGCCGGCGCACTGCCAGGCTGATATTGGGTATTCCGTTACCGTAGGAGTAGGACTGTATTTCAAAGGTGGACAACTCCGCATAACCCAGGTCGCGCAGGCGTATGAATGCGCCGTCCCGATGGGCGATGACCATGTTTTCAATGTCTTCCGTGGTGGCGAAACGTCCCACGGTGCGCAACAGGTAGCGGCGTTTGCCGCTGTCCAGGTCGCCCCCGGAAACGTCCCGGTTGCGGGCGCGGATGGCGTTGCGCACCTCGGACAGCGTGATCTGCCGCTCGGCCAGCTTGACAGGGTCCACGTAAACCTTGATCTGACGCTCCGCGCCGCCCCACATACGGACCTCCGATACGCCCGGCACCCGTTCAATCTGCACACGCACGTGGTCCTCGAGAAAATCGCGCATTTCCACCATGTTCACGTTCTGCGGGTTGCCCGGCAGAGGCCTGGTCAGGAAAAACAGGAAGGGATTATTGGAGACGGTGCTGGTGACCAGGCGCGGCTCATCGACGTTTTCCGGGTAGCCGGGGACCTGGGTCAGGGCGTTGTTGACCCGGATCAAGACTTCGTTGATTTCGACGCCGTAGGGAAATTCCAGTTCGATCTGGGCGCGCCCGGTGGTAGCCCGGGAGATCATGCGCTCCAGGCCGGGGATGCGCCGCAGGTATTCCTCCTGCTCTATGATGATCTCTTTTTCCACGTCCTGGGGGGTGGCGCCGGGCCATTGGGTAATAACGGTGACAATCCTGACATCGAGGTCGGGGATCATCTGGATGGGCACGCGGAAGATGGCCAGCAGGCCGAACAGGCAGATGATCAGCACCGCGACAGCGATAATCAGCGGTTTTTCAATGGCAAACCTGAACATTCTAATATTATCCGCAGATGACGCAGATTACCGCAGATGAAAAAAAGTTTTTTTCATGAAGAAGTTATTTGGTTTTTAAACTGGAATCCCTGTAACTAATAATCTGCGCTAATCTGCGTCATCTGCGGATGAATCACAGGTTCAGTTCGAGTTCTTCCTTGATCTCCACGAGTTGGCCCGGGCGCAGGATCTCGTTGCCGCGCACCACGACGCGGTCGCCCGCGCGGACATCTCCGGCTGTTATTTCAATGTTCTCACGGTAGGCGCGGCCGGTGCTGACGGCGACCTGGCTGGCCTTCATCCCTTCGCCATCGGACCGTATGACCCAGATCGACTCGCTGCCGTCCGGCTTCCTCACCAGCGCGTCCTGGGACAGCAGCAGGGTGTCCGCCTCGCCGGCGTTACCGAGCTGGAAGACCACCCGCACCGACATGCCGGGCGCAATCAGGCGTTCGCTGTTGTCCAGGTCTATCCTGACCGGGAAAGTCCTTGCCGTCTCGCTGCTTTCCGGGACTTTCATGGTGACGCCGGCATGGAACTCCTGGTCCGGATAAGCATCGAAGGTAAGCCTTACCGGGGTGCCCAACTGCACGTCATCAAAATAAAACTGGGGTACCGGCACGTTCACCCGCAGCCGGCCGATCTCCGTCAGTTCAAACAACGGGGTGTCTATCTTGACCCATTCGCCCTGTTCCACCATTTTCTGCGTGATGACGCCGTCGAAAGGCGCGCTAATGGTATGGCGCCGGACCAGCTCTTCCTGGCGTTCCAGTTCCTTTTTCAGGCGTTCCAGCGCCGCTCCATCCATGGCCACCGTTGCCCGGGCGGCTTCATAGCGGGTGGGCGGAATATGTTTCTTCTCAACCAGTTGCGCCGCTTCATCCTGTTGCCTGATCGACTCCTTCAACCTGGCCTGTGCCTCCGTTACCTGCGCGGCGGCGCTGTCCCTGTCGATGACTGCAATGTCCCGGTCCAGTTCCAGCAGGGCATCACCCCGGCTGACTTCATCCCCCTCGTCCACGTACATTTTCGCCACCAGTCCGGCCACCTCAGGGGAAAGCCGGGACTGGCGACGCGTGGTGACGCTGCCGGTCAGCGGCAGTTCCTCGTACACGGGAGCGACGACGGGCCGCATGACCTTGACCGGAATCGCCCTGTTGTCCTGCGCCCGGGCAAAGCCGGCCGCGAGCAACAACGCGCACACCAGCAGACATGGGGTCAGCAGTATTAATCCGGTTTTATTCAAGCGCTTTTGCCTCTTTCATCAACTCGACCAGGTTGCGCAGGGCCTTTCCCCTGTGGCTGATGGAATTCTTGACCGCCGGCGGCAACTCCGCCGAAGTACAACCATGGCCCGGTACATGAAATACCGGATCATACCCGAACCCGTTATTGCCTGCCGGTTTATCGACGATATACCCTTCCCATATCCCTTGCGCGACCAGGGGTTCGGGGTCATTGGCGTCGCGCACATAAGCGATCACACATCGGAACCTGGCTGCAGGCCGCCGGGCGCCTGCCAGGGCGATATTGCGCAGCAGCAGCGCCAGGTTCTCGGCGTCCGTAGCGCCTTCACCGGCATAGCGCGCCGAGTAAATCCCCGGGTCCCCGTTCAGTGCGTCCACCTCGATACCGGAATCATCGGCAATGACGGGCCGGCGCGCATGGCGCGCGCCGTGGCGGGCTTTCAGCAGCGCGTTTTCGGCGAAACTCGTCCCGGTTTCCGCAACGGCAGGCACCGCGAACTCAGATTGCGGCAGGACACGGATGTGCCGGCCGGAAAACAACTGGGAAAACTCCCGCAGTTTTCCCGGATTGGCGCTGGCTACCACGATTTCCCTTTTCATTTCATCACGGGCGTAGAGATGGAACAATCATTATAGCCTGATCGCCATACCCGTGCTCCCTCCTTTCGTCATTCCCGCGCAGGCGGGAATCCAGTGGGACACTTATCCCGAAGGGACACCTTATCATGTGTCGCAAGCGACTGTTGTGTGACTGGATTCCCGCCTGCGCGGGAATGACGAAAGGAGGCGGGAATATGGTATGATGGCGCTTCTTTTTTAAGCCGCCACTGGAGGAGAACCGGAATGGTTTCCAGCATGACTGCCTTTGCCCGGCTGGAAGACTCCGGAGAATGGGGCCATGCGGTGTGGGAAATCCGCACGGTAAATCACCGCTACCTCGATATTTCAATCCGCCTGCCCGAGGAACTGCGAGTCCTGGAAAGCGGCGTCAGGGAACGCATATCGGACAGGCTCAAGCGCGGCAAGGTGGAATGCAACCTGCGCTACGACGCGGACTCCACCCTGGATAAAATTGCCGTCAACGCCAGGCTCAGCGAAAAAATCATCCAGGCATCCCGCAGCCTGCCCGTCGATAATCCCGCCCCGCTCAACCCGGTCGATATCCTGCGCTGGCCCGGCGTGATCGAGAAGAATACGCCCGACCTGGAACAGACCGGCGCATGCCTGCTCATCCTGCTGGACAAGGCGCTGCAGGACATCGTCGAGAACCGGCGCCGGGAAGGACAGAAAACGGGGAGGATGATCGAAGACCGTTGCGACCTTGCCTTGCAGCAGGTCGTGCAGATGCGGGCAAAGGTGCCGGAGATCATTGCCGCGCTCAGCGAACGCCATCTGGAACGGATCCGGGAACTCGACATTGAACCGGATAACGGCCGGCTGGAGCAGGAGATCGCCTTATTGTCGCAGAAACTGGACGTGGATGAGGAACTGGATCGCCTGGAAACCCATATCAACGAAGTCAGGCGGGTCCTGACGGAAACCGAACCCATGGGCAGGCGCCTCGATTTCCTGATGCAGGAAATGAACCGCGAGGCCAATACCCTGGGCTCCAAGTCTTCCCACATCGATACCAGCAACGCATCGATCGAACTGAAGGTGCTGATTGAACAGATGCGCGAGCAGGTCCAGAACATCGAATGACGCTCCATAAAGTTTTGCCGGCGCTGGCAGCGTCCCTGCTGTTATTCAGCGGGACGATATGCGTCGCCGCCCAGGACAGGCTGGCATTGACCCTGGAAAGCATTTTTGCCGGCAGTGAATTTGACAACCGTCTGCCGCAAAATATCCAGTGGCATAACGACTCAAAGCGTTTCACCTTCACAAGAACCAACCCGGATACCGGCCTGCCTGATATCCATGAATACGACGTTACCGCCGGCGCTTCCCGGTTGATGATTGCCGGGGATGCGCTCCGGTACGGGAATGAACCGGTCAGGCTGAGCAGTTGCCGCTGGTCCGCCGACCGGCGCTACCTGCTGCTGGCAGGCCCGGTCAGGGTGACCTGGGATGGCAGGAACGAAGCGGCTTATTTCATCTACGAACCGGACACGAAACAACTCTGGCCGCTTGCGGACAATAGCCCGCACCTGCTCAACGTACGGCTCTCGCCGGACGGTGAACATGTCGGGTACGTGCTGGAAAACAATATTTACATCACCGCGCTAAAGGACAGAACTACCCGCGCAGTCACAAGTGACGGCAATGCCAACATCTTCAATGGTTATTTTGACTACGGCAGCAGGATGTTCTCCAGAGGGTCGGCCTGGTTCTGGTCGCCGGACGGGAAGAAGCTCGCATTCTGGAGGATGGATGTCACCGATGTGAAAGTATTCTACATGGTGGATGAACTGGGCAAGTACAATACCGTCCGCCCGCTGAAATACCCGAATACCGGCGAGCGCCTCGCAGCCACCCGGATAGGCGTGTTCGACCTGGACAGCGGCCGCACGGCCTGGATGGATACCGGCGGCAACCCCGATGATTATATCCCAAGGATCAACTGGACGAATTCCTCCGATACCCTCGCGCTACAGCGTCTAACCAGGGACCACAATAAACTGTCCCTGTTGCTCGCCGGCGCCGGGACCGGTGAAGCAAAGGTTATCGTCGATGACGCTGATCCTGCATGGGTGGAGATAACGAATGACCTGCTGTTGTTCAGGAACCGGGAACGCTTCGTATGGACCTCCGAGAAAAGCGGGTATCGCCATGCCTACCTGTACGACTACGATGGAAACGAGGTGCAATTGACCCGCGGAGACTGGGAAATCTCCTCGCTCATCGCTGTTGACGAGCGCGCGGACTGGCTGTATTTCTACGCGAAGAAGGATTCATTCATCGATCAGCATGTGTACAGGGTGAAGCTCGACGGTTCGAAGCTGGAAAGGCTGACGGACAGGCCGGGCTGGCATGAGTGGCGGTTTTCGCCGGACCGGCGGTTGGTGATCGAGACCCGGTCGGATGCCGACACACCGCCCGGCATTACCCTGCGCAAGGCGAACGGAGAGGAAATCGGTGTGCTCGAAGCAGGCAATTCGGCGGCAATGGACAAGTACACAATACCCCGCGCGGAATTCATCAAGGTGGAAACCGGTGACGGCATACTGATCGACGGCTACATGATCAAGCCGCCGGATTTTGATCCCGGTAAAAAATACCCCGTCATAGGTCACGGCTACGGCAACGCCGGGTCGCAGGTGGTGGTCAACAGGTGGGTGACGTCTCCGTGGCAGCAGAACACGAAGCAGGATCTCTGGCACCGCTACATGGCCGCACAGGGCTATATCATCTTCGCCGTGGACAACCGCACTACCGCCGGGAGGGGCAAGGCAGCGAAAAACCTGACTTACGGGCACTACGGGAAATACGCCGTCCTCGACTACCTTGAAGGCGTCAACTACCTGAAATCATTACCCTACATTGACGCTGAGAGACTCGGCTTCTGGGGCTGGAGCGGCGGCGGTTACCTGGCGGCAGCGCTGATGACCAAGGGCGCGCCACATTTCAAGACCGCGGTCAGCGTTGCGCCGGTGATCGACCTGAACCGCTACCAGGCCTACGGCGTGGAACGCTGGATGGATTCCTACGAAAACAATCCGCAGGGTTACTACGAGGTAGACCTGATGAACTTCGCGGACAAACTGCAGGGCAACCTGCTGCTGATCCACGGCACCGGCGATGAAAACGTCAAGTATGGCTTCACGTTACAACTCGCCGACGCCCTGATCGCCAATAACAAACAATTCGACATGATGATCTACCCAAACCAGCGCCATGACCTGGACGACGTGCGCCTGCACCTGTTCACCAGGATGACCGATTACTTCATGGAGAAGCTGTAAGCTGCTTATAACTGACAGGGCTATCCCGGGCTTTGCAGCCGCACTAACTCCTTAACCGTACACACGGTATAGATGATGTTGTTCCGGCGTATGCGATAAGCGCTTTTCAAGTGGGGTAAATTTACATTTAGACGTCTGAATGTAAAATAAACTTTAAGAATTAACGGCTGATTGACATACAGGAGTATTGTATATACGGTTTTCCGTATGAAAATCACTCTCAATATTGACGAAACCGTGATGCAGCGGCTACGGGAGGAAGCGGTACAGCGCGGCACTACTATGTCTGCTTTGGTAGAGGCCGGGCTCAGGCGCGTCCTCACCACGCGTACACCTGTCGATGGCCGGCAGGATACTCTGCCACCACTGCCTACCTGGCATAGCGGAGGGTTCCGGGTTGATATCTCTAACCGGGAAGAACTCTACCGACTCATGGCTCACGCCTGAAACAAGGTGGGCAGGAAAAAAGTCCTGTATACCATTGGGCATTCCAGGCACTCTATTGAACACTTCATAAATTTACTGAAACAGGCTTCCGTCTCCCTGGTTTTCGATGTGCGCTCCATTCCATACAGCCGACGCAATCCGCAATACAACCAGAAGGTACTTGCCGGACGCTTGAGAAATGAGGGGATCGACTACGTCTTTTCCGGCAAGGAACTGGGGGCGAAGAGTCCGAGTCCGGACTGCTATGTCGATGGTTAAGTCCAATATGACCTGATCGCGGCCAGGCCCGAATTTGCAGACAGTCTTGACCGGGTAATCGACAAGGCCGGGGAAGCCAGACCCGCCCTGTTATGCGCCGAGGAGGACCCCCTGGTCTGTCACAGAACGATATTAATCTGCCGCCACCTGCGCGATCGGGTTGATGCTATTTTCCACATCCGGGGCGATGGAAGCATGGAAACCAATGAGGTATTCGAACAACGCCTGGTGAAAGCGACAGGACTGAAAGAACCTGATTTATTTGATTCCGAAACAACCCTGATTGAGCGCGCCTATGAGTTACGCGGACAGCGTATCTCATACGGTTCTTCCACTTGAGAACTCATTCAATAACTCTTCAAGCCTGAACCCGGCTATCCTGAACACCTGCCCCAGACATTCGTCAAACTCATCTTCCGGGCTGTTTTCCAGGCGCTCCCGGAAACGCATGATAATCTCATCCGGGCCCAGTCCTTTCACCGCCAGGATGAACGGGAAACCGAATTTGTCCCGGTAGCGCCGGTTCAGGTCGGCCAGCAATTCAGCCCGGGCTCCCTCCCCGCCTTTCAGACCGGCATTTCTCTGCTCCCGTTCCGAGTGTCCCGTCAGAGGCTTCCTGACGCCCAGTTCAGGGTGCGCGCGCAACAGAGCCAGTTGCCGCTCCCGCCCGGCGCGCCTGACTACATCGCATAATGCTTCAACCAGATACTCATTACTCTCAAACGGCACGGATTGCCAAGCCGTCTCGGCCACCCAGGGCGAATCTTCAAAAACGCCGCCGAAAACGGCAACAAAGGTATCCCTGTCCATATCATTGATGTCTCTGAGCCGGTATTGCACGGAAGGAATCTCTTTCACTGGAAATGAATGTTTCGATACACTATAAAAACCTGCACGCAAAACTCACACGAAACATTGTAACCGAAGACCTGTTTACTGCCACGACCATATTCAATGTCCCTGCGCACACCATTCTTGATTTTTATCACATTCGCCGCCGCCTGTGTATCAGGGGACAAACAGCAACCCGTTGATTCGATTACCGAAAGTTTACTCCATAAACATATTGCAATCCTAGCCTCCGACGAGTTCGGCGGCAGGGCGCCGTTTACGGAAGGTGAGAACAAGACCCTGGACTACCTGGAAAGCGAATTCCGCCGCATGGGCCTGGAACCGGGTAATGCCGACTCCTACCTGCAGCCGGTACCGCTCGTCTCTACTACGATTACATCTTCTCCCGTGTTGTTTATAAAAGGCGGCAGTGGTCCACAGCGTTTCTCCGCCCCGGCACAGTTCGTGGTGCGAAATCCCCGCATCACTGCCGGCGTTAATCTGGCAGGTGTTGAAATCGTATTTGCCGGTTACGGAATTACTGCTCCGGAATATGGTTGGAACGACTATGAAGGCCTGGACGTGGAAGGCAAACTGGTGATCGTGCTGGTCAATGACCCCGGCTATGCCACCCGGAATCCGGGGCTTTTCAACGGAAACGCTATGACCTGGTACGGCCGCTGGCCCTACAAGTATGACGAAGCATTACGCCGGGGGGCACTGGGCGTACTGGTGGTACACGAAACCGGCGCCGCAGGCTATCCCTGGGGTACGCTGGAAAGCTCAATCCCCCTGCCCAACTTCATTATCGACAGCGGAAACGCTGAAAAGTCACTGGCCCTGGAAGGCTGGATCACTACGGAGACCGCGGCCGCCGTATTCTCGCAGGCAGACTTGAATTTCGATGAACTGAAAGAAGCGGCCAAACAACAGGGATTTACGGGCCAATCATTGGAGTTGACCGCTGATATTGCATTCGACACCAGCATCACACGGCGCACTTCCTATAATGCTGTCGCGAGACTTGCCGGGAGTATGCGTCCTGACGAGGCAATCATCTACACGGCACACTGGGACCATATCGGTACAAACCCCGATATTACCGAGGGTGACAATATTTATAACGGCGCCGTGGATAACGCATCCGGGGTTGCCGGCATGCTCTCAATCGCCGAAGCTTTTTCCCGGTTGGAACAACCCCTGGAACGTTCCGTTTATTTCCTGTTCCTGACGGCTGAAGAAAAAGGTCTGATGGGGGCCCGTTACTACGTGCAAAACCCCGTTGTTCCGCTCAATAAGACGATTGCCAATATCAATTTTGACGTCATTAACCTGATCGGCCCGACGCACGACCTGAAAGTGATAGGCATGGGGAAATCAGACATGGACGGTTATCTTACGAAACATGCACCTGATCTTGAGCTCACCCCCGATCCTCGTCCCGAAGCCGGTTTCTATTACCGCTCCGATCACTTCGAGTTCGCCCGGGCCGGCGTCCCGGCTCTGTTCACCCAGGGAGGAATACGGCATAAGGAACACGGGGCAGCGAGAGGGCTTGAAGCGTATGACGAGTACATCAGCAGGCATTATCACCGCCCGTCGGATGAGTATGACCCGGACTGGGATTTACGCGGCGCGGAGAATGATATGAAGCTCATGTTCCAGGTCGGCCGGGACCTGGCAGACTCCGATGCCTGGCCTCAGTGGAAAGAGGGAGATGAATTCCGGGCAATCCGGGACGCCATGATGTGAACCATCCACCGCCTAATCTGATCAGCACGTTCAGCGGTGAGCAATGCAGGCTACAGGACGGCCTTCATAATTGACCCAATCCAAACAACTGCGCCAGGTCGCGCCGGTATTGAATCGAGAATTTGTCGGCGGGGATGGACACTTCCATTCCGGGGTTTAACGGTACAAATTGCGGCCGCTGGCTTTCCACCACCACTATATCTTCAGAATTGGTCACCAACTGGTATTGGGCATACTCTTCCGCAGTCGCTCCAGGGATATTGGTAAGTGATATCTGAAAGATTGCTGTCTCCTCTGCGCTTACGGGTGATGCGATATCATAGAAATGACTGGTCATTTCCTCCGTATAGTCAACCTTGAGATCCGTCGCATAAGGGTAGGTCAGGTCGTGGGTATACCAGACTTCGCGTTCACCGATACTGTCGTCGTTAAATCCTCTTTCCACTTCAATATAAGGCAACTCCATGTGCAGGCCGTATCCGGTACGTTCCAGTTTATAATCCGCCAGTTGCGGGCGCTGACGATTTCCGAACGTCTTCATATGCACCCAGGAAATATGGGCAATATCATTGAAGTTTTCGCAGTGGCGGCTGGCAGAAGCCTGCCATACACCTTTGGGTATTTCGATCCTGAGCCATCCGGCGCCGTGGTTTTCCAGCAACGGCCATTCGGGCAGCGGCCGCAGGGGTTTATCCTTAAGACATACCCACAGCAAACCATAACGTTCAATCGATTGATAGGTTGTTAAACGCATCTTCGCAGGGATTGGCATGTTCTGGTCCACGTAGGAGGGGATTTTTGTACACGCTCCCTGGTAGTTGTAGTGATGGCCATGGAACGGGCAGACTACGTTGTTACCGTCGTCATCCATCCATCCGAGACTGAGTTTTGCCCCGCGATGGGCGCATTGATCTTTCGCAGCCGTGCTTCCCTCCCTGGTTTTATAGATAACCAGGTCGGTATCCAGTAGCCTGACAGGCAATGGCTTTTCCCCGAGTTCCGAGATAAATGCTACCGGATGCCAGAAACCGGCCAGGATATGCCAGTCGTTTTCGGAAATATCGCTGCCGGCCGGATAATCCGTCGTGTCTGTATGGTTAGTAGGCAAATACATCACGCCACTCCAAAATCCATGCCGATGTCTTTCAGGTGGCGCCGGTATTTCGAGGTGAACAAATCCGAACGCAGGTGCAGTTCTTCGCTCAGGTCCATGGGCAACAGTTCGGGGCGCTGGGATTCGAGTATGGGTATATCCTGGCCGATTATGAGGCTATGGAAGTCATTGATGTCCTGATCACTCAAATCCGCGGCATAATTATACGCGGCAATAAAATGTGCCCAGGATTTGTTTTCGCTCTCCGGCCTGACGGCGAACATGAGGACAAACTTCTCCTTATTCCTGCGCCCGCCGATATGTTTTACGAAGTAGACTGTCAAGGGGGCAAGGATACCGAAATCGTACCAGGCATCTCCTCCTGTTCCCGTGCCATCCGGGTCCGGTTGGAAGTAACGCACGTCTTTTACAAAAAATCCCTCTTCCGTCTCTTCCACATGGTAATCATCAATGATTGCGTGACCGGAATCTCCCAGTATACCGTCGTGCAGGATTGGCGGGTGGGACAGGTCCAGGAAGTTCTCCACCACGCGCGGGGCGCTTGCATTGATTTCATAAGGGCCGCAGGGAATCACGCGATATTCAGTTTCGTTAAACTGGGGCAAGTCAGGCAAGGACCGGGATGCATCGCCGAGGTTCACCCAGATTAACCCGGCATGTTCCCTGGCCTGGTAAATGGCGGTCGCCCTGGCCTTGGCCGGCATCCTGATCTCGGGATGGGCCGGAATATACGCACACTGCCCCTCGTCATTATACTCCCAGCCATGGTAGGCACAGCGAAGACGGTTGTTGCAAACAGTCCCCAGGCTTAAACGTACTCCACGATGCACGCACAGGTCTTTCCAGGCGCAGATCCTGTCTTTTGAACGCCAGATTACGAGGTCCTCTCCCAGCACCGTTGCCGCAACCGGTTTTTCATCGGTCAAGGTCTTGGCCAGGCCCACGGGATGCCAGTATTGCCTGATTACTTCCGTCATTATCTCATTCCGGTATCATCCGGTGCGTTTGATGTCGATGAAGGGCAGATTTGCCACGGTGGCATTCACCGGTACGGTCTCACGGCCAACATCAAATTCCACCGAAACTTTTGTACCGGGATTACTGTATTCCACATCAATAAATGCGAAACCAGCAATGCTGTTTGCAGCGGGACTCCAGGCAATGCTGGTAGCCCGGCCGACAGTTTTGTCATTCACCATTATATTCAGGGGATACCACACAGGCACCGGCACGACCACCGGCGGCAGACCCTGTTTAATATACGACTCGGAAATTTTCTTCCAGTCCATCAGCAAACCTCGCATTTGTCTGGAGTCGCCTGCTTCCTTTTCCTGCTTCAAGGCCTCCTTGCCGACAAAATCGGCCTTGTCAAGATGCACAAAATTGCCCAGGCGCATCTCATACGGCGACCTTTCGTCCTGCCGTTCCACTTCGATGGCCGCCCCACGCTCAGTGTCAGTACCCGCTCCCGTGTAATCGGGGCCCACTATGAGCAGACCGGCTTCCATGCGCGCTACGTCATGCGCGTGGAATCCTGCAGGTTGCAAACCGAAGCGGTCTGCATGTCTGTAAACGGCATCCCACACAGCCATAGCGCCTTCGTTCTCCACCCACAACTCGTAACCGTGTTCACCGGTAAATCCCTGACGCATGACGGTAACCGCAAATCCATCAACTTCTATATGGCGGATGCGCGAAAAGGCAAGATCCGACCAGTCCTCACCTGTCGATGCTTCCAGCACAAGTTGGGATTTCGGTCCCTGTAAGGCCAGGATGCCATAGTCATGGGTGATATCGATGATCTCGATATCGAAGCCCTGTGCCTGTTGAGTGAACCAATGGTATTGGGGATCGGTAGAGATGCGGAACTGATCCTTCTCCAACCTGAATATCATGCCGTCACCCACGGTTTTTCCGTTCTCGTTGCACCAGGGTGAATAATAGATCTGTCCGACCAGTTGCCCGGACATGTCGCGGGTCACCAGGTAATCCAGGAATCGTTCCGCATCGGGGCCGATAATATCGTATTTTCCCAGCGGCGACATATCTATGGTTGCGGCGGAATTACGAATGGCAAGATATTCCGCATCGAAGCCCATGAAAGTATCAACTATGTGGTACCTGTCCCAGGCAACCCAGCGTTGATTTATATTTAACGGCGCCGTTCCGGCATTAAAAGGTGTGCCGACAAAATCGGTTGATTTCACATGTACGCTCAAGACATACCCCCTGACGAATTATGGACCTGTTCGCGATAAAAAAGGAATATTTGCAAGTAAAGATTATTTGTCTGAAAGTCACATTTCTCTGTTCTATACTATTCCTGTGAACTGAATGTAACACTGATAAATGAATATTTTCAATAAGGACCAGCCATTTCAATTTGGCGATGCGGTTTTTCAGGCGGGGGGGCGGTATGGTCCTGTTAACCATGAGCATCTGGACATATCCGTGGTCATTGAAGGGGAGGCAACTGTTGTAATAGATGGAACAGAAAGTCATCATTCATCCGGTACGGCAATATTTGCCTATTCTGAAGAATACTTTGAAATGACCCTGCCAAAAGGCACACGGCATTTTATATGCTGGTGCCATACCGGCGAACTGGCTATTCCGAAAAAATACAAGGCCCAGCTGAAATCCGTACCCACCGCGATGCCTGCATCAAAGTTACTGATGTTATTAATGCAGGAAGGCATTAACCTGGGTCATGGCGAGAGTATCAATTTAAGCAGGTTGAGAAATTCCATGGGAGAAGCCGTGTTCAACGAATACTTCTACCAGGCCAACCTTGAGGAAGAAGACAGTATTTATCCCGCTGCCGTTGCAAGGTCAAAACGATATATCGAGAGTAATTTTACCGGCGCATGCGATCTGAATGACATCGGCGACCACGTGGGTTTAAACCCTCGTTACCTGCTGCGCCTGTTCAAACGTCATGTCGGCATGACCCCCATACGGTACCTGTGGCGATTACGTGCTGAAAGAGGCGTTTACCTGTTACACCAGTCCAGACTGAGCGTGAACCATATCGCCGAACAATGCGGCTTTCAATCTCCCCATCATTTCTCACGCCACATAAAAGAACAATACGGTTTGTCCCCGTCGAAACTGAGACAACAAACCAGGAATCGGGATCCTTTCAAGTTTAACAAGGATGTACCGGAAGTGCGTTATTGAGGATACGAAGCCTGAGTTTGAATATCCAGGCTCAATATCCCCCTTCCTGCTGAATGCCTAACTCTGACAATTTTCTTCTGTATGCAATAGAGATGATATCGGCCCGGATATGGAATTCCTGTGACAAATCCAATGGCAGGTACGCCGGATATTGATTCTCAACAATTTTTCGATCTTCCTCGTTGACAACCTCCTGAAAATGTAACCAGTCGGAAACCGGTTTGTCTTTATCAAAGTTGCGTGCCTTCAGCATGAAGATCCGTATTCTGTCCGCCGAGACGGGTGTTGCCACATCAAAAATATACTCGACACCTAGGGAGCTTGTCACTTTCAAACATATCGAATAAGGCATGGTCAGGGTATATTCTGACAGACATTCTTCTACTGCGCCTTTGTATTCAAATGTGTTAGCCGCCAGAAACATGGTTTTTATCTCATAGTACAGTCCTTCTGCTGTTTGCTCTACGTCAAATTTACCGATCTCCGGATAATCCCGGGGCGCAAAAGTGTCAGCATGTATCCATGCAGCATGTGCGATATCAAGGAAATTTTCCGTGTGCCTGGCTGCCGAAGTTCGCCACTCCGTGCTTAACTCGATTACCTGGTATTCAGATGATTCGAGCGGATTCCAATCGGGTAAAGAAAATCGGGGTTCGGAACCCAGGCACGCCCAGATCAATCCATAGCGCTCGGCCGCCTGAAAGGTGCTCAAACGTAATTTGAGGGAAACCTTCGCATCATGGCCCTCAGCCGGGACCAATGTACACTGCCCGGAACTGTCGTAATGCAGACCATGGTAAGCGCACACCAGTTGATCATCTTTCAACCAGCCCTGGCTCAGGTCCGCGCCGCGGTGCGGGCAATTCCGTTTTGCAACAGTTATGCCTCCGCTGGTGCGGTAGATAATTAACGGGACGTCAAGTAACGTCGCGGCAATCGGCTTCTCCGAGACCTCACTGCTGAGAGCGACAGGATGCCAGCAGTTCGCCAGTATGTTCCAGTTGTTCTCCGAAAAAGTACTTGTCACAGGTTGGACACAATGATCATTACTCATCATTGACCGTTCTCCAGTCGTTCTACACGGTTACAGGTTTTCGTGTTCCCAGCCGATATACAATATATATTAAAATCGACCATGACAGCATTGTTGTAGACGCTGAGGCGAACCCCAGCCCGGCATAGCCATACCACTCGATCAGGTTGCCCGCAAACATGGGCCCGAAAGCGAATCCCAGTAAATACACCGAACCCGCAGCGGCGGCCAACCTGCCCTTTTTATCCAACGCGGCAGCCAGACCGAATAAATACGGAACTCCAAAGTAAAATGAAATAAAAGATGACATGACCGCAACGATGTAGATCGTTGCATCGGTGTTCAAACACAGGACCAGACTCGTTGCGGAATACCAGACACAAAAAGTTGAAATGGGAATAAAGCGCCCTTTCCGCACGTTCAACCAGGTAGCCAGGCCGGCGCCTATTATTCCGACACCGCTGCCGACCGTTAATACAAACCCGACCTGGGTAGTCGTCAATCCGCTGCGAACACCTATTTGTTCAAAAAACGTGTAGACGGCTGCTCCCGCCGCGCAAAATATAAATATTCCGGCTAATGTACAAATCCCCAGCATCGTCGGTATTTCGTTCCCGGCAACAAGCCTGGTTTTTACCAGTGCCGGCTTATCCGATGGTAAACCTCTCAGGAAAAACACCAGAATGATCATAACGACTGCGATCAGGCCAAAAATCCCCTGGTGGGCATACATATCCGTCAGGTAACCTCCGGCAGAAAAAAGGATGACGCTGAGCAGCGCCCAGGCGACTTGAAAGTAACCATAAACCTTGTCCGGGTTTTGGGAATGCGAGGCAACTGCCGCAAGTGAGATGGCATAAATGATACCTTCGCCTATACCGGCCAGGCATCTCACGATGATCATGGTATCCAGGGCAGTCACCTGGACTGACACGACATTTGTAGTTATTGCCAGACAAACTGCATAAAAGCATATCGCACGATAAGGGAGCCTGTGTAATACGGGTGCAACCAGGATCGCCGTAACGGACAACACCAGAAATTCAGCGAATGCGATATAACCTGCCTGCTGGGCGGAGAGCGCCAATCCTGTTATCACGCCCCCGATCACCAGGGGTGATAGCTGGGTAATTACACCGCCAATTACCTGTGCAGCTATAACTGCATAGATGAAAAATAACTTATCACCGGCCGGGCTGGTACTCTTTTCTGCGCCCCCGTTCGTCATTCCTGCGCCCCCGTTCGCCATTCCTGCTAATGCAGGAATCCAGTCGATAAAACAACTCTTTATAATGATTGTTTGCTTACTGGATTCCCGCCTGCGCGGGAATGACGAACTCTGCTTTCTCTTTACCAGTTATAACCAATCTCAATACCATAACTGCGCGGCCTGTTCGGCACAGAGGTCTGGAGCCCGATGCTTGTGTAATCAAATGTTTGTACACGGTACTTGGTATCCGAAAGGTTTCGGCCCCAGGCCGCGACCTCCAGCTTCTCATTCAACATTCGATAAGATATACGTGCACCAACCAGCCAGCGGGCTTTTGCCCGTGCGCTGTTATGATTTTCCACGGTGTGGAATAACTCATCGGTCCAACTCCAGTCAAAATTGAATGCCAGGGTACCTTCCGTTACCGTCTGTAACGGCCATTCATAGGCCAGATTGCCGATAAACTTCCACTCCGGCGCATACACATTGTTATGCCCTGCAAGATCCTGGCCCGTAACAGCACGCGTAAATTTCTTGAATTCCGTATCCAGGTACGCCATGCCAAAGTTCAGGTCCAGTCTGTCGATTAGGCGTGTCTTCAGTTCCGCTTCCATACCGTAATAATCTGCCTGATCCGCATTTCCCAGCACAATAAGCAGGTTGCCGAATGAACCGATAAAATTATCGAACACCTGCAGGTCTTCATAATCATAATAAAATCCGGATACATTCAATTGCGCCCTGCCGTCAAACAGGGTTGATTTAAACCCGGTTTCAACGGCAAGAATAGTTTCTTCATCATAGATGTTGAACTCTGCAGGATCGCCAAAACCGACATTGATCCCCCCACTCTTGTAACCGGTGCCGACATGCGCATAAACCAGTAAATCGTCTGTAGGCGTAAAATCCACACCCACTTTCCAGGTCACGTCATCGTATGTGCGTTCACCGCTGGTGCCCGGATCAAACACGCTTAGCCCTGTTCCGTAGCCGACAGGGTAAGGCGGGTCAAATAAATCGCTGTTATGATAAATTTCGATTTCATCCCTCGTGTAACGGAGACCCCCGTAGACCTTGAACAACTCATTGACCTGGTATCCCAGGTTGGCAAATGCCGCAAAATGGTCTGATTCCTGTTTGTAATTTGAATACGTGATGAAACCGAAGAATTCGTATTCGTTCGTCGACGGCAATTCTTCCGTTGCATAATAACCGCCCACTATCCAGTCCCAGGGGCCATCGCCTGTCGATGTCAATCGAACCTCTTCTGAAAACGTCCTGGTTTCATGCCGGTAGATGTTATGGCTGATTGCACTGGGGCCACCGTCATCGTCACCTGTAATCAATCGCTGAAATTTGTCATAGGCCGTGATGGACGTGGCCCTGAAACCATCAAAGTCCACGTCAATCCGCATGTAACCGCCCAGGGTTTCAAGATCGCTGGGGCCGGCAAGATCAAAGTCGCCGGCAGTAGGGTCGCCGCGTTCTTCAATCCCGTCTGGGTCCAGGTAACCATCAAAATTGATACAGTCGTCCCTGAGCGTGGCATCGCAGTCGGTCGCATAAGTGTTGGGGTCCACGGTACCGACCTGCTGGTACTGAAAACCGCTGGAGTGGTCCTGGGACCCATGTACGTTAAATAAAATTTCAATGTTGTCCTGCGGCGTCCACAAGGCCATGCCGCGCCAGTAATACTGATCCGTATCGTTGAACGTGCCGCCAATCGTCCCCGGGATCGTGGACCGGCCTTCCATCCAGCCATCATCATTCTGATAGGTTCCCGCGACCCGCAGGGAAAGATTCTCCGTTACCCCACCCGTCACCGCCCCCTCAAGGCGCACGGCGTCATAGTTACCATAGCCGATGGTACCGTAGCCATGAAACTCCTGTTCAGGCTTGTTGGTAATATAGTTGATTGCGCCGGCAGTAGCGTTACGCCCGTAGAGTGTGCCCTGCGGTCCCCGCAAAACCTCTACGCGCTGCATGTCAAAAGGCACCAGCGTATGGGCAAAAATGCTGCTCATGTAAACTTCATCTGAATAGACCCCTACCGTCGTATTGGCGTTTCCGGCAAAGTCCACGCTTCCCGACCCGCGAATGATTGTCTTTGCAAACTGGTTCCCCGATGCGGGTTCGACCTGGACGCCCGGCAGGTATTGACCCAATTCATTGGAAGTAATCAGGTTACGATTCTTGATTTCCTCACCTGAAAATGCCGTGATTGAAATGCTGACGTCCTGCAGGCTTTCTTCACGCTTCTTGGCGGTGACAATCACTTCTTCGAGAATATCGGCGAAAACGTTTACCGGCACGGCGAAAATCAGAAAGACTACGGAACAGGCAATGCGGAAGTAAATGCGAGAACACAGGTTAAACTTCATAAGACCCCCTAATAATTTTAAATCCGAGTCGTAACAATCGTATTACACGCCATATTATGATAAAAGATTCCTGTAAAAGTAACATGCCTGGAAAACACAAAATGTTATCCTGGATTCACTACACGACACCAATCATCCAGTGCAGCCAGGTAAGCAGTCTTTTCTTCGTCCGTAGCATAAGAACAGGTAAAACTGTTTCGGACCAACTGGGTGATATCGTCCACACCGAGATTAAACGTCTCAACCAGTTGCATGTAATTGTCATTTAAATCCGCCTGAAAAAAAGGCGGGTCATCGGAGTTCACGGTAACAGTAGCGCCCCTGTTGCGTAATTCAATAACCGGATGGTCTGCAATCGACTCATAAACATTGATCGAAACATTGCTGATTGGACAAAGAGTCATGGGAATATCATTCTCGACAATATGGTTGATCAACTCATTATCCCGTATTGCCTGATTGCCATGGTCAATCCGATCCACATTCAGGTCATTAACGGCATCCCAGACACCTTCAGGCCCTGCAGCATATTCCTCACCACAATGGGCTGATAAATAAAAACCGAGCTCCCTGGCGCGGGCAAATGCATCTCTGTGCACGCCGGCAGGATAACCTATCTCCTGGCAATCTAGGCCAATACCGAGGATTCCGACTTCGTCTTTATATGCTGCAATTTCATCGACATATTTCAGGCTTCGCTCCGGACTGATGGTTCGGTCAATATCGGCGATAAAATAAAGATCGAGACCGAATTCTTCCTTTACCTGCCGGCGACCGCGAGCCAGTCCTTTCATCATCGTATCCAGCTCCACCCTGCCTTCATGGGCAGCCGCGTAGGTAAACATCACTTCCCGGCGAATGATATTCTGCTGTTGCATGTCCCTGCCCAATTCCAGGGCTACCTCGTAATAATCCGTTTCCGTTACCAGCACACTGGTAGTCACCATCCATTTCTGCAAAAATTCTTCAAGGTCATTAAACCGGTACCACTCGATTGCGCCCTCAACGTCCGAAAAAGGAAGCTCCACATTATTACGCCGTGCGCTTCTCAACAGCAATTCGGGTGGTACGGAATCCAGGTGCATGTGCAACTCCGCTTTCGGGATTTCCCGAATAAATTGTTTTATATCGTCGGCAGGCATGAAAGTAAAAATTACCGGCTGGGTTGAATGAATTTAACGTTATTAATGAACATTATCAATCAGAGCAAAGCACATTTCTGCTTTTTTCATGGCTGCAAATGCCTGACTACCACCAGCAACAGCATCCAGGCCAGGATTGTGGCTATAACGGATGCCACTCCCAAACCGATGTAGTCATACCACTCGATCATCGTACCGGCGAAGGCGGGTCCTACGGCAAAACCCAGTAAATAAGCTGAGCCTGCTGCCGCTGCCCAGCGACCCTGATGATCCAATGCCGCGGCCAGGCCAAACAGGTATGGGACAGAGAAATAGAAGAACACCACTGATAGAACCAGGGCAGCCACATAGACAACAGGATTGGTATTAATACATAACACGATTGCAATGATCGAAAATGCCACTGAAAATGCTGTAATAGGAACGGCTCGGCCCTTGCGTATGTTCAGCCGGGTTGCCAGAACTGCGCCGCTGAAACCAACGGCTGACCCTGTGGTCAGGGCATAGCCGATCTGGTTCGTTGACAGTCCAGCCCTTTCACCCAACGGCGCGGTGAAAGTATATATTGCCGCGGATGCGGTCAGGTAAATAAAAATTCCCGCTAAGGTGATGATACCCATCCAGGGCGGCGCAGCGTTGTTATCCTTATTAACTGATTCAGCCGGCGCCGTAACACCTGCCGGCAACCAGCGCAGAAAAACCATCAGTACAAGCGTGATGCCGGCGATCATGCCGTATATACCCCGATGGGCGAACATATCGGTAAGGTAGCCTCCGGCGGTAAACAACAAGGTGCTCAATACTGCCCAGGTCACCTGGATATAACCATACAACTTGTCCGGATTAGCGGAACGCGACGCCACCGCGGCCAGTGATGCGGCATACACCAGGCCCTCACCCACGCCGGCAAAACATCTCATAATCACTATGAGATTCAAATCGGCTGATAATATGGAGAGCAACTGGGCAAACACGGCAACGCCCGCGGCACAGAAACAGAGAGGCCGGTAAGACAGTCTTGGCAGAAACGGCGCTATCGCGATTGCGGTAATCGACAGGACGATAAATTCTGCAAATGCGACATAACCTGCCTGTTGTTCCGTTAATTCAAGACCGATGATAACGCCGCCCACCACCAGTGGGGACATCTGCGTCACCAGTCCACCGATCACCTGGGCGGCAATTACCGCAATAACAAATTTTAACGGATCCCCCCGTTGCGCACTAAGATTCACATTCAAGCCTGCACAATCGTCCCATAACTCAGTCCCATCTCTTTCAGCCAGCGCCGGTACACGTTTGAAGACTTGTCGGCCGGCTGGTGTAATTCCGCGGTGGGATCAAGAGGTAAACACCTGGGCCGTTGTGATTCCAGCACTGGCTTGTCTTGGAAGAAGATGGTGTCCTGGAAATCCCGGAAGTGCTCCTCGGGCTCACCGTGCCCATAGTTCATGGCGAGAACAAACCAGGCGCGTATCCTGGTTTCTTCCTTGGGTTGAATCGCCAACAGGATCAGGTCGGATGGTTTCTCGCCGGCTGCGCCGGGTTCCTTGGTGAGCATGACGGTCAACGGCCGCAGTACCCGGTAGGAATAGGCAACCTTGACGCCCGCCTCGCTGGTCACATTGGCCCGGGGTTGATAGGCGGTTGCATTGGTAACCCGGATTTCACCATCGCTTACCTCGACCTCATAATCATCCATTTCCGTGTAGGGCTCCTCCCCCAGGTAACCGGTATGCACGAAAGGAAAATGGGACAGGTCCAGAAAATTCTCCACGGCCCTGGGGCCGCTGGTCTCGACGTCATAGGGTCCGGTGATGACCAGGTGATAATCTTCATCCACGCCATGAAATTCGGGGACATCAGCAGCCGGTTCGCCGGGACATACCCAGACCAGTCCGTATTTCTCGCGCACATGCAGGCGGGTTGCCCTGGCCCGTTCCGAGACAGGATGATCAGGATGGGCGGGCATTCTTATGCAACGGCCATCGGAATTAAAATGCCAGCCATGATAGGGACATACGACGGTATCACCATTCCTGATCTGACCCAGGGACAACCTGCTGCCACGGTGGGGGCAACGATCCAGCCAGGCATGTATCTCCCCGTGACTGCGCCAGATGAGAATATCCTGTTCCAGTAATTGTGTTGCGAACTTATTACCGTCGGTTACTTCCCGGGCATTTGCAACCACATGCCAGTCATTGAGCATGATAGCGTCGTCTGTCATCGTATCTTCATGTCATTCCGGGACAGCCCCGGGCGCGCCGAGATTAAATTTGGCTGCCAAAGCTTTCCGGTATTCCAGTGACATCCGATCGGCCGGGATGTGGATCTCTTCACGTAAATCCAGGGGCAGGTCTTCCGGCGACTGCGATTCCACCAGGGGCTGGTCTTCGCTATTTATGTCTAAGGTTTCCTGCACCAGGTCATCCGTGGCCGGCTCTGCAGAGTTGTCGGCTAAAATCTGGAAGATACCGCTCTCATGCGCGGAGATGGGACAGACCGTATCCAAAATCACCATGACATAATCGGATTCCTGCACGTCTACCTCCAGCAGTGTAGAAAACGGAAATGTTAATTCGTAACTGTAAACGACATGGCGCTGCTGCAATTCGTCCATCCCGTCATTAAAGCGGTTGCCCAGTTCCACGTAAGGTAATTGGAAGCTGAGGCCGTAATCCGTCTGTTCCACCTGGTATAAAGGATAGGCTGCTTCCATTTCACCACCGAAAGTGGCGCCATGGACCCAGGGAAAATGCGCCACGTCGTTAAAGTTTTCCACGTGGCGGCCGGCTGCCACCTGCCACTTCCCCGGCGGAACATAGATGGGCTGATATTGCGGGTCTTCCAGGTGTCGCCAGTAAGGTAACGGCCAGGCAGGTTTTTCTTTCAGACAAACCCAGATAATCCCGTAACGTTCCTGCGTGCGGTAGGTTTGAAGCCGCAGCTTCTCCGGAATTCTTGCATCGGGGTCGGCGATTGACGGTATCTTTCGGCATATTCCCTGGCCGTCATAGTGTAAACCATGCATGGGGCAGACCAGCAGGTCATCCTGCATCCATCCCATGCTCAGCCTGGTTCCCCTGTGCATGCACATGTCTTTCGCCACCGTAACGCCCTCGCTCGTCCGGTAAATCACCATGTTTACGTCCAGTAACCTGGCGGCGACCGGTTTGTCCTTGATGTCATGCAGAAATGCGATGGGATGCCAGAAACCAGCCAGAATGTGCCAGTCGCTTTCCCGAAAGGTGCAATGACGTGGTAAATTGGTGTTTACCTGATTTGAGTGATCTGTAGCCTGAAACATGAACTCCTGCCCACTTTAGCCGTGTGTTGTATAAGCCGGACCCAAGCCCACCTCAAACCTGATTATAGGAAGTAATGCCAATCCGGGTCTATGGCTGTTATGCAGGTATTTATATCTATAGTTCACATCATTGTGTCCGATGGGGGTGTTCTATAAAACCCGGGACCTGCCCCTGCTCAACAGCCACCTGCCCGAGGCGAACAGGACAAACAGCAGGCTGGCTGCAATAAACACCAGGGGGAAGCCGCCGGGGTCGCGGATATCCATGGCTACGCCGGTAACGGGCGGCCAGACCAGGCTGCCTACACCCCAGAGCATGCCGAGGGAGACGTTTGCAGTCACCAGGTCCCTGCCGCGGAAATGCTGGCCGATGATCGTCAGTACCGCAGTGTACATACCGGCAAAAACGCCGCCCCAGCAAAACAGCAGCAGGTAGAGAAGGATGCCGGCATCCATGGCATAAGGCAGCAGGACAGCGCCGGCCAGGCCGCAGAGGCCGCAAAATACCAGCAGGCCGTAGCGATTGAACCTGTCCGCCAGCCAGCCGATGGGATAAGCCAGTGATACCCCGCCAATGCCGATAACGGTAAGCATGATCGCAGCTTCGGCCTCATTCATCCCGCTACGTATGCCGTACACCGGCAACAACGAATTGCCTGCCGTTTCCTTCAGGGAGAACAGCAGCACCGCGGCAACCAGGGTCGGCGCCACCCACAGGAAGCTGAATATGTTGAACGAAGGCTCATCATGGGCGGACAAACGGTGCGGCCCTGTCCACAGCAAAGGCAGCGCGGCCAGCGCGATGAAGCACGCCCCGACCAGGAACGGCGCCCAACCCTGGATGCCCACCGCCGGTATCACGAGCGGCCCCATGGCGACGGTGGCGGCAAGCAGGGCGTTATACAGGCCCATCAAGCGGCCCCGGTTGGCGTCATCGACGATTTCGTTGATCCAGGTTTCACTGGTCACCAGCATGCAGTTGGTCATCGCCCCCAGGAAGATGCCCAGGAAAAACCAGGCATAAAGGTGATCGAAGCGGGGAAACTGCAACAGCACTATCACGTCCACCGCCAGCACGAGCACCAGGAAACGCCGCATGCCCAGCTTCTCCACCAGCATCGGAATGAACGGAGTGGAAAGGAATATGCCAATGGCGGGCATGGCGGCATTGACCCCGATTATGCTGCGGTCGATGCCCCGCGCTTCCAGGATCAGGGCCAGCAGGGGCCGGCCCAGCCCCAGGGTAAAGCCGTACATGGCCACGCAGGCAAAGATTGCGAACAGCGCTTTGTTCTTATTCTTCAAATGTCACAGGGGACAGATTTCAAACATGCCCCCGCATGTGGTAAGCGGGGGTCTGTCCCCTTTTCCACGTTATTCCGGATTATACGGGTGTGTGTCATACCAGTGCCTGGCTATCTCCACCCGCCGGCAGATCCAGACTCCATCGTGCTGCTGTACGTAATCCAGGAACCGCTCCAGCGCGGCCGCCCTGCCCGGTTTGCCGATGATGCGGCAGTGCAGGCCCACGGACATCATCTTCGGCGCAGTCTCACCTTCCCTGTACAACACGTCAAACGCATCCCTGAGGTAGGTAAAAAACTGCTCCCCGGTGTTGAAACCCTGGGTGGTGGCAAATCGCATGTCGTTGGCATCCAGCGTATACGGCACGACCAGGTGCGGTTTGCCGCCGACTGTTTCCCAGTAAGGCAAATCGTCCGCGTAGGAATCCGCGTCATACAGGAACCCGCCGTGTTCGACGACCAGGCGGCGGGTATTCGGGCTGTCCCGGCCGGTGTACCAGCCCAGCGGCGGGCTGCCCGCCAACCCGGTGATCGTATCCACCGCCAGTTTGATGTGTTCGCGCTCGAGCTCCTCGTCCACAAACTGGTAATTGATCCAGCGCCAGCCATGACTTGCAATCTCGTGGCCGTCTTCCAGCATGGCCCGTACGGCTTCGGGGTTGCGCTGCAACGCCATGGCCACCCCGAACACGGTGACCCTGATGTCCCGCTCGCGGAAGATACGCAGCAGGCGCCAGAGACCGGCCCGGCTGCCATACTCATACAGGGATTCCATGCTCTTGTGGCGCACACCGGAGTAAGCCTCCGCGCCGATAATCTCCGATAAAAAGGTCTCCGATGCCGCATCGCCGTGCAATACGGAATTTTCCGCGCCTTCCTCGTAGTTGAGCACGATCTGCAGGGCGAGGCGCGCGCCGTCCGGCCACCGCGGATCGGGCGGATTTGCCCCGTAGCCGATAACATCACGCGGGTATTCCGTATCTCTCATACTTTAATTCAATTATGAATTCTTACTACCTAATTACTAATTTATAATTCGTACTCCTACTCTACAGGCCAAGCGGAGAAAAAACCATTATAATGACGCCTGAAATTTAATCCGAATATATATTTCACGGACACAACATGAGCGAAGACCCCAGACTGCTGGACATCAGGCATGCCTTCGTCGACCTTGCCGACAATCGCATGGGCACCAGGGCAATTTACTGTACGGACGATTTCTTCGCGCCCATGGAAAACCTGCTTAAACCGACAGAACCGGTACACATGCCCGGCAAGTTTACCGAGCACGGCAAGTGGATGGACGGGTGGGAATCCAGGCGCAGACGCAGGGGCGGCCATGATTACTGCATCGTGCGGTTGGGCGTATCGGGCATCATCAAGGCCGTGGACATAGATACCCGGTATTTTACCGGGAACTATCCGGCGCAGGCATCGCTGGAGGCGTGCAATACGGAAAACCCGCCGGATGAAAATACCGAGTGGACGGAGATCATCCCCAAGTCCAGCCTGGAAGGCGATTCCCATAACCTGTTCGATTCCGATGACACGAGCATCTGGACCCACGTGCGCCTGAATATTTATCCGGACGGCGGCGTTGCGCGCCTGCGCCTGTACGGTAACGTCTACCGTGACTGGTCCGACGTAACCGGCAAACAGTTGATCGACCTGGCTGCAGTAGAGAATGGGGGGCGGACGCTTGCCTGCAACGACGAGCATTTCGGCGTCATGGGGAACATCAACATGCCCGGCAGAGGCATCAACATGGGAGACGGTTGGGAAACCCGGCGCCGGCGCGACTCCGGCCACGACTGGCTCATCCTGCAACTGGGCCATGCCGGGATAGTCGAGCGCATTAATATCGACACCGCCTTTTTCAAGGGCAACTATCCGGACCGGGTCAGCCTGGATGCCCTGTACCTGTCCGGATTCACCAAGGACGCTCCCACGCTGGAAGAGGTTGCGTGGCACGATGTGCTGGGTCTCATTCTGGAACAGGACCCGGACGCGCTGCTCAAGGATGGCGCCACCTGGAAAACACTCCTGCCTGAACATAAAATGGGGCCCGACAGGGAACACCTGTTGAGGAAAGAACTGCAGGACACGGGGCCGGTCACCCATATCAGGATCAATATGCATCCCGATGGCGGCATCAGCCGCTTTCGCGTCTATGGCTACAAGTACAGTGAATAACAAGGGCGGGGACAAGTTTTACATTAGTTCCCGGGAATTGCTGGAAGATTCATTCCGGCTCGCCGCGGCGATTTATGCAAGCGGCTTCCGCCCCCATTTCATCGTCGGGATCTGGCGCGGCGGTTCACCGGTAGGCATTGCCGTGCAGGAATATTTTGAATTCCGCGGGGTGGAAACGGACCATATCGCCATCCGCACGTCTTCCTACACCGGCATCGGCGAGCAATCGAATGCCATCCGGGTGCACGGACTGCATTACATCATCGAAAATGTTAACGCCGAGGATGCCCTGCTCATTGTCGATGACGTGTTCGATTCCGGCAGGAGCATCAGGGCGGTGCTGGATGAACTGGCGGAAAAGACCCGGCGCAATATGCCCGTCAACTTCAAAATCGCCTGTCCCTGGTACAAGCCCGGAAACAACAAAACGGGCATCGTGCCGGACTATTACGTCCACGAGACCGATAAATGGCTGGTGTTTCCCCACGAACTCGCCGGACTGACCATTGAGGAAATCAGGGAGGGAAAACAGGACCTGAGCGAAATCTGCGACCTGCTGGTGGAGTGAGCGGTTGAATTACATCAGGGGTCAGAGTAAGAATTTCGTCAGAAATTTTACTCTGACCCCATATATCATTTGCAGGTGTATTGGTTGTAAGCTAAAAAGCGGGAGAATGATATGTACTTAAAACGGCGCCTGGCCACGCTGGTGATACTCATGCCGTTACTTGCTGTCCAAGCTGCTGCACAGCAGTACGGAACCACGGATTTCCATGCCAGCGGCGACCCCGAAGCCCATGCCCTGTTTATCCGCGGCCTGGTAATGCTGCACAATTTTGAATACGAAGACGCCAGGGCCGTATTCCGGCAGGCGCGCAACCTGGACCCGGACTTCGTCATGGCTTATTGGGGTGAAGCCCTTAGCCATGAACATCCGCTGTGGAACCAGCAGAACCTGCCTGCGGCCAGGGCCGTGCTGGAACAACTGGCCCCGAGCGCCGAGGGACGGGTCGAGAGGGCGCAGACCGAACGGGAAAAAGCGTACATCCGTTCGGTGAACATCCTGTTCGGCGAGGGTGACGCCAGGGAGCGTGATTACGCCTACAGCGCCGCCCTGCAGGCCATCAGCGAAACCTGGCCGGAGGACGTGGACGCCCGCGCCCTGTACGCGCTGTCGGTGCTGACCACCAGCCATGACGGCCGGGACTTCTACAAGTTCATGCAGGCCGGCGCCATCACGGAGGAACTGATGGACCGCGCGCCGCGCCACCCCGGTGTGCTGCATTACAATATTCACAGTTATGACGACCCAATCCACGCCCCCCTGGGCCTGCGCGCCGCGGACGTCTACTCCCAAGTAGCGCCCGACGCAGTCCACGCACTGCACATGCCGTCGCACATCTATTTCGCCCTGGGCGATTACGAACGCGCCGGCCACCTGAACGCCCGCTCATTTGAGGCTGCGCTGGACCGGATCGAGGAAAAAAATCTTCCCTACAACGGCCAGGCCTACCACTCGCTGTCCTGGCTGATCTATTCGCGCCTGCAGGAAGACCGCTTCGATGAAGCCCGGCGCCTGGTGGGCTATGCCGAACAGGAATGGAAGAAAGCCGATACGCCGACCAACCGCAACGGATTCATTATCTGCCGCAGTAACTACATCATTGACACACAGGCCTGGGACGACCCGCTGCTGGACCTTGAGATCAGTTACGACGGGGTATGGCCGTCCGCGGTTGCCATGGATCAATACGTCATGGGTATGCGGGCGCTGCACCGCGGCGACACCGGTACGGCCGGAACCATCGTGGACGCTTTTGTCGGTTCACCCAATCCGGACAGCAAGAACATCCGCGCCGCCGCGCCCACGGTGCTGAAACTGCTGCTGGAAGGCCGACTGGTGGTGGCAGAAGGGAAGCGCGAACAGGGTCTGGCGCTGATGCAGCAGGCCGTCGACCTGGAACAGACCCTTGCTCCCGCCATCGGCCCAGCCATGCCCCAACCTGCGGCGGAAGCCCTGGCGGACGTTTACCTGGAAACCGGCGCCCCGGACCAGGCCCGGGAGAATTACGAACTGGCGCTGACCCGGGCAGTCAACCGCCGGCATTCTATGGAAGGGTTAAAAACCATTGACCACTCAATCAGGTCGGCCAACTAATTATCATCACTTATAAACAATAATGATGATTGGAAGACTCTATATCCTGCTAAAATAGCAACCGATCAGACGGGGTTAAACAGATAATTCCACAAGAGTCTCATGACACTTACCATCGACCAACTCCCCGCCATTGATATCACCGCAGCCTTTGCCTCCAGTGACGATTTTGACACCATTGTCATGTCGGCCCATGAACGGGGGCCCTTCGCCCGCAGTGCGCGCGGCCTGGAGGTGCTGGGACACAAAGAATGTGTCGCCTTGTTAAGGGACCGGCGATTATATTCCGATCATATGGGCCTGGTGGAGGCCATGAACTTTCCTGAGGGACCGGCAAAGGAATTCAAAAGATGCATGTTATTAAGCCATGGCCGGGATGCATACCGCACGCGTATCCGCCAGGCGCTGATACGGGCAATCGGCGCCTCGGTCATCGAAGAACAACGTCCCATGATCCGGCAACTGGTCAGGGACCTTCTGCAGAAAATAGATCCGGACAAAGAATCCGACCTGCTGCACGATTTTGCTTTTTCGGTCCCGGCCAGCCTGTTCTGTCTATGGTTTGGCGCGCCGCTGAGTGATGCCCCCTGGGTCGCCGACCTGTCTGATCGGATCCTGAAGATATTCAGCAATAATCCTGAATATACCCCCGGTATCATCGCCGCCTACGATGAATTGTTTCCCTACGTCCAGAACCTCATAGACAATGCAATGGAAGCGCCGAAGGAAAATCTGCTTGCCAATTTCATTGCCCAGCACCAGGCTGGTTATTTCACTGAACAGGAGTTGTTCCACATTGTCTCCATGTTTAATGAGGCCAGTACCGACAATACCGCCCATGGTATCGCCACGGTCATCGGCCGGCTTGCGAGTGACAAGCAGCGTTGGCGGCAGGTCATTGATCATCCTGAATTGATTCCTGCTGCCGTCGATGAAAGTATCCGTTTGTCTGCCCGTATCAATACACTGGTCCGCTATGCTTCGGAAGACCTGGAATATGGCGGAGTCCTGATCCCTGAGGGCACACGGGTCCATCACCTGATACCCGCGGCCCACCGGGACCCGAGAGTTTATGACGATCCGTTGCGCTACGATCCGACCCGGAAAGTTGTCCACCATCTCCTGGATTTCGGCGGCGGCATATATTCCTGTCTCGGTCAGTATGTAGCGTTAATCGAGATCCAGGAAGCCGTTGCGGAACTGGTAGACAGCTACTCCAATGCCCGATTAAAAAGCTTCAGGATAAACACTAATATGTTTGTCAGCGAAGTAAGCGAACTCAAAGTCGAATTAAACGGGAGCAGAGCACAGGACGACTGAATGTCGTCAAAACGACTGAAGATAAAGTCTGGTTAGGGAAATCAGCATGAACGAATTCAGGAAAGGCTGGGGACCGTTGTTGGCCGCAACAGTGGGTATGATGTGCGGCTTGCTCACAATAACCAATTACTCACAGGGATTCTTTGTCGGTCCCGTAACGGCCGATCTTGGCTGGTCGGCGCCTGAGTTCTTCTTTGCGTTCACGATCACGGCCTGTCTGGGGCTGTTTACTGCACCACTCATTGGTTCGCTCGCACCGAAGTACGGCATCAAGCGCCTGGGCATTCTCGGACTCGTCGGGCACGCGCTGGCGTACGTATTAATGTCGCTGAACAACGGATCGCTGACGCTGTGGTACCTGACATCCGCCGCACTCGCGATTCTCGGTGCGGGTACGCTGCCGATCATCTGGACGGCCGTCCTCAACGGCTGGTTTGAGAAGAACCTCGGCAAGGCAATCGGAATTACAATGGCGGGCACCGGATTTGGCGCATTCCTGTTGCCGCCGATCGCTGAGTTCCTGATTTCCAACTTTGGCTGGCGTACGGCATATCAGGGAATCGGTATCGGCGCGTTGGCGTTGTCCCTGCCGATAGTTGTTTTGTTGTTCAATGAAAACCCGGAAGCGGGCTCCGGCGAAACAAATTCGATGGCGCCGGATACAGGCTGGGGAATGACGCGGGCTGAAGCGCTGCGCGGTTACCGTTTCTGGGTGCTCGGGAGTGTCTTGTTCATCACTGTTTTCGTCATTGTCGGTTTACTTTCGAATTTCGAGAGGATCATGGGAGCGCGCGGACTGGCGCGAGCGGATATTGCAAGTATCGCGGCGATAATGGGATTAACCATAATTATTGGTCGACTGCTGGTCGGCGTATTAGTTGACAAATTCTGGGCGCCCGGCGTCGCGTCCGTGTTTATTTCGATGCCCATCGTCGCGATGTTGCTGATGAAATATGGTGACCCGTCCATGGGGACCGGAATAGTAATCGGCATCGCTATAGGACTTGCCGCGGGCGCCGAATTGGACATGCTTGCCTATCTTACCCGTCGTTATTTCGGCCCTGCACATTACCCCGCGATATTCGGCGGCATTTTCGCTTTTTTCGCGGTTGGCGCCGGTATTGCGCCACCCCTGTTCGGCGCAGGCGCGACGGTTTGGCATGGGTACGGTATGGTGCTGAACGCCTCGATCGGGTTATTGTTCCTGTCGATCATATTGTTCCTGATGCTTGGCAGATACCCGGAACGGCTTGCTGTGCATGCCGAAGCCGCCGGAAAGGATGCGGCGGCTTCACCGGATAATTTAAAAGACTTTAGTTGTATCGGTAATTGAAGGCCAGGCCGATTGTACGTGGCCGCAAGGTGAAAAAGTACTGGTGCACGCCTCCGGCTGCTGCTGCGGTATTTCCGGCTGATAAATTTTGTTCGTTCCCGATATTGCGCACAAAGAGTGATGCGGTCCAGTTGTCATTGGATTCCAGGGCGATTGACGCATTAAACACTGCATAGGAATCAATTTCAAAGAAATCCCGTCCCAGATTTACATTTTGATTAAATGTCGATTGTGTGTCGCTGGAGTATTTTCCATCCACGTGGTAGGCAAGCGACCAGTTATTCATTTTAAGTGGTTGCAGGTAATCGAGAGCGAATGCAAAGGTATGGTCAGGCACACTCGGCAACGGATCGCCATCTGAAACTGTAATAAGGGGGAGTACCGTGAAGGGCGGTATAAAAAAGGACCCTGTCGTTCCGGCGACATAGTCTGATATGACGAAGTCCTTTGTGACCTCCGCATCGACGTATGAATATCCGATATTGTATGTCAGGCCTTCACCCAGGTTTCCGTTCAGTTCCAGCTCAATACCTTTTGTTTCGGCTTCATCTCCATTCAGCACAACCTTAAATCCATTTATTACCAGAGATTCAAACTGAAAATCGTCCCATTCAACAAGATAGGCCGCGATTGAATAGTTTATATTCTCCGAGAGAGAACCTTTCAAACCTACTTCCCAATTGGTTGTGGTATCCGGTTGAAACTGGAGCAATGACGGCAAGGAAGCCTGGCGGCCACCTTGCGGAAGCGCATTGGCGCCGCCATGGCGGAACCCTTCGGCCCAGGTAAAATAAGCCATCATATCGTCGTTGATATCATATGACGTGTTGACCTTGAAAATCTGGTCTTCAAAATCCCGCTTTGCATCATTAACGGTCGTGCCGCCTTCGAAAAACCGGGGCTGCTCGGGGCTTGAACAAAACAGGCCGCAAAACGGTATTAATGATTCAAAGTCGTGGGAAAATTCCTGCCAGAATGCCCGTATACCACCGGTAACCTGCCATTGATCGTTTATGTGCATGGTCAACTCACCAAAGACGGCAATATCTTCAAATTTGAAAAGCCTGTCTTCCATAAAGGTGACATCCGGTAAATTAGCGTTGTTTCTGCCACGGGGAAATCCGAGATTCGCTACATTGACGGTGGTATCAAATCTACTTAAACCCGGTTGCGTGGTAGTAGTCAGGCCGATCGATTCCCTGTCTTCATAATAAGCGCCGATAACGTAGTCTATCCTGTTGTCTCCATTTGACGTGAGACGAACCTCCTGTGTAAACCGCTCGGTTTAATCAAAGGAAGAAGTAACACCGGCAGCTCGAGGATAAAATGAATTAAATGTCGCTACACTTGAACCACCCGGCGCCCTGGTAGGCAAATCAAAGCCGGTAAAATCAGGGGTATTGAAATAGCTGACTTCCGAATAGGAAGTCGAAGACGTAACCGAAGCTATGCCAAGATCGATGTTCACTTCCGCATTAAAAATGTCAGCCTTGCTTTCGCCGGCTGATTTGAGGAACATGGTGTGGTCGTAGTCCCCTGCATCAGGAATCGTTACGCCACTGTTGGCGTAGAGCGTATTCCCACCTGCTCCGAGACAAGGCTGATTTGGGGTGAAAAAATCCCTGGAGAATGCGACGCCTCCATTACAGGCATTGGCGTTGGAAAAGAATGACCCGGGGAAATTGGCGAGACTGGCGTCAACCAGTCCCCCGTCAAAGCCGGGGTTAACCCCGGAAAAATCATCTACTTCACTCTTCTGGTTGAGGTAGGTCAACTGGAGATCAATCGTATCCGACGGCGCCCAATGCAGGTTGGCGCGAATCATATGGGACTGGGTATCATTGGTATCCTCTTCCGGAGCCAGTAGATACCCGCTGGCAAGGTCTCCGGGCACACTTGGCACCGGCTCACCGCTGCTGTCACGTTCTACAAGACCGATTCCGTCTATAAAGCCCCCCAGGTCATCCCAGCTCGCCACAAGCCTCAAGGCCAGGGTGTCTTCCACCAGGGGAATGTTGACCGCGACATCACCGCCATAGCCGACCTCATCAGATTCCCACATGGAATCAAGATGCACATTGGCATCCATCGAAAACTCTCCCAGGTCGGCCGCTTTCGGTATGAAGCGGATTGTCCCGCCAAGCGATCCCGAACCGTATAAGGTTCCCTGTGGGCCGCGCAATACTTCCACCCGTTCAATATCCTTCATTACGATAGGAAAAAATAACGGTGTCTCACCGAAATACATTGAAACTGCACCGGAACTGACGTCGGTGCCAAAGATGAGCCTGGAATCATTGGCATTAATGCCGCGGAGAATAAAGGAATTCCGGCTGGAACGCAGCGATGCGCCCTGGTCCTTGAAATTGAGCCCCGGAACGAGACGGGAGACGTCACCTATATCGAAGGCCCGGGCGGTTTTAAGATACTCATCCGAATACGCTGAAATATTATAGGGGATATCCTGGATACTCTGCTCCCGGCGTTGCGCCGTGACCACTACTTCTTCAAGCGCTGATTGCGCCAAAGCCGGAGATGAATAAATACCGACCGCACATGCAAGCATCAGGGCCTTTGAATAAGGCTTGATTTGCCCGTTCTGACAGGAGTTTATTGTCTTTACACCCCATTCCGGTTTCTTTTCCACGATATTTCCCCCGGTTCGAAATTTATTTTTTGCCAGCACAAAAGGTTATATTGGGTATAGTTTATTTAACTGCTGGACACCAATAGCTTTTGCTTTGATTGTCATGGGAAATAGTTACGCAACCGTCTTCAGGCGTTAACTTTTTGACTTTAAAAGGTAAAATAGGCTCACAGGTCAGCGATATCAATACACTCTCCAACAACAAGATGCAAAACGTCGGAACTACAGCCGGCAACGAGACCGACAAGTAATGGATCCGGATTGGTTGCCGTTTCACCCGACCCCCAGCGCGCCTGAATTTGCGGTGCCTGACGGAGCTGTGGATGCACACTGCCACGTATTTGGCCCCGCGTCAGAGTTTCCTTTTGCGCCGGAGAGAAAATACACTCCCTGCGATGCGGGCAAAGGCAAATTATGGCAATTGCGGGATCACCTTGGTTTCTCACGCAATGTGATAGTGCAGGCCACTTGCCATGGCGCCGACAATCGTGCACTGGTAGATGCCTTGCAGACCTCCGGGGGCAAGGCTCGAGGTATCGCCAGGGTGCGACCAACCGTAACCGGTGACGAATTGGCTCAATTGCACGTAGCCGGCGTACGCGGTGTACGCTTCAATTTTGTAAAGCGCCTGGTGAATAGCGTGCCCTTTGACGAGTTGGCCGGTATTGCAGAGCGAACCGCACCTTTGGGTTGGCACATCGTCATCTATTTTGAGGCAGCAGACCTGGCAGAGTATTACGATTTCTTCACATCCTTGCCTGCCACGGTGGTAGTGGATCATATGGGTCGCCCCGATGTCAGCCAACCAGTCAACGGCGCAGGGTTTAATCTCTTTATCAAACTGTTGGCTGATAATGAGAATTTCTGGTCAAAAGTCAGTTGCCCGGAGCGGATTTCAGAAGTTGGTCCGCCGGGATATGAAGATGTTATCCCCTTCGCCAGGCGTGTGATCGACGCTTTTCCTGATCGCGTGTTATGGGGAAGCGACTGGCCTCACCCCAATATGAAGTCTCACATGCCGGATGATGGTAAATTGGTGGACTTCATCCCCCGTATTGCCCCCACGCAAGAACTACAATATAAACTGCTGGTTGATAACCCCATGCGCCTGTATTGGCCGGAACAGATCAGCTGATGATTTTGTGCGTAGCAGGTGAAAGCACTTTCGGCAATAAACCTGTCCCCTGTTACGCCGTGCCCTGGTGATGAATTTCCCCTGAGACTTCCCGGAGATATCCCAGGAGCAATTCAGCTGCAGGCGAGGGTTGGGTATGCGCTCGCAGCGTCAGGCCGATGGGGCGATAAGTGTCCTCCAGTACTACCGGCAAAACGTCCAGTATGCCGAACTGCATGTCATAATAAATCTGGTGTTTCGATAACAGCGCTACCCGGTCACTGTCCATCAGGAGGCCTCTTACCATGGATAGAGAACTGGTCTCAACTGCATGTTCCGGTACAAGCATTTCGTGACGCGACAGCGTCTCATCGAACAATTGCCGACTGGGACTTCCCCTTGCGGGTAACACCCATTGCGCGTCCTGCATGTCCTTAAAGTTGATACTTGACCTGCCGGCCAGCGGGTGGTCTTTGCGTGCAATCACAGAAAGCCGATCCTCAAAGAGTTTTTCGGTAACGATATCAGCACGGTTTTCGACGTTGCGAATGGCGCCTACAATGAAGTCGATATCACCGCTTCGCAAAGACGACTCCAGTATATCGTAGGGACCCTCCTGGGTGACCACATCAATCTGTGGATATTTTTCCAGCAATCTGTTGATGGCGACAGGTGTCAGATAGGTTCGAGTATACGGCAGTGTTCCGATGACAACGCGTCCCTGGGTCACCCCATCCAGGTTGGCGATATCGTCGATGGCTTGATGAATTTGTGAAAACGCCAGTTTGGTGTGTCGAGCGAGAATTGTGGCCAGTCCGGTTGGTGTTACTCCATTGGGTTCGCTCTGGAAAAGAGGTAATTCCAGCAACTCCTCCAGATACCTCATGGAGTTATATACTGCTGTTTTGCTTATCCCCAGTGTTTGCGCCGCGGCAGTGACGTTACGTTTCTCATAAAGCGCCACAAAGGCTGCCAACCGCTTGTAACTGATATCGAGTGAAAAAACCGGTATTGAGTGGTAGTGTCGCCCGCCGGGTTTGAATTCCTGATATGTTTTCCCTGCCTTGTCAAATTCATCCACCACCAGCCTTACCCTGCGAGCTAGGGCAGCGCCGTATACGGTGGGCATCATGCCCGTTGCGGCCCGGTCAAACAGCCGTGCGCCCAGGGTTGATTCCAGTTCACAGATTGCTTTAGTGATGGTGGTCTGGGAACGATTCAGTTTGCTGGCGGCGCGCGTCACATTTTTGTATTCTGCTACGTACAGGGCAGATTTGAGATGGCGAAGACTGACACCGGGAATGCGGAAATTATCGTTACTCACTCTGTTCCAACATGACTTTTTTTCAGTAAGATAGCAGTTTTTTTACAATTATTCAGGACAGGAAACAGGCGTTATCAGTTGATCCTTATGGTGAAGATGGCCGGATTACTTTTTCGCATGGTTGGGTAATTAATTCCCATTGGTTAGCTGAACGGATTATAAATACGCTGTTATTACATAAATCAGAAGCGCGAACGTGAATCAGATAGCAATACCGTACATGCAAATGCGCGGAGGAAGCTCGAAAGGATTGTATTTCCTTTCTGAAGATTTACCCGCGGACCCGGCGCGGCGCAATGATGTGCTGCTTGATGCCATGGGTCGAGGTGAACGACAGATAGACGGCTTGGGCGGCGCCGATCCCCTGACCAGCAAGGTGGCTATCGTAAGCCGCTCAACCCGGCCGGACGCAGATATCGACTTCCTGTTCGTACAGGTCGTGGTAGGTCAGGACAAGATCGATACTACACCAAATTGCGGAAATATCCTCGCGGGCGTCGGGCCCTTTGCCATTGAGGCCGGCCTGGTGCCGGCAACGGGAGAGACAACCCGACTTACCGTGCATCTGGTCAACAGCGGAAGACTGAGCGAGCTGGAACTGTCTACGCCCGGCGGAAAAACGGAGTACGAGGGCGAAGTTGAAATTGATGGTGTGCCGGGCAGTGCGGCGCCGGTGCTTTGTTCCTATAAGGATCTGGCCGGCTCAATCTGTGGTGACCTCCTGCCCACCGGCCGGGTACTGGACATCGTGGACGATGTGGAAATGACTTGCGTTGACAATGGCATGCCTGTAGTGGTTTTGCGGGCAAATGATTTCGGCATCAGCGGCTATGAGTCACCGCATGAACTGAACGCAAATGAGAATTTAAAGGCAAGATTGGAGTCGATTCGACTTCAAATCGGCCCCGATATGAACCTGGATGGCGTGAAAAACAAGACCATCCCGAAGATGTGCCTCGTATCGCCGGCAGTAAATGGAGGACTGGTCAACACTCGAACGTTCATTCCTCATAAATGTCATGCTGCTGTCGGGGTGTTGGGGGCGGTGTCGGCAGCTACCGCTTGTATATTACCCGGATCGGTCGTAGAGGATATGGTCGAACGTCCACGAGGCAAAGTCAAATCCATATCAGTGGAGCACCCCATCGGAGACATTTCCGTAACTCTGCAAGTGGATGAATCCGGAGAATTTCCGGTGATTGAAAAAGTAGGCTTGCTGCGCACTGCACGCCTGTTGAGCAAGGGAGTGGTGTATGTCCCCGCTAAAGAGGGAAACCAGGGTGATGAGAACGGTAGCAATTAGAAACATTGAGCGGGCAGATGCCGCGGTGGTGGAGGCACTGGGAACTCTTGGCGTCGCCACAATACATGAAGCGCTGGGACGATCGGGGTTGTTGAAACCCTATATGCGACCGATATACCGGCATGTCCGGGTCGCAGGCAGCGCCATTACGGTCCTGGCGCAGCCAGGTGACAACTGGATGATACACGTGGCAATAGAGCTCTGCCGGCCTGGAGACGTCCTCGTGGTAGCTTGCACCACGGACAACACCGACGGTATGTTTGGTGATTTACTGGCCACTTCGGCCCGGGCTCGAGGTGTAAAAGGCCTTGTGATAGATGCCGGCGTACGCGACGTGGCAACACTGGAGGAGATGAGTTTCCCGGTTTGGTCCAAAGCGGTATCCGCTCAGGGTACGGTTAAAAATACGCCTGGTTCGGTAAACGTACCCATTGTCTGTGCCGGCCAGGTGGTGAATCCCGGTGATGTGGTGGTTGCGGATGATGACGGCGTGGTAGTGATTCCGAGACACCGGGCCGAATCTACCATGGCTGCGGCCCGGACCCGGGAACAAAACGAAGCGGGCAAGCGCGAGAAACTGGCGAAAGGCATTTCAGGCCTGGATATGTATGACATGCGTCCACGCCTGGAAAAAGCGGGGCTGCTCTACCTGGATTCACTGGAAGACTTGAATAACTGACCATGGTTATTGATTGCCACGGGCACTACACCACGGCGCCGGATGCGCTGGGTGAATACCGCGAGCAACAAAAAGCGGAACTGGCCGAAGATCCACACTTCCAGCATGAAAAAGGTGTCATTGATATCAGCGACGACCAGTTGCGGGAAAGCATTGAAGGAGCCCAGTTAAAACTGCAACGGATACGCGGTATCGAGCTCACCATATTTTCACCGCGAGCCCGTTGGATGGGGCATCACATCGGCAATGAGAGCACCAGTAAATTCTGGTCTGAGCACTGTAACGAGTTAATCTATCGCATCACGCAGTTATACCCGGATCACTTCGCCGGGGGTTGCCAGTTGCCCCAGACACCAGGGACGGGATTACGTAATGCGGTTCTGGAGCTGGAGCGTTGCGTACTTGAACTGGGTTTTGTCGGGTTTAACCTGAATCTGGATCCATCGGGCGGCCACTGGGACTCCCCTCCCCTGGGAGATCGCTATTGGTATCCTGTATACGAAAAAATGTGCGAACTGGATGTCCCCGCCATGATCCATGTAAGCGAGGCTTGTAATCATGCCTTTCAAACCACCGGTTCCTATTACCTGAGTGCCGACACTACTGCTTTCATGCAATTGATGACATCGACTGTGTGCCGGGATTTTCCGGCCATCAGGTTCATTATCCCCCATGGTGGCGGTGCGGTACCCTATCACTGGGGGCGTTTCCGTGGCCTGGCCGACATGATGAAACTACCGCCGCTGGATGAATTATTATTGAATAATGTCTATTTTGATACCTGTGTTTACCATCAGCCCGGGATTGATTTGTTGGTGGATGTGATTCCCTCCGAAAATATTCTGTTTGCATCAGAAATGATAGGCGCGGTACGCGGCATAGACCCCGAAACCGGCCATTATTTCGACGATACCAAGCGTTACATCGATAATAATAGTGCACTGGGCAAAGATGAAAAAAAGGCCATCTTTGAAGGCAATGCCCGCAGGGTATTTACCCGGTTAAACAAATAAATTCCGGACACGGCGGATGCGTCCTCAAGGTAACAAAACCCAACAGGTTTACAAATGACTTTTCCCATAGCTTTAAAAATAAAATTCATTAGTATCAATATTAAGGCGTATTTATGTTAGCTTGAGTCAACAACCCGCTTTCCAGAAAAAACGCAGTATCAGGGTTTGTCAATTCAGGAGAGAATACAATGCATGTACCAGTCGTGATAGTGGGTGCGGGCCCGGCAGGTTCGCTCCTGGCCTGGATTTTACGTCAGCGCGGGATCGAAAGTATCGTCCTCGAAAGGAAAACCCGTGAATACGTCGAAAGCCGCGTTCGTGCCGGTGTCATGGAGCAAAACGCGGTAGACCTGATGATCAAGGCAGGTGTCGGCGAACGCCTGAAAAAGGAATGCATGTATCATCCGGGCGTGGTTATCGGCCTTCACAATGAGCATCACTTTCTCGATTTCGATAAGCTGATAGGCGTCGGCGTCACCATATACGGTCAGTCAGAGCTTACCAAGGACCTGTTGGGCGCGCTTGCAGCGGAAGATCACAAGGTATTCTACGAGGCGCCCGCCACAGCAATCGAAGACATTGAGGGTGATTCCCCGACGGTGAAGTACACTCACGAAGGCGTGGATAAGGAAATAAGCTGCGATTTCGTCATCGGGGCCGATGGTTTTCATGGTCCTTCGCGCCATTCGATCCCGGCCGGCGTCCTCAAGACTTACGAGAATGTTTATCCCTACGGTTGGCTCGGTGTGCTGGCCAAGGCGCCGCCGTCGAAAGATGTAGCGATGTTTTGCCATCATGAGCGCGGCTTTGCACTGTTGAGCATGCGTTCACCGAAAATATCGCGGCTCTATCTCCAGTGCGCGCCGGATGAAGATCTCAACGAATGGCCCGATGAGCGGATCTGGGAAGAACTCGATATACGCCTGGGCGCACCGGGCTGGGAGCTTGTGCGAGGTGAGATCTTTCAGAAAGATGTGACCCCGCTACGGAGTTTTTTCTCCCAACCCATGTGCCATGGCCGTTTGTTTCTGTGTGGTGATGCCTCGCACATCGTCCCGCCGACCGGCGCCAAGGGACTGAACGCGGCATTTGCCGATGTGAGCGTTCTGTCCGCCGGATTGATCGAATACTTTACAAAAGACGACGCTACGATTTTAGAGCGTTATGCCGACGTCGCCCTGGCGCGCAACCTCCAGTGTCAGCGTTTTTCCTCGGGTAACACGGCCAAGTATCATATCCATCCCGACAGCAACCCCTTCGAACGGCGTATGCAAGTGGCGGAATTGGAATACCTGGTTTCTGACGAGACATCCCAGATATCCTATGCCAGACAACATACAGGACTTCCGTTCGATTACTGGCCGGAACTCTGAATGCGAACCCCTTCCCCGACGTTGAGCACCTGTAGCGATATGCGCATCATGCACAGTCAGACGGGGTCCGCGTCCCTTCAACTTTTCACGAATCAGGTAGAGAATAATGAGTAGAGAAACCGGTCACAGTGATCATATTCCAGGCACATGTGTGTTCACCGGGCAAAGGTCGCAGAAGGGGCTGAAGCTGAACAGTTTTGCCTTTTCTCTTCACAAAGCCGAAAACCGGGAGGCTTATCGTAAAGATCCGGAAACCTATATGAACAGCTACGGTCTTTCAGCCTGGGAGAAACAAAAGGTTAAGGAAAAGGACTGGAAGGCACTGATTGAAGAAGGCGGCGGCAACATCTATATGCTGTTGAAGGTCGGCGCCATGACCGGTGACGGCCTTGTCCCCATCGGTGCGCAGCAGCGTGGCGAATCGGTGGAAGAATTCATGAAAACCCGCAACGTGCCGTTGCGGCAAAATATGTAGCAGCAAAACAAATCAGATAGTGGAGCAAAAAAATGGGTAGACTGGTTGCCGGTATCGGTTCGTCTCACGTTCCTTCAATAGGCAGGGCTTTCGATCAAAACCAGCAGGAGGTTCCGGAGTGGAAGCCCCTGTTTGATGGTTACAAGCCTGCTAAAGCCTGGTTAAAAGATGTCGGTATAACTCACACCGTCGTACTGTATAACGACCATGGCACCGATTTTTTCTTCGACAAGTATCCGACGTTCGCGCTGGGCGTTGCCGACGAGTACCCTATCGGTGATGAAGGCTGGGGCGTGCGTCCGCTGCCGCCGGTAAAGGGTGATGCAGCATTTTCCTGGCACCTGGCCAACTCTCTGGTGGTAGAAAGTGAATTCGACCTTACCATTTGCCAGGACATGGTGATGGATCATGGCATCCTGGTACCATTGCCGTTATTGTTTGATCATAAGCCGGACTGGAGTGTCAGGACTGTGCCTTTGCAGGTCAATGTGTTGCAGCATCCGTTACCGACGCCGCACCGGTTATGGAAACTTGGACAGGCATTGCGAACGGCCGTGGAGTCCTATCCCGATGATGTGCGTGTTGTTGTTGTGGGCACTGGCGGGCTTTCTCACCAGTTGCATGGCGATCGTTTCGGCCATATGAACTCGGACTGGGACAATGAATTTCTTGACCGGATTGAAGACGATCCGGAAAGCCTTGTCGACATCTCTCATGATGAATACATGGAACGAGGTGGTGCGGAAGCGGTGGAGATGATGGTGTGGCTCGGGATGCGTGGCGCTTTAACCCCGAAGGTCAACAAGATCCATCGGAATTATTACCTGCCTATGTTATCCGGAATGGGATTGACGGTTCTGGAAGACAAGCCGGCAAATGATGCAAACTGAACCTGCGAAATGGAATCTTTGACAACCAATTGGTAATCACATGTCCGAAGCAAAAACAAATGGTCGTTTCATTAAAGAAGAGACCTGGCGTCACTTCTGGCATCCCGTCTGTACATTAGAGGAATTGTATTCAGCGAACCCCTCGGGTAATGGTCCGCTCCAGGTGCAATTGCTGGGCGAGGCCCTGGTTATAGCAAAACTGGACGGGAGTATTTCCGCTTTCGCTGATCGATGCGCGCATCGTTCAACATCCTTGTCCAAGGGATTCATAGAGGATGGGAGAATACGCTGCCGTTATCATGGCTGGGCTTATGACAGCAGTGGAAAATGTGTCGACATTCCTGCGTGCCGGGATTTAAGAATACCGGGCCGTGCCAGGATCCAAAAATTTGACGCTGAAGTAAAATACGATCTCGTATGGGTTCGTCTTGAATCCCGCGTAGAGACAGAAATCCCCCCCTGTCCCGGATTTGATGATGAAGCGTTCAAGGCGGTTATCGGCGAACCCTATACCTGGGCGACTTCCGCAGCCAGGCGCCTGGAGAATTTTGTAGATCTGGCCCATTTCCCTTACGTGCATCCGAATACACTGTTTGATCCGAATATGACAGAAGTATCACCCCCATCAATCGAACGTAATAACGGTCAATTGATTTTTCATTTCAATCCTCAAACTGATGATATGCCTATCCCTGATGTATCTTTAATGGGGAAAACGAATTATCAGATTACTATGCCATTTACTGTTAATCTGGAATTTGAACTCATCAGCAAAGCCGGAAAAGGTAATCGAGCCATATTATGGATGAGTGCATCGCCTCTCGACGAGGGTCATTGCCGCAGTTTCTGGTTTACATGCCGCGATCACAATAAAGATGAACCAGATTATCCTCATCTTGCATTTCAGGAACGCGTGCTGGAAGAAGATATCGTGGTGATTGAAGCACAGAATCCGCCGCAAATCCCATATGACATTAACGAAATTTCAGTTCCGACTGATATGGTATCCATCCAGTACCGAAGGTGGCTGCGTGAGATCGAAGGAGCTGTTGACAACGATAACTTATGGAAAAATCTTACTACCAATGAAACATGTACATAGGGCGGGTCAGGATGCCCGTCTCTCCGTTGTCTCGAATCAAGGTAAAGGTTGTAAACGCAGCTCCATCCGGGGACGGACCCCCGCCTACAACATGCGGGGGCATGCTTAAGCCCGTCCCCTGCCTACATCATTCAATCAAGGTCAAGTTTGAACAACTCGATTGCATTGCTGCGGCCAATCTGCACACGTTCCTCATCGGTGATTACGTCGGTAGCGTCATACCAGTCGGCAGCATCCTCCATCCGCTCGAACGGATAATCGGCGGAGAAGTAAACCCTGTCCTTACTCATAACGTCCAGGACGCAACGGAAAGCCGGATCGGCGAACAGGCCGCTGACCGTGATGTGGAAATGTTCCCGGAAGTAGTCGCCCAGGAGCCGTTTACCGCGGTAGCCGCGCCGTGAAAAACGCATGCGCGCATCGAGACGCCACAGGGCGAAGGGAATGTTTTCCCCCATGTGCCCCAGGCAGATCTTCAGGTTGGGAAAATCGTCAAACACGCCGGAACCGCACAGGCGCAGCGCGTGGATCGAGGTTTCCACCGCGAAACCCCAGGGCGCGCTCATCAGCCAGGGGTGCCCTTCGTAGTTCCCGGCCCGGGCCGGTATCTGCATGCGGGGATGCAGGTAAAACGGCACATCGAGATCGGAAACCGTGGCCCAGAAGTCCCGGTATTCGGGGATGTCATAATATATGGCCGAGTCCGGTTCGCCCTTCTGGGTAAATCCATTCACCATTGCCCCTTTGAAGCCGAGTTCATTGACGCAGCGCTCCAGTTCTGCCGAGGCGGCGGCCGGGTCCTGCATGGGCAGTGCGGCCATGCCGGCATAGCGGCCCGGGTGCCGGGCAACCGCCCCGGCGATTTTCGCATTGGCTTTTCTCGCCAGATCTATGGCTTCATCGGTATCCAGGACTGCCTGCAAGCCAGGGGCGTTGAGCGACAACAACGCCATTTCGATACCGGTTTTATCCATGAACGCCAGCCGTTTTTCATCGACGTCAAGGAGTTCCATGGTAAAGTCTTCCCATCTCCCGGAGTCGCCGGCAAACGCTTTGGCATTTCCTACCGTTTCTTCTACAGCCAGGTGTTCTTCAAAAGCTATTTTTCCTTTCATGATTCTCTTATCTCACAGTATTATCGGGTTAAGGTTAAGGTTGTGAACGCAGTTCCGGCGGCAACCATCGGTAATGGGAAAAGCGGTTGGTCCAGCCGGTTTCGTAGCCCGGGATGGGGATAACGCCGTTGGCGGCGACATAGGCGTCCCAGAGCGCCTGCATTTCAGCCAGTTTGTCCGGGCGGTTTGCAGCCAGGTCGTTGCGCTCCGCCGGGTCCTCGGCCAGGTTGAACAGGGACCAGCGCCCCTCCGGCCCCCAGGGCGCATTCATCCAGGTGATCTTCCAGTCCCCCTGCACTATCCCCCTGCGGCCCATCATTACATAAGCAAAGTAATCCTCCGGCGCATGGACCTGCCCGCCTGTTCCGTCCAGAAAGGCGCGCATCGACCTGCCCCGTATGGGAGGCATGGGTTCGCCGTTGTCCGCGACTCCCGGGTGCTCAACGCCGGCATAATCCAGCAGGGTGACCGGCAGGTCCAGGACGTTCGCGCTGACGGACGAGACCTTGCCCGCCTCGATGCGGCCCGGAAAACTGAATATGGCGGGCGTGCGGATCCCCCCCTCGGTCGGGAAACCCTTGAAATAACGCAACGGCGTGCTGCCGACGTGCGCCCATCCTGCCCCCAGCCAGGAATATGAACCGGGCCTGCCCAGGTTTTCCAGGCTGACGTCGAAGCCGTCTTCAGCCCAGTCGAAACCGGGCTGGCCGTAGAAATCCAGCGGATTGCCGCCCTCCGCGCCGTTGTCCGAGAGGAAAATCACCAGGGTGTTGTCCGCCAATCCCTCCTGTTCCAGGTAATCCAGAACCCTGCCGATGTGAAAATCCATGGCTCCCGTCATCGCCGCGTACACCTGCATGCGGCGCGCCTCCAGGCTGCGCATGGTATCGTCCAGGTCATCCCATGCCGGCCACGCGGGATGGTGCTCGGCCGCGGTCTGGTGTGCGCCCATCAGCCCCGTCTCCCGCATACGTTCGATGCGCGCGGCGCGCACGGCCTCGTAGCCCTGCTCATATACCCCGGTGTAACGCTCGATATACTCGTCCGGCGCATGCAGCGGGTAGTGCGGCGCGGTAAACGGCAGGTAGGCGAAAAAGGGCTTGTTGTCCGGCCTGTGCCGGTCGATGTATTCGATGATCTTGTCTGCGTAATTCCGGGAAGAGTAAAAATCACCGGGCAGTTCAATCTCCCGGCCGTTTTCCACGTAGGTCACCGTCGCGAGTTCCAGCAGCGAGGGTGAGTTGTTGTAATGGGAACCACTGCCCTCCACCAGCACGTAGGACTCCTCAAAACCCCGCTTGTCGGGCCACAGCGCCGGGTTGCCGTGCCCGCCCATGTCCCACTTGCCCGCAATGTAGGTGTGGTAGCCGCCGTCGCGGAGCACGTTGGCGATGGTCGTTACCCGGTCGGTGAGGTAGGTTTCATAGCCCGCCTGCCCGCGGATCGCAGGCGTGAACTCCCCGGCCATGGTACCGTAACCGGCAGGATGGCTGTCCGCGCCCGTGAGCAGCATGGCGCGGGTGGGCGAGCACATCATGTGCACCCGGAAATGGGTCATGAGCATGCCCCGTTCCGCGAGTCGGTCGATATTGGGCGTGCGTATCTCGCTGCCCATCACGCCGATGTCCGAATACCCCATGTCGTCCGCCAGGATGACCAGAAAGTTGGGGCGCTCGGCCCGCTCCGCGGAACAGGCGGCCAGCAGGCACGCGGCGCACAACGACAACAGGCGTGTTGTCAGCCGGAAAGACAAGGGAAAGGAGTCACTGCCCCTCATGAATCAGCGCAGACCGTTGCTTGCATGAGGGGCAGTTTTTTATTCGCGTAATCAGAAACTGTAGGAAACGGTTCCGCCGAACCACTGCGGCGGGCCGTAAATTTCTTCCAGGAACCCGGCCAGAGCAATGTCCACCAGGTAGATACGGTATTCGGAATCGGTCAGGTTCTTGCCCCAGGCCGTCACCTTCCACTTCTCGTCAGCCGTGGTATACGAGATGCTGGCATTGAGGACACCGTAGCCGTCTTCGTGATTTGCCTCATTCTTGGCGCTGTAAAGATAATGATCGCCGTAGATGAACCCGTCAAGCTGTACTGCCATGGAGCCGCCGGCCACCTGCCAGGTATGCCGGCCGAGGAAATTGAAACTGATCTCCGGCGCTTGCGGCAGATCGCCCTCAACCCTGAATTCCGGGTCAAGCACTGTTGGCGTCTCGTCCACCTTGCTGGACAGCAGG
>JAJDUB010000050.1 GCA_022826885.1 Gammaproteobacteria bacterium
AAAAGAGATATCCATCCCCATGCACCTGGATGGCCCGCATATCTGGAACGGCATCGGTTTTGAGGGCGCCACCCTGATGATGAAAGCCGGATCGCAGGGCACCACCTGGAACGGCCACTACCTGTCGAGCCTGGCGGAGTATTACGGCAGGCAATGGCGTGCGAGGGTGGATGAATTATCCAAAACCACGAAACTGGTTATGCTGGCCGGTGAATATATACTGAGACAGCAACCCGGCGTCTACTATGCAAAAGCCCAGAACCTGGGGAATGTACTACGCGCCAGATACGATGAGGCGCTGGCTGATGTCGATCTCATTGTCATGCCGACCACCGCCATGCGTGCGCAACCGCTTGGGTCGACCGATGCCGCGCCGCTCGAGTACGTCGGCAGGGCTTTCGAGATGCTGGGCAACACCTGCCCGACAGATGTCACCCATCATCCGGCCATGAATGTGCCCTGCGGCATGGTCGATGGTTTGCCGGTGGGCATGATGCTGGTGGGACGGCGTTTTGACGAAGCCACCGTTTTAAGAGCTGCTGCTGCGTTTGAAAAGATAGGTGACTGGAAAGATATGTAGGGATTTCCATCCGTTCACAGACGCATTTCCTGATCGAACGCCGGGGCGGGACTCATAATGACCTGCCGCCGACGATCCCGACCAGACCTGGAGGGCCGTTTATGTTCCGTAAATACTTTGGCAGTCTCGTCCTGTCACTGTGTAGCTTCGCTCTATATGCAGAAGACTGGGTGCCCGTGTATGAGGAACCGCGGCACAAACTGGTATTTGAAAATGACCGTGCCATGATCCTGAATGTTTTCTTACCACCGGGTTATGTGAGCCTCTACCATGAACACAGGCTCGACCTGCTTTACGTCACGATCGTGGGGACGAAAGTATGGGCGGAACCCCTGGGTGGGGAAAGAAGGGAGGCGGACGTTAAAACCGGTGATATCAGGTTCAGTTCCGATAACCACGGCCTGCCTCACGTCCATCGCGTGGGAAACATCGGAACAACACCTTTCCATGTTATCGGCATCGGCGTCAGGGGCGATAGATCGGACGGCGCGACAGCACTGGGAGGCGATACTGCTGGAATGACTATGCTGATGGAAAAACCCCATGCCAGTGTCTACCGGATCCAGTTGCTGCCGGGTGAGAAAACAGGAGTCCATACGCATCATCTTCCCTATACGAAGGTTTACCTTTCTGCCGGAGAACTATCGGACGGCAATGGATATATACGGTATGTCGAGGCCGGTGATTTTCTCTGGCAGGCGGGCGGGGAGACACACAGCCATGCAAACACTGGTGATAACGAAATCACCATTATAGAAATGCTGTGGCGCTGAGGCAGATAGAGCCTGTATTCGTGCGAATTACCCCGGAGGAAGGATATCGTATTTCGGCAAGCCTTCCGGGAATATTGTCCAGGCGGGAGCGAATTTGGTGTAGATAAGCATTTTCGGTCTCAGCCTGTCTCCGCCTTCAATGGTGCTTGCCGCCAGCGAATACAGGTCAAACCCGTCACACTTGAGTCCCAGGACCGTCGAGCAATTGCCGCAGAACAGGCGGTGTGTCTCACTCCCTGAATCACCAAGCGCCATGAAGCTTGACGGGGTACCTTTTACTAACCTGAATCTGTCGAACGGCACCCACACGCCGAACCACTTGTCGGAATTCGTGTGTAACTGGCAGGTCCTGCAATAACAGAAAACGGTATTGACGGGCTCGTCGTCAAATTCATATTCAATATCCCCGCAATCACAACGGCCATGATTTGTGCTCATCGGTATGTCCCCCTCGAGGAATTTCGGTCGAGTTTAAAGTATAGACCTGAATTCGCCGGTTTTCCCGGCGCGAACGGCGCACGTGTCACAAACGGCGTTTCCACTCGAAAGCAGGGTCGGCAAAAACCAGGAAATCAGGGTTGATCAGGGATTCCTTCGAATTGTAACGCAGGCGGTTAAATCCGGTGTCCGTTACCCTGCCGCCCGCTTCCTCTACGATGCACTGGCCGGCGGCGCTGTCCCACTCCGAGGTAGGCCCGTAGCGCGCGTAGATGTCGGCGACCCCTTCGGCTACCAGGCAGAATTTCAGGGAGCTGCCGATTGCCAGGGTTTCGACCCTGCTGCCCATTTTTCTCAAGAACGCCTGCTGCCGTTCGTTGCCGTGGGAGCGGCTGCCGGCGACGACCAGGTCGTCGGCTTTGCTTGTCTTCGACCTGAGTCTGAGGTCTGCTTCGCCGTTGCCCTGCTTGTACGCGCCCTCGTTTTCGGCGGCGTAATAACAGAGATCCATGACCGGCGCGTAAATCACGCCCAGGATGGGATAATTGTCCCGGATCAAGGCGATATTCACGGTGAACTCGCCGTTGCGTTTGATGAACTCGCGGGTGCCGTCCAGGGGGTCAACCAGCCAGTATTGATCCCAGTTTTTTCTCGTCGAATAGGGGATATCCGCGGATTCTTCCGACAGCACCGGTATGTCAGGGGTCAGCCCTGCGAGTCTGCTGCAAATTATCTCGTGAGAGGACATGTCCGCCCTGGTAAGCGGGGTGCGATCGGTCTTGTTCCGGACCTCAAAGTCCGTCTCGTAGACTTCCATGATTTTCTCCGCTGCTTCCCTTGCAATCTCTGTAGCGGCTTGGGCTAAATCTGACATATCGGCAATGGCGCTTTATTGTATCAGATGGTCCGGCAATAAATAAGTTCCCACACCCGGTGGCCCAAATCCAGCGCCCGTTGTTCGAACTTCGTCAGCGGCCGCCACAAGGGCCGGGGGGAGAAGTTGCCGCGGCCCGCCTGGTTAATCAGGCCGGGTTCGGCGTCGCATACGGCGAGCATGTATTCAGCCAGGCCGGGTGAATCGGTGGCAAGGTATAACTGCCCCTCGGATTTCATCAGCGCTGTCATCCTGTTGATGAATCCGGGTTGCGTCAGGCGCCGTTTATGGTGGCGTTTCTTGGGCCAGGGGTCCGGGAAATGGATATGGACCGAGGTCAGGGACTCTTCCGGTAACTGCCGGTTGACGACGTCGACGGCGTCATGGTTGATGACCCGGATATTGCCGAGTCCGTGCTCGGCGATGCCGTACAACAGGCGTCCGATGCCGGGACGGTGCACTTCGACGGCCAGGTAGTCATTTTCGGGATTCTCCCTTGCCAGTTCGAGGATCGTCTCGCCCATGCCCGTGCCGATATCCAGTACCCGGGGCGCATCCCGCCCGAACAACTCGTCGAGGTCCAGGGTCTCATCCCGGTAGTCGACGCCGAAATCACCCCAGTGCCTGTCGATGGCGCGGGCCTGCGCCCTGGTGAGCCGCCCCTGTCTCAGTACGTAGGATTTAACTGATCGTTTTCCGGCCACTGCTTACAGTTCCCTTGCACCGGTCCGGGTCAACTGAAGAAAGTACCGTCAATGGGCGATGACGCGCTGGCGTAAGCCCGCCTGGGCATGCGCCCCGCCAGGTAAGCCTCCCGGCCTGCCTCCACGGCCTTGTTCATTGCCGACGCCATCAGGACCGGGTTTTTCGCCTCCGCTATGGCCGTGTTCATCAGCACGCCGTCACAGCCGAGTTCCATGGCTATTGCCGCGTCCGAGGCGGTGCCGACCCCGGCGTCCACCAGGATCGGCACGCCGGCGTTCTCGACGATGGTCCTGATGTTGTAAGGATTGCGTATCCCCAGCCCGGAGCCGATGGGTGCAGCCAGCGGCATCACCGCGATACAGCCCATTTCCTCGAAGCGCAGCGCCATGATCGGGTCGTCATTGGTGTACACCATGACCTTGAAGCCCTCACTGACGAGTATCTCCGCCGCCTCCAGGGTTGCCGGGATATCCGGGAACAGGGTCTTTTTGTCGCCCAGCACTTCCAGCTTCACCAGGTCATGGCCGCCCAGCAGTTCGCGGGCCAGGCGGCAGGTGCGCAGCGCCGAATCGGCGTCGAAGCAGCCTGCGGTGTTGGGCAGGATGGTGTACCGGTCGGGGCTGACGTAGTCGAGCAGGTTGGGTTCGTCTTTTGTCTGGCCGATATTGGTGCGGCGGATCGCCACGGTGACGATTTCCGCCCCGCTGGCCTCGATGGCCCTGCCGGTTTCTTCCAGGTCCCTGTATTTACCCGTGCCGACCAGCAGGCGGGAAGAATAAACCTTGCCGGCGATAATTAAAGTGTCTTCGTCCGGTTTTTCAGCTACGGGGAGAACAGAGGCATTCAATTTCAGCCACCTCCTATAGCGGTGACTATTTCTATTTCGTCGCCGTCCGCAAGCCGGCGCTGGTCAAAGGCGCTGCGCGAAACGATCTCCCTGTTGATCTCCACCGCGACGTTGCTCCCGATTTCCAGCGCGGCGATCAGGTCGGACACCGTCGCCACGTTTGTCAGGGACGTCTGTTCACCATTTACGAGTAAATTCATGGGCGCTATTATACAAGATAGTGTGTCCCTTCGGGACAATGTGTTTCACTGGATTCCGGCATTCGCCGGAATGACCCTGTTATTCGTCATGCCGGGCTTGACCCGGCATCCAGTGAAATACTGTGTCGTTCGCAGGACGACCCTTTCGCGAGGATGACGATATGGTGGTATGATGCTAACGACACCAAATCTTGCGGGTGTAGTTCAATGGCAGAACATCAGCTTCCCAAGCTGAGAACGTGGGTTCGATTCCCATCACCCGCTCAAACACACACTTCCCGTCATTCCCGCGCAGGCGGGAATCCAGTCGCTTAAACCGTCGCCGGAGGCGACACACTTTAACTGAACAACTCCAGTTGATTCCTCAGCGCGGCCTGGGCCGCGGCCAGGCGCGCGATGGGGACGCGGAACGGCGAGCAGGAAATATAGTCCAGTTGCACCGACTGGAAGAAGTTGATCGATTCCGGATCGCCTCCGTGCTCGCCGCAGATGCCGCATTTCAATTCCCGTTTTACCGACCTGCCGCGGTGCACCGCCTGTTCGACCAGTTGGCCGACACCTGTGACGTCCATGCTCTGGAACGGGTTTTCCTCCAGCAGATTTTTCTCCAGGTATTCGGGCATGAAACTGCCGATATCATCCCTGCTGTAGCCCAGGGTCATCTGGGTCAGGTCATTGGTGCCGAAACTGAAGAAGTCGGCGTGCACGGCAATGTCGTCAGCGGTAATGGCGGCCCTGGGAACCTCGATCATGGTGCCTATGGGGATATCCAGTTTGCCGGTAAACTTTTTCCTGTGTATCACTTCGCTGATAACCTGCTCCACTTTTTCCCTGAGCATGGATAATTCGCTTTCCAGCCCGACCAGCGGGATCATGATCTCCGGTTGCGCGTTGATGCGTTTCCTCCTGCAGTTGATGGTAGCCTCGACGATGGCTGTTATCTGCATTTCCAGTATTTCCGGGTAGGTCACCGTCAACCGGCACCCCCTGTGCCCCAGCATGGGATTGACCTCGTGCAACTGGTTGACCCGGCGGATGACCTTGGCGACGCTTACCTTCATGGCCCGGGCGAGCCGGCGCTGCTGTTTTTCTTCTTCCGGGAGGAATTCATGCAGCGGCGGGTCCAGCAACCGTATCGTGACCGGCAGGCCGCGCATGGTGCTGAAGATACCCTCGAAGTCCCGGCGCTGGAACGGCAGCAGCTTTTTCAGCGCCGCGCGCCGCGCGGTCTCGTTTTCGGCGAGGATCATTTCACGCATGGCGGCAATGCGATTCTCGCCGAAGAACATGTGTTCGGTTCGGCAAAGTCCTATCCCTTCGGCGCCGAACTCCAGCGCAGTGGCCGCGTCCATGGGGGTATCGGCATTGGTGCGTATCACCAGTTTGCGCGTCTCGTCGGCCCATGACATAAGCGTCCTGAATTCGGATGAGAACACCGGCGGCTGCTTGGGCACGTCGCCCAGCATTACCTCACCATTGCTGCCGTCGATGCTGATCACCTCATCGGGGCCGATTATCCTGTCCCTGACGGTCAGGGTTTTGCGCTTGTTGTCGATAATCAGTTCGCTGGCGCCGGTAACGCAGCATTTTCCCCAGCCCCGCGCCACGACCGCGGCGTGGCTGGTGGAGCCGCCCGTGGAAGTCAAGATGGCTTCCGCGGCATGCATCCCGTGAATATCCTCGGGGCTGGTTTCCCGCCGCACGAGTATTACCGGCAGTCCGCTCTCACTCTTTTCCACCGCTTCGTCGGCCGTGAAAACGGGGTAACCCGATGCGGCCCCGGGCGATGCCGGCAGTCCCCTGGTCAGCACTTCCCGTTTTGCCTTGTGGTCGAAGGAGGGCAGCAATACCTGGTTCAGGTCATTGGCCGGCACGCGCAACAGGGCGTCTTTCCGGTTGATCAGTTTCTCCCTGACCATGTCCACCGCAATCTTTATCGCCGCCGCGCCGGTGCGTTTTCCGGTGCGGGTCTGTAATATGTACAACACGCTTTTTTCGATGGTGAACTCAATGTCCTGCATATCCTTGTAGTGGGACTCGAGTATCTGTTTTACCCGCAGCAGTTGCTCATATATCTCCGGGCGCCATTTTTTCATCATGGCGACCGGTTGCGGCGTGCGTATGCCTGCAACCACGTCCTCACCCTGGGCATTGATCAGGAATTCCCCGTAAATCTCGTTTTTTCCGGCAGTGGGGTCGCGGGTGAACGCGACGCCCGTGCCTGAATCGTTGCCCATGTTGCCGAAAACCATGGACTGGATATTCGCGGCGGTGCCGATCAGCCCGCGGATGTTGTTGATCTTGCGGTAGGTCTGCGCCCGCGGCGTGTTCCAGCTCCGGAACACGGCCTCGACGGCCTTTTCGAGCTGTTCATGGGGCGCCTGGGGGAAGGTCTCGCCGCTGTGTTGTTTATAGACCTTCTTGTATGCTGAGATCAGCTTTTCCAGGCCCTCCTCGTTGAGGTCGGCATCCTCGGTCACGCCGTACTGCTGCTTGATGCGTGTGAATACGGCCTCGAAATGGTCATGCTCTACGCCCATGACCACGTTGCCGAACATGTTGATCAGGCGCCGGTAGGCGTCCAGCGCGAAGCGCCGGTTGCCCGTCTGCCGGCCGAGGCCGGCCACGGACCGGTCCGTCAGGCCCAGGTTCAGGATCGTATCCAGCATGCCCGGCATGCTGACCGCGCCGCCGCTCCTGACGGAGACCAGCAACGGGTTGTCATCGTGGCCGAAGCGCTTGCCGGTTTCCTTCTCCAGCCGGGTCATGTTCAGTTTGATACTGCCCTGCAGACCCTTCGGGAGTTTGCCCCCGTTCTGGTAATACTCGGCGCAGGTCGTGGTGGTAATGGTGAACCCGGGCGGGACGGGGAGGCCGATGCTGGTCATTTCAGCCAGGTTGGCGCCCTTGCCGCCGAGCAGGTTTTTGTCGTTCCGGCCACCCTCGGACATCTGGCTGCCAAAATAGTAGGTGCGCTTTACGCTGTCCTGCCTGCCGGTCAAGAGTCCCGGCCCTCGCCGGCCCACAGGTCGGTAAAGTTGTTGACGGGCATCTCCTCCAGCGCCTGCCGGTCGGCGCAGGCTGCGAGGATGGCGTCTTTCCGGGCCGCGGAGAAATGCCCGGCAACCGCGTTGTTGAATTTTTCCAGTAACAGGGGGATGCCCTCGCTGCGCCGGCGCCGGTGGCCGACGGGATATTCGACCGTGACCTTCTCCGTTGCGGAGCCGTCCCGGAACAGGACCTGCACCGAGTTGCCTATGGCGCGCTTGTCCGGGTCGTGATAGTCAACGGTGAACTGCCGGTTTTCCGTTACCTGCATGCGCTCCCTGAGCGCGTCGATACGGGGGTCGGCAGCGACGTCATCCTCGTAATCCTCGGCGCGCAGGCGTCCGAAAATCAGGGGGACGGCAGTCATGTACTGGATGCAGTGGTCACGGTCCGCCGGGTTATCCAGGGGACCGGTCTTGTCGATGATGCGCGCTCCGGCCTCCTGGGTTTCCATGACCACCTTGTCAATCTCATCGAGCCGGTCCTTCACCTGTGCATGCAGGGCCAGCGCCGCTTCCACCGCGGTCTGGGCATGGAACTCAGCCGGAAAGGAAATCTTGAACAGCACGTTTTCCATGACGTAACAGCCGAAGGGGCGTTCCGCGACAACTTCGTTGCCGCCGAACAGCACGTCCTGGAAGCCCCAGTGCTCCGCGCTCAGCGCGGACGGATAACCCATCTCGCCGGTCAGCGCGATCAGGGCATGGCGCACGGCGCGGCTGGTAGCATCGCCCGCCGCCCAGCTTTTCCTTGAACCTGTATTGGGAGCATGGCGGTAGGTGCGCAACGCGCCGCCGTCGATCCAGGCATTGGACACGGCGTTGACGACCTGTTCGCGGTTGCCGCCCAGCATTGCCGTCGCCACCGCGCTGCTGGCGATCCGAACCAGCAGGACGTGGTCCAGGCCCACGCCGTTGAAACTGTTTTTCAGGGCCAGCACGCCCTGGATCTCATGGGCGCGGATCATGGCGTCAAGGAGGTCCGCTACGGTCAGCGGTTGTTGCCCGGCAGCGGCATTCTTCCGGCTGAGATAGTCGGCGGCGGCAAGAATGCCGCCCAGGTTATCGGACGGATGGCCCCATTCGGCGGCCAGCCAGGTGTCGTTGAAGTCCAGCCAGCGCACCATGGCGCCGATGTTGAACGCCGCCTGCACCGGTTCCAGCCGGTAGTTCGTGCCCGGCACCCGCGCCCCGTCCGGCATTTCCGCCCCCGGCACCACCGGCCCCAGCAGCCTGGTGCAGGCCGGGAACTTCAGCGCCAGCATGCCGCAGGCCAGCGTATCCAGCAGGCAGTAGAACGCGGTGCTGCGCGCTTCCTCACTGGCGGCCGCCCCGCCCAGTACGTAATCAGCGATATCCTGCAGCAACGCATCGGCCGCAGGCCGCCTGGCATCCCGTATGCCCATGTTCGACATCTTCAACTTCTCCTCCAGGTTTTGCTTATTGTAATGGCTAATAGTTAATTCGGCAAAATTCAGGGGGTCATGCCGGGCTTGACCCGGCATCCAGTATAATATCGTGTCGCCGAAGGCGACTCTTTGTCTCACTGGATTCCGGCTTTTGCCGGAATGACGGGGAGGGGCGCCTACGGCAATTCCCTCTTCCCACCATCTTTACTGATGGCCGTCAGTATCCCCCGCAGGATGTTATATTCATTACTGTCCAGCCGGGCGCGGTTGAACAGGCGCCGTATGCGCCGCATCAGGCGGCGCGGTTTCTCCGGGTCGAGGTAACCGATGTCGATCAGTGTCTGTTCAAAATGCTCGTACAGGTGTTCCATCTCCCCGGTCGTGGCCGGGGATTCAGCGTCCCCACTACCGGTCTCCCGGGCAAGGTATTGCTTGCTGATTTCATAACAGATGATCTGCACCGCGGAAGCGATATTCAGCGAGGCGAACTCCGCATTGGTGGGTATGCGGATCATGGCATGGCAGATTTCCAGCTCCTCGTTGGACAGGCCGGAACTCTCGCGTCCGAACAGGACTGCCGCGCCGCCGCCGGCCGCGCCGGCAATCTGCGTTGCTGCGGTTTCGGGCGTAACTTCCGGCCAGGCGATGCTCCTGGTGCGGGCGCTGGTGCCGAACACCAGCCCGCAGTCAGCGACCGCTTCTTCAACACTCGGGAACACCGCGGCGCGGGCAAGAATGTCGTCCGCGCCCGCGGCCCTGGCCGTGCACTCCGCGCTGGGAAAGTGCCGCGGGGCCACCAGCGCCAGTTGATCCAGGCCCATGGTTTTCATGGCCCTGGCCGCAGCGCCGATATTTCCGGGGTGTGTCGTATTTACCAGGACAATTTTTACCTTTTCCGGCATATAATGTGCCTCCTTTACCGATTCCCTGAACCGGGAGTTTACAACCGCAGGAGAAAAAAATGCACCCGATGTTGAACATGGGAATCCGCGCGGTCCGTTCCGCAGGTGATTTTATCATCCAGTGCATGGACCGCATGCAAGGCATCGAAGTCGCCGAAAAAAGCCGTAACGATTTTGTCAGTGAAGTTGACCGGCGCGCCGAGGCCATCATCATCGATGTCCTGCACAAGGCTTACCCCGACCATGCCATCCTGGCCGAGGAAAGCGGCGCGCAGGGAGACAGCGAATACCGCTGGATCATCGACCCCCTCGACGGCACCACGAATTACCTGCACGGCTTTCCCCAGTTCGCGGTCTCGGTCGCGCTGGAACACAAGGGCGTCCTCGACCAGGGCATCATTTACGACCCGCTACGCCAGGAGCTGTTCACCGCCAGCCGGGGTGAGGGCGCCTGGCTGGATGACCGGCGCATGCGCGTTTCCCGCCGGGAAACACTCGAAGGCGCGCTGATCGGCACCGGGTTCCCGTTCCGGTCGCTGGACCGTCTCGATACCTACCTCGATACATTCAGGCAATTGACCAAAGTCACAGCCGGCATAAGACGACCGGGCTCGGCATCCCTGGACCTTGCCTACGTCGCCGCCGGCCGCCTGGACGGATTCTGGGAATACGGCCTGGAATTGTGGGACATCGCCGCCGGCGCCCTGCTGATCAGGGAAGCGGGCGGCTATGCCAGCGACATGGACAGCGGCGAAGTCCGCCTGGAGTCCGGCAACATCGTGGCGGGCAACCCCGCGATCCATGACTTGCTGATGGAGATAATCCGTAACCAGTGATAGACTATGCCCCGCTGTCTGACCCCATCAATTTGTGTTCATCACAGCAATAGTAACGCTCGGCATGTTTTATCGCAGAAGTATGCGGGATGTAGATTTGGCAATAATCGCAGCGAACTATTTTAGCGATGCGCGGCTCGTCCTGCGGGGGCGACTTCCCCGGCAGGAACCGCTTGATCAGGGCGAACAGCAGCACCAGCAGCAGGATGATAATCAACAGGCGTAACATTTTTTACAATTCCGAACCAGCCCGTCATACACTGACAACGTCAACAGGAGAATACAGGAAATGAACCTGCATGAGTACCAGGCAAAAATTCTTTTTTCGGAGTACGGCATCCCCGTGCCTGAAGGAAAACCCGCCCATTCCGTCAAGGACGCGCTGGGCGCCGCCGCGGAACTGGGCGGCAGCAGTTGGGTGGTAAAGGCCCAGGTCCATGCCGGGGGGCGCGGCAAGGCCGGCGGCGTCAGGCTGGTCAACGGCAAGGACGAACTGGAGGACTACGTGAAGAACCTGCTGGGCGCCGTCCTGGTCACGAAACAGTCCGGGGCCGAAGGCAAACCGGTGAACTGCGTGCTGGTTTCAGCCTTGTCGGATATTGCCGACGAACTGTACCTGGGCATGCTGGTGGACAGGAGTGAGCGCCGCATTGCGGTGATGGCTTCCGCGGCCGGCGGAGTGGACATCGAAGAGGTGGCGGCCACCCAGCCGGAGAAGATTTTCACGTTTGCCGTCGACCCGGTAATGGGCCTGCAGCAGTACCAGTGCCGCGCCCTCGCCATCTCCCTGGGCCTGAACGGTTCCCAGGGCAAACAGCTGGCTGAAATCCTGTCGGGCCTGTACCGGCTGTTTGTCGACAAGGACCTGAGCCTGGTCGAAATAAACCCCCTCGTCATCACCCGGGACGGGGACCTGGAGGCCCTGGACGCCAAGGTAAGCGTCGATGACAACGCCCTGTACCGCCAGGCGGTGCTGGAAAGCTGGCGCGACCCCAGCCAGGAAGACGCCAGGGAGAACAGGGCCAAGGTGTACGACCTGAATTACGTCGCGCTGGACGGTGATATCGCGTGCATGGTCAACGGCGCGGGCCTGGCCATGGCGACCATGGACATCATAAAACTGCACGGCGGCGAACCCGCCAATTTCCTGGACGTGGGCGGCGGCGCGACGACGGAACGCGTTGCCGAAGCCTTCAAACTGATCATGTCCGACGCCAAGGTGAAGGCGATCCTGGTCAATATCTTCGGCGGCATTGTACGCTGCGACCTGATCGCGGAAGGCATCATCAGCGCGGTCAGGGAAACCGGGCTGGATATTCCCGTAGTGGTGCGGCTGGAAGGCACCCGTGTCGATGAAGGCAAGGCGCTGCTCAATGAAAGCGGTCTGAAGATCATTTCGGCTGACGGACTGAGCGACGCCGCGGACAAGGTGGTCACGGTAAGCCGGGGAGAGAACTGATGGCGGTCCTGGTAGACAGCAATACAAGAGTGATCGTCCAGGGCTTCACCGGGCGCCAGGGCACGTTCCACGCCGAGCAGGCAATCGAATACGGCACGCAGGTGGCCGGCGGCGTCACCCCGGGCCGGGGAGGGCAGACCCACCTGGACCGGCCCGTGTTCGATACCGTTGAGGAAGCGGTCGCTGAGACCGCGGCGGACGCCAGCATGATCATGGTCCCGGCGGCATTTGCGGCGGAGGCCGTTACCGAAGCCGCACAGGCGGGGATAAAAACCATCATCTGCATCACCGAAGGCATCCCGATTATCGACATGGTCAGGGCCCGCGCCAGCATCGACCTGTGCCCGGACGTGAGGCTGATCGGTCCCAACTGCCCCGGCATCATCACGCCGGGAGAATGCAAGATAGGCATCATGCCGGGCCATATCCACCAGCCCGGTTGCATCGGCATCGTTTCCCGCTCGGGCACGCTGACATACGAAGCGGTGCACCAGACGACGCTGGCCGGCCTGGGCCAGAGCACCTGCATCGGCATCGGCGGCGACCCGGTGCAGGGCATGAATTTCATTGACTGTCTGGCCCTGTTCGAGCAGGACCCCGCCACCACCGGCATCATCATGGTCGGCGAGATAGGCGGCAGTGCCGAAGAGGAAGCCGCGGAATTTATCGGACAACACGTCAGCAAACCAGTAGTCGGTTACATCGCCGGCGTCACCGCGCCGCCGGGGAGACGCATGGGCCATGCCGGCGCGATCATCTCGGGCGGCAAGGGCGCGGCCGGGGACAAGTTCTCCGCGCTCGATGCCGCAGGCGTCACGACCGTCAGGTCGCCGGCCGCGCTGGGAGAGGCCATCGCGGCAAGGTTAAAGTGAACAGTATGCTTGGGGTCAGAGTAAGAAATTCGCAGAATTTTTACTCTGACCCCTGGATTTTGATAAACGGCTTACATGACTTTTTACTCTGACCCCTGATATCACACAGCAAATATTATGAAGCGTGTCGCTATCGCACAGGTTGATGTATGCGTCGGAGATATAGACGGCAACACGGAACTGGTCCTTGAATACATAGACCGGGCCAGGGACAGCGCCGGCGCAGATACCGTTATATTCCCGGAACTGGCCCTGACCGGCTACCCGCCGGAGGACCTGTTGCTGCGCCCCCATTTCCACGTGCAGGTGGAACAGGCCCTGCAGCGGGTACTACGCGCAACGTGGGGCATAGACGTGATCCTCGGCTACCCGCTGGCAGCCGGAGAGTGCCTGTATAACGCCTGCAGCCTGGTCCGGGACGGGAAGGTCGTCACCACCTACCACAAAAGGAACCTGCCCAATTACGGGGTATTCGACGAAAAGCGCTATTTTACCGAGGGAACGGACCTGAACCTGGTTGAAACGCCTGACTTCAAGGTCGCGCTGAGCGTGTGTGAGGACCTGTGGGCCGAAGACCACGCGCGGGAAGCGGCGCAGGCAGGGGCGGAATTGCTGATCAATATCAACGCCTCGCCTTACCACACCGACAAGGCCGCCGTGCGCGAGGAACTGCTGCGCAGGCGCGCCGCGGACCATAATATCGCCATAATTTACGTCAACCTGGTCGGCGGCCAGGATGAACTGGTATTCGACGGCGGCTCCCTGGTCGTGGACGGTAACGGGGAATTCGTCTTCGGGGCGCCGCAGTTCGAACAGGGCCTGTACCTGGTGGACCTGGAACGGCCGCACGGCCGCCTGGTCCTGGAAGCCGGATCGCCGCAACCCCCTCCCCTGGGTTTCAACGAAAGCGTGTACCGGGCGCTGGCGCTCGGCGTTAAGGATTACGTATCGAAAAACGGCTTCAAGGGCGCGGTCATTGGCCTCTCGGGAGGCATCGACTCGGCGCTGACCCTGGCCGTCGCCGTGGACGCGCTCGGCCCGGAGAACGTGGAAGTACTGCTCATGCCGTCACGCTACACCGCGGACATGAGCGTCGAGGACGCGCGGGAAATGGCTGAGCGCCTGGGCGTCGCCTGCCATATCGTCAGCATCGAGAAACCGTTCTCAGCCTTTACGGAAATTCTGGAGCCGATTTTCAAGGATCTCCCCGTAGATACAACGGAAGAAAACATCCAGGCCCGCTGCCGCGGCCTGCTGCTTATGGCGGTTTCCAACAAGACCGGCAAACTGGTATTGACCACCGGCAACAAGAGCGAGATGGCGGTGGGTTACGCAACCCTGTACGGGGACATGGCAGGCGGGTTCGCCCCGCTCAAGGACGTGCCGAAGATACTGGTGTACGAACTGTCCCGCTGGCGCAACCGGGACGGGGAGATCATCCCGCAGCGGATCATCGACCGCCCGCCCACCGCGGAG
>JAJDUB010000023.1 GCA_022826885.1 Gammaproteobacteria bacterium
GATAGGTGGTGAGCAATTATTCTATCCTGATGTAATCAGGTGACTTGCGGAAAAATTTATGAGCACACAATAGGCAGCGCTGCTACACCCCTGGTTCGTGACCGTTACGACCCGGACGGTCTGTTCCCGTCGCCGTTTAACCTGGCAAATGACATGGCATAATAGAAAAATTATGAATACGATAACCAATCAGGCAGTTGCATCGCTTGTCGAGGCAGCCAACAAGGAGTTGGCAGACCCTGAACGTAACCGGCTCGTGCAAGGCGGCGACAGCCGCCCCCCGCGCTTTGAACTCTACCATGCCGGGCTTTCCATCTGTTCGCAGAAGGTCCGCGCAGTGCTGGCGGAAAAAGGAGCGGCATACCTGTCCCACGAGATGGTTATCCTGAACAGCAAGGGCATTTATTCCGAGGGATTGACCCCGGCAGAGAACTACCGGCCGGGTTACGTACGTTTGCGCATGCATGGCGGCAAGGCGCTGAATAAGAATTACGCCGATAAACATACTGGACGTTCATCTGTTGACAGCGAGGGGTTTGATCCTTGTGTGGTACCGACCCTGGTTGACCATGAATTGCCTGTAGTGGTAGCTGATTCGAAACGGATCTGCGCACACCTGGACAGGGAAATCAGTGAAAGTATCCCATTGATGCCTGAAGATGAAGCAGCATCCCGGGCGGTAAGTGAACAGGTTGCCATTGTCGACCGCACGCCGCATCCTGCTGTGCTGTACGGTTTCCACCCGGATGATGACCGGCGCCCCGATTTTATCAAACACGTGATGAGTGATGTCTATGATTTGAAAGTAGAGGCGCTGGAGGCATTGATAAAGCAGAATTCCGCCGACGCGGACCTGGTTGCGGCATACCGGAGCAAAATCGCCAAGGAACTGGCCGGAAAGCAATTGGCGCGGGATGACAATGTCCAACATGCAGTCAGGGCGGAGATGAAAGACATCATTGATAACCTTGACCGGCAGCTCGCATCGACGCCTGGGCCATGGGTTTGCGGGTCTGATTTCACCATGGCAGACGTGGTATGGGGAGTCAGTCTTTATCGATTGCATTGGCTGGGATTGGCTTACCTGTGGAATGACCTTGCGCGGGTGCGGGAATACACAGACCGGGTATATAACCGGCCTTCCATTCGGGAAGCCGTGATAAATTTTCCATCGCCCATGCCGCCATCACCCCACACGATGGATGTAATCTGACAGTAATAGCGCTGTTGAATGCCGGGAACTCCACCAATCCTTTGAAAAATCGTAGCCCTTTGCAGAACAAACGGTACCTGATACCGGTTGTTTACATGCTGCTGGTTGCTCTCGGCATTCCCTGGTATCTGCCTCCGGATCTCACAATACTGGCGTTCGGATTTCCGTTATGGGCCTTAATCTCCCTGGTCGTCGCATTTATCATCGCATTGTTTACCGCGTGGTTGTACCTGGTTGAATTTTCGGATGATGAGACTTGATGTTTGATCTGCTTCCGTTTGGCGCCGGCGCCTGGGCGGTCATCATCATCTACATCGGGTCACTGCTGTTGTTCGGCTGGTATGGGTACCGTTCCCGTACCGAGAACACCCTCAATGACTTTTACCTGGCCGGGTCCGGGTTCGGTACTCTCGTCCTGTTACTGACGCTGTATGCGACACAATACAGCGGCAATACGTTCTTTGCCTTTATCGGCATGACCTACCGGGTTGGTTTTTCCTGGATCACCTCCGTCTATTTCATGTTGGCCATTATCGTCTTTTACCTCGTATATGCCCTGCGGCTTCGCACATTGTCGAGGCGCCAGGGTTTCATAACCCCGGTTGATTATCTCTCATACCGTTTTGAGTCCAGCACGCTCAATCTCCTGGCCGCGATCGTCATGATTGTCTCACTGAGCAATTTTCTCCTGGCGCAGTTAATGGCCATGGGGCGTGCAATGCAGGGGATGGCAGGGGGGGATTCCAGCCTTGCTTATACGAGTGGAGTGATCGTTCTGGCTCTGATCATGGTGGTCTACGGGACCCTGGGTGGCCTGCGCGCGGTGGCATGGACTGATGCGGTGCAGGGGTCCGTGCTGTTCATCGGCTTTATATTGCTGATGTCTACCCTGGTCGTGAAATTCGGTCCCCTGTCCGTTGTCACTGCCGGCATACTGGACTCGCCTGCATCCGCTAAAGTCATGTTGCCCGATGCCGACAGCATGAGACAGTGGTTGAGCTATATCCTGCTCGTCGGCATGGGCGGCGCCCTGTATCCGCAGGCGATACAGCGGATCTATGCATCCAGGTCCTGCAAGGCATTACGGCATAGCCTGGCAGGCATGGCCGTCCTGCAGGTTTTCGCAACGCTGATTGCCGTTATCGCCGGAATTTATGCCATTGCTCATGTACCGGGACTTGAGGGCGTGCAGGCCGACCAGGCCCTGATGCGTATTTTCCGTCTGATACAGGAAGACTCCGTGTTCGGCTACTGGCTGGTCGTCATATTGTTTGCTGCGATCATTTCCGCCATGATGTCCACGGCCGATTCGGCTTTGCTGACTATCTCGTCCATGGTTACCAAGGATGTTTACGGCAGTTACTTTCGGAGCAACGCATCACAGGCTGAGTTAACCGGGATCGGAAAACTTTGTTCCTGGGCGCTTATCGTATTTCTCGTTTGGCTGGCAATCCTGCTGAAAGACAAGGCAACGTTGATCAGTTTGATCGACAGGAAGTTCGACATACTTGTGCAACTGGTCCCCGCGTTCATGCTGGGTATCCGCTGGGGCAGGTTACAGGCAGGCCCGGTAGTCCTGGGCCTGTTCACGGGACTCGCAGTTTCCCTGGTACTTGCATTCGGACCGTTTGACTTTGTCACGGATGGCAAGATATGGGGGTTTCATCCCGGTCTTTACGGCTTGTTGCTCAACCTTGGCATCGCGGTTGGCGGTTCCCTGTTACTTAAGGAACCTGGTAATCAGGTAAGATACGAAAATCACTGATTGAGAGAGCATCCATGAATAGAGTATTGCGTTCCATATTGGCCGCGGCCATATTACTGCCGGTCATCCAGGCCTGTTCGGATACGGCCGACAGCGTGTACCGCAACGGCCGGGTTTACACCGTAGATGATTCCCGGCCCTGGGCGCAGGCCCTGGCGATTGAAGGAGAGCGGCTGGTTTTTGTCGGTGACGACAAAGGCGTCGAAAAATATATCGGCCCCGAAACGGAAGTCATCGACCTGGGTGGACGCATGGTCATGCCCGGGATCCACGATGCCCATACCCACCTGCTGTGGGCCGGCCTGCAGCTGAATTATGGTTGCCAATTCTCCTCGGATGTAACGCTTGACGACGTGCTTGCGAAACTCAGGGAGTGCGCGGCAGACCGCCCTGAAGATGAATGGCTGGTGGCCGGCCTGTTCAGTTATGACCAGTTTCCCGATAACAGGCCGCACAGGTCATATCTTGACGAAGTCTTTCCCGACAGGCCGGTCTTCGTGCGGGAAAGGACGTTTCACCACGCCCTGGCAAACACCAGGGCGCTGGAGACAGCCGGAATCGATGAGAATACGGAAGCGCCGTACGGCGGTGCGCTGCCCAGGGACCAGGCAGGCAGCCTCACCGGGGAAATGGTAGAGACCGCGACCGAACTGGTGGAGCCTTACCTGCCGGCCATGCCCGCAGACCTGAACCTGGCCGCCCTGCGCTGGGCTGTGGAAATCAATAATCAATACGGCATCACGTCGGTACAGGAAGCCTCCGCAAACTTGCCCACCCTGCAGACGCTGGCTGCCCTTGATGCAGAAGGCGGATTGTCCCTGCATGTCGCGGCCCACCTGATCTGGGGCAGCCCCCAGTTCGGCGGGATGGACAATGACGGCCTGGAACAGCTCATTGAACGGCGCGGGGACTATGCATCCGAACACGTGGACGTGGATTTCATCAAGATCTGGGTGGACGGTTCGCCGACCCCGCCTTATTTCACCCAGGCAGACGTGCTTCCGGACGGCGCAATCGAGTTCGATCGCGTGCTCTTCCCGCCGGAGATGCTGAATGACGCCGTCACGCGTTTTGATCGCATGGGTTTGAAGATAAAGCTGCACGTCGCCGGTGACGGGTCTGCACGCGCTGCGCTCGATGCCATCGAGATGGCGCGCAAGGCTAACCCCGGATCGGAAGCCAGGCATGAACTGGGACACACAAACCTGGTTACACCTGCCGATATGCCCAGGTTTGGCGAACTCAATGCCATTGCCGAGATGTCGCCCACCATGTGGCATGTATTAGGCCGCCTGCTTGGCGACCCGCCCCGGGATGCCTGGGAATTCGGCACGCTGCATGAACACGGCGCCATGCTGACCATCGGCACCGACTGGGTCGTGACCCCGACCCCGAACCTGTTTCCGCCGCTGGAGGGGATGCTGGACCGCGGAGACGAATCGATCGACCTGCCCGCGGCGCTCCGCGCCATGACCCTCAACGGCGCGTATGCCGTGAACCGCGACACAATTAGCGGCTCCCTGGAGCAGGGCAAATTTGCTGACTTCATCGTCCTCGACCGTAACCTGTTCGATATCCCGGTCTCCGAGATTAGTAAGACCCGGGTATTGAGGACGGTGTTCGAGGGCACAACAGTATTCAACGCTGAGGAAACGCTCCAGGGTGCTGACTGAATGGCGCCTGCGGCCTTCAGGAAAGAGAAACTCTGATTAAGCCGAAGCTTTCTTCAGGAAGCTCTGACTTAATCTCAGAGGTTCCATTACTCAACAGGCCTGCCGATCCTGACCAGGTGCTCCCGTTTCTGGATGCCCCTGTTGCGCCTGCTCGCAAGTTGTCTCCAGACGCTGATGTTCCGGTCTGCTTCGTACAGGTGTTCTTCGGTCCATGCCTCGTCGTAGCGGTAGTATTCCTGTTGCGCTTCCCTGGCCCAGATGTCGTCGTTATTGAAGCCCTGTAACGCCATCTCATTCCATTTGCCGTCAAATTCCCTGTCAAAATCATCCCTGTCGCTTTCCTGTTCGACCTTCTTGCCGATGGTCTGGGTGTAAAAATGCCGTTCTTCGTCAATCGGCACGTACCATTCGTACTGCGTCATTGTCGGTCCCGGCCAGGGCGTGACCCGCAATACCCCGGGCAACCAGATGGAAATGTTGTAGGCAACCGGTGTTGTGCCCATATTACCGTGCAGGACCGTGTCTCCCCGGACCTTACCTTCAAACACCGGCTCGCAATGTTCAAATAACTTGTCGTATACCCCTTTGGGCCCGGTTTCCCCGTCTACGATTTCAAAAGCATCCCTGCTGGTGGGAACCAGGCCCAGCGGCAGTATCAGGTCATTGCCTTTTACCAGGACGGACTGTTTGTGTATGAAGATATGGGTGCTGTCGAAACCGTTTTCGCAACCGATGCGCCAGTTTGCCTGTACTTCCGTCCTGCGCCCCCTGACATGGATATCATCATCCAGGAATGTCGGCGGGACGTCATCGGCAAGGGACGGCGGTTCCATGTCCCCCATGAATACGAAAATGATGCCTTTGGTCTCGATGACGGGGAAGGTATCGATGCGCAGCCTGCCGATCATGTTGCTTTTCGGATTGGCGATGATGTCGCATAGCACGCCGGATTGTAAATCGAAGGTGAAACCGTGATACCAGCAGGTCACTGTCCCTTTCCTGTAGCATTCGACCTTCCTGGAAAATGCGACGCCGTGATGCAGGCAGCGGTCGCGGACAGCGTGTACCTTGCCCTCTACCCGCGCCAGTAACAGGCGGTCGCCGAGTATAGGAAACGGTTTGAATTCACCCTCCGGCAACTCATCGGAAAACAGGGTAGGGTACCAGTGGTTACGAAAACCAAGTTTGGCGTCTACGTAATCCCCGAACGGGGATACTTTTTCCGATTTTGCCGATATGTCGGCGCCAACTGAAGACATTTACCTGTTCCTGGGATTGATGAATTTAACGGCCTGTTGTCAAACGGGTGATTCTCGTTCCCATATCATCAGCGAGGTCCTGGCCTCCGGCGTACCGTCTTCGAGGCGCGCAGTGATATGGAGTTGGCCGTCGGCCAGTTGTATCTTTCTGACCTGTTGCTTGCCGATCCAGTCCGGGTACAGGCTGATTTCGATATGGTGGGTTGCAGTATCCCCATTCAGCTCGTAACGTCCGCAATAGGTCAGGTAATCGTTGTAGGCGCCGGCTTTTTCCGCCTCATCCGCCGTCCATTGCTTACCGGTGCTGAACGGCATGCGTCCTCTTTTCTGGATGGCGCAGAAGATGGATTTATCGGCGCCGTAGTAGATACGGCCCTCGACGTCCCTGCCGAACGGGTAGAGAACCCTGCCGTCATCGTAACGTTGCTCCATGGATAGCAGGTTCCAGAGTCCTTCAATATCTTTATGTTTAATATTCTGCATTATATTTATTCTTCAACTGACTGTTTTATAATATTATTATCAGGGAAATCCTGATTAAGTCAGTGCTTCATCAGACATCTTCGAGTTTGAAAGCTGGAGACCGGGTCACCGACGTCGGTTCCAGTATGCCTTTCTCCGCCGCTGTTTCAAGTATCGCCTGCGCCGCGGCGCGCCGTTCCGGTGGCAGCCAGTGGCGTTCATGGCCCCAGATGCTGGGGCCGTAAATCAATTCCGGCTCCCACTTATCGACGTCGATAAGCCTGCCGGCCCAGCCGGTTTCGATCATGAAGCCGCCCGGCGAGAAGGTGTAAAACGAGAACACGTGGTCGTTGGCGTGGCGCCCCAGGGTGACTGCAATGCTCTCCGGATCTTTCAACGCCATGTCGTAGAGACGCCCGACGTCATCGATAAAATTGTATTCGACCATGATGTGGTGAATGCCCGGCCGGTTGAATTCAATCAGCGCCAGGGAATGGTGCCTGGGATTGACGTGCATGAAAGAAGCCCGGAACGGCGTACCGTCCGTGTAATCGCTGAGCCGCAAACCGATTGTTTGCAGGTAGAACTCTTCCATTTCCTTGAAATTAAGGGTTTGCAGCACCAAGTGTCCGAAACCCAGTTCGCCGGTTCGGAAACCGCCGATAGGACGCGCAGGTAAAAAAGGTTCATCAGCATCAGTCGGGTTACAATAGAACTCGACCCGGTAGCCGTCAGGGTCGCGCAGCCAGATCAGCTCTTCCACATGGCGCTGTGCGCATTCCCCAGGGCTTCCCTGTTGAACATCGAGTCCGAGGCCCTTGAAGCGGGCCGCAATCACTTCCAATCCCTCCCGGCCCGCCGTTTCCAGACCCAAGAAGGCTAGAGCGTCGCTCTGCGCAGGCTCGAGCAGGATTCTTTGCCGTCTGTCGTCCATGCGTAATGCCAGTCCGCCCGTGCTGCCGTCAACCACCTGCATCCCCAGGTATTCCCCGGCGAAGGTGCGCCAGGCCGTGGTATCGCATGCCGATAGACCGATATATCCGAGTTGTTTATATTCAATCATTTACAAGGTTATAATACCAAACCGGTGACGCTATAAGTACCCTCCAGAGGAATCCATGTCTGCAAACATAGAAATCATAAAGAGCAACTGCCCTCGCGACTGTTATGACGGCTGTGGCGTCAGTATTGAGAAAATAGACGGCCGCATCAGCCGGGTGATGGGGGACGAATCGCACCCCGTTTCCCGCGGCCGCTTGTGCAACAAGTGCGCCATTGCCTATAACGGTGTCTGGCAGGATGAGAAAGAACGGCTTCTGTATCCGCTTAAACGCATCGGAGAAAAGGGTAATGGGCAGTTTGAACGCATCAGTTGGGACGAAGCGGTCAATACGATTACCGACCGGTTAAAAGCCGACATTGCCGGTTTCGGTCCGGAGTCAATCATTCACACCCATTATTCAGGAACAATATCACTGATCGCGCTGCTGTTCCCGATGCGTTTTTTCCTGAAACTTGGCGCATCGGAGGTTGACCCGGACAGCATCTGCAACGCCGCAGGCCACGCCGCGCTGTCGCTGTTATTCGGAGAATCCCACGTCGGCTTCGACCCGCGCACGATCAGGGACGCTAACTGTGTACTCATCTGGGGCGCCAACCCGTCCCATTCCGGACCGCACAGCCACAAACACTGGTTTGCCGCATCCGCCACGAAAAAGATCGTGGTGGACCCGTTGCGCACGAAGACGGCCAGGGATGCGGATTATCATTTACAGCTTCGTCCAGGCTCGGACGCGGCCCTGGCGTACAGCCTGCTGCACGTGATGCAACGTGAGGGCTTGTTCGATGACGATTTTATCCGTCAATATACCCATGGAAGCGAGGAGTTATTGCCTGTAATCAATCGTTGTACGCCGGAGTGGGGCGAGCAGGAAACCGGCGTGCCGGCAACGCTGATTGAAGCAGCGGCAAGGTGTTACGCTGCCGGCCCTTCATTACTGTGGCTGGGGCAGGGCTTTCAGCGCCAGCTTAACGGCGGTAATTGCATGCGCGCCGTGGGCCTGTTGCCGGCCTTTACCGGTAATATCGGAAAACCCGGTACGGGATTTACCTACGTCACCATCACTCCGGGTATTGCCGGTCTGGATTTTGATGCGATGGCAGGGGCACAGTTAGCCTCTGCCGAGCCCGTATCGGTGAGTCACATGGACTTTGCTGAGCAACTGTCCGACCCGGAGCGGTTCCGCTCCTTGCTGGTCTGGAATACCAATCCGGTGGCTTCCGCGCCTAACCAGACCCGGTTACGCGATTCTTTGAAACGGGAAGACCTGTTTACGGTAGTGATCGATTGTTTTCAGACAGACTCCGCGGATTACGCCGACATCATCCTGCCGGCAGCCAGCTTCCTGGAATTCGACGACCTGACTTTCAGCTACTTTCACTATAATATCGGCGTACAATCGAAAGCAATGGAACCCCTGGGCGAAGCCCTGCCGAACCAGGAAATCTTCCGGCGCCTGGCAAAAGGCATGGGTTACACGGAACAGGAATTGTTCGAAGCCGATGAGGACCTGATTGCATCGATGCTGGATCAGATGGGCGTGGAGGGTGGTTTCAGGGAATTTCAGCAACGGGGCTGGCAACCAGTCAGCGCCGAACCGATCATACCGTGGGCCGACCTGCAGTTTCCGACACCGAGCGGCAGGATTGAACTGGCTTCAGCCACTGCGGAAGGTCAGGGATTGCCCCGGATACCCCAGGCAATTACAGACAGGAAAGCAGATGGAAGACAGTTCCGTTTGATTACCCCGGCGTCCGATTACCGGATGAATGACTCCTATGCCAACGACCCCACGCTCGCCCGCAACGCGGGAGAAGCCGAGGTTTACATCCATCCGCAGGATGCCGAACGCCTGGGGGTCGGAAACGGCGCACTGGTTACCCTGAGCAATGACAGCGGCAGCCTGAGACTGACCGCGGCCATTGATGAAATATCAGTACCCGGCGTTATCGTGTCTTACAAGGGCCGGTGGCCGAAACAGGAAAATGAACATAAGAATGTGAACGCACTGCATACCGGTCAAAAAGCGGACATGGCGGGAAGCACCAGCGTGCACAGCACACTGGTAACGCTTACTACTCCTTAGTATTGTCACTCAGGCCAGGCAGGATCTCAGTTTCTCCAGGTCATGGTAACGGCTGGGAATGTCAGTACGGTCTGCCGCCAGTCGCAGGTCGCGCAGTTTCTCCAACGCATCCAGCAGGACAGGCAGGGGCGGTCCGCTGGCGGTTATATTGACCAGTCCTTCTTCGGGTAATTCGGCAGCAGGTTTTTCGATGAATTTCTTCACCAGTTTGTCGTGGTGTGAAGCTGCGCCCTTACCGTGCAGGCCGACGACCTCCAGGTATGCTTTGACATTGTTTTGAAACCAGTCCTTGTCGGTGTTCCCGTCCATCTCGTCCAGGAACTGGTCAAGGAAACTCCTACGTCTCATGCAATCCCGCAATAACTCCTGTTCCTCAGGCAGCATGAACAAAAACTTGTCGACCAGCACCTGCGAATAGGACGGATTGTCCGCGCTGCACAAACCCAGCAGCAGATCGATTACGTTGATGCCGGCAAAGTCGCCCGCATTGGCGCCGCGATAGACATTGGGACCCACACGGTAGGGTTTGTAATACGGGCGTACGCAGTTGAAGAAACGATCCGTGTCCAGTTCCGAAAACAGGCAGTCGTTGAACCTGATGACGTCCCCCAGGGCTGTTTTGGCGAGTTGAAACAAATGGCCGGCCAGGGGATGGGATATTCCCATGGGCAGGATGCGTCTTAACGCATCTGCTGCGCGCTGGTAGGCAAATATCCCCAACGTGTTGTAATCCAGGAACAGGAACTCATCTTTCAACGAGGTAAACGTGCGGTAAACACCGTTTTTTGCCGGATTGAAGGTCGCCATGTGACTGGTGGCGAAGCGTGGAGTCACGCCCAGCGTGGTTGCCAGGTGCAAAGCGAGCGCCGACGCATCAACCAGAGGGGAGGTTGTCTCCCGGGAGGGTTCGGTGATGTCATGACGGCGGCACGCGGCCATGAAGAAACCGACGCAACCGAGCAGGTTGTATTGCCTGTCGAACCCCTCGTCCGTATTGCCTTCCTTCAGCAGGGGGATGATATGGCTATTGCCTTCCTCAACCAGGTTTTCCTTTATGGGGTCGCCGACGCCGGCAATGGCCTGCCGGTTTTCCTGCGCAAAATAAGTTTCTTCCAATTCGGTATTCATTTCCACGAAGGAAGTGCGCAGCCACTGGTCAAATAATTCTACGTTTTTACTCATTTATTTAATCTTTTAGCGCTCCGGCACGCCATTCTATAGTTTTGCCATTATCCGAACAAACTATTGTTAACAGCCCGGTCAAAATCGGTTATGCACAGGAAGAAGGATAGCAGCATTTAGCCTTCACCCTGGATCAAACGGTGTATGATGGCCAGGATACTTCGAAAAATACGGGGGGGTGCCGCTATGAATGACTGGAACGGAATGAAAGTTGTCCTCCTTGGCGCGGGGTCTGCGGTTCCGGACCCGGTACGGGGTAATCCGTCCCAGGCGGTGGTAATAGATGGTGAGGTGATGGTTATCGACTGTGGTGAGCGCGCCACGGTCAACCTGGTAAGAGCAGGCATCAACCCGCTCGATGTGGGTTATTTGTTCATTACCCACATGCACTGGGACCACATCGTTGATTTTAACTACCTGTTATTCAGTACCTGGAACTGCGGTAAATCCACCCCCATCAGGATCTTCGGGCCGACTGGGACGAAGCGCATGTGCGACGGAATGCTGGAGGCGCACCATATCGACGTGGAGTTCGTGAAACGTTACATAGAACAATTACCTGACCATATCACCAACCGGCCACAGCCGGAACCACCGATTGAGGTGGAGGAGATCCACGAGGGAGTTATCGTCGAGACTGATAAGTTCAAGGTAACCTCACGAGAGATCGTCCATCTGCAGCCGTTGGGATTCGAACGCTCTTCCTACGCCTTCAGGATCGACAGCGAATACGGCTCCGCGGTGTTCAGCGGTGATACGGAGCCTTGCGATGCCATGGTCGAATTATCCAGCGATGTCGATGTACTCGTTCATGAATGTACTTTCCTGGAAGACATCCTGGACTATCGGCAGAACATGGATGGACAAAAGGGAGCGGAGAAAATAGCCTGGACCGGGCATACCGGGCCGCGCGGGGCAGGGTGGATTGCGCAGCGCGCCAACGCAAAAAAACTGGTCCTGACCCACCTCGGGCCATACGACAGCCCGCCGGCGGCCATCGAGATGGCGTCGATGTACTACGGTCAACGTCGCGGGCCGGAGATCTGGTCGCAGATTATCGGTGAAGCCAAGGAAACTTTTCCCGGGCCGGTGATTATCGGGGAAGACGCGATGGTCATCCCCGTCAACGACGCTACCTGATCGCGTACGCCGGCAGGCAGTCCGGATAATCCGGACAGGTTACAGCTGACTGATCCATACAGCCGGATTAATCAGAACGTATATCTCAGCCTGACATACCATTCCAGGGGGCGGGACGGAGATGCTGCCGTGATGCCGGTGCCGTCGTAGTCCAGTCCGCTGACGATATATACCTCGTCAAGCAGGTTGGTGCCGCCCACGGTGGCCAGCCAGCGCTCGTCCACACTCTCCCAGCTCAAACTCATGTTGAGTATGTCATAAGCATCCTGGCGCAACAGGATTTCATTATTGGGCACCTTGAACTGCTTGCCCTTATGGGACCAGTCAATACGCAGGTAAGCATGCCCCTGCTCATTATTCATGAGGTCAGCGGTAGCGCCCAGGCTGAAATTCCATTCCGGCGCATTCGCCAGATCACTGTCTTCAAAGATGCCGGTTTCATTCGGCGAGATATTTAGGTACTTGTGATCCAGCCACCCCAGGCTACCATTCAGGCGCAGTCGTTCGTTGACAATCAGTTGTGCTTCGGCCTCAATGCCCCACAAACGCGCATCCCCGGCGTTCTCAATGACAGGCACGCCGATAATACCGGCCGAACCCAGTATCTGCAGGTCGTCATAATTGGTGATAAACCCGGCCAGGTTCAAACGCATGCGCCGGTCAAACAACTCGCTCTTTATGCCGATTTCAAACATTTCCACTTCTTCCGGGCCAAATGTCGGAATAACTTCGGTCGGTTCCGTGATGGGTGTTGTGATACCAGGGATTATCGGCGGGAAGGCGCGCATGGTGAACCCGCCTGCCTTGTAACCCTGCGAATAGGTAAAATAACCCATGTAGTCGTCGTTGAAGTCATAACTCAATGTCACCGCGGGAGAGAAATTATTATCAGTGCCCTGTGCCCATACCCGGGGGAAGATGGGCGTGCCGGGAGCGAGCAGTCGTAATGGCGGATCGATGGGTACTGTAAAGAAACCGTCAAAAAGCCGGCCTGAGTTCCCGATCAACTGGTCTATAGTCTGCTCCGGACGGAAGCGGATTTTATCGTGGGTATAACGCGCGCCGAAGGTCAGGGTCAATTGGTCAGTGATATCGAACGTGCCCTGGGCAAAACCCGCGGTGCTGGTGTTATCGATGGAACCACCGCTGGTAAACCAGACAAACGGAAAACGCACGTTGAAGTCCTGGCTGCCCGTCTCGTTCATCCAGAAAAAGCCTGCCAGGTAGCTAAGACGATCATTGAGGGCGGTGCCGCTGAGCTGCAGTTCCTGGGTCACGGTCTCCATCTCGATATCCTGGTCCACCCAGTCAATAAACAAGGTGGGATTGCCGGCCAGGTCCTGGCCGATATCCACCTGCGAATCACGGAAGGCGGTAATGGACCTGATTTCAAAAGGGCCGACGTCCCAGTCCAGGGTCAGGTTAAGACCCAGGATGCTTATATCCGACTGGTTCGGACCGCGACTGTAGTTCTCCAGGTCATCCAGTTCGGTTGCCCATTGCGAGTTGAAACAGTGGGGATTGCTGAAGCGGGCAGGATCTCCACCAGCCGGGTTACACACGGGAGGGGCATCAAGTACGTTGAAAAAATTTGCAAAAAGTGATGCTTCATGAGTGACCAGCATGACCCGCCCGGCTGCCTCTTCATTGGTTTCGGTGATATCGATACTGGCCGTGGCCAGAAAATTCTCCGCCACATCCACTTCCGCAACCAGCCGGCCGAATATGGCCGATTTGCTTCCCTCCCGTTCATCGGTGACCAGGCGTTTGACATGACCGTCCCGGTTCTGGCTGGCAGCCGTCAGGCGCAAGCGCACACGCTCACTGACGGGACCACTCAACGACAGTTTGCCATCGATACGGTCATAGTTGCCGCCGGTCACTTCCGCGTAGCCCTCGAACTCTTCACTGGGCCGCTTCGATATGATTGAGACGGCGCCGCCGATGGTGTTTCTGCCGAACAGCGTGCCCTGCGGACCCCGCATCACCTCAACCCGCTCCAGGTCGATATTATCCATGAGCGAACCCATGGATTTACTGATATAAACGCCGTCCAGGTACGTGGCCACACCCGGTTCAACCGTCAGGACATAGTCTGTCTGGCCTATGCCGCGGATGAAGATCTGGCTGGAATTACCGCCGCCGGCTTCCGATGCCACGTTATCGTACTGGACGTTCGGTATGTATTGGGATATCTCATTTACCGAAACGATATTGCGATGTTCCAGTTCCGCCGTATTGAAGGCGCTGACCGCCAGCGGGGTGTCCTGCAAACTCTCTTCGCGTTTCCGTGCGGTTACGACGATTTCCTCCAGCATTGCGGACGAGCCGCTCTCGGATTGGGCGATCAGAGGAGTTGGAGAATACAGGAAGCTGAGACACAAAACGGCTGTGACTGCGTGGTTTACGGAGCTGGATGGCAACATGACAATTCCCCCCGGACTTCGTTAAGTGTGAGTTATACAACCGGCATTTTGTCTGTTCAGGCGGTTGCCTGCTATCCTGTTTGCGCAATATTCAGCCTGTAAATGCATAGCCGCAGGAAAAAATGCCTTCAGACCCTGAATATCAGGATAAATCCGGCTCACAACAGGCATAATAGTTCGCCGGCGCCATCAGCGCTGTTGCAGGAATAATACGTATTCGGGATGGTCAGGCCGATTCCTGAAATCGAGATAAAGAAAACCGCGGATCCGGCATGCCGCGACCAAGGACGTATCCCGCCATGTCCTGACCGCGGGCTGGCCCGGCGTGAAAACCTGTCCCGGAACCGCCGCCGTAGATCCATGCGTTCTCCGCCTCCGGATGGCGGTCGATGATATAGTCCCCATCCGGAGTATTCGTATACTGGCAAACCCGGCCTGTAAGGTAAGCGGCCCCTTTCATCCCCGGGAAGCGTGCGCCCACTTGTGCACGCGCCGCTTGCTTTCCTGAGTCCGAGACCCGCCGGTCGCCTGAAGCAGGGTCGAAATGCGGCCCGAGTCCATGGTCCGCAACCGCAAACCCCCACGTTTGGTGAGCGGGGACGCCCCACCAGATCTCCCGCCCCCAGTCGACCCAGTGCGGCAGCTTGCTTTTGTGGAAACGATCGTCTCCATCTGGGGTCTGCAGGTAATAAATTTCCTGTCGCGTCACCACCAGGTGTTTCCCGACCACCTCCGGGAACAACTTGCCGAGCCAGGGACCGCAGGCAAAGACGTAGCGGTCAGCCTCGATTTTTGATCCGTCACTCAGTGTGACTCCCTGCATTTCACCATCTTTGGTCCGGGTAGAGACCACGCCGGCCTGGCGGTAGTCTCCTCCCTCTGCAAGGAAGCCATCAATGACGGCATAACAGGCGCGGCGGGCAAACAGGATACCGGCCTCTTTCTCGTATAAGGTCGTCCGGATACCATCCATGCTGATTTGAGGAAAACGTGAATTGGCCTCGTCAGGCGTCAGTTTTTCCGCACCCTCGACGTCCTCATCCATCCAGCGCGTGTAATCTGCGGTCCGATCGGTTGCCGTGTCCCCGAGTGTCAGGTTTTCGCGAGCCATCCACAGGGCGCCGATGGGCTCATAGAGAGGTAGCTGCCATCGCTCCTGGTGTTCCAGCCAGAGCCGCATCGAACGTTGCGCCCATTCCCGGTAGACTTCGGGTGTCCCGTAGGCGCCGGTCAGGTTGCGGGTCTGTCCGCCCGAGCTTGAAAGGGGATTGCCTGGCCCCCACGGATCGACCAGCGTGACGCGGGCGCCCTGGCGAAGTAAATAGAGCGCGGCCCAACCACCGAAGGCGCCTGCTCCGGCAACGAGGACATGGGGTTTTGCTTTGTTCCGGGCAAGTACTCGTCCGGCCGTGCCGAGGCCGATAAGACCGAAAAGTCCCGTCTTCAGAAATTGACGTTTGGAACTGTGAAAACCCATTTGCTGAAACTGTCCGGAAATCCGGTTATAAGTCCTCTTCTTTATATGCAAAATAGTCCCTCTCGTAAATCCTTCCGTTCTGAATAACCAGGCCAATATCCCGAATATTCCCTATGTCGTCAAGCGGATTACTCCCCAGGATTAACATATCGGCGAATTTCCCGGGCTCAATCGTGCCCAGGACGTTTTCAACTCCAATTACCTCTGCGCCGTTCCTGGTGCCGGCGACCAGCGCCTCCATCGGTGTCAGGCCGCATTCCACGAATAATTTCAGTTCCCATGGGGTATTGTAGCCTTGGAAGTTATACCCCACATGCCCCCCTGCATCCGTCCCGGCGGCCAGTTTGATTCCGGCCTGGTGCATCAGTGTTGTATTTTCCATAAACAAGGGTAATTTCTCTTCGACCCACTGGTACGAATCTATTTTGGTGTAGTCATTCAGTAACATGCGCTCGCGTTCCATGTACTGTTGATCCTTTGCATATTCCTGCATGAAGCCGGGGACACTGTTTCGGAGAATGGTTGAGTCAAGAGAGCCGTCATGGGTTACGAACGATTTGAACAGGCTCAGGGTAGGAACGACGTATATATTATGTTGTTTCAGTCTTGCCGGCAGAGTACTGTGTTCCGGTATGGGGTCTTCGAGTCCGTGTACGATAGCCTTTGGTTCCGCCGCTATTGCTCTTTCATACTCTTCGATGTTAATCGCGTGAATATACAGGGGGATATCATGTTCTCTGCCGACTGCTACAATTGAATTCAACATCTTGTCCGGCATTTCCGTAAATTTCCCGCTACGGCCAAGCCCATCCTCCAGGACTATCTTGAAGCCATCCGTCTTTTTTGAGACATAATGTTTTGCCTTTTCCACCGCCGAGTGTGAATCCGGCAGGCCTGACGCATAGCCCCAACCGCCTTTCGGGGAAAACATGCTTCCCATCGCGTAGATCCTTGGAGCAATCACTTCTCCCGCCCTTTGCGCGCGCCTGAGTTCCCAGATCCATTCTTCCTCGGAAGATACATTCAAAACGGTGGTTACGCCGTTATATAAAAAAGCACGCGGGTTATGGCGAATTGCCTCAGTTCGTTCAGCTTCCGTTAATTGCGCGAATACCGCAGTATCCAGGTGGACATGGGCATCGATAAGGCCCGGTATGACGAAACGACTGTTTCCCTGGATGATCTGCGCTTTACCATTCCATTGAAGGGTTTGTCCGACCTGCGCAATCTTTCCATTATGAATAACGATATCGACAGCGAACTGGATATCACTGCCGGTGCCATCGATCAGGTTCACGTCGCGGATGATTATTCCTGCTTCATCGGTCCCTGCGAAACAGGATAAATTCAGGATAGCCGATAACAACAAAGCAGGGACGGCTGATTTGCAACACTGCGCGATCATTTTGTCAGTATCGGTTCCAGCGGCAGACTCTCGCGATTTACTACCTGTCCGTCCTTGATTACCATGGAAATACTCCTGATGTTCTCAATATCCGTTAACGGGTTTCTCTCAAGTACAACCAGATCTGCCAGTTTACCGCTTTCTACCGTGCCTATCCGATCAAGTTTTCCGTATGCGGCAGCGTTGTTCCTCGTAGCGGAAACGATGCACTGCATGGGACTCATCCCCTTTTCGATCATTGCGCGAAACCATATAAAATGTGCCTCGCCAATCATTTCCGGATGTTCAACATCAAATTGCTCCTTGTCCGCTTCCACCTCGGTTTTGATAGGATTTGCCACACCGGCATCGGTGGCCAGCAGTAAGGGAACGCCGGAGGTTATCAGCCTGACCTGGTTTTCGTGCCTGGTGATCTGGCTTTTTGGCGAGCGCTTGAAGACATCTTCGTTATTGCTCTCCGTTTCGATCCGCTTCAGGGTCCGTGGCTGAACGGCGCAATAGATATTCTTTTCCAGCATCAGTTGAATCAATGAATCCGGAATAGGGTGCTCCCCGGTAAGCGCACAATGCTGCATCAGGTCCACCCCGGCTTCCACTGCCTGACGCAGGGCAACGACCGTATTTGTATGCGTTTGCACGGTGATATTTGCCCTGTGTGATTCCTCCACTATCACCTGTTGGGCTGCCGGCGTGAACAGCAGGAGCCAGGCCAGGTTCAATTTCTCCGGCAACCCTGAACAACCTTTGCAATCGTGGCCGTTTACGGCATATTTCAGGAAGTCTATGCCCCGATCTATGTATATTTTAATCTCACCGCGTAATTGCTCGGGGCTCAGCAGGGACAGTTGCGGTCCCGTATTTTCCTCGAACATGGCGTTGATGCGCGTCACAAATCGTTGCGGGGCAACCCAGCTTGCGCGTGTATTGAAATCCCTGCCGAACGGGCCGCTTAACCCGACAATGTTTCCCGCGACGAACAAGCGACTTCCCGGTATCTCGTTCCTGTTTATACGATCCCTGACATTCATGAGCGGTTGCAGCGGGCCCCAGGTATCGAACACGGTTGTCAGACCGTACTTCAGGGAAATTTGCGCAGCTTCTGCTATCAGCAGTTCCAGTCTGTCTTCGTACCTGGCAATGAATTCAATCGAAACATCCCGGAACAGGTGTATATTTGCATCCATCATGCCCGGAATAATGTATTTTCCTTGTGCATCGATAATGTTGGCGCCTTCAGGGATGTTTATGTCTTTTTCGGAACCCACCAGGGAAAATTTATTTCCCTCTATTACGATGACTGAATTTTCCAGGGGAGGCGCACCGGTTCCATCGATCAATGTCGCTCCTCTCAGGACAATACTCTCAGTGGCATTAACAATACCGGACAACATCAGCAGAAAAGTGCAAACAATGATGGAACAAAAAGCAGCGGTAATTTTGATGTTGTGTTCTTTCATTGGGAAGTCTCCAGAAGGAAATGCCGGATATTACCGAAGCAGTGGAATGACGCTGCTTGCAAAGGTGTGCATGGTTTCCAGTTGCCGTTCCCTGGTCATGCCAGGCCAGTACAAGCGGGCTATAAAATGAAACTCGCTGCCGGCCACCTCTGCAAAACTCCGTATTTTCTCTGCCACGGCTTCAGGAGCACCGATAATACCGTTGTTCCGCAGGAAAGTTTCCCTTTCGCGAGAGAGGGGCGGCGGCTCTATTGAAGCTCCCGTGCGGCTGCGGGCATACGCCATATCTTCATATTTCCAGTAGGTATAGTGCACATAATCACGAACCTGGTTCCAGGGGTCGGACCCGGTGGAAGCATAGGTCGGGAGAAACATGCAAGGTGTGAATATCCCCGCATCATCCAGGGTCTTACGTTCCTCATTTATCCACGTTAACTGTTGCTGGAATTCCTCCGGGGTGTAAGGTTCCTCAAGGCCGCCGCCGGCAATAAATCCGTCTGCTATTCTCCCTGTGCGCCGAATTGAACGTTCTACCGTTGCGCCAAACCAGATCGGTATTCCATCTGCAGACACAGGCTTGGGTCTTACTGCCACGTTAGGGTAACTGAGCACGCCCCCGCCCGTTACAGTCCTTACCGACCATGCCTGGCGCAAGGTTGTAACCGAATCCTCCAGCAACCGGGCCCGGCTCTGCGGTGAGACCTTGAACGCTTCGAATTCTTCCGGCCGCCAGCCCTGACCCAAACCGAGTATAAATCGTCCACCTGAGATCAGATCGACCGTTGCGGCATCTTCGGCAAGTCGCAGGGGTTCGTAAAACGGTACCAGTACGACGGCTGTTCCAACCGTTATCCGGCTGGTTTTCGCAGCAATCGCCGCGCACATGGGCAAAACTGACGGCATATAACCATCGTCGACAAAATGATGTTCGGAGACCCATACAGAATCGAAGCCCAACCGCTCTGCTTCTACAGCCTGCTCAATGGCGTCATGATACCGCTCAGCCTCGCTTCTTGAGTCATCGGGATGGGCCTGGCAGGTTATGAGACCATATCCTGTCTTCACCGGTTTCTCTGTCTGCGTTGATCAGGCATAATGAATACAAAAATTCGCCATATTATGTTTTGCGCTGATACGAGCTTTTAATATCACTGCCCTGAATAGCTTCCATTACTCTTGACGGTTTAAGAGGCATGTCACATATCGCAGTCCCCAAAGCGCGATTGACGGCGATCGCCACTGCAGCCATCGGGGCGCATATAGGCGTTTCGCCTACACCCCGTACGCCATAAGGGTGTTCCGGATTGGGCACTTCAACTATCACGGTATCTATCATCGGCAGGTCGTTGGAGACAGGAATGCGATAATCAAGAAAGCCGGGGTTGGCCATTCTGCCCGCTTCGTCATATATGTACTCTTCATTCAGGGCCCAGCCTATGCCCTGGGCCACACCACCTTGCATCTGGCCTTCGACATAGTCGGGATGGATTGCGATACCTGCATCCTGGAACG
>JAJDUB010000061.1 GCA_022826885.1 Gammaproteobacteria bacterium
ATTTCGAATAATTTTACTCTGACCCCATCTATCCTCAGGACATTGGGACTTGGCTGCAGGGGATTGCAGGGGTCAGAGTAAAAATTCTGGCGAATTTCTTACTCTGACCCCGCCTTAGATGCTGTTGAGTAGTGTTTGCCAGCGCCTGCTTTCCCGTTCCGGGGTAAACAGGTGTTTGCGTTTGTTCCCATATTCGTGCAGGCGTCGCAGGAAGTCCCGGTCGGTTTCCGCCCGCTGTAACAGACTGCATAAAGCTCCGGTGTCTCCAACCGGGTAATAGCCGGGATAATCCTCGCCCAGCAGGCCCACGTTGCCATCGATATCGGAGGCAATGACGGGAACATTCGCCACCACGGCTTCGGAGACAACATTGGCGCCGCCTTCCATGATTGAGCTGTGCACCAGCGCATGCGCCTTCAGGAACTGCTCCCTGACCTGCCATGCGCCGACCTCGCCGCGCCAGTGATAACGGGGATTCAGTTCCATCTCGGCGTGCGCCTGTGCGGCCCATTCGTCGTTATGGGCCTTGCCCAGATGGATTACCCGCAGGCGGGATTGTTGCGGCAGGCTTCGGGCAGCGTAAGCGGCCCTGAACGGGTCTTTCTCATCACGCAAATGGCCGACCACGCAGACATCGAAAGTGCGTACCGACGGGCGGCGGGCGCGTGTCAGCGGAACTGCCGATTGATGAATCACGTGCAGCTTTTTCCGGTGAGCTTCCGGGATAGCCCGGTACACCAGATCATGCAGGCATACCAGCGCGTCGGCCATTTCCATGGAGCGCAGGGTTTCCTCCGGGTGACTGTGCCGGAAGCGGTAGATATCCGTGCCGCTCAGGGCAACCACCAGGGGGCGCCCGGGGAACTGTTGGCGGTATCGTGCTATCGATGAAGCGCTGCGCCACGCGTGTATGGCCACCATCATATCGCCGGGCGTCCCGTCCCAGTCGGATTGCACCGCTACCCTGTGGCCGAGTCCCCGCAACAGCCGCTCCCAGCGGCTTGCAGTAACGCGATTTCCCGTTTTCGATTGTTTTTTTGCGGGGGTAATCAGGATAATATTCATAATGTAACTTTAAGCGACAAAAACCGCGATGCAACAGGTCAGTAGCAATTATTTGAAAGAAATCATGACGGATGCCCATAACAGGACCCTGGAACTGGTCGCCGGCCTGGATGAAGAGCAACTGATAGGGCCGAAGTTACCCATCGTCAATCCATTACGCTGGGAAATCGGTCATGTGGCGTGGTTTCATGAAAAGTTCATACTGCGCGACCTGTATGGCCGCCCCCCGCTGCTGGCAGACGGTGATGCCATCTATGATTCCATCGCCATCCACCATGAGCAGCGCTGGGATCTGCCGCTGTTGAGTATGGAGGACACGCTGGGTTACATCGAGAATGTCCTGGACGACTGCCTGTCGTTGTTGCCGGACGGCAGCGCCGACCCGGCGCAAAGTTACATTTATCGATTTTCCACCTACCATGAAGACATGCATACCGAGGCCTATTGCTGGTCGCGCCAGACATTGGCTTATCCGAAGCCCGCGTTTGCCAATGCGGGAGTGCCGGAAGATGCGGATGCGGGAGCCTGGCCGGGGGATGTGGCTATACCGGGAGGGGTATTTTTTCCAGGCTCAACTGAAGATACGCCGTTTGTGTTCGACAACGAAAAATGGGCTCACGAAGTAGCTGTAGAACCGTTTTACATTTCAAAAGCGCCGGTCACCAATGCCGGGTTCATGGATTTCGTCGAGGCGGGGGGGTATAGATACCGGGAGTTCTGGAGTGATGAAGGCTGGGCCTGGCGGGAGCAGGCAAATGCCGGGCATCCGGTGTACTGGATAGCCGGCGACCGGGGGGAATGGCGCCTGAGGCGGTTTAATGAGACTGTGGATATGCCGCTTCATCAACCTGTCATTCATGTGAACTGGTATGAAGCCGAAGCGTATTGCCGTTGGGCAGGCAGGCGCTTGCCGACGGAAACGGAGTGGGAAGCCGCTGCCTTGGGCGAACCTGCACAGGACAACAGCAGGCTCGCCTTGAGTAAGCGCACCTACCCGTGGGGGGAACAATCACCGGACATGCGGCAGGCGAATCTTGACGGCCGTGCGCTGGGATGTATCGACGTGGCCGCCCTGCCGGAAGGAGACAGCGCTTTCGGTTGCCGGCAGATGATCGGTAACGTATGGGAATGGACCGCGTCCACGTTTGCCCCGTTTCCCGGGTTTTCTCCCGATGCCTACAGGGAATATTCCGAACCGCTGTTTTATGACACCAGGGTCTTGAAAGGTGGTACCTGGGCAACCCGGAGCCGCATGGTGACAGGCCGGTACCGTAATTTTTTCGGGCCTGAGCGTCGCGATGTGCTGGCGGGGTTCAGGACCTGCTCACTTTAAACTGCGGTATTTCAGGAATGGGCAGTGAGAAACAGCATCTGAGGGACTTGCCCTCGGTAGATCGCGTGCTGCGGGAAACGCCTCATCTGAGTGGGCATTGGGGCCATGAGCGGGTAGCTGCGGCCATCCGCAGTACGCTTGAAGAGGTCCGCACAAATAAGGATGAGTTTGCTGCTTCCGGCAAGTCCGAACTGCTGGATCAGGTCGTTTCCATGGTGACATCCAGGCTGGAACAGGAGGCCGGGAGCAGCCTGGTCAGCGTATTCAACCTGACGGGCACCGTCCTCCATACCAACCTGGGCCGGGCATCGCTCCCACAGGCAGCGCTGGACAGGGTGCGGGCCGTAGCAGGGACACCGGTGAACCTTGAATATAATCTGGATACCGGGAAACGCGGCGATCGTGATGACCATGTGGAAAACCTGATCTGTGAACTGTGCGGGGTGGAAGCGGCAACGGTGGTGAACAACAATGCCGCCGCTGTGTTGCTGGTGTTGAATACCCTGGCAAGGGGGCTGGAGGTCCCTGTTTCCCGGGGTGAACTGGTCGAGATTGGCGGCTCCTTTCGCATCCCCGAAATCATGCAGGGTTCCGGGTGTATCCTGGTCGAGGTCGGCACGACCAACCGTACACACCTGAGGGATTACAGGAACGCCATCAACGACAGGACTGCATTGTTGTTGAAGGTCCATGCCAGCAATTATGAGATCCGGGGGTTTATCCATAGCGTTGCCGAAACGGACCTGGCGGAACTGGCCCATCAGCACGGCTTGCCCTTGTTTATCGACCTGGGCAGCGGCAACCTGGTTGACTTTCCCGCCTTCAACCTGCCCGATGAACCCACCGTGGCGCAGACGTTGAAGTACGGTGCGGACGTGGTCAGTTTCAGTGGAGACAAGCTGCTGGGCGGCCCCCAGTGCGGCATAATCGCCGGTAAACGGGAATTGATAACCAGGATGAAGAACAACCCGCTGAAACGCGCATTACGGGTAGACAAGATGACTCTGGCGGCCCTGTCGGAAGTGCTGAGACTCTATCAAAATCCTGCGCAACTGGCACAGGAACTACCGACTCTGAAGGCCCTGACCCGGTCGCCGGATGATATCCGCGTTCAGGCCGAACGGCTGGCTCCCGTAATTGCGGAGGTGCTTACGCCCCGTTATGAAGTCTCCGTAAGCGAATGTCACAGCCAGGTGGGAAGCGGCGCCCTGCCGGTCGATACGCTGGCCAGTTATGGTTTACGGATCAGCGCAGTGGATGGGTCGGATGAAGCAATCAGGCTATTGGCCGAGTCCATGCGCCGGCTGCCTGTGCCGGTCATCGGCCGGATCAATAAAGGTGCGTATTTCCTGGACCTGCGCTGCCTGGATCGGGAAGAGGACTTTGTCGCCCAACTCGGAACATTGGGGTCAGAGTAAGAGTCGTCAGAATTTTTACTCTGACCCCTAAAATCAAGGAGTACTCGCTTCCCGGATCATCTTCCGGAACATGCGCACGCCGATGAGTTTCAGCATCCACCTTTTGAAAAACGGGGTAGGACTTGAGTTGGCGGCGGAGACATACTGGTTGATGCCCAGTTGCTCGCGCAGGTCCTCCGACATGACCTGCATGGGGCCGTCAGACGGAATACCGATCGCATCGGCGATGCGCACCATGCGCTGAAAGTTCGAGATGACCCCGGCCGTATCGATCATGGCCGCGGCGCCCATGCTGTCCACCAGCGCCTGGCGCGCCGTTTCCGGGTCGGCGCCTTCAACGCCCATGCAGGCATTGGTGAACTGCAGCAGTTCGCGGGAATTCGGGATACCCCTTATTTCGGTGCAGGACGGATCGGTGAGGCCTTCGAAGTCGATGGACCCGCCTGTCAGTTCGACGCTCTCACGGAGCATCACCACATGTGAGGCAGTTCAGTAGAAACAGCCGTTGAGCGCGGATACCCGCGCGGCCACGACCTCGGTTTGGGGACGGGTCAGGGTCCCCTGGGGCGGCCTGGTTACATTCCAGACTTCATGGACCTTCAGGTAATGCGCCTCGGACTCGTCAAGCAGGTTGCGCACTTCGTCAGGGACCAGACTGAGCGCGCGAATGACGTAGCCGCGCATTTCACCTTCCCACAGGTCTGCATCGGGCCCGGTATCGACCCGCATCGGCAGTATGGGGACCCAGGCGCCATCGTAGGCCGCATTGGCGGGGCGGTAGCGGCTGGGCTCGCCCGGTTGCGGTTCCGGCAGTTCATTCAGGGGCAGGCCGAGGCAGCGGCAGAATTCGTCTATGGAGAACAACGCTACCAGGGTGCCGATGATTTCAACGTATTTTTCCTCGCTGAGACCCTGCTCCATGATCCCGTCGAACCAGGATTTCGTGAGGCGCGCCGAGTCGGTGGTGACGCGGTGAATCACTTCAACCACCACGTCGGGCAAATTGGTGACCGTGTCATGGGTCCCGTCAACCGTGTAAGGCGATAACGATTCCTTGCGCCGGCGGCACAGGTCGCAGTATTGCGCCTGGCGGATTTCCCTGGCGATGTCGACCCTTTCCGCGCTCGTGAACCAGGTTCCCGGCGCGGCCAGGCGCCGCCAGTAACGGTTATGACACTCGGCGAAGTCCTCGCGTACCGGCCAGGGGGCGTCGCTGTAGCTAATCTCCCTCATCGCCCGAAATTTTCGCTTATTCTACACGCGCCGTCAATGCGGTTTTTGTAACCAGGGCTCATGAATGTAATATATCTGCCATAAATTCCGACCTGCGGTATGCTATGGAAGGTCTGACTTAATCAGAGGTTCCTTATGACAAGCGTATCACCCGGCCATTGGCAATTCCCGGGCATAGATGATTAGATTTATTACATTCCCTCACATGCTTGTTATTGCTCTATGCCTGGCTGCCGGCACGGCGCAGGCGGGGACGGAACTGGACGCGCAGGTGGACGCCTACATCAGCAAGTGGGTGGAGTTCTATCCCAGTGAGGCCTTGAGTAACGGTCTTAAACAGGCCGCATGGGAATTCGAGGATTTTTCCGGTAACAGGGTTGAGGAGTGGATTGCCTATAATCAGCACACCCTGAAAATGCTCGAAGCCCTGTCGGACCTGTCCGCCAATGAACAGGTCGATGCGCGGGTATTGCGGCGCCAAGCCATGAGGGAACTCGAGCGCTGGGTGCATGACAAGGCGCTGGTCAACCAGCCCGCCTGGTATGCCGAGGTGATTTCCCAGGCCCTGACCTATATCCTGGTGCGCGAACAGTTCACCCCGGAAGAGAAGTTCGATGCAGTGCTGCAACGCCTGCCTGGGATTCAGTCAATGTGCGAACTCGGGATTGTGAACCTGCAAGATGGCAGCCCGGAACGGACCCGGCGGGCTGTACAAGTACTGGAGCGTACAAGGACGTTTTACCATGACAGCCTGCCCGGGTTGATGCACGACTGGTCTGGGGGGGAACGGAAGGAGCAGGTCACGCAGGTCATTGACGATACTGTCAGTTCGGCGGATGCCCTGGTGCGCCATATCCGTGACAACGTGTTGCCGGATGCATCGATCCCGGACCGCCTTGACGATAAGGATTATGCCCGCAAATTAAGGATTTATACGGACAGCGATCTCACTCCCGTGCAACTCAGGGACAGCGCTGCGGCGGAGATTGAGGAAGTGCGGAGATTGATGGCAATCCAGGCGGGGGCCTGGTGGAATGAGCAGGAATCAAGAGCGCCGATGCCTGCGGATGAGAGTGAACTGCTGGAAGCAGTCATGACGGAAATGGAGCGGGCGAGGGCGGACAACCGTTCCGATTTCCTGAATTTGTTCAGGGAGTTGACCGACAGGGCGGAAAGGTTCCTGGTGCAAAACGACCTGGCGACGGTACCCTTGCCTCGCACCATCTATGTCGGCCTGTCCCCCGATCACTTCTCCGGCGCAGCCTATGGCGGTGTCTATTCGACGGGGCCGTTCAATCCGGGTGCCGATACGCTGTTTTACCTGCCATCCATTCCCGATGATTCAACGGCGGAACAGAAGAACGGGTTTTACCGCTCCTTCAACGACCACTTCAACACCATGATCATCGCCCATGAAATCTACCCGGGGCATTACCTGCAACTCAAGGTCGCAGCCGCCACCGCGCCGGCCCTGCGTTCGCTGTTCGGCAACGGGGTTTATATCGAAGGCTGGGGCACGTTCAGCGAAGAGTTGATGCTGGATGCGGGCTGGGATGACCATAACAGGCTGACCCGCCTTGCGCACTTGAGGAAGCGCCTGGAAAATGCGACGCGGGCCTACGTCAGCGTCATGGTGCATGTTCATGACTGGAACAAGGACCAGGTCATGGAATTTGCGATAACGCGCGGATTGCTGCCGCCGCAGTTTGCGCTCAATTTATGGGTCCGGGTAATGAACAACCCGTTGCAGATACCCAGTTATTTTCTCGGGTTTCATGGTTTCAGGGCATTGTGGGCGGAAGAAAACAGGCGGCTGGGCGAGGATTTCAAAACCCGGGATTTCGTCGACAAGGTGCTGCGGGCAGGACCGGTGCCGATAGATACCCTGTGAAGGTCCATCCGTCCGGTCTTCGCACCCTGTTCTTCACCGAGATGTGGGAGCGGTTCAGCTATTACGGCATGAGGGCGCTGCTGGTGCTGTTCATGACCGCCGCTGTAGCTGAAGGCGGCCTGGGCATGGATGACGTGACCGCTACCGCGATTTACGGGCTGTATTCGGCAGCCGTGTACCTGGCGGCGCTGCCGGGCGGCTGGATCGCCGACCGTTTGACAGGAGCCCAGGATGCCGTCTGGTATGGGGGCATCGTCATCATGTTCGGCCATTTTACCCTGGCTATCCCGGCAGTCCCGACCTTTTATGTGGGTCTGGTGCTGGTGGTGCTGGGCACCGGCCTGCTGAAACCGAATATCAGCGCCATCGTCGGCGAATTGTACCCACAGGGCGGATCCGGCAGGGATGCGGGTTATACCATTTTCTATATGGGCATCAACCTGGGCGCGTTGCTCGGGCCGCTGGTATGCAGCACCCTGGGCGAAAGTGACCGGTTCGGCTGGCATTACGGGTTTGCCGCAGCCGGCATCGGCATGCTGCTGGGGTTAATCCAGTACCGCTACAGCCGTTATCGGCTGCGGGACGCAGGGCTGTATCCTGCACACCTGCGTCCTGATTCCGAGATTGAAAGCGCCCCGCGTTTCGGCTGGTTGATCGTCGGCATCGGCCTGGGCCTGGTAATTTTCATCGTATTGCTGGGTCTGGCGGGTGTAGTCAGTTTTGACGCGTTGCGCCTGGCGCAGAATTCCACCTACCTGCTCACCGCCATCGTGGCGTTGTATTTCGCCTGTGTTTTCATGTACGGCAAACTGACGGGTGCAGAGAGCAAGTGCGTCCTGGTCATCGTCATCCTGGTCATCGCCGAGGCGATATTCTGGTCGGGTTTCGAGCAGGCCGGCTCATCCCTGAACCTGTTCGCCCATCGATACACGGAGCGGGAACTGCTGGGATTCAACATACCCGCGGGCTGGTTCCTGAGTCTTAATCCCCTGTTTATCCTGATCCTCGCGCCGTTCATGGCGGCCCTGTGGGTTAACCTGGGCAGGCGTAACCTTGATCCATCGATACCGGTCAAGTTTGCGCTGGGACTGATCCAGCTCGGCCTGGGCTTTTTTGTCATGTTCCTTGCCGCGGGCCTGGTTGCCTCCGGAGAAAGCGTATTGCCCACATGGCTGTTTTTCACCTACCTGTTGCACACCACCGGGGAACTGTGCTTGAGCCCGGTTGGCCTGAGCGCCATCAGCAAGCTGGCGCCGAAGCGGTACCTGAGCCAGATGATGGGAATCTGGTTTCTCGGTTTGGCGTTGGGCAACTTGATTGCCGGCTTGACGGCGGGGCGGTTCGACCCCGAATCGTTGGGTGACATGCCGGCCCTGTACCTGCAAATCGTGCTCGTTGCCGTCGGGGCGGGACTGTTACTGCTGTTGCTGGCTGGGCCAATCAGGAGATTCACGGGCGGCGATACGCGTTAAATCGCGCTTATGTTGTGGTCAGCCAACAAAAAAACATTGATTTATGTATTGAAACAACAATACCTGTAGGGTAAACTTACGTGTAAACAAAAATCCGGAATCCCGGGTAACCATTCAGCATTTGGAGGGGAGAGTAATGAAGAGCAGAAGTACGAATAATAATTCGGGTAATGTTGGACGATTTTTGATCACGTGTTGCGGGCTCATCCTGCTGGGACTTTCCAGCGCCGTTGTGGCCCAGGACAGCGTCGGGATTGAGGAAGTAGTGGTCACCGCGCAACGGCGGGAGCAGAACCTGCAGGATGTGCCGATCAGCATCACCGCGTTCAGTGCCGATGCCGTTGAGGCATTTATGTTCAATGACGTAACTGAATATGTCACCCGCACTCCCAATATCAGTTGGAAATCAGACGGCGCCAGGTCAAGGCGGGAACTGGCTATAAGAGGTGTTACCAATTTCCTGGATGTGAACTCGCCCCTCAGACCGGCTACGTTCGCATTTTACGTGGATGATTTCAGCATTGTCGGCAGTTCCAGCAACCCGCCCGTCATGGACGTTGAGCGCATCGAGGTGCTACGCGGACCCCAGGCGACTTATTTCGGCAGGAACGCCACCGGTGGCGGTATCAGCATCACTTCGAAAAAGCCCCATACCGACAGCCTGGCAGGCTCGGTCATGGTGGATTATTCCAACCGTGACACGATAGACGTTGAAGGGATTGTCAATGTCCCGATCGTGAAAGACGTGCTGGCCATGCGCGGTAACATCAAGTACAACGAATCTGACGGGAACATCAAGAACGTCAATCCCATCGGCGGCGGCAATGATTTTGAATACAAGTACGCCAGGGCGGCAATCCGTTTCACCCCGACCGATGAACTGACCGTAGATGTTACCGGAACGCTCGCCTCCGAAACCACGGGCATGCGTGAAGGGGTTCCGTCCGGGCATTGGTCATTCTTTGCGGAACGTCTTTATGGCAGGGATGTTGCTCATTTTGATGATCCTGACGGCGATGGCAGGACCGTACCTCTGCATGACGGCATCGGCTTCTGGCCGGAGAACAGGAACAAGGTGAACTTCGACTTTCCCCAGGAGGTCGGTACCACTTACCGGATGATCACCGGCCGGGTGGATTATGAACTGGAAAAAGTGCTGTTTACCAGCATCACCGGCTATATCAACTCCGATTTCAACCTGAACGGTGACGTGGATGGGTCCAGCATTGACGGCTGGAATGAATTTCGGAATATCAACCGGGATAGTTTCAGCCAGGAGATACGGATACAGAGCAACGACGATACGTCCCGGTTCCGTTGGAATATCGGTGGTTTGTATGCCGATGACGTTGGGCATATCATAAGTGATACTTTTACCGGTGCAGACAATGGATTCGGTTTGCCTCAATGGCTCCGTATCGGCGGTGGGGACACTGAGGACGGGATTGAAGGCTGGCACCTGTTCGGCCAGGTTGAGGCAGACTTTACGAAAAACCTGACCCTTTCCGTCGGCGGTCGCTACAGCGAGGAAATCAGGACGTTGACGGATAACTTTTTTCCGCTCGGTCAGCCGTCAATACATATTTCAGTGAAGGAAAAATTCACCAGTTTCTCCCCCCGGTTAGCGCTCAACTATTCAGTAACCGATGATATTAACCTCTACACCTCCATCTCCAAGGGCTTCAAATCGGGCGGTGTGAGCCGGTTTGGTGAGCAGGGTATTCCGTTTGATCCCGAGATAGTGTGGAATTATGAAATCGGCGTGAAAGCGGACCTCCTTGATAACAGGCTGAGAGTTAACGCGGCAGCGTTCTACATGGACTGGACCGACATGCATGTGGGGTTCCTGGTGCCCCAGTTGGGAGGTGAAGTGGGAGGCAGAGTGACCAGTAATGCAGAGTCGGCCTTCTCCAAAGGCGTGGAAGTCTCTGTTACTGCCCTGCCTGTCGATAACCTGATTGTGAATTTCAATGTCGGTTATCTCAAGGCGGAACTGGACAAAGCGATCGTATTCATCCGGGATAATACCTGCAACCACAGACCGCCTTCTACCGAGTGCAACCATGTGCTGGACGGCAGTCCCACCCCCTTGTCACCCGAGTGGACCATGTCGGCGGATGCCGAATACACGTTCAACATCAACCCGACCTACGATGGCTTTGCAAGGGTTGAGTGGACCTACCGGGACGATGTGCACAGGTCCCAGGTGGAAGACCTGCTGAAACCGGACGGGTTCCCCTGGTCGGTGCCCAGTTATGATTTCTTCAACGTGCGCGCCGGCGTTCGTCACAAGAACTTTACCGTCACCGGCTATGCCGAGAACGTGTTCAACAGCCATTTTTTCCAGAATGCCTACCGCAAGGCCTGGGCCGGCGGCGTGTCGCTTGAACCGTCCCTGCGCAGTTACGGCATACGCGTGAGGTATACGTACGGCGAGTAACGTAAGACGTCATTCCAGGTTTGACCTGGGCTGTCATACCGGCCAGGGAATGGCCGGTATCCAGTCACAAGGATGTAATCATATGAGTCGCCTTCGGCGACACTTTGTTTTACTGGATTCCCGCCTGCGCGGGAATGACGAATAGATGAACGTGCGCTGACGGCCAGAAAAGACGGCTAATTTCAAATCAGTGGGGATAACTAAAAATGCTCATCACTCGAGTTCACTTCAATATAGTATTCCTGATTTTTCTTGCAATATCGGTTCAGGCCGCTGATACGTTTGCCGCCACCGCCATTGTCGGCGGCACGGTGGTGGACCTGGAGGGCAAAGCGCCGATAGAAAACGCCGTCATTCTGGTGGAAGGGGAGCGGATTGCGGCAATCGGCGCAGCCGGCAGTGTGGCAATCCCTGACGGTGCCATACAGGTAGACGCCAAAGGTACCTGGCTGATCCCTGGCCTGATGAACATGCATGTTCACCTGGGGCTGATCCTGCCCGGCAAGATGGCGGCAGAACTGGCCAACGAGAGTGAAGCGGCGCTGGCTTTGCGCATGGCGGCGTCAGCGCGCGAGACTTTGCAGGCCGGCGTTACCACCATACGTCTGCCGGGCGATACGGCGCACGCGGACCTGGCCCTGATGCGGGCGATAAACAAGGGTCAGGCTGATGGCCCGCGTATTTTCAGTTCCGGTGAAGCGCTTACGATAACCGCGGGACACGGGTCAAAAGGCAGCAAGAGAAATTATGACGGCCCGGATGAACTGGTAAAAGCGGCGCGCACGCAGATCAGCGCCGGGGCGAAATGGATCAAGATCCTCATATCGGGCGGGATAGCCACCGCCGGCGGTGATCTTGACGCAGTACTGATGACGCCCGCGGAGATCCACGCGGTAATCGACGCGGCCCACCGGTTCGGCGTAAAGGTGACGGCGCACTCAGGCTCACCGACGGCAACAAGCATTGCCATAGATTCCGGACTTGATTGCGTCGAACACGGTTATTTTCTTGACCGTCCCACCCTGAAGAAAATGAAAGAACACGGTACCTGGCTGGTGCCGACCATCGTCGTAAGCCAACCGGCCACAGAGCCGTTTTTCAAGGCGATCGGGTCTCCCCCGTGGTACCTGGAACGGCGTAATTCCGCCGGCATAGCGCACTGGAAAGCGCTGCAGATGGCGATAGAAGAAGGCGTGAACATAGCCCTGGGTACGGACCAGTTACCGCACGAACCCAATGACGGCACCACGGCAACTGCCCGCGAGGCGCAATACTACGTGGAAGCCGGCATGACACCGCTCCAGGCATTACGCTCTGCGACCATCGAACCAGCGGTATTGCTGGAAGCGGAAGACGAGATCGGTTCCCTGGAAGAGGGCAAGTACGCCGACATCGTTGCCGTTGACAAGGACCCCACGGAAGACATCAAGGCCTTGCGCAATATCCTGCTGGTGATGAAAGGCGGCAAGGTCTACCGTAACAACCTGTAGAATAAGCGATTAATACATCATCGGAATGGCAGGCAATCCGGAATCGCACGGAGAGGGGGCCATACCCGAACAGCAGGCCTTGAAATGATCATCAACCGGCCACTGTCAAACCTTGTCGTTCTTATATTCCTCACAGCATTTGTCCTGGCGGCGCATGCAGCCGGAATGACCGCCATCGTCGGCGGCACGGTAGTAGACCTGGAGGGTAAAGCGCCGATTGAGAATGCCGTTGTCCTTGTTGAAGGGGACAGAATCATGGCAATCGGCGCAGCCGGCAACGTAGAAATTCCTGATGGAACCGATCAGATAGACGCCGGGGGCACCTGGCTCATCCCCGGCCTGATGAATATGCACGTTCATCTCGGCCTCGTTATGCCCGGCAGGATGACGGCTGAACTGTACGATGAAAGCGAGGCGGCGCTGGCGCTGCGCATGGCCGCAAATGCGCGGGAGACCTTGCAGGCCGGCATCACCACCATCCGCCTGACGGGCAGCCGGGCCCATGCTGACCTGGCCCTGATGAGAGCGATAAACAAGGGTCAGGCCGATGGCCCTCGCATCTTCAGCGCCGGCGAAACGCTCACCATTACCGCGGGGCACGGTTCGAAAAAGCCGGGAAAGAAGAATTATGACGGCCCGGACGAACTGGTAAAAGCGGCGCGCAGGCAGATCAGCGCCGGGGCCAAATGGCTCAAGATCCTTATTTCGGGCGGCATAGCAACCGACGGCGGCGGTCTTGCCGCGGCATTGATGACTCCCGGGGAAATCCGGGCGGTGATCGACGCGGCCCACCGTTTCGGTGTGAAGGTGACGGCACACTCAGGTTCCCCGGCGGCGACAAAAATTGCCGTAGACGCCGGGCTTGACTGCGTCGAACACGGTTATTTTCTTGATCGGCCGACCCTGAAAAAGATGAAAGAACACGGCACCTGGCTGGTGCCGACCATCGTTGTTACCGCGCCTGGGACGCAGCCGTTTTTTGAGCGGATGGGTATGCCCCCGTGGTACATGGAGCGGCGTAATTCCGCCGGCAAGTTACACTGGCGGGCACTGGAGATGGCCATTGAAGAAGGGGTCAATATCGCCCTGGGTACCGATCAGTTACCTTTCGAACCCAATGACGGGACCACGGCAACCGCGCTTGAAGCGCAATACTACGTGGAAGCAGGCATGACGCCGCTGCAGGCATTACGCTCTGCGACCATCGAACCAGCGGTATTGCTGGAAGCGGAAGACAAGATCGGCTCCCTGGAAGAGGGTAAATATGCCGATATCGTTGCCGTTGACAAGGACCCCACTGAAGACATCAGGGCATTGCGCAATATCCTGCTGGTGATGAAGGGCGGGAAGGTTTACCGTAACAACCTGTAGCAAAAGATCAAACAGGGGACGGATTTAAATCCGTCCCCCGGATGTACATTCATGCTGTTGCATAATGCAGTATCTTTTCCACTGCACGGTTCCCCTGTATATAACCACTGATCCATCCTTGAAAACCGGTTACTTCGGAATGTCCGAAAGCAATCCTCCCATAACCTGCATCGACAATATCCTTTGGCGCCGGTTCACCGCCTGACCCGAAATAGAAACCGGGTTGCGGCGCGATATAGGCGTGTCCCCAACGATTCAGGACAATCCCCGCAATATCCCGTTTTGGGTCAAAACCATGATCACCAAACAGCGTGACAAGCTGGTTGCGGATATCCAGTTCGTATTCACGATACGATTTTGACAACAACTCCGTTCTGCCCAGACTCGCCTGTACCTGCAATGGTTTGCCCGAATAGCGTACGAACGGTACGTAAAGCGTCATTACCGCGGGTTTCGACGGGTCCAGTGGAGTGCTGTATCCATCTATTTTCATCGGCCGCCGAAGGTTCGCATACCAGCTGAAATTATTGAACCAACGGGCCGCGGAGATACCCAGGTTTTCCATGAATTTCCAGTTTTTCAGCGCCACGTTAACCGTCAGCATCGGGGTATGGTGAAATTGCCGGTAAGCCTCGACGACCGGTTGCGGCATATCACTGACAATGCGCCGCGTTATCCAGCCACCGGTAGACATCACTACCGCTTTGGCCAGTACCCGGTATGTTTTTCCTTCCCGGATATATGTGACTGCAACCTTTTCCGGACCTCCTGCCGATGCCGTGTGCCTGATATCTATCGCTGTTGCCGAGAGACGTACCCTGAATGGATTGCCGGCTTTATCCAGGTTATTGAAATTGACGTCTCCATAGCCGATGTCAGTCAGGGAACTGCCACCGGTTATCGCTTCCGGCAGTATTTCCTTGGCCATGTGCCTCAATATCGTCGAGTTCCCGCCGGGAAAGCTGTAAAAACTCCTGTTGTTGTAAGCGTCCTGTTGTTCCCTTGACAAATGCCCGATCGTACCCGGCATTTGTAACTTGTATGCCGCATAAGCGGATATTGCATCGCCGCTCGCGCCAAAAGCGGCACTGCCGAAATAAGGGTCGATGTACTTGTAGAGCACGTCTTTTGAAACATTCAGTTTATTGACCAGGAATTCGTGATACGTCATGGAATCGAATTGTTTTTCCCAATCCTCGTTGATACCTTCCGGTTTGATCCGGTTATGCAGGACATCATTGAGTTCACGCCGGAAACTCTCGGGAATCGGGGCGTCCCTGAATCCGTTCCGGTGTGCGTCCATCACCCATTTCCCATCTGTACCGTTATCGTAAAAATAACCGGTGCTGGCGCTTTCCGGCCACTTCATCATCGGTCCGAAACTGTCCGGCGCAAACCTGATGTCCTTATCGGTGCCTGATAATTCTTCAAACTCAAACTCGGTGGGCAAATCCAGTTTGTACCAGAGTTCGGGAAAATACGGTTTGCCGGTATGCACGACAAAGGAATTTGAGCCCTGCGGCCCGTAGAGCCGGTAACCGTCCACGACAAATTCATTCTGTTTTGCCTCACCGCCGAACATGGCGTGATTATCCAGGATGAGACATTTCCGGTTATCGCCTGTCTTCTCCTTGAATGCATAGGCGGCGCCAAACCCGGAAAAACCTCCCCCGACTATCACCAGGTCATAAATCCCGTCCACATCCTTTGCTGTATTTATCGTCTGCCTGAGCTTGTCGTCCCTGAGGGCATGGGCCGTATTGACTACCTCGTGGGTGTTGCCGTTGGCGAGGGCATAGTCCCCGATACCCCCGGGGCCCGTCCAATCCGGACCCAGGGTAGAGAAACCGGGTTGCTGCACTGAAATGTCTTTTCCCGCCACGAGACCTTTTGGTGTCGCTGCCATTAACCCTGCTCCGGCGCCGATCAAGGTGCCGCCAACGAAATCCCTGCGCGTGATGGGGGTATCCAGGCCCAGTTCTTTGTCTTCCGGTCGAATATTCTTTTTCATCGTGAAATCACTCAGGATCTGACTCGCAAACCGTCCTTGTCGATAAACGGTAAATCCGTAACTGCCATTTCGACCATCCCGTCAGGATGTTCTACAATCAGGTTACGCCCGTTATCAGTATATTTTCGTTCAACCAGCGCCAGGCAGATATTCCGCTGCAGGGATGGAGAGAAGGCCAACGAGCGAGTCACGCCTATGTCCTTGTCCCGGTACTTGATTTTACACGGTCTCTCAATGCGCGCTAACGGCTCGGAACCACCCACGAGGCCGGTTATTTTTCTTGATGGCCCGCCGTCGGCGATTATCTTTTCCAAAGCAGCCCGCCCGATAAACGGACCTTTATCCAGGTCCACCAGGTTTGTGCGCCAGTGTTCAAGCGGGTTGATATGTTCATCCCGGGTGCCCATGGAAAACACCATCAACCCGGACTCGAGCGCCTTGCTCCAGGAAAGTCCCGATACCAGCATATCAAAAGACTTGCCTGCATTAACGATTGCATCCCACACATCCGGCGCCTCTTTAGAATTGACCGGGTACACTTCATAACCCAGTTCGCCTGTCCAGCCGGTCCTTGATATGACACAGTCAGCGCCTGAAATTTCCGTTTCCATGCAACCAAAAAACTTCAGTGCATCGATGGACTCACCGATGATTGTGCGCAAAATATCACGGGACATCGGGCCCTGAAGTTGTAACGGCGCCACGTCAGCCTCCCTGACCTGGACGTCGTAATCACTGTGTAATGCGATGCCGCGGGCCCATAATTCAACGTCACCGTCCGATACGCCGAACCAGAGTCTCTCCGAGGATATATAGACAATAATGCCGTCGGCGATAATTTCCCCGTTTTCGTCACACATGAATGTATAACTGCAGCGGCCGGGAGCAAGTTTTGTCATGTTCCGGGTAACGAGGTAGTCCATGAATTGCACCGCATCCTTACCGGTTATTTCAATCTGCCGTTCCGCACCCGTAGGAATTAATATGGCCCTCGTCGTTAATGCCCTGTAAACCTCATCGGGGGGTATATGTTTACACAGGGTGGGAGTAATCATGTGGTTAAAAACCGTGTATTGCTCCCAGCCCAGCTCCTCGGTTTTCGGGAAATAGGGAGATACCCTGTGGTGAGGCAGCAGGTGTTGGGTTCGATGAGGATTAACTGTCATTTCCAGAGTCCAGGTAGTGGTTGGATGATATGTACCGCTTTAATAAATATCTATAATATATTGATAATATTGACAAATAATATTATTAACATGCACAATGGCGCAACGAATTTCAGTGAAAACTTCCACAATACATATATGAAACCATTGCTTGCTCCCAATTCACCTTGACAGGTTTTATCGGGAATCAACCAGCCGCAGAATACGGCTATAGCCAGGCCGCAAATGGGAAGAAGCAACACCACTGCAACTATTTCATATAACTCGAATATGTTTTTGCCTTTCAAGAAAGGGATATAATCGAATAAATGGATACCTGACCAGTGATTAAATGAAAGGATCGCAGGTAACCCACCCAGCCAGACCAGAAAGCCCAGCAGAACAGACACTTTTGCCCTGCTGCCTATATTGAGTTCAATCAACCAGCATACGACTTGTTCATAGCCTGAAATCAGTGTAGGAATGACGGCGGCAAGCAGCGCGCCGAAAAACATCACGCCGAATACCGGTCCAAACTGCATCTGCCCGAACGCAACCGGTAAGGCGACAAAAATCAATCCGGGGCCGGAATCGACCGGCATCCTGAATGCAAATACAATCGAGTAGACTGCCAGTCCGGCCAGTAATGCCGCGCCCACATCTGCGGTAATTATGATTAATGCCGATTTCGGAATGGATACTTCTTTCTTCAGGTAAGCGCCATACGTCATGATGAAGCCGGCGCCGGCGCCTATCGAAAAAAATGCCTGTCCCATCGCCAGTTGTATAACTTCGAAATTCAGTTTCTTATAATCGAATGAAAACAGGAATAGTGCGGCTTCTTTTATCGTACCCAGGTAAATCCCGTAAAATACGAATAATATCAGCGAGATAAATAGAACAGGCATTAACCAGCTTACCGATTTTTCCACCCCCCTCCGCACTCCCCTGGCAATGATAAAACCCGTAATAACAATCAGGGACGTCTGGCATATCACCAACGCGTAAGGATCTTGTTTAAGCGCATCGAACATTGCAGACGAGGATTGCGCGTCAATGTCACTGAATCCGGCAGATACGGACAGAAAAAAGTAATACAACACCCAGCCTGCGATGACGAAATAGAAAAACTGGATCAATGTCATGGCAGACAACCCCAGGTACCCGACCAGTGACCATCGAGGACTTGCGCCGTGATCAGTTGCCGCTTTACGCATACTGCCGATCATGCTTTGTCCGCTGTAACGGCCGATCACCAGTTCCGCAATGATGATCGGCATGACAAACAACAGGGAAACGACGATATAGGTCAGGACGAATGTCGACCCGCCGCTTGTGCCCGTGACGTATGGAAACCGCCAGATATTTGCCAGACCAATGGCGGCGCCGATAGTGGCGAGAATAAATTTATATCCGGAAGACCAGGTCTCATGCCTGACCTGAAATGTTTCTTGCATATAAGTGAAGTGTTGTGGTCTGCTGACAAAATAATAAATATTTGAAATTGAAACAACATTACTCGTGGCGTAGACTTACGAATAAGCTAATAATCAGGGAAGAGAGGGGGCGATCAATGTCAAGAATTGCAGTTCTGTTATTACTCACAGTGTTTGTCACGGCAGCGAATGCAGCCGGGACGACCGTCATTGTCGGCGGCACGGTGGTAGACTTGGAGGGTAAAGCACCGATTGAGAATGCCGTTATTCTCGTGGAAGGAGAGCGGATTGCGGCAATCGGCAAAGCCGGCAATGTGAAAATCCCTGAC
>JAJDUB010000071.1 GCA_022826885.1 Gammaproteobacteria bacterium
GGGCAACACGTCTTTGGCGATCCTGTCGATATTTTCAATGGTCTCCTCGTGGGACATGGAGCCGAAATGGGGCAACAGCATCAGGTTGCCGACCCGCAGGCGTTTGATGATACCCAGCAGTTGCTCCGTCACGCTTGCGGCGCTGCCGGTGACCAGGTACTCGTTTTCCTTGAAATCCTTGTAGCTGTTCTTTTTCAGGGTATCGAAAGGCGGCAAGGGCTTCTTGGTAATCAGGTAACTCAGGCTGCTGTGGGTCATGTGCCCCGGCGGCATGAACAACGCCTCAGGGATGTGCAGCAGCTTGTGGTAGAAATATTCAATGTGCCTGGCGTACCGTTCGTCCGCGGCCGCGTCGGTCTCACCGACCCCCACGGGGATCAGGTAGCCGAGCCGGTAAGGATTGTTGTCCCGGCCCAGTTCCGCGGCCCGTTTCCAGTAACCACCGACGGTCTTGTCCGCCCCCTTGGCGCCGAAATAGGTCAGGTAGCAATAACAGTAATCATTTTTCAGCACGAAGTCCCAGGTGCTGGGACTGGCGTTCCCCGGCACCCAGATGGGCGGGTGCGGTTTCTGCACCGGCCTCGGCCAGACACTGACCATGGGCAACTGGTAGTACTTGCCGTTCCAGGAGAACACATCCTCCGCCTGCCAGGCTTTCGTAATCAGCTCGTGGGCTTCGCGGTAACGGCCACGCTGTTCCATGGGCGCGAAACCGTAACTGTGGGCAAAATCACCGCCCAGGCCCACGGGGAACCCGGCGACCATCCGGCCTTCGCTGATGCAGTCCAGCATGGCGTACTCCTCGGCGACGCGGATGGGCGGATTGAGGAAAACGGCTGTCTCGCCCATCTGGATGATAGCGGTGGAGGTACCCCGGGTCGCCCGGGCAAGAACCGACCCCATCATGTTGGGGTTGACCATGAAACCGTAAGCATTCTGGTGGTGCTCGTTGGTGCAAACGCCGTCAAACCCGGACTCCGCGGCATACTGGAGTTCGTCCAGCGTCCAGTTGTAGTACTGCGCAGCCTTGTCTGCATCGGCCACCTTCGGGAACGGCAGGGTGAACCAGGAGGAGGGGTATGTTTTCTCGAATCCCTCCGGCAGTTCCCGGTAGGGCATGAGGTGGAACATTGAAATTTTCATGGAAACGATTGTAGCGAATCAGGAGAATATACGACAAGTTTAATTTCTTGCAGCAACCTCCAGCAGGTAAAACCCTGCCGGGTCGTATCGAATGGTATCTCCTGCAGGAATGAAGATGGTCGTGGTTTCCTCTTCGATAATGGCGGGGCCCTCCATGGAAAATGTGGCTGACCTGAAACTGTCTTCCATGTTCCGGTATACGGGTGTTGGTCTGAACTCCCGCGTGTCCGGCATGAGTACGTCCCTTGTTTCCTGCGGCTCGATTGATATTTCAGGTATTGCCGCGCCGCCGGCGCCGGCAGGCGTAATGGTATCGACAACTGTGCTGGCTCTCAACGACACGATTTCCGGTTCATTATCCGGCTCCGAGTAGGTATAGAGTTCTTCATGGCGCCTGTGAAAATTTTCCCTGAGCCGGGCCATTTTTTCCACATCCATGGTTCCCGGTGGCGTCTGCACGTCACAATAGTGAATCTGGTCGACATATTTCATTTCCGCGCTGCGTTCCACCCGCGCCCGCTCCCGGCCTCCGATCCCCAGGGCAGACCTCCCCTCCTGTTCCATCTGCTCGAACAAAGAGTTGGCCAGGCCAACCGACAGATCACCTAGGCGTACCGGGCAGGCGCGAATTGCATCATATCTCAGGTTGGCAGTGGCCTCGCCCATTGCGCAAAGCGCGCCGGCAGTAGACGGTATCAACACTTTTTCAATACCCAGCTCCCTGGCCAGCATGGCAGCAAAAGCGGGACCCGCGCCGCCACCGGCTACCAGCAGGTACTCCCTGGGATCGTAGCCCCGTTCGATGGAGGCAATGCGTATCCCGTCCACCATGTTTTTTGCAGTGACCTCTATGATGCCGTGAGCGGCGCGGTACACGTCGATACCTGCAGGAACGGCAATGTTGTCCTGGATTACCTGCCGGGCAAGGGTCTTGTCTATCTTCATCCTGCCGCCCAGCAACCCCGTATCAGGGAAATAACCGGCTGTCACCAGGGCATCCGTCACCGTCGGCCTGGTACCGCCCCGCATATAACAGGCCGGACCGGGATTGGCCTCGGCGCTGTCCGGTCCGACCTGCAGAATGTTCAGTTCATCCAGACGGGCAATGCTGCCGCCACCGGCGCCGATACTGGTTACGTTGACCATTGGCAATCCGACCCTTATGCGGGCAATATCTGCCTGGTCGATGACGTCAGGCAGGCCGTTTCGCACCAGGCTCACGTCGAAACTGGTGCCGCCCATGTCAATGGAGATTACATTCTCATAACCCAGTTGACGCCCGTACCAGAGCGCCGCGACGGGACCTGCAGCCGGGCCTGAGTTGAGTACTGCAACCGGCCGCTGCCTCACCACTTCGGGCGTGGCAACGCCGCCGTTGGATTGCATGACATACAGACGGCCGGTAAAACCCTGTTCTACCAGTGCAGTTTCAATGGTCGAGAGATAACGGTCCAGGACCGGTCCCACATAAGCGTTGGCCGCCGTGGTGCTGGTGCGGGTGTATTCACCGATCCTGGGCAGGACATCCACCGAGGCAGTAACATAACAACCCGGCAAGCGGTTTCTCGCTTTTTCCAGAATTTTCCGTTCGTGCGTGTCATTGGCGACGGACCACAGGCAGGAAATGGCAACGGCCTCCACTTCTGCTTCCGCCAGTTTGTCCAACTGTGCATCCATATGGGTCTCATCCAGGGGAATGTGCACCTTGCCGCCGGCGATGATGCGCTCCTTCACCCCCAGCCGGCGATGCGCCGGCACGATCATTCCGGCCGGCGGATAGTGGAAATCCCAGCGATGACCGTCTTCCTTGTGCCCCAGCCTCAATTCCAGCGAGTCTTCGTGGCCTTCGGTCACCAGCAGGCCGGTCCTGGCGCCGTTGCGCTGGATCAGCGTATTCAAGGCAACGGTGCTGCCGTGCACCAGCACCGTACACCGACCGATAAAATCGGGAAAATCCAGGCCGGCCCTGGCGGCCAGTCCCGATAATCCATCGAGCAACACGGAAACCGGGTTAACCGGGTCGGAAGGGGTTTTGTAAACCAGTAACGAGTGGTCCTCCGCCAGGGCAACAAAATCCGTAAAGGTGCCGCCGGCGTCG
>JAJDUB010000028.1:0-45000 GCA_022826885.1 Gammaproteobacteria bacterium
TACCTGGCGGCGCCGGAAGTGATAGGCAGTGCCTCCAAGGGGGTGGAGTTCGAGAAGGCCGGCAAGATGATGATGGCGGATTTCGCCGAGGTGGAGATCGATACCCGCACCGCACAGATGAAACTCATTAAATTCGTCGCCGTGCACGACAGCGGCACCATCGTCAACCCGGCGGTGTGCGAGAATCAGGTTGCCGGCGGATACTACCAGTCCATGGGCCTCTCTACCACGGAACACCTGGTGTTCGATGATGAAACCGGCGCCATCCTTAACCCGAATTTTATGGACTACAAACTCATGGGACCCCTGGACATGCCCGACCCGGAGATCATGTTTGAGGAGGTCTACGACGAACACGGCCCGTTCGGGGCGAAAGGGATAGGCGAGGGCGTCACCTGCGCGGTGCCCATCGCCATATCCAACGCCGTGTACAACGCGATCGGCGCCCGGCTTGACCCACCAATTACACCGGATAAGATATTGCAGGCATTGAAATCAAAATCCTGAGTGAGTCGTATCACCTGGGCAGGCTTAAATCGTCCCCGGCAGAATATCACTGACCGAACAGAGACAAGTTAACAAATGCAGGATCTGGATGCAGCAGTAGAACAATTAAAACGGGATATCTTCCAGGGGCGTTTCGTGCCCGGACAGCGCCTGGTAGAGGTGGATATCATGTCTCACCTGGAAATAACCAGGGGGAGGGTGCGTGACGTTTTCAAACGCCTGCACGCCGAGGGGATCGTGCAGCTTGACAGGAACCGCGGCGCCTCGGTACGCAAGGCTTCCCGGGAGGAGGTGTTCGATATCTTCGAGGTGCTGGAGGAAATCTCAATCCTGATCATCCGGAAAATCGGCAGCCGGGTTGAGGACAAGGACATGCAGCGGCGCCTGCGCGCATCGCTTAATGCAGCCCGAAAATTCCATGACAGGTCGGTCAATATCACCAAGGTGCTGGAATACATGGATGAGAACGCCCGTTTCTGGGGCGACCTGGCCGACCTGGCCGGCAACCCGGTACTGTCGGAGATCAGGTTACGCCTGCAGGCCCCCTTGTTCAGGCTGGCGATGGAGGGTCTGACCGTGAGCGGCAGTCATGAACAGTGGATCGCCCGGCACGAGGAGATCATCAGCGCCCTGCTGGACGACAATACCGGTCACGCAGTGCGCCACGCCAGAAAGTCCATGCACGACGTCTGGAAAGCCATCCTGGGACTGCCCGACAGCGCGTTCGCCTGATCAAACATTCCGTTATCAAATCCTGACCACGTAATAATAAACATGCAGCGCTATGGTGCAGACGAGCACCATGGCAAGGACATAGCCCGCGTTCCAGCGCATGATTGCAAACGAGGAGACCCCGAACCTGCCCTGGATGGCCAGGTTAATGCCGGAGAGGGGTGAGCCGACTATGCTGGTGCCCCACATCATCATCATGCATGCGCCGAGCAGGTCGGGATTATAGGCGGTATTACCGAGCAGGCTGCCCAGGATGGAGATGGTGATGATGGGGTGGACGCCGATGAGCGACAGCAGGACAGCCGCCATGATGAAAGCGCTGCCGGTGAGAGGTGTTACGGTTGTCAGTCCCAGGGAGATATCACTGTTTATCAGCACGGCGGATATCCCTACCGACATGAACCCGGCGGCAAGGAACAGCATCAGTTCCTTGTGCATATCCGGAAGTTCGTCAACGATATGGGCGCCGATGCGGTGAAATGCCGTAAGCGGTCCGCGCACAGCCAGCATCAGCAACGCCAGCAGGAACGACAGCACGGTTATCAGGGTGAGTACCGGGAAGTCCGGGAATACGTTGTGCAACAGGATAACCGCCGTGCACAGCAGGACGGGGATAAACAGGGCCTCGAAGCGTAGCGGGTAGCCGCAGGTGTCCGGGCCTTCCTTATCCCGCGCCAGTTGCCAGGTGGTGATGAACAGCCCCGCCAGGGCGATGGGCAGCCCCGCCAGCATCAGGGTAGGGAAGTCCGAACCGGGGGCATACACCAGGGCGGTGGCGATGGAGACATAAAATGGCGACCAGTACGCCCCGCTGGCGAATGCCCGGGAAAACATGATGGCCTGCAGGCGGTTGATCTTCCCCGCCTGCTCCATACGGTTGCCGAACAGCATGACCGCGGACAGGTTGATAACCGTGGCGAACACGTGCAGTCCCCAGGCAGTCTTCACCAGCGCCCTGTTGCCCCTGGGCAGCGTTGTCCCCGACTCGTCGCCCGGGAGGCTGATCAGGCGCAGGAAGGTGACCGAAGCGATCAGGGCAATGATATGGATGTTTGCGGAGGCCAGCCTGACAAAATCCACGGGGTGGCCATTGAGCATGACCCAGGCGAGACAACCGAGACCGGCCAGCAGCATGCCCGAGATCTGGTAGATCATGGCCCCGGGCAGGCGGTGAAATAACATAATGGCCGCCGCCCACCCGGCGAGGCCGGACCAGAGCGGAGATACCGGGGAGGACGTCGCCGCCAGGACCGCCAGCAGCGCCATGACAAACAGCAGGATACCCGGCAATCTGGCCGTCAGGGATTTATCCATGGTTGCGGGTGTTTCAGGTCAGCCCGCTTCGAGTAAAAAGTCGCTAACCAGTTGATTGAAACGCCGGTTGTGTTCTATCTGGGTCCAGTGGCCGCAGTTACCGAAAATATGCAGTTGCGAGTTTTTGATACACCTGAACATGTGTTCGGATACTGACACGGGGATAATCCGGTCGTCCCGGCCGTGGATAATCAAGGTCTCATGTTCGATGTTCCTGACGTCGTCTTCGCTGCTGCAGATTTTCCGGACGCCGTCCTGGCGCGGCGCCGGAAACATCGCTGCATAGGACTCCTGCACTCCAGGCCGGATACTGGCCTCATACCTGAGCCGGGCCAGTTCATCATTTACCAGTGAACGATCATAGGCAAACAGGTCCAGCAATCGGCGCATATTCTCAATCGAGGGTGTATAACCCCAGGTCAGGTCCAGGCCTTCCGTCAGTTCGAACTCCAGGCCGACGCTGCCCATGAGCACGAGGCGGGAGACCCGTTGAGGCGTCTGGATCGCCAGCGCAACGGCCAGTGATCCACCAAAGGAATTGCCGATTACGTGGGCCTGTTCAATCTCCATGGCATCCAGGAAATCCAGCGCGTGTCTGAGCCAGGTCTCCATGTCATAACGGATATCATCGGGCCGTTCGGTAAACCCGAAACCCACTATGTCAGGTGCGACCACGCGGAAATTTTCCGCCAGGCTGGGGAGCACCAGGCGCCAGTTGGCCCAGGCGCTGACGCCGGGTCCCGATCCGTGAAGCAGCAGCACGGGGTCGCCCGTCCCCTGGTCATGATAATTGGTCGTGATGCCGCCGGCATTGATGGAGGAACCGATTTCCGGAGAAGTATTCATTGATGTATCCCTGATGGTGCGAATGCGAAAATTGATGGTGGGAGATGCAGGCTATAGCGTTTTCCTGTAATGAGCAAGTTCTTTTTTCACCCTTGGCGCAAGGAGGTAAAGACCGACAATGTTGGGGAAGGCGATGATGAAAATCAAAGCCTCGGACAAATTGATAATTGCGTCCAGTTGTACGCTACAGCCGATGACAATAAAGCTGCAGTATCCGATTTTAAATATGGTTTGCATCGGAGTTGAGTCCCCGACAAGGTAGGTCCAGGCTTTCAGTCCGTAATAACTCCAGGCGATCATTGTGGATATGGCGAATAATATCGCCGCAACTGAAATTAAAACCGGTGAACCGGGCAGAATGCTTGCAAAAGCAGCCGAGGTTATTTCAATTCCCGCCACACCTTTATCGAGCATACCGGGATCGTAAATTGTTGTGACAATGACCAGGCCGGTCAGCGTGCAGATGATAACGGTGTCGATAAATGGTTCCAGCAGGGCTACATAGCCTTCCGTCATGGGTTTTTCAGTGCGTACTGCCGCGTGGGCAATAGAAGCGGAACCTAAACCTGCTTCATTGGAGAAAATTGCCCGGCGGAATCCCAGTATCATTATTCCGATAAATCCACCGGCGACCCCTTCAGGACTGAACGCTTCCTGCAATATAAGAGCGCATGTTGCCGGTAGCGCCTGGTAATTTATACAGAGTACGGTTACCGCTGCCCCCACATACAATATCGTCATGAACGGGACAAGTTTCTCCGTTGTTTTTGCAATGCCTTTTATACCGCCGACAATAACCAGGCCGACAATCACGGCAAGACAGGCGCCGAATAACCAACCCTTATCCCAGAAAAAACTGTTCGATGCGCCGGTTACCACAATAAACTGGGATAAGGCCTGGTTGGACTGGAACATGTTGCCGATCCCAATACAGCCGATAACAATGCTGCAAGCGTAAAAGATCCCAAGCGCTTTACCTGTTTTGGGGAAATGCAACTCCGCCATGCCCCGTTCCAGGTAGTGCATTGGTCCCCCGGATACTGAACCATCATCGTGATGGACCCGATACATGACACCGAGACTGCACTCAACAAATTTTGTGGTCATGCCCAGCAACCCGGCGAGGACGATCCAGAATATGACACCGGGCCCGCCGAGTGTTACCGATATGGCTACGCCCGCTATATTCCCGATGCCGACAGTGCCTGACACGGCTGCCGTCAGCGCTTGAAAATGTGACACCTCGCCACGATCGGAGGTTTTAGAATAAGCGCCGCCGACAAGTCTTATTGCGTGCGGGAGGCCGGTAAGATTTATAAACCTGAAATAGAATGTGAAAAAAACAGTGCTTGCGATCAACCACAGGACTATGGCGGATGCTTCAGTTCCGAACAGGGGGACAGGGTAAAAGACAACCGATGTTATGGTTTCAGCAACGGGTAAAACGACAGCGTTTATTTGTTCATCGATTCCTTTTCCCATCACCTGTCGGGGAATACATACCGGCAATGCGGCAAATGTGTATGGTTTCATGGTTTGGTTTTTTTAATCGATTATTTTACAAAGAATCGATATTCTTTCAGTATTAATTTTGTTATTGAAAAGAGTACAATCGTGAGGCAACAGAAATGAATGACTCAAATAACAAACATTTCGTCCTGGTGCACGGCGCCTGGCACGGCGCCTGGTGCTGGGAGAAAGTCACGCCGCTGCTTGCCGCGATGGGCCATGAGGCGCATACCCTTGATTTGCCTGGTCTGGGCAACGATCCGGCGCCGGTTTCCGGGATTACCCTGGATTCCTACGTGAATGCCGTCAAAAGCGTTATCCTGTCGGTAAACGAACCTGTCGTGCTGGTCGGCCACAGCATGGGCGGTCTGATCATCACCCAGACCGCGGAACTGGTGCCCGACCGGGTGCAGGCGCTGGGTTACCTGGCGGCGTTTTCGCCCAGGAACGGGGAATCGCTGTTTGATTACGCCATGGCCGACACAGAGTCCCATGTCACGCGCTTTCACGTGGTGAATGAGGAAGAGGGGTATTTCACCATACCTGAGGACCGGCTCCCGGCATGCTTCTACGGCCTGTGCAGCGAGGGAGACACCCGCAATGCGATTGCGCGGCTGCGCCCGCAACCGCTGGCGCCGCTGGTGCAACCGGTCAGCATCTCCGAGGAGAACTACGGGCAGGTGCGCCGCTGTTATATCGAGTGCACCAAGGACCAGGCGTTGACCTGGCCCATGCAGAAGAAGATGCTGCACAATGCCCGGCTCGATGCGTTACTCACCCTGGAAACGGACCACTCGCCGTTTTATTCCTGTCCTGAAGACCTGGTTGACTGCCTGGTCAAACTGTAAAGGACGAGCCGATGCAGATACTGATGATCCTCTGGGAACCCAATGATAAATGGCGCGCCCTGTCACAACAGGAGCAGAAGGATTACCTGCAGTCGCTTGACGGAGCCATCAACGAGGCGCGCAGTCACGGCGTCATGACGCTGGGCTGGAGTCGGGTGGACCGTACACTGAACAAGGCGCCGGCTGAGGGTTACGTCGGCGTGTTCGCCATGGACTCGGCCCAGGCCATCCATCAACTGGACAGTAATATTCAGCAATCTCTCTGGTATGATTATTTCGATTCCGTCAATATCAGCATCAACCTGGAGGGCGAAACGGAGCCCGAACCGCACCGGGTCTATGCGAAATTGCTGGGGTTGGACATTTGAACACTGAATTTATCGATATTTTCTGAAAAAATCGATATTATTTGTTTCCGGGCATGACAAAGAGAAAAAAACGGGTATGATGATGGCACAGAAACGTTATGTGCGCATCACCAACAGGGACAGGCCGGGGTTCGTCGAGTTTCATTTTTCCTTTGATGATCCGACTCTCTATCTGGAAATGATTTTGCCCACAGAGGCATTCACTGAATTTTGCCGGTCCAACCAGGTGACGTTCCTGAGCGATGAAGATGCCGAAGCGGTAGCAAAACAACAGGAAAAGTGGCGTTATGGCGAAACCGGGGGTGAAGGCGAAACGAGTGGATCGCTAACTCATTGAGAGCAGTCAGATGTCAATCGATATTAAAACGACAAAAATAGAGCAGAGAAGGATCACGTTCGACAATGTTGCGGAAAAACTGGGCGAGGGCAAGATCCCCAGTCGCTACCAGGAAGTGATGTATGGCGTGCAGCAGCAGGACGTGTTTCATTACCGCCCCACCTGGGACCCGGAACATGAAGTCTTCGATGCGGACCGCACCGACATCAAAATGCAGGATTTCGATGACCTGACGGACCCGCGCCACTATTACTACGGCACTTACGTTATCCAGCGGTCAAAGCAGCAGGAGGCCATGGAAAAAAACTTTTCGGTCGTTGAAAAAAGAGGGTTATTACATGCCATGGATGGGGACCTGATAGAAAAGATCAGAAAAGTCATCATACCGTTCCGCCATGCGGAATGGGGAGCGAACAACAACAACCTGTTTATCGCAGCTTACGGTTTCGGCACTCCCATGCCCATCGCCGCGGATTTCCAGGGCATGGATCGGCTGGGGAATGCCCAGTACATCACGCGTATCGGCTTGATACTGTCAAACAACGATCCGGAGATACTGGACCGGGCCAAGTCGGAATGGCTGGATGACCCTATGTGGCAGCCACTGCGGAAACTGGTCGAGGACAGTTTCGTGATCAAGGACTGGTTTGAACTGCACCTGCTGCAGAATTTCCTGCTGGACGGGGTATTGCAGCCGTTAGTATTCCAGTATTTCGATGACGAAATCGTCAAACATGGCGGGGCGTCCTTTGCCATGGTTACGGAGTTTTTTGTCGAATGGTTTGCCGAAGCTGTCAGGTGGACGGATCACACCATAAAAACGGCAGCCGGTGAATCCGCAGAAAACCAGGCATTGCTGGCGGGATGGAAGGACAAATGGCTGCCGGAAGTCAAAAACGCCGCTATGCCGCTGGCGGAATATATCTTTGCCGGGCGCAGTGCAGACGTGATTGGCGAGATCTCAAACCGGCTTGAGGCCAGGTCGGGTAAAATCGGTCTGGGGTGAAGTCATGGCTGATAACGTATTCATTGCTTTGCAAAACAATCCTGATGCACAGCCCATCATACAGGCGATCGTCGAAGACAACCCGGCAGCGGTGGTGAATGATTCTCCGGGGATGGTTAAAATAGATTGTCCGAAACGGTTGGTAATCAGGCGAGAGACCGTGGAAGAAAAAATCGGCGGAGAATTCAACCTGCAGGACATCCACCTGACGCTGATTTCCCTTGCCGGCAACATCGAAGAAGACGATGATGAATTTGTTTTACAGTGGAACATCTAATCCGAGACAAGGGGACGGACCCCCGCTTACAACATGCGGGGGCATGCTTGAAATCCGTCCCCGGAAAGTTTAAGAGGAACATACGATGGCAGCTAAACCCAGACGCCTTAACCTGACTCAAAAATACCAGCTTATGACCCGCGGACTGGATTGGGAGACCACCTACCAGTCCATGGATGACGTATTCCCCTACGACAAGTACGAGGGTATAAAGATCAAGGACTGGGACAAGTGGCAGGACCCGTTCCGTCTCACCATGGACGCTTACTGGAAATACCAGGCGGAGAAGGAAAGGAAGCTGTACGCCATCCTGGACGGTTTTGCCCAGAACAACAGCCAGTTGAATATATCCGATGCGCGGTACATGAATGCCGTGAAGATCTGGATGCAGGGTGTTACACCACTGGAGTACGCCGCTTTCCGCGGCTTCGCCATGCTGGGCCGCGGTTTTCGCGGCGCCGGCGCCCGCGTAGCCTGCCAGTTCCAGTCCATCGATGAAATGCGCCATTACCAGACGCAGATGCATGCCTTCAGCCATTACAACAAGTACTTCAACGGCTTCCGGCAGTTTGCAAGAATCCGCGATCGGGCCTGGTACCTGTCCATTCCCAAGAGTTATTTTGAAGATGCGGTCACCGCCGGGCCGTTTGAGCTGATCACCGCCATTTCATTTTCCTTTGAATACGTATTGACCAACCTGCTGTTCATGCCGTTCGTGTCCGGCGCCGCCTACAACGGCGACATGGCTACGACCACTTTCGGCTTCTCCGCCCAGTCCGATGAGTCGCGCCACATGACCCTGGGGCTCGAGGTCATCAAGTTCATGCTGGAACAGGACGAAGGCAACCTGCCCATCGTACAGCAATGGCTGGACAAATGGTTCTGGCGCGGTTACCGCCTGCTCGGGCTGGTGGGCACCATGATGGACTACATGTTGCCCAAGAAGGTGATGTCCTGGCGCCAGGCCTGGGAGATCTACTGGGAGGAGAGCGGGATGGCCCTGTTCAACGACCTGGCCCGTTACGGCTTGAGGCCGCCCAAGTATCATGAAGTGGCCACCAAGGAAAAATACCGTATCACCCATGAGTTCTGGTGCACCATTTACCAGTTTTCCCATGCCACGGCCCTGTATACCTGGATACCGACCGAGGAGGAGCTGGACTGGTTTTCGGCCGAGTACGGTGAACTGTTCGATACCGTGTACCGTCCGCGCTATGAATACTGGGCTGAACTGGACAGGAAAGGGGAACGTTTCTTCCAGAAACGCCTGCCTGTCGTGTGCAACGTCTGCCAGATCCCGATTTTTCACACCATGCCCGATGATCCGTTGATGAACTGTTGCCTGGTATCGGAGTACAAGGGCACCAAGCACCAGATGTGCTCGCAGGGCTGCAAGGATATCTTCGATCACGAACCGGAGAAATACTGCCAGGCCTACATTCCCCCGCAACAGATTTACCAGGGGAATTGCGGCGGCGCCACGCTGGAAGCCTACAAGGAGTGGCTGCATATCAAGGATGAGGAAACCGGTGAGTATTACGGGTCTGAAGATCACATCATGTGGGAAGGCTGGAAAGCCCAGTCAGGTAAACCGGCCGACGCGCCGGCCTGATGGAACAGGGTCAGCCCGTATATCAGAGGAGGTGAACCTGCATGCCGGTGAAGTTTGTCGGTGATTCGTACGATTTCCCCTGCGCCAACCAGGTGGAGAATTACGGCGGCGATATCAACGTGTACGTGGTCTGGGACCACCACCTGATCTACTGCGCGCCCAATACCTACCGGTTGCCGCCGGACATGAAATTCAGGGACTTCCTGGAGCAGGTGTTCGCTCCCGACTATCCTCAACATCCTGATTCTGACAAGGTCGATTGGGACCAGGGTGTCTGGCAACTGGAGAACGAACCCTGGGAGCCCGACCTGGATAAATCCTTTGCCGAGAACGGTATCGCGCATAATTCATTCATACGGGTGACCACCCCCGGACTCGAGGGGATGCACGGAGTAGGCAATTAACTCCGGATTTCCATCGGGATTCGTCCGTGTCCTACCAGGCAACCATAGAACCTCTGGGTGAGACGATAGAGGTTGAAGACGATCAGAAACTGCTGGATGCCGCGCTGCGCGCCGGGGTCTGGCTGCCTTATGCCTGCAATCACGGCGTATGCGGCACCTGCAAGGTAGATGTGCTGGAAGGCGAGGTCGAGCACAATGAAGCCTCCTCGTTTGCGCTGATGGACATCGAGCGGGATGAAGGCAAGACCCTGGCCTGTTGTGCAACACTCGTATCGGATATTGTCATAGAGGCGGATATTGAGGAGGAAGAAGACGCGCAGCACCTGCCGGTCGGTGATTACACCGGCAAGGTTGTCCGGATCGAGGATTTAACCCCGACCGTTAAAGGCATATGGCTGGAGGTACCGGGTGACGGCATTGAATTTCAGGCCGGCCAGTACCTGAACCTGAACGTTCCCGGTGTTGAGATCCCCCGGGCATTTTCCCTGGCCAACCCGCCCTCCGAGAAAAATGTCATCGAATTGAACGTGCGCCATGTCCCAGACGGGCAGGCTACCACGTACCTGCACGAACAACTCAAGATGGGGGATGAACTCGGTTTTACCGCGCCGCTGGGCCGTTTTTTCGTGCGCAAGTCGGCGCCGGAGCCGATGATTTTCCTGGCCGGCGGTTCAGGCCTGTCCAGCCCGAAGTCAATGATCCTCGACCTGCTGGAAAATGGCGAGGAACGCGCAATCACCCTCGTGTACGGCGCCCGCAACCAGGCTGAGCTTTATTATTTCGACCTGTTCAGCAAGCTTGCCCGGCAGCATGCTAATTTTCACTATCTTACGGCATTATCCGAGCCGGCGGACACCGATGACTGGGACGGGCCGCGCTGTTTCGTGCATGAACTGGCCGAGGAACATTTCGGGAAACGGTTTGAAGGACACAAGGCCTATCTGTGCGGACCTCCTCCCATGATCGACAGCAGCATCACCAGCCTGATGCGGGGGCGGTTGTTTGAAGAGCACATCTTCATGGAAAACTTTTTCACGGCGGCGGACAGTGCCAAACCGGCGCGGCGCAGCGCCCTGTTCAAGAAGTTCTGAATAGTGGTCAGATCGTATATACAAACGTGCTCTCTGTGTGCTCTACAGCAAAAAAATTTATAATTGCCATTGAAGACAGTGGGGAGGAATTCGCCTGTCCGGCAGAACGAAACGTTCTCAAGGCCATGGAGCAGCTTGGCAGGAAGGGTATTCCGGTGGGTTGCCGGGGCGGAGGTTGCGGCGTATGCCGCGTGCAGGTCGTGGGAGACGGCCGTTACCGGACCGGCAAGATGAGCCGGGAACAGGTGCCTGTGGAGGACGAAGAGCAGGGCATCTGTCTGGCATGCAAGCTGTTTCCCGAGGCTGATCTGCACTTGAAAGTTCTGGGGAAATGGCAAAAACATTTTGTTACAGTCAATGAATAGATTTTTACTCTGACCCCAAATATAAAATATACTGTCAAGAGCTTTGCAATATCGATAACAGGAGGATAAGACAATGTCATTTACAGGTGTGATGCGGCCCGGCCATGCGGCCATCCGAGTGCTGGATATGGATGAATCGGTAACGTACTACACGGAGCGGTTGGGTCTGATTAAAACCGATGAGGATGAACAGGGCAGGGTGTATCTCAAGGCATGGGATGAACTGGACTGTTTTTCCATCGTGCTCAGGGAAGCTGATTCACCGGGAATCGATTATACCGGGTACAAGACTTTCTCCCGGGCCGACATGGATGATCTGGTGGGAAAACTGGAGAATCACGGTATAGCGGTAGAATGGATTGCAGAAGGCGAACTCAACAACTGTGGCGAGCGAGCGCGTTTCCAGACCCCGTCCGGACATTCATTCGAACTTTATGCCGAGAAAAAACAGATTGGCGATGGACTGGGCCGGACGAACCCTAACCCCTGGCCGGAAGGTCTGAAAGGCATGCAGGTATACCGGTTCGACCACGTGTTGTTATACGGCCCTAACATTATCGAAACTACAAAGATCTTTACGGACGTGCTGGGGTTTGACCTGACCGAGCGGGTGCTGACTCCGGAAGGCGAAATGAACGTAACCTTCGTCTCCTGCTCGAACAAGGCCCACGACCTGGCCTTCGTGGAATATCCCGAGCCGAACAAACTGCACCATGTGTCGTTCATGTTGATGACCTGGGAGGAGGTGCTGCGGGCTGCCGACCTCATGAGCATGCACGACATCTCCATCGACATCGGTCCTACCCGTCACGGCATCACCCGGGGGCGCACAATTTACTTCTTCGATCCTTCAGGCAATCGCAATGAAGTGTTCTGCGGCGATTACACCTGGTACCCTGATCGGGAGCCGATCACCTGGACAGCAGAAGAACTGGGCAGGGCGATCTTCTACCATGACAGGAGACTGAACGAGAATTTCCTGTCGGTCGTGACCTGAAGATAGCTTCGCGCAGAATATCTGTTCCGGATGATGAAATTGAAATTTCAGCCATCCGCGCGCGCGGCGCGGGGGGACAGAACGTCAACAAGGTCTCGACGGCAATACATCTCCGCTTCGATATCCGCGCCTCATCACTGCCGGAATTGTATAAACAGCGCCTGCTGAACCTCAGGGACCACCGCATCAGCAAGGACGGTGTGGTGGTCATCAAGGCCGGCAAATTCCGGACCCGGGAGAAGAATCGCACCGATGCCCTGCGACGCCTGCAGGAACTGGTCAGAAGCGTTACCGTAACCAGGAAGAGCAGGCGGCCGACCACGCCCACCGAAAGCTCTCGGCGGAGGCGACTGGACAGAAAGACCCGGCGCGGCCGGGTCAAGTCCCTGCGGGGCAGGGTCACTGAGGAATGAAGGAGTCTTTATTTTACTGGATGCCGGGTCAAGCCCGGCATGACGAATGAAGGGAGTCATTCCGGCGAAGGCCGGAATCCAGTGAAACACCTGCCCCCCAATCGTCATTCCCGCGCAGGCGGGAATCCAGTGAAACACCTGCCCCGTAGGGGCGCTTTATCAAAAAAATAAAAGCTGTATCATTTGCATCAGGATAAAACAATAGTCCACAATCCTGCATATACCTTCCGGAGAAAGTTATGAAACAGCCATTGCTTGGTCTGGCCGCACTGCTGATGGTCATCATCATCTCACTTGGGATCATCAGTTTATTCGAGGAGACCACTTTCAGCACCTGGGTTGCGTTCCTGTTCATGTGCTGCGTGCCTGCACAAATCGTATTCGCGCTGGTCTGGCATTGCTCCATCCCGGCTGCAGCGTCGAGGATGGCGCAGCCGGCCAGGGGCATAACCCTGACAGTCCTGACGGCGTTGATCGGCATGGCGGCAGCCGTACTCACCTATCACCTGGTCGGCAAAGGCCACGGCATTACACCCATGCTGCTGATGTATACCATACTGACCGTCGTGGTGACGTTCTGGTTCGCTGTTTTGTGGCACTGCTGGCCTGTTACGCTGTTCAGCAATAACCCGCTCGTAATCGGCGCCAGCGTGCTGCTGGTAGCCTATTTCGGGGCTTACGCCGTATATGCGATATTCTTTGATTTCTCTTTCCTTGAAGGCGCACCGGTGTATTTCCCCGACGCCGATCCGGGCGGAATGTTCATGGCCTGGATCCCGATGAGTTTTGCCGTAACCACTGTGGCAATGATTTTAACCCTGGTGCTGTTCGACTTCTGGCCGGTCGCCGGCATTTCGAATTCAAGTATCAAGGTATTGGCCGCCTCGGCTGTCGTCATCGTGCTTGGGGCTGTTGTGTATTACGTCGGGGTGCATGTTGCAGGCATGGACCGGGTCCGTTATCTGTCACTGGTGCCGGTTTCCTATATCTTCGGTATATTCCTGCCGCTGAGCCTGATGCAGGGGACCTTGTTCGCCCAACTGAAACAACCGCTCAAGGGCCTGGCATTGGCGGTTTTCTGTGCCGTTGCGGCTATTATCCTGCAGCAGTTGTACCTGCTCCTGGGGCCGATCGTGTCCGGGCCGCTGGTTGCCGGACCGGAAGGCCATTACCAGGAAGAATTATGGCTCGCGTCCGCCCTGCTGGGACTGACGTTTCCGGTCCTGGTCGTTGTGACGGATTACTTCGGGTTCTGGCCGTTAAAAAAATAAGCGCTACCTCTTGTTGAGAAATATTAATCCGGGGATTTGCCGATGTTCTTATCACTTTTAGGTGTCACGTTTGTCGTATCGTTTATCGTCTGCTTCATCATAGCGAGACTGTTTACAAAGCCCATAGACAGTGTCCTGGAACGGATAGTCGCCGATGAGATCGCTTATGCGTGGACGAGGTACCTGCAATTCGCCATCTACGTAGTGGGGATCTCCGGTGGCGTGGAAATTCGTTACCTGGAGCGTTTCATACGCACTGCTACGGAAGATTTCACGCCGCCGATGTTAACCGCAGAACGCTGGATACTGGAAATCTACCGGGCAGTCATCGAGACCCTGCAATCCATCGCCATCATGCTACTGGTGTTTTTCGTCTTTGCCCTGATCGCGTACGTCATCGTCCGCGTCTGCGAATTCCGTGGCGGGAAGGGGGATTGAAAATGTGTCGATGTAGCCGTGATGAGTTTTACCTGCGGTTATCAGTGCATCAGCCTGAACAGTAGAAACTCTGTTTCATTTTACGATTTACTTGCCCTCCGTCGACAGGTATGTATCGCGAAACGAACGCGGAGTGAGAATCGGAATGAGAAAAACCGGTGCCAGAGAGAGGAGATCGTTATCTCCGGTAATCAGTGTGTCAGCCTGAGCTGTCAGCGCGAGTTCAAGGAAGGGACGATCAAAGGGATCGCGGCACTTCGGTACGTCGGGCGGCTTTGATACAACAACAGTCTCACACCAGGGCAGATAATCAGCCAGTAAGTCCTCTTGCTCATCGTTACTCAACTCAAACTTGGGGTATGACAGAACCCGGATTAACTCCCCCGCTGTCTCGCGGCTCGATAGCGGGCAAATATCTTCTGTCTGCCATGCCTGTCGCAACCAGTTGAGCGTACCTGCGTTGAACAGCAGGGCCGATAACAACACGTTGGTGTCGATAACGACACGTGGAGGCTTCATCAAGCGCGACGCGCCCAGGCTTTTGCATCGGCAATGTCAGCATCGGTTATGCCCATCTCAGCCAGTTTTTCGCGTACGGCGTCCGCGCGAGCAAGGCGTACAGGCGTCAACACAATGCGGCTGTTTTCCCTGGTTACGTCGAAATACTCTGTGCTCTCCAGGCCGGTTATTGCCTTTTTCGGTAGAGTCAACTGGTTTTTGGAAGTCAGTTTTGCTAACATAGTAAACTCAAGTAAGGATGTAAGGAAAGAATATATCCTTTTATTCATAATTTCAAGGATACTCAGTTCTTGATATCAATCAATCTTGACATAATGTAGTCAGTTGGCTACAGTCCTTTCATAATCAGGATCACCCGCGATGTCACGGAAGATGAAACAGATTGCTTCGGAGAGAAAACAGATGTCCATTAAAGAACATAAGGCAAGTGATTATCTTAAAACGCCGGAAGATATTGTTGCTTACCTGAACGCAGCTATCGAAGACATGGAGGACGATCCGCGCTTGCTCATGAAAGCCTTTCGCAATGTGGCCGAGGCGCAAGGCGGTATCTCGGCGCTTGCGCGTCATGCAAAGCTGGACCGGGTTGCACTTTCCAGAGCGTTGTCCGGGCAACGAAATCCGCGCCTTGATACACTTACGAAGGTATCAGCAGCGTGCGGCGTTAAACTTCGGTTTTCGACTTGAAACGGCATGTGCAGGATTTTAGTCGCGAGCATGCGGGTAGAGTAATTGGAGGCAACAAAATTGAAATACGGAAAAGAAGATAAAGAGGATACCAATTGCTATATCAACACACGCCAGCGCAAAGAAGATCCTTGCGCCGTCTCGTCATCCGATAATCCCAGCGGACTGATGGAGACGGTCCATCTCTTAAAAAGCCCGGCAAATGCCGCACACGTGGCTGAATCAATCGAGCAATATCGTAAAGGACAGACGAGGGAATACGGATTAGTTACTGATTGAAATTGTGGCATCCATGTTAGCCATTCCTGCGGATGAAGGAATCCAGTGAAACAGATGTGAGCAAATGCACCTTGACGCTTTTGCACCGGGCCTTTTTTTAAGAACGTCCCTGCTGGCGACGAGGTTGGGCAACACTTGACAATCTACGCATACTGAAGCGGGCGGTACAGACAGAACTGGCTGCCAGGAAACGAGAGCTATGAATAAAAAGCACAAACTGATTGATGAACTTCTTCAAGGTGTTGATGCCATGCGCGCACATCGCGAAGGCAAGATCACGCTACGTAGTTAGGGTAGTCTGACCCTATTTACACCGAAGATAATGTCCTACAGCAATCACATACTCTCGATTCTACTCCGAAAAGCAACCACCGGGCAGAAAAAGTCAATGCGTTATTCCCGCGCCTCCCTTCGTCCCGCAAATGCGAGAATCCAATGTTATACCGGTCCCGAAGAGATATATTATGAAGGGTCGCAAGGATCGACAGTTTAATTGACTGGATACCTAGATTCGCAGGAGAAAGCAGAAATCCAGAAAAATGTTTCATATAAAAGTATGTGGTTGTCTTGGATAATGTCGGTGACAAACAAGCGTTGTAATTACGAAGAGAAGTGTTATATTACGTGCGCTATATGGTATTGGTGTAATTTTTTCAAGTATTAAACATAGTGCGAGGATAATCAGAGAGAGTGGTATTGGACCGAAGTTCTTTTATGCGTTGACTCAAGAACTCCACTCGGCCCACAAGGAACATTATCCTCTCCTATTACGCACCACCCCCAGCGAAACAGTGTACCATCAGACCGTCACCCTTAAGGTAGCAAACCGCCTAGCCAAGTTCGTTCGCTACCATATACACGTCGGCTCACTCCAAGTAGGCTCACCGCATCAAAAAGTCGGCTAAGCGCGAATATGGATGCCACACTAACCTGGCTCGACCTCACTACGAGCGATCGCGACAAGATGCGACGCGTCCTGGACCTGTTTCATGAGAAGGGAACCATCGACGAGATGGGACTCGGCAGTTTGCGTGACGCGTTCTCGGACGCGTTGTTTCCGGGAACATCGACTATCCAGACGCGGCTCCGATACGTCCTTTTCATCCCGTGGATATACCAGCAGCTCGAAGTGAGAAAAACCAACTCCAGCCAGGTAGCGGCACGAGCTCGAGCCGAAGAAATCCAACTTATCGATCCACTTAAGCGAAACGAGGATTCGGACGGCACCATTGGCGGGCGCTCCCACGACTCGCTGGTGCGCCTCCCGAGTTCTGTTTACTGGTCCGCGCTTGTCCGTTGGGAGATATTTCAAAATCGACAGAGCCAAAGTTGGTACCACTCGAACTTCGATCGCCTCACCAATGGCGGCGACATCGCGCCAGCCACTGACGATCCGGGTGTCGTCCAGTCCCACCGTCCGAACTGGCATCCGCGCCTACCATCGCCACCTCCGTCCTTCCCCAGTGCAGCTTCGTTCGCCCTAACAACCGATGAAGCCAGTTTCCTCCAAGGGCGGCTCGAGGACAGGTGCGCCGGAACACTGCTCGCTTGGCTCGCCCGCGAAGGTTCCGACGCTCCCGAAGAGGGCTGCTTTTGGGACGACCGCGCCGCCTCGATGGCCAGCACGGAAATTTGCGAAACGATCGAACTCGCTCGCCGTTTCTCTCTTCACGTTGAGGGAATGCCGCTGCTTTACAATCTGCTGCTCGCTGAGCGCCTGCACACCGATCATGGTGGCGACGACGAACCGGTTGAGCAATACCGCATCGCACTGACCGAGTGGGCAGCCCGCGAATTACGTGAGGAAGTCTACGATCCAGCATCGTTATGGGCTTTCGCGGCCTCCCGCGGCACACGAGTGCCTTCACGGCAACTTCAGTTCATAGAAAGTTGGTCGAAACGCATTTCCGAAATCCCTTTGAACCAGATCACTGAGGATCAGAGCTTGCGCGACCTCATCGCAAACCGGGAATGGCAACTGAAACGAGAGCGCGCCCGTTTGGTCAATACCGGACGACTGCTCGACTGGAACGGTGCTGTCGGAGTCGGACGGATGGACTTTCGTTGGCATCGCGTACGTCAGCTTCTCTTCGATTTGCACCAGGGACTCTCCGCCTGATGCTCTCGCCCGATACCCGGACCATCGCATTCGAATTGCTCCGTCCGCCTGCCGGATACGATCTCGATTTCGCGCTGTTGACAACCTACACTCTCGATCTAGAAGCGATGCTGGCGGTGCCCTTGAGCATCCTCGCTCGAGCGGACAAGGGTATCGACGAGTTGCTTGCGGATCCGCTTTTACTGCTCGAAGCTCTGCGTCAGGCTGGCGATCGTATTCACGTCTTCGTGGATCGGACGGGAATTGCGGTTCCACGGTCGCGACGCGAACTGTACGCGATGCTCGAACCTAGCCTGCATCCCGTTGCGGCACCACACGGCGGCGCGTTTCACCCCAAGGTCTGGTTGCTGCGGTTTGTGTCGGAGGAACGGCCGCCGCTACTTCGTGTAGCAGTACTGTCCCGGAACCTGACTTTCGACCGGTCGTGGGATGTCGCTCTTGTGAGCGAGGGCTCTCCTAAGCCGAGGCGCCGCTTCTCCGCCAGTCGGCAACTCGCGCAATTCATTAGACGCCTCCCGGACTTTGTCGCCGAATACAACCCGGAATCCTTGGAGGCGGGGCTTACCAATCGAGTTCACAATCTTGCGGATGAAGTGGGTCGCACCCAATTTCCGGCTCCTGATGGATTTTTCGGCAATCCTATCAAGTTTCATGTTCTTGGTCTGACGCGTTCCCGATCACCTTGGCGTCCGAAGTCCGGCGCATACCGTGCACTGGCGATCGCTCCTTTTGTCAACCGCACGGCGCTCGATGCCATCGTCGAAATGGCCGAGAACGAACGGATTCTCGTGAGTTCCCAAGAAGCGCTCGACAAGCTGCACGGAGAGTCTCTCGATCACTGGAACCGCGTTTTCACGCTCGATGATGCAGCCGAGGGCGAGCCCGAGGACGGGATGTCCCACCGCCTCTCCGGCCTCCACGCCAAGATCCTTGCGCTCGAATACGGTTGGGACGTCACCTGGTATGTCGGCTCTGCGAACATGACGGCCGCGGCATTCACGGGCGGGAACGTCGAGGTGATGGCCTCCATAACCGCGCGCAAGGGCAGAGCGGGCGGCAATACCGGCCTGGGCATCAATCGATTTCTTGAGTCGGGCTTTGAGAAGTTGTGTGTGCCTTATCGCCGCGGCGACGGACAAGCGGAAGATTCCAAGGCAATCGAGGCGCGTCAACGACTGGAGCAAACCCGCGACGATCTTCTCGAAGCTGACCTGAAAGTGACCTGCCTGCCCTCAGCCGACGCTTGGACCTGGAGACTTGAAGGCACTGTCGCTCTGCCGCCGACAGATATTACGGTTACCGCATGGCCGATCTCGGTCGATGAACAACAAGCTCAATCGCTCGAATTGCCTCTCAACTGGAGGCTACCAGTTCAGCGTCTAACGTGTCTGGTTGCATTTCGGCTTCAAGTACCGGTCGGAGCCGTGGAGGACATTGCACTCACTTTGAGGCTTCCCATCGACGGATTGCCTTCCGATCGCCTGCATCATGTGCTCAGAAGCCTGATCGGCGACACGGAACGTTTCTTGGCTTTTCTCCGTGCCCTCCTCGGTGGCCTTGACGCGCTGGGTGAACCGCTGCCCAGGAATGGTGACAAAGAGGGCGGATCCTGGGCATTTGGACCCGGCGACGAGACTCTCCTTGAAGATCTCGTGCGCACCGCCTCCCGCGATCCAGAGCGTCTCCAACCGGTGCGTAGATTGATCGAAGACTTCCTCAAGACTGAAGAGGGCAGCCAGATCGTTCCCAGGCAATTCCTCGAAATTTGGACCGCTGTAGACAAAGCGCTTCGCACCCAAGACCGACCATGACACGCCCCAAGGCCGACGAAATCCTAAAACCGCTCAAACCCTTCCAGCGCCGCACGGTGGACCATGCATTTCAGCGCCTGTTTGTCGATTCGGACAGCACCTCCCGCTTTCTCGTGGCCGACGAGGTCGGACTCGGCAAGACGCTTGTGGCACGCGGAATCATCGCGCGCGCTATCGATCATCTCTGGGACGATGTCGAACGAATCGATATTGTCTACATCTGCAGCAACGCCAGCATTGCGCGCGCCAACCTTCCGAAACTTCGCATCGGCGGTGCAGTCGAACGTTCCTTTGCGCTCGCGACCCGACTCACGATGCTGGCGACCGAGATGTCCTCGCAGGACGGCAGCCCCGGATTCCTGGAGAACAAGCTGAACTTCGTAAGCTTCACCCCGAGGACTTCGTTCGATCTCGGACATTCCGGCGGTCAGCGACGCGAGCGGGAACTGTTGTTTCATCTGCTCGCCCCTCGTATCGCGCCACGCACCGCCCTGATGAATTTCTTACAGGGTAGAGTAGGGAAACCGGACAAGTGGCGTGACGGGTTGCATGACTCACCACGTATCGAGTCGGGAATTCGTAGGCGCTTTGACGATGCCTTGAATGTCCGCGCCGATTTGTGTGATCAGGTGACTGAAACCATCAACACCTGGTTCCGCCGCTATCGCAATCCATGGCCCTACGAAGCGCGCTGCGCGCGCAACCGTCTGATTGGAGAACTGCGTCGAGTCCTCGCCGAAATATCAGTACAGGTTCTCGAACCGGACTTGGTCATCCTCGACGAATTTCAACGGTTCAAGCCCCTGATCGAGACGCGCGATGACCTTCGCAGTGAGGCTGCCGACCTCGCGCAATCCCTGTTCGGTGTCCAAGCTCACGACGGTCGTCCCGTGAGGACGCTGCTTCTATCCGCGACCCCGTACAAGCTCTACACCACCGATGCCGAAATCGAAGAGGAAGACCACTATGAGGATTTCCTCGCCACAACTCGCTTCCTGTTCGGTGCCATCGAACCTCGCGTCCACCACCTGACACGCCATCTCGCTCATTTTGGCAGTACACTAAAGCGCGCTACGGCGGGCAGCGATGTCTCGATTGCCACGGCGATTGAAGCCAAGACTCAAGTCGAGAACGCGTTGAGAGCCATCATGGTGCGTACTGAGAGAGTCAGCGCGAGTGTAGATCGCGATGCGATGGTAACCCAGCGACGGCCCCCGATGTTGATCGAACCACGGGACGTCAAGCAATATCTGGCTGTGGACGCCCTGTTTCAAGCTGTTGGCGACCGAGATCCGATGCCGTTATGGAAGTCTGCCCCCTATCTCTCGCATTTCATGCGCGGCTATAAATTCAACGAACGTCTCGACGACGCCCGCAAACATTCGCCCGACGTCATCGCAGACGTGCTGAAGCACTATCAACAATCGTTTCTTTCAGCAGCAGCGATCGAGCAGTGGTCGGCAATCGATCCCGCCAACGCGAAGCTGCGGGAAATGGTAGGTAGTCATCTCGACCGCGGTCTTTGGCGCTTACTGTGGCTACCGCCCACATTGCCCTATTGGCCGCTCGAAGGACCGTTCGAAGACAATGCATCGGCGACCAAAACCCTGATGTTCTCCGCATGGAACGTCGTCCCGGACGTTGTCAGCGCCGTCCTCAGCTACGAGGCAGAACGACGCATGTCAGGGGGTCGCATCAAGACCTATCAGAACCCGGCAAAACAGCAGGGGCACCTACTTCGGTTTACGCAATCGGCCGCAAGGGTTCGATCGCGTCATCGTTTGCTTCTGCTACTCACGCCGTGTTTACCGCTGGCCGATCACGCGCATCCCCTCAAAGCTCCTCCTGAACATGACCGGCGCGAATGGGTCCGAAGCAGTGTCCGCGACCTCATCTCGGCGGTAGATCTTCCGGATATTGAAGATGGCCCGGTCGACGAACGCTGGGAGTGGGCTGCACCGCTTGTCCTCGATCCCGGTTTGAGACCGTTCCTCCAAGCATGGCGAGATCAAGAACTGCCCGCGTTCTCGGAAGACTCGCGTCTCTCAAAACCCAATCCCGAACTTTTCGATGACTATTTAGACGACTTGCTCAAACTGGATTTCGCGCAGTTGGGCCGGCGTCCTCCTGGCCTCGTCGATTTGCTCACCGACGTTGCGCTAGGATCGCCGGCCATCCTAGCGCTTCGCTGCCTGAAATCGTCGCCAGACACGAGCAACGAGACGCGTCGCAGGCTTGCGGTTATGATCGCCGACGCGTTCTGGAGTCTGTTCAACCAACCAGCCGTGATTTCCCTAATGCGTCAGCTCGCCACCGACTCCGGTGCTTCACGAGACGAGGGTTTCTATTGGCGACTGGTCCTCGACTATTGCCGCCACGGAAACCTCCAGGCCGTCCTTGACGAACATTGGCATTGGCTCTGGGAGCAGCATTCCTGGTCAGAAGGCGTAGATACTAATGCTATTGCCACCGAGTGCGCGCAGGCATTAGTCCAGGTCGTGCATCCCGTTCGCTCCCGTGTCCACGCCCGCTTCTTCGATGTCCAAGACGACGGGCAGGTCGATACCGACGAGATTCGTATACGCACGGTATTTGCCCTGCGTTTCGGTCATTTACGGGCCGAAAACGGCGAGCAGATCAGTCAGGACGTTGTGCGAGCGACATTCAATAGCCCGTTCCGGCCATTCGTTCTCACAAGCACTTCGATCGGTCAGGAGGGCCTTGATTTCCATCCTTGGTGTCACCGTCTGGTGCACTGGAATCTCCCTGGCAATCCCGTCGACCTCGAACAGCGAGAAGGCCGAGTTCATCGCTACAAAGGCCACGCCGTGCGCCGAAACATAGCTGCTGTACACGGCAGCACAGCCCTTGCATCCTGGCAGTCAGGTGATGACCTATGGGCTCTCATCTTCAGCGATGCCGAAGAAGCCGCCCGTGCTGCTGGCGAACCCGATCTCGTCCCACACTGGATCGCCCATGGTTCGTGTCGCGTGGAGCGCAACGTCCCGCTGCTGCCCTATGCAAGCGAGATCGAAGCATTTGAGCGGTTGCTACGCCAGCTTGCGGCTTACCGTGTCGTCTTTGGACAGCCGAGACAGGAAGAGATGCTCAATCTCCTCGACCAGTCCACCCTCTCGATCCGGGACATTCAGGCGCTGACCATCGATCTCTCGCCATCTGAGGTTTAGCCACACCCAGAGGTGTAGTATGCGTAATACGGGGTCAGGTCGCACAATGCACAATTCTTAGCAGACATGTACATTGTGCGATCTGAGCCCGTGGTTTCCAGTGAAATACGCAGTTTTCCGCATTAACAGAATTAAACAAGCAACGGTTATTTTGTTATGATTGTACCAACCGCTCCGATTCCGCCCCAAGATGGTCAGGAGAAAGTTATGTTAAACATTGCACAAATCCAGGATCAGATACTGTCTCTGTCTGAAGCCGATTACGATCAGTTAAGGCAATGGTTTTATGATCGGGATTGGGAAAATTGGGACAGGCAAATCGAAGCAGATTCAGAAAACGGAAAACTGGATTTTCTGGTTGCAGATGCGATTGAAGCCAAAGAAAAAGGCATTCTCTCAAAACTTTAGATGCATCGGACCACCCCTCGCTTCTGGAAATATTTTGACCGATTACCTGAGGCTGCGCAAAGAAACGCAAGACGGAGTTTTCGCCAGCTTGTAGAAAATCCAGGACAACCCGCTCTCCATTTCAAGAAAGTCGGCAAGTTTTGGTCGGTGCGCGCGGGTCTGGCCCATAGAGCGCTCGCGGTTGAAGACAACGGAGATTTCATCTGGGTCTGGATTGGTAATCATGATGAATATATGCGACTGCTTCGAACTTCCTGAACGGTTATCCGCTTCGGTCAGTGACATGTGGTGGGCAGTGGATTCACGCTTATATTTATGATGCACAATTCTTAGCAGACATGTACATTGTGCGGCCTGACCCCGTGTTTCATGAGCAAATGCTCCTTACCTGGAACGAAATGCGTTATCCATAGTATTGACGTCAAACAGGAATGGGCATCTTAAAACCTCTTTATTGCAGGCAAAAAGCGGGGTTTAAGGAGAAATAACAGGTGCAAGCGGTATATAAACTCAATAGAAACAGATAGTTAGGGTGGTCTGACCCTATTTGCTGTTACAGGTCGCACAATGCACATGCTTGCAAAGAGTTGTGCATTGTGCGGCCTGGCCCCGTGAATCTTCTCAGGCCAGGGGCACGAGCTTTGATCTCCGAATGCGTTTATCCCGCGTAAGTAACGGCACGCGGTGGACAATGCTGGTCGCGGCTATCAATTCGTCAGCCGGGTCACCTCGAAAATCCAGTCGGGTTGATGCACGAGCTACATCCAAATCAAGGGGCCATACCTGCATCCCTGATAAAACAGTCTCAACAGCAGGCTCCGTGAGATCAAGCGATATTCTGCCTAGTTGAATAAGCTTGGCTAACTCCCATAGCACGATAGCGGAGATGCCCCAGGAATTGTCCCTGAGCAGGGTTCGTTCGCGGGGGCGGACCTCATCCTGCAACGCGTGCACCAGTACATGCGTGTCAAGATTGATCATCGGCATGCCATGCCAGTCCGGTCGAGAGAATATCTCCGTGAACAGCAATTTTATCGCGCAGAGAACCGAGCAATGACCCAGGTTCTTTCGGATAAGGAGTGAGCAGGGCGACGGGTCGGCCGTGTTTGGTAATCACAAGCCCCTGTGCATCAAGATTGTCAAGCAGTGCAAGACATTGTTCCTTGAACTTTGCCGCGCCTATGGTGGTTATGGGTTGCATTCGATATAAGTGGACATATTTTATGACTGGTTATAAATTATGGACATATTTTTACGATTTGTCAAGCTGCATGGAGATACCTCATGGAGATAGCGCCAGTGACGGAGGCCCATTCCGGGAGTATAATCTGGGATCAGGCCGCACAATTCACATGTATGCAAAGAATTGTGCATTGTGCGACCTAGCCCCATATTTTGCGGCCCCGTTTTCTTTCATTACGGAGTTTGATGATGTTACGACTGTACGATCACGTTGAATCAGTGTGCTGTCAGAAGGTTCGGCCTGCCTTCTTCGAGAAAGGCGTCGAATACGAGAAACGCCACGTCGCCCTGGAAGCGGGAGAGTCCCAGTCAGAGGCATTTCTCGCCGTCAATCCAAAAGGCATGGTGCCGGTGATCGAGCACGACGGGCGTATCGTTACCGAGTCAAGCATCATCCTCGAATATATCGAGGAGGCATTTGAAGGGCCGGCGCTGATGCCGGCCGATCCTTACTGGCGCGCAAGACGCAGGGCGTGGGCGCGGCGCATCGACGACAGCATGCACACCCATGTTGCAACCATCAGTTTCATCATCGCATTCGTGCGGGCGTTCCGCAGCACATTAGACACCCCCGAGAAGCTCGCTACGTACCTGAACGGCGTCCCTGACCCGACATATCGCGACAACATGCGCGCCAACTTCGGGGCCGAGGTCGATTCCGAACGTATGCAGGATGCGGTTCTCGCCTACGACAGTTTCATCGCCGACATGGAAACAGCGCTCGGCGAATCACCCTGGCTTGCCGGCGACACGTTCTCACTTGCCGATCTGGATGTCGTGCCGTACATCGTACGGTTGCGGAACCTGCAACTCGATTGCCTTTGGTCAGGCCGCACGCGGGTCGCCGACTGGCTGGAGCGGGTCACGTCGCGCGAGTCCTGGCGCAAAACCGTATCCGAGCTGCAGTCGTCCGACTGGCTTGGGCTCATGAAGGCCAGCGGCGACACGGCCCGCCCGATTGTCGAGCGAATGCTTGCGGCGACCTGAACAGGTGTAAGCGGTATATAAACTGAGTGGAAACAGATAGTTAGGGGGTTAGACCCTATTTGTCCCTGAGTCAAGAACAATCCGGGTCATTTGGCGTAGTCAGCCATGTGTTCCGGCGACGTGGACAAATCTTCAGGGCCGGACAAAGAACCGGCCAGATCACTGTGCGACCTGACCCCGTATCTATTGCCGTCAAACAGGGATGGGGATGTTACGACCTCACTTGAATCTGACGACTCATCATTTTATGCAACTCTTAATACGCTCGATAAACCAGGATCAATAGCGGCAAGCAATTCATCAAATTTTTCTATCGTGGGAATATTTTTTCCGTTTTCATAACGCCCGTAAGCATTGGGCGATGACTGGCCCAGCCTGCGGGCGACATCCCTGACGCTGAGTCCGTTGTCAATCCTTTTTTGCCGGAGGATCATCGCGAGTATTGGCCCTGTATTATTGGCAATAATAAAAAAATTATTGTTTTGAGCAAGTTCGATAGTGACCTTGAACCCTTCAAGATTGACAACGAGTTCAATGGCTTCTTTTGCCATTTCACAGGCTTCTTTTTTAGTTCTTCCCTGAGTGAATATACCAATTTCGGGAATATCAATCCCCCATATTTTTTCACCTGCGTTTTTTCTCAGTTTTCCTTCAATTTTCATCAGCGCTACTCTCGATTACTTTTTTGACCTGATTAACAATGGCTCTTGCCGTGCCTTCCCTGATTTCCCGGTGCCTGGGAATGGGAAATTTATAATCCCGTATGCTCCATATTTCATGGTTTCTACCTTCTCTCTCAAACCTGCATCCAAGCTTTCCAAGAGCTTTTTCCAAATCTTTTTTCTTCATAGATTATTGTACACAATATTGTGGACAGAGTCAATTACGGTAATTCCAAGGCAGGATCTGTGCTGGCAGGAACTGTATTTTTCAAAACACATTTTTAATGTGTACTATATATCAATATTCATCAGAAACGAGGTGACCATGAAGACCCGTCTTACCAACAAGACGATATCGGTGACCGAGTTACGCGAGCCCAGGAAAGTTATTGACAAGGCAGGTTCTCAACCTGTGGCGGTTCTTAATCGTTCAAACGTAGTAGGGTATTTTGTCCCGGCGAGCGCCGTGGAAAAACTGGATTTCAGTGCTTGTGAAACAGATGAAGTGATGTCCGTTCTTGATACCCTGGACCCAAAGGCGCTGGTGGTAAACGACTACCTTAAAGACAAGTAATGCGCTATCTTACGGCTGACCCCTTCGACACTATCTGGCATCTTCCGGCAAATTCGGCTAGTGACATATGGATGGCCGTGGATTGATGTTTATCTCTCTGATATTCAAGGTTTTTGCCTTAAAATCTATATTGTTATACATTTTAAGGATAAAATGCTTATAAATAAATAGTTACGGCGTTTTTGCACAGGATGCAAATCCCTCACCTTTGGGATCTCAAGCATGTCAGAAGCCGGGCGCAAGCATTGACGCCTGCGCCTGATCCTCAATCGCTATCCGATCATATTCGGATTGCAAGTTATCCCGAAGGGACTGCGGCAACCCTCTCAATGCTTCATCGTCCGGAGGATAATCATGGAGATACGTCTTCAACAGTCTCAATACGGCGTTTCCCTGTCTCCTGTCACGCACCTTCTTTATGGCAGACCGGTCCGGCAGTTCTGACAGCCAGAGCTTATGTGCGGCGAAGACCCGGGGGTCCGGCACATCGAATACAACGGGGAACCCGTCATTCCCGATCACGGTAGTACTCACAACAGGCGCTGCGTACAGCCACTCAAGATTGCGAATTTCAGCTGCGAGAAGGTCATTTTTGTGCCCGGTGAGGGATGCCTTGGTAGTTTTATGGATGTTGGCCGGCGCCGGCTTGATCAGGTCCACTATATATCCCTTGGCATTGGCTGCGCGAAAGGACATTTTTGGCATGCGATCAAAGGTTCTGTCCGCTTTTTTCAGTAGTGACAACAATCCTCCGACAGGTTCTATCACGGCAAGATTCAGTTTTCTCTTGACATCCCACATCAGGTCGATGTCCTCAGATGCGAGCAAAACTGGGTCCAGGTGTACGCCGGCCATGTTCTCATAGGCGAACAGCGCGTTGGTCCCGACCACAATGAGCGGATGGGAGCCGGTTTTGACAAGGTGGACAGACCGTACAACATCTGCCGCAATTTTTGGCACCCGGTTGATGCCCGCCGCGACACAAAACCCGCGCTGCTGCGTTAACCTGTCCAGCAGCGATTTTCGTTTCTGGCCCAGTTCGGCTTTTCTGGCATGGAAATTATCGTATATCTCCTGGGTGCGTGCATCCCTTGCGCCAAGGCTTTTGCCATCGCCGCGACTGTTACGTTGCCTGAACAGATATTCCTTCCCGCTGACTTTCTTCCACCTCATGGTGCCCCGATAGCTGCGGAATTCGGAATCCACTGCAAGATAAACTTCGTACAATTGAGATACGTCAATCAGGATACGCCGTGAATTTTCGTTTATCTCATTGATATTCATAGTTTTTGCCTTAAAATATAAATTAGGGTATATTTTAAGGATAAAATAAGCATAAATCAATACTTACGGCATTTTGGCACAGGATGCTTCCCTGAGGTTTCAAACTTTCACAGTTCTTTTCCTTCGTTGTGGGCTGGTTGTTCTGCGTGAGTCTTTATTAACCTCTGGCAATGTCACCACTTTCTCCAGGTTGGGGAACGCATCCGTCTTGTGCGGGATGGCCATGGCGTTGACGAAGTATTCCTGAAACTTCGTTTCGACCGCGGTCTCGATTTTTTCTATCTTCCTGACCACGGTTTCAATCTCCTCCCTGGATTCATTGTTCAGCAGCGCGATCCTGGCGCCGGTGCCGGCAGCGTTGCCGACGGATGCGACCTGTTGCAGGGGGCAGTCCGGTATCATCCCCAGGACCATGGCCAGTTTGACGTCGATATGGCTGCCGAAGGCGCCGGCCAGTCTTATCCTGTCCACGGACGTGATGCCCATCCTGTCCATCAGCAGCTTTACGCCCGCATACAATGCAGCCTTGGCAAGCTGGATCTGCCTGACATCATTCTGGGTGACGGAAATAATGGATTCACCACGGTAGAGGATATAAGAGAAAGTGCGGCCGTCCTCGACGATACGGTCGGTCCTGTCCGCCAGGCTGCCGTCGATCATCCCGTCGCTGGCCAGGATCCCGCACAGGTACATCTCCGCCAGGGCTTCGATAATACCCGAGCCGCAGATGCCGGTGACGGCGGTGGGCCTGTCCGGCGCCGCGAACGCCGGGTCATCGGACCAGAGGTCCGACCCGATCACCTTTATCCCTGGTTCCAGGGTATCGGGGTCAATACGCACCCGTTCTATGGCGCCGGGCGCGGCCCGCTGGCCGCAACTGATCTGCGCGCCTTCAAACGCAGGCCCGGTCGGACTGGAACAGGCCAGCATGCGTTCCCGGTTCCCCAGCACGATTTCCGCGTTGGTGCCGATGTCGATGAGCAGGCTGATGTCATCGTGGACGTGGGGTTGTTCGGACAGGATGACTCCGGCCGTATCGGCGCCGACATGCCCGGCTATGCACGGGAGAACGTAGACGATGCCGCCGGGGTTGATATTGATATCCAGTTCTCTCGCATCCACATAAACGGATGAATCGACTGCCAGGGCAAACGGCGCCGCGCCCAGTTCAACCGGGCTGATGCCCAGCAGCAGGTGGTGCATAATGGGGTTGCCGGCTACCGTGATACTGACGATATCCAGGGGAGAGATGCCTGTATCGTTGCTGATTTGCCCAATGAGCCGGTTGATCCCCTCCCGGACCGCCAGGGTCATCTCTTCGGCGCCCTCCGGGTGCATCATTACATAAGACACCCTGCTCATCAGGTCTTCACCGAAACGGATCTGCGGGTTCATCATCCCGCCGGAACTGATGACCTCGCCCGTGCTCAAATCACAGAGGTGCGCGGCGATCGTGGTCGAACCGACGTCTATGGCCAGTCCGTATACGACGTCCTTGTATCCCGGCCACAGCGTGATGATTTCCCTGCCCTGGTGTATCGCGGCCGTGACCGACCAGTCGCCTTTTCGCAGTGCCGGCTGGATGTTGTCCAGCAGCGCAAAGCGCCAGTTCAGGTCGGCAAACCCCCACTGGTAGCTCAACGCCTCCACCAGCCTGGTCATATCGCTCTTGGGCTCGTACATATCCGCTTCCTGTACTTCCACGTAGTGCAGGTGGATAACGGGGTCGAGCGTGATATCTCTTTGTTCGGCCTCCTTGCGTACCAGTTGGCGGTGGATCTGACTCTCGGGGGGGACGTCGATGAGCAGGTCGCCCCGGACGGTGGCCTGGCAACTCAAACGCCTGCCCGTGTCCAGCGGTGTTTTCCGTTCACCGTATTTTTGTTCCGTGACGCTGAATGGAGAGAGGTGTTCCTGCTTCGAGGTAATTCCCAGTTTTGGGAAATCGCCTTCGGTGCAGGTAACCTGGCAGCGCCCGCACAGGCCGCGCCCGCCGCAGACGGAATCAATGTCGACGCCCAGTTCCCTGGCCGCCTCAAGCAGGGGAGTGCCAGTGTGAAACACGCCCCTGCGCCCGGAGGGGGAAAAAATAACTTTAGCCGTATTGACTGATTTATCCATTGTATCCGCAGATGACGCAGATTATCGCAGATGTTTTATAAGAGTCATCTTTTATATCTGCGTTCATCTGCGTCATCTGTGGATATATATCAGGCGCGGCGCCGGCGCCGGGGGCTGTCTCTGCGTCCGCTTCCTGCGTCCAGTTCGGTCACAGGCTCGCGGTATTTTTTTATCCAGCGGGCGCAATCCGGATCATGCCCCATCATCACGTCCGCGCCTAGCACCGCCTGCATTACCTCGTTGTGGAGGGGATTGGTAATGGCTGATGTCATGCCGGCGCCGATGGCCATGGTGAGAAACGCGCCGTTGATGCCGTTGCGATTGGGCAGGCCGAAACTGATATTGGACGCACCGCAGGTGGTATTGACTTTCAGTTCCTCGCGCAGTCGTCTGACTATGTGCATGACCTGCCTGCCCGCCATATTGATCGCCCCGATCGGCATCACCAGGGGGTCGACGACGACATTGCTGTGATGGATGCCGTGGTCCGCAGCGCGTTCCACGATTTTTCTGGCTACCTCGAAACGCACGTCCGGGTCTTCCGATATGCCCGTTTCGTCGTTGGAAATGGCCACCACCGCGGCGCCGTACCTGGCGACCAGGGGCAATACCGATTCCAGCCGCTCCTCTTCGCCGGTAACGGAATTGACCAGGGCCTTACCCTGGTAGACGGCAAGGCCGGATTCCAGGGCCGCGACAATGGAGGAGTCGATGGACAGGGGCACATCCGTGACCGATTGCACCAGTTTCACAGCCTCCGCCAGGATCGCCGGTTCGTCAGCCAGTGGGATGCCGGCATTTACGTCCAGCATGTGGGCGCCGGCTTCAACCTGGGTGATGGCGTCAGCCTCCACGCGGCCGTAATCACCCTGTTTCATCTCGTCAGCCAGGACTTTGCGACCGGTGGGATTGATCCGCTCGCCGATGATCACGAAGGGCCGGTCAAACCCGATAATGACCTCCCTGGTTGCCGAACTTATCAGTGTCTCTGTCATTGTTGTTGATTCTCCATTTGTTAACTGGCTTCACGTAACCCGGTTTCTTCCAGCGGGCGGGCGATGCCTGGATGCCACGGTGTTCTGCCCTGAAGGATGCCCGTTGCTTCCACTGTTTCGGCAACCCGGTGTTCCTGCTTGTAGGCCATGATATGAATGCCGTGTATGCCCTCGATTTCGCGTACCCGGTGAATCATCTCCGTACAGATGTTGACACCCTCGCAGGCCTGATCGGCAGCGCCCCGCAGCCGCCTGATAACGGAATCCGGTATATGTACCCCGGCCACATTGGCACGTATCCATTCCGCTGAGCGGGCTGAGGAAAGTGGGCCTACGCCGGCCAGGATATACGCTTTCTCGTGCAATCCGAGATCGCGCACACGCGCCATGTACCGGCTGAACATGTCGATATCGAAGCAGTACTGGGTCTGGATAAACTGTGCGCCGGCGCTGATCTTTCTTGCCAGGCGCACCGGGCGGATATCGAATGGTTCGGCAAACGGGTTGGCCGCGGCGCCAAGGAATACCTGCGGCGGGCTGGTAATCACTCGCCCGCTCATGAAACGGCTGTTGTCACGCATGTCACGCAGCATTTCCAGCGCGCTCATGGAATCCAGGTCAAACACCGGTTTTGCCTGTGGATGATCGCCCGATTGCACGCCGTCCCCGGTGAGACACAGTATATTTGCGACACCCATGGCCGCTGCGCCCAGCACGTCCCCCTGTATGGCTATCCGGTTTCTGTCCCGGCAGGACACCTGCATGACCATGGCGTACCCGCGGCGCGTCAGCAGTGAGCAGATGCCGACACTGGACATGTGGCAGTTTGCGCCGGAACCATCGGTGGCATTGATCGCGTCCACGTAGCCGTCGAACATGGCCGCACGTTCGTAAACCTCTGCGGGATCTGCCGAATCCGGGGGCGCAATTTCAGTGGTCACCGCAAATCCGCCGGCCCGTAGGATGCGTTCCAGGCGGCCGGGAGACACATGTCCCGGCAGGATCGGCAGGTTTTCACCCGCTAACGGTTCGTCTTCGAAGAGCATGTCTTATCTCAGGGACTCAAGTTCCGGGTGGCTGTTATGTTCCCGGACTTTCCTCATCCAGGCGGAGGTGCCCTGAAGGCGCGCATCGACGGGCGGCAGTACGAGTTCGATGGTATGTTCATTTTTGTTCATGCGCCGGTTACCGTCCCGGGCAACCACCCAGACGCACGGCATATCCGGTTTGACCTCACAGGCGCCATCCGGGCGGACGCCACCGCAAGGCCCGTTCCTCATGGTCTTCGGGCAGTTCATCGGGCAGGACATGCCGGTGATATTCAGGGTGCACTGGCCGCAGGACCGGGAATCGAACAGAAAACCTTTAATCGGTTTTTCGATCGAGAGGAACAGGTTGTCCAGGCGCTCATAACCGATACGTGCAAACAGGGGATGGAGCCGGATGAGGATGTTCTCCCAAACATTGTAGAGCGCACCGAGCCATGCGGCATTGCGCGCTGACCAAAGGCGCATTCTGTACATGGCATTTATCCGCTCAGGTTTTCTGCCACCCCGTGGTTCCTGATCAACCCGACCAGCCGTTCGTCGGAATAAGCCGCCTCGATTCGCTGCGCTTCATGCAAGGCAGCCTGCTGCGGGTCCTGCTCGTTTGCCATGACGGATTTAACCCGTTTCCATTCTTTCATATAGGCATCGCTATCCTGTTTGCGCGCCCGCATTGCAGCCCTGTCTATGGCATTCTGAAAGCGCGGGTTCAGCAGGACTTTGCCCTTTTTACGGCCTTGTTTCACGATTACCTGTGAAGGGATATCACGCCAGTAAACGATGATTTTTTCCATGTGCGGGTATCAGGCAATGGTGCGCGGGCCGGTCAGTAATTCTTGTCCGGGAACTGCAGTTTTCGCCGGGCGATATAGGACAGCAACGCCTCATCCACGGCTTCATCGAGTGGCGGCGGCGTATAGTTCCACAGCATTTTCTTCCAGATACCGTTAGCCCGTTGCGCCGTGTCCGGGGAGCCTTCCTCCTGCCACTGTTCGAAGCTGTTGTTGTCTGCCGTGATGGAACGATAGAATGCGGTCTCGAAGTTCGCCTGGGTATGGGTGGCTCCAAGGTAATGTTTACCGGGTCCGACTTCTCGTATCGCATCCAGGGCCTGACCGTTATCCGATATGTCCACGCCCTGCAGCAACACCGCTATCATGTTGGCCTGGTCCATGTCGGTGATAAATTTTTCATATCCGATTGCCAGTCCGCCTTCCAGCCAGCCGGTCGTATGCAGCATGAAATTGACTCCGGCAAGCGCGGCTGTCTGCAGGGTGTTGGCCGACTCGTATGCAGCCTGCGCGTCGGGAATTTTTGCCGCACACAAGCCCCCGCCGCTACGGAATGGGACACCCAGCCTGCGCGCCAGCGCCGCGGCGATGTAGAGCACCAGGCTGGGTTCAGGTGTGCCGAAGGTCGGCGCTCCGGACTGCATGGACATGGAGGATGAGAAAGTGCCGAAAACGACCGGCGCCCCGGGTCTGACTATCTGGATAAAAGCCATGCCGGCCAGGGCTTCCGCCAGTATTTGCGTAACCGTGCCGGTTACCGTTACCGGCGACATTGCGCCGGCCAGTATGAAGGGAGAAATCACCGTGGCCTGGTTATGGCGGGCATAGATTTTTGCCGCTCCGAGCATGGTGGCATCGTATGTGAGCGGGGAATTTGCGTTAATCAGGCTGGATATTACCGTATTCTGTTCCACGAACTCTTCGCCGAACACGATTTTGGCCATCTCTACAGTGTCCTGCGCCCGTTCCGGGTGGGTAACCGATCCCATGAACGGCTTGTCGCTGTACTTGATATGGCTATAGATCATATCGAAATGGCGTTTGTTGACCGGTAGATCCACAGGTTCGCAAACCGTTCCGCCGGAATGGTGCAGGCCGGGACTCATATAAGTCAGTTTGACAAAATTACGGAAGTCCTCAATGGTGGCGTAGCGCCTGCCCTCGTCGAGGTTGTGGATAAAAGGCGAACCGTAGGCAGGGGCCAGCACGGTGCGCCTGCCGCCTATGACCACGTTGCGTTGCGGGTTGCGGGCATATTGGGTGAATTCAGCCGGCGCCGATGCCTGGATTATCGCCCGGCACATGCCTTTGGGGAAACGCACCCGCTCACCTTGTACGTCCGCGCCCGCATCACGCAACAACCTCAGCGCCTCCGGGTCATCACGGAAGTCGATGCCGATCTCTTCGAGAACCAGGTCGGCATTTGTTTCGATCAGGGCAAGAGCCGCTTCATCCAGGAGTTCGTAATATGGGATCCTGCGCTCGATAAAGGCCGATTTCTGTATCTGGGGCCGTTGACGGGCGGCTTTTTTGGCGCTTCGGCTTCCGCTACGCCTGCGCCGGGGTTGATCGTTCATGGTAAGAGAAACGGATGATTCCAGGTGTTTGTCCGATAAGGCAATTCTGCAACAGGACACCATTTACCGTATATGGCGGAACGACATTCCTGCATGTATATACGACATGGGGAAATTATCCGCAGATGACGCAGATTAGCGCAGATAATAATATGAAAAAAACATCTGCGATAATCTGCGTCATCTGCGGATAGATTACATTTCCTGGAAGACAGTCGCAGCAGCTTCGATGGTCATCTCTATCTCGCGAGCGCCGTGGGCGCTGGAGATAAATCCGGCCTCGTAACTTGACGGCGCCAGGTAGACCCCGTTTTCAAGCATGCCGTGAAAAAAAAGGTTGAAAGCCTCCTTGTCGCAGGCAGTCGACTGCCGGTAAGAGGTAATCGAGGAAGCATCGGTAAAAAACAGGCCGAACATGCCTCCGGCCTGGGTCGTGGTAATGGATACGCCGTTTGCCTCGGCAGCCTGCTTTATTCCCGTGAGCAGGCTAGTCAGGTTGCCTGACAGGGCAGAAAAGAAGCCGGGTTCCGATACCAGTTCGAGGGTTGCCAGGCCGGCAGCCATGGCAACGGGATTGCCTGATAAGGTTCCTGCCTGGTACACCGCGCCGTCCGGCGCGAGGTAATCCATGATCTCCCGGCGCCCGCCGAACGCGCCCACAGGCATGCCGCCACCGATTACCTTGCCGAGCAGGGTCAGGTCGGGAGTGATGCCGTACAGTGATTGAGCGCCTCCCCGGGCAACACGAAAGCCGGTCATGACCTCATCAAAGATCAGGACGCTTCCATGATCGCTGCAGGCTGCGCGCAAGGTATCCAGGAAACGTTGCGAACCGGGGATGCAGTTCATGTTGCCGGCAACCGGCTCGACGATCACCGCGGCGACCTGCTCGCCGACTTCGGCAAACACGTCGGTTACCTGGTCGCAGTCGTTATATGCCAGTGTGATGGTGTGTTTTGCCGTATCCCCGGGCACACCCGGTGAGGTAGGGATCCCCAGTGTCAGGGCGCCGGAACCGGCTTTGACCAGCAGCGAGTCGGCATGGCCGTGGTAGCAGCCTTCGAACTTGATTATTTTATCCCTGCCGGTGAAACCGCGAGCGAGCCTGATGGCGCTCATCGCCGCTTCCGTGCCTGAGTTCACCATGCGCACCTTTTCAATGGCGGGCATAAGCGAACAGATTTTCTTTGCAAGGACAGTCTCGATCGGGGTGGGCGCGCCGAAACTCAGGCCCATTGCCATCACCTCGCTGACCCGGGCGATGACATGCGGATGAGCGTGACCCAGAATCAGCGGCCCCCAGGAACCGACGTAGTCGATATAGGAGCGCCCATCGGTGTCATACAGGTAGGCCCCGCTGCCGCGTTCGAAAAACAAGGGGTCGCCGCCTACGGCCCTGAATGCGCGCACCGGAGAGTTCACGCCCCCAGCGATATATTTCTTCGCCTCTTCAAAGTGATTGTCATTCATCATATTTGCGAAATAAATACCGATTGAATTCCATTACCGCTGAGTAGGGGTCCCGGGCCTGGTAGATGCTGCTGATGACAGCGACCATATCCGCGCCGTGCTCGATCAGCGTCCAGCAGTTCGCCGGCGTAATCCCTCCGATAGCCGCAACCGGCAGGGAAACTCTGGCTTTTGCCTGTCTTATGATATCAGGTTCGGCGACTGTGGTGTTTTGCTTCGATGAGCTTGGAAAGAATGACCCGAAGGCTACATAATCTGCGCCGTCTTCCTGCGCGGCCAGCGCCGTCTCCACGCTGTTATAACAGGAAATGCCGATAACCGCCTCCGGCCCCAGTTCGTTTCTTGCCGTTTTGCAGTCACAATCCTCCCTGCCCAGGTGAACGCCGTCACTGCCGGTCGATACTGCCAGTTGCAGATCGTCGTTAATGATGAACAGGCTGTTGTGTTCCTTGCAGAGTTGTTGCAATTCCCCTGCTTCATATTTTTTCCTGGCGTGGCTGCCGGATTTGTTCCGGTATTGCAGCGCAACCACGCCGGCCCTCAGTATCTGCCCCGTCGCTGAAATTAGACTGTCGGCGGAGAGCCTGTCGCAGTCCGTGATGGCATACAGCCCCTTCATTGTATAAAACGCCCGGGATGCAGTTGTGATTTCCCTATACGGCGCGCGTTTTTCAACGTCTGCCAGGTATATTCCTGCGCCTTATCCACAGCGGTGCTGAGCGGGTCGCCCAGGGCAAGCCTTCCTGCAAGACAGGCCGACAGGGTACAGCCTGAGCCGTGATACGTACCGGGCAGCCTGGCCCAACGGTAGCTGTGAATTTTACGGGTTTCGCACATCCAGGTGTTGATTACCTGCTCGCCCTCCCGGTCGGCTGTAGTGATTAGTGCTGTCTTGCAGCCAAGATCCAGCAGTCCATGCAGCGCCTGCCCTGTTTCGCTGCAACCTGTCAGCGCCTGCGCTTCCTCCAGGTTGGGCGTGATTACGCTGGTGTGGGGAAACAGGTGAGCAGTCATGGCCCGGACCAGGCCCGGTGAAGATAAATCAGCCCCGGCCCCGGCGCCCAGGACCGGATCCAGCACTACCGGGAACCGCGCGGATGCCAGGTAATCTCCTATAATCTCGATCAGCTCAATGCTGCCGATGAGACCGATCTTGCAGGCATCCACCGCTATGTCCCCGGTCAACAGGTGCAGTTGTTCCCTGAACCTCTCCGGCGGTTGCGGCACCATGGACTTGAATTCGGCCGTATTTTGCGCAGTGAGTGAAGTAATAACGGAAATACAGTGGCAGCCGGTGTACGCCAGTGTTTCGATATCGGCCTGTACGCCTGCTGCGCCGGACGGGTCATGTCCGGAAAGCGCCAGGACAACGGGCTTTTCGTTCATGGATTACAAGGGTTTATAAACGGCGAGCAATATGATGGCGATAAGGAAGATCACCGGTATTTCATTGTACCAGCGGTACCAGACATGTACACGCCGGTTGCGATCATGTTTGAAATCCTTCAGCAATTTACCGCAGTGAACGTGATAGCAGATCAGGAGTAACACCAGTACGAGTTTGACCTGGAACCAGGCCTGGCCCGCATAGGTGGCCCAGCCGTTGTATGCGGTCAGCCAGGCGCCGAACACCAGGGTGAGAACGGCGCCGGGGGTCATGATACCGAAATAGAGTTTTCGTTCCATGACCTTGAACCGGTCTGTGCTGACCTTGTCATCGCTCATGGCGTGGTACACGAACAGCCTGGGAAGGTAAAACAGCCCGGCAAACCAGGTTACCATGAAGATCAGGTGGAGAGATTTCAGCAACAGCATGATGACCGGCGGGGAGAGGTTTACACCTGTCCCCTTGGTGAAGAACCGGATTTATCCTCTTTTACGGTGGCGTGCGCGTGCAGCAGATTTTCAATCTGTTGTCTGAGTTCGCCGATATCCATCTCGCCAATCTTGTGTTTGATTATCCTGCCGTCCGGATCAATGAGGAAAGACGTCGGCGTAAGCATTACGTTGCCGAACGCTGCGGCCAGGGCGCCGTCCAGGTCCAGCGCGATGGGGTATGGCAGTTGCCGCTCCGTAGTGAGTTCCAGTACCCGGTTAGGAGGATCGTATGACATGGCGACGCCGATCAGTTCGAAACCGGCATTGCCGAGTTCCTCATATAACTCGACCAGGTGCGGCATCTCTTTCAGGCAGCCGGGGCAGGTGGTGGCCCAGAAGGTGACCAGCACCGGCCGGCCGCGCAGTTCGCCAATGTTGAGCTTCTCACCCTTCAGGGTAGTGAACGTCACGTCCGGCGCCCATTTCAATCCGGAGGGACTCGTCCACAGCCAGAATGACAGGCCGGCGACAGCGAGGATAAAGATGGCGGCAATGGTTTCCTTGATTTTCATTCGCTTATTATACCGTATCAGAATATGCCTGCCTCCAGTCCCGCGGCCATGGTCATGCCCAGTTCTTCGCAGGATACAAGAAATTCCTCCCGGTAATCCCCGCTGCAAATCAGCGGTTCCTGTACCGCCTTCCAGGCCAGCCCCTTGATAATGCGTTCCATGCTGGTCCTGGCGCCGCTCCCGTCATTGCCGGCCCTGATGAACAGCGCATAGGGCAGGCCTTCGGTCTTTTCCAGGCACGGATAGTATATCCTTTCGAAAAAGTCCTTGATGGCGCCGCTCATGTAGCCGAAGTTTTCGGTTGTGCCGAGAATAATGCCGTTGGCCCATAATACGTCATCCGGGCCGGCATCCGGTGGAGTGAGCACCCGCAGGTCCACTCCTTCTATGTCTTCATGGGATGCGCCGCCGACAACAGCGTCCGTCATTGCCCTGGTGTTGGAGGACGGCACATGAGAAACAATCAGCAGACGAGGCATTTGAATATCATATTCAGATAGGGTTATTATCTCAATCATGTTAATTACGTCATTCGTCATGCCGGACTTGTTCCGGCATCCAGTAAAATACTGTGTCGCCCATCGGGCGACTCAATGTATTACTGGATTCCGGCATTCGCCGGAATGACGAAATCGGGTGAAATGATCAGGGCAGGCATAGTCGGTGGTACGGGCTACACGGGCGTCGAGTTGATGCGTTGCCTGTCCCGGCATACTGAAGTGGACCTGGTTGCCGCCACCTCCAGAACAGAGCAGGGCAAGCCGGTAGCCAGGATATTTCCGTCACTGCGCGGCGTGGTTGACCTGACGTTTTCCGATCCCGAATCCGGCGTGATGTCGGACTGTGACGTGGTGTTTTTTGCTACGCCCAGCGGCACGGCCATGCACCAGGCCCCGGGCCTCCTTGAAGCAGGGGTCAAGGTCATCGACCTTTCGGCTGATTACCGCCTCCGGGAAAAGGAGGTATGGGAGCGCTGGTATGGCCGGAAACACGCCAGCCCCGATTATTTAAGTGAAGCCGTGTACGGCCTGCCGGAAGTTAACCGGAGCCACATCGCGGGCGCGCGCCTGGTAGCCAACCCGGGCTGCTACCCGACCGTAATACAACTGGGTTTTCTGCCGCTGCTGGAGAGCGACCTGGTGCAAACGGACAGCCTCATAGCCGATGCCAAGTCAGGTGTAAGTGGCGCTGGACGCAATACATCACTGGCTACACAGTTCTGCGAAGCGGGGGAATCCTTTTCCGCTTATTCAGCCGACGGTCACCGCCACCTGCCTGAGATAAAACAGGGTCTGAATGCCCTGTCTCGTGGGGAGATAGAGCTGGTATTTGTCCCACACCTGTTGCCCATTATCCGGGGCATACATGCGACCCTGTACGCTCATTTGAAAAAAACCGACGTTGATCTCCATGCAGTGTTCACGAGCCGCTATGAGAGTGAACGCTTTGTTGACGTATTGCCTCCGGGCGCACATCCCGATACGGCCTCGGTCAGCGGTTCCAATACCTGCAGGATATCCGTTTTTCAACCACAGGGCGGTTCCACGGCCGTTATACTTGCTGTAGAGGATAACCTGGTAAAAGGCGCTGCAGGCCAGGCGTTGCAGAATATGAATATAATGTATGGGCTTGATGAGGCAACGGGCCTGGCGCAAGGCGCGCTGTGGCCGTAAGAAGCATGCTTCGGTTAACATAATCTTGAACGGCTTCATCATAAAACCCCGCAGGTCCCTGCGTTTCTGGATGTCCTTCGCGGGCCTGACCGTATTGCTGCTTCTCCTGCTGGTGTTCGGCAACAGGGAAAGCCTGAACGGCGGCCTGGACTTCAGGTTGCCGTGGAATGCAGACGGGGATTTATCTGCTGTTGAGTTACACGATGAGAATGTTGAACTGCGGGAAAAATTGCTGATACTGCGGCAGAACAACCAGGTGGACAAGCAGGCCGCGGCCTTGTTGCAGAAGCAGTTGATCGATTCACAAAAGGAAAATTTCCAGTTAAGAAAAGACCTGGAATTCTACCAGGGGATCATCAACGTCAAAGGTGGCAGGAACTCCCCGATAATACACGGAATGCGAATTAAGCCACTGACATACGCCCAGGGTTATCGGCTGGAATTGATACTGCTCCATATTACGAATACGGAGAAGGTATTCGAGGGAATGCTGGACGTTGCTGTGGAAGGCGTCCAGGACAGTACGGTGAGGCGCTTTCCATTGAATGAGATCAGTCTGAGCCGGAACCAGAATTATTCCATAAGGTTCAGGAACTTCCAGCGAATCGAGAATGATTTCGTTCTGCCGGAGAATTTCCAACCACAAAAAATCTATGTAACCCTGTCCATTGATGACGAGGACGAGTCAGAGTTGGAGAAGGTGTTTGATTGGCCTGCAACCAATGGCCGGGAGAAAGCAGATGTTGGGTAACAGCAAAAAGAAAAAAACAGCAAAAATTGATTCCCTGATTGGAGAAAACACGGAAATTACCGGCGACATCAAGTTCACCGGCGGATTGCACGTAGATGGCATGGTCAAGGGGAATATTATTGCGGAAGCCGGCAGCAACTCCCTGTTGTCGCTCAGCGACCAGGGAAAGATAGAAGGCGAAATACATGTGCCGTATAACATTATAGACGGCACCATAAACGGTAACGTATACAGCAGCGAGCATATAGAACTCGAAGCCAGGGCGCGTATTACCGGCGACGTCTATTACAACCTGCTGGAAATTTCCGGCGGCGCCCAGGTAAGCGGCCGGCTGGTCTATACGCCGGACAGGGCTGATGAAGCGCCGGCGCCTGCAGACCCCGCCACCAGCGATGACTATACCTGAGCACAATATATCCGGGGTCAGAGTAAGAAATTCGTCAGAATTTTTACTCTGACCCCGGCTATCGACAGGAGGAGATTTGGGCTTGCCTTGAAATCGGCGAGGCAATCCTATATATTGTATTATAAGTCCGACCCTACGATGTGCGGGTAACCGGACAGCTTCGGAGACAGCCAGAACTATGCTTGAAACAATAGACAAATTACCGGATCCGCTTGTTTTTACGGATTCTGCCGCCTCCAAGGTGAGACAGCTTATTGCCGATGAAGAAAATGGGGGTCTGATGTTGCGGGTCTTCATTTCGGGTGGAGGATGTTCCGGCTTTCAGTATGGATTCACATTTGATGAAGCCGTGTCGGACGGCGACACCGTGGTGGAAAAGGAGGGTGTCAAGCTTCTGATAGATCCAATGAGCATCCAGTACCTGACGGGCGCTGAAATAGACTATTCGGAAAGCCTGGAAGGAGCCCAGTTCGTCATCCGCAACCCCAACGCCCAGACGACCTGCGGCTGTGGTTCTTCTTTCTCGGTTTAAACAGCTTCGTATATCGCACCGAGCACGACAGCTTTTTCCGCCCCGGTAACGGACGGCAGGTTTGCCGGGATGTTCTCCAGCCGTTGCCGCGCCAGCCAGGCAAAAGTCACTGCTTCCACCGCATCGGGATTGATGCCGTAATCGCCGGTGGATTTAACGTCCATGCCGGGCAGCAGGGCCCGCAGGCGTTGTATCAGCGCCGTGTTGTGGATGCCGCCGCCACAGACCAGTATTTCGTCAGTTTCAGGCGCGCGGGCCAGTACTTCAGCGCTGATGCTGGCGGCCGTCAATTCCAGGAGAGTGGCCTGTATGTCCTCATCCCGGCAGGAGTTTCCCGTTTTGCCGGTATGCGATGCCAGCCATGCCAGGTTGAAATCATCTTTGCCCGTGCTTTTCGGGGGCGGTGCTGTGAACCAGGGATCAGAGAACATCGATTCAAGCAAATCCCGCTGAACCTCGCCTGATTTGGCCCAGTTGCCCTGTGCATCATAAGCGTGGCCCAGGCGCTGCCGTATCCATGCGTCCATCAGGGTGTTGCCGGGACCGGTGTCAAAACCCCGGACCTCTTGCCCCGGATCAGCGGGCAAAATCGTGATATTAGCTATTCCACCTATATTCAATACGACGCGGTTCAGCCGGTCGCTGCGGAATCTCCACGCATGGAATGCCGGCGCCAGGGGAGCGCCTTGCCCGCCGGCCGCCATGTCTGCCCGGCGGAAATCCGCGATGGTGGTGATGCCGGTCAGGTTGGCTACCAGGTTAGGGTCGCCCACCTGCCAGGTGCGCGGCGGTGTCGCCCGGGGCAAATGCAGGATTGTCTGCCCATGACTGCCGATTGCCCGGACCTGGCCTGCGTCCGTGCCGTTAGCGTCCAGCAAGGCCAGCGCCGCCTGGCCGAAACAGCGTCCGAGCAGGCAGTCCAGTTCGCTGACTGCCTCCATGGCTGATGACAGGTTGATGTCCCTCAAGGATTTCTGCAACCCTGCTTCCAGGGGATATTGGCGGTAGTCTATGATCTCAAGATCATTTCCCGCCAGGTTGACCAGGGCCGCGTCTATGGCATCGGCGCTGGTTCCCGACATGAGCCCTATGAAGAGCATTACAGGGTACTAGACCGGGTTACAGGCTGGTTTTCGGATCGTACTGCGCCAGCAATTCCGCATCCGGGGCATCCAGCAGCGCCAACAGGTACGATGAATGAATCCTGAATTCGTCCGTTTCGGCAACGGATATACTGTCCGCTTGCGGCAATGACACGGTCACAGGGTTGCGGTGTACGCCGTTCATGCGAAACTCGTAGTGCAGGTGCGGGCCTGTCGCCAGTCCCGATTTTCCCACGTAGCCGATGACCTGTCCCTGTTTGACCGGTTTTCCGCGTTTCATGCCTTTCCTGAAGCGGGACATGTGGGCATACAGGGTGCTGTATTTTTCACCGTGCTTTACGATAATCGTCTTGCCGTAACCGCCCTTGTTGCCGATGAATTGAACCTTGCCGTCACCGGTCGCCTTGATTGGCGTGCCTGTCGCGGCGGCATAGTCCACTCCCTTGTGCGCCCTGATCCGGTTCAATACCGGGTGCTTCCGTTTCAGGTTGAAATGGGAGCTTATCCTGCCGAAATCAAGCGGGTTACGTATGAATGCCTTGCGCATGTTGGCGCCGTTATCGGTGAAATAATCAACCTGTCCGTCAGCGCGTGCAAACCTGACTGAGCGGATGCTCCGACCCCGGTTGCTGAACTCGGCAGCCAGGATATTCCCTGTCGCGACTTTCTCGCGGTTTTTGAATATCTCCTCGTAGATGACCCTGAAGCTGTCGCCCTTGCGGATATCCAGCCGGTAATCGATATCCCAGCCGTATATGTCGATCAGTTGCATGATCAGTTTGTCGGACAGACCGGCGTCCTGTCCCGCCAGGTACAGGGAATCGTTGATGACGCCTTGCGCCTGCTCCAACCGCGTTTCCAGCTCTGCGATGACGACCTCACTGGTAAATACGCCGGCCTGTTTGGTGGCCAGCAGGGTCCGGGTCAGGTCCAGGTCGAACTTCAGCGCGTGCAGGTCGCCGCCTTTCGTCCGCAGGGAAATAACCTGGCCGGGCCGCAGGTGCTTCAACGCGGGCGCCAGTTCATGGGAATTGAGTATTTCATGGAGGTCCCGGGGCGAGAGGCCATGCCGGTTGAATACCTGCGCCATGTTATCGCCGCGCTTGATTTTGACGTCTGTCCAGCCGGGCCGGTCAGGGGCGGTTTCCATGACTTCTTCCCGGGGGCTCCGTGTGATTGCCCCGGGGAAGGTCGTGGTAATATTCTCCATGAACTGCAATGCAGGTTGTTCCCGGGTTGCAGCTTCCTGCATGGCATCAGGTGTTATGGTAACGGTAAAAGGTGTGACTGCGGCCTGTGTATTGTTACTTTCAGGTTCCCCCGACTCAAAAAAAATGAACCCGGTTACGGTTGACAGCAGCAGGAAGGATATCAGCATTGTCCGGAAAGCAATGCGCCAGCGCCGGGATTCCGGTCTGAACCGTACGATCTCTGGTCTGTAGTCGTTTTTTATATATACTCTATAGGCCATAGCGTGTGCCGGAGAATTTCTGATTTGTTCAGGGCTTCTTTAGAATACTACCATAACTATTTGACAATTAAAATGTTTAATATACAAAAAAAGCGGCCTGGGAAGAATTCCGGGCCAGGGATCGGGCGAAGATGACTGAACTGGATGCAGCACTGGCCCTGATCCGGCGCGGCGCGGACGAAATCATCCGGGAAGATGAGTTACGCAGGAAACTGGAGCGGGGATCGCCGTTGCGGGTAAAAACCGGTTTTGATCCGACCGCCCCTGACCTGCACCTGGGGCACACGGTGCTGATCAATAAGATGCGCCATTTCCAGGAACTGGGGCATCACGTCATGTTTCTCATCGGAGATTTTACCGGACTTATCGGCGATCCTTCCGGGAGGGACGCCACGCGCAAACCATTGACGCCCGAACAGCTTGCCGAGAATGCCGAAACTTATAAACAACAGGTATTCAAGATACTGGACCCGGTAAAAACGGAGGTATGCTTCAATTCCGAATGGGGTAATGCGCTTGGTTCGGCCGGGATGATCAAACTGGCATCCAGGTATACGGTGGCGCGCATGCTGGAGCGGG
>JAJDUB010000028.1:50000-83515 GCA_022826885.1 Gammaproteobacteria bacterium
GTGACGCCTGCCCGGTGCCGGAAGGTTAATTGATGGGGTTAGCTTCGGCGAAGCTCCTGATCGAAGCCCCGGTAAACGGCGGCCGTAACTATAACGGTCCTAAGGTAGCGAAATTCCTTGTCGGGTAAGTTCCGACCTGCACGAATGGCGTAACGATGGCCACACTGTCTCCACCCGAGACTCAGCGAAATTGAACTCGCTGTTAAGATGCAGTGTACCCGCGGCTAGACGGAAAGACCCCGTGAACCTTTACTACAGCTTTGCACTGGACTTTGAGCATATTTGTGTAGGATAGCTGGGAGGCTTTGAAGCGATGACGCCAGTTGTCGTGGAGCCAACCTTGAAATACCAGCCTGGTGTGTTTGAGGTTCTAACCTGGGTCCGTGATCCGGATCGGGGACAGTGTATGGTGGGTAGTTTGACTGGGGCGGTCTCCTCCTAAAGAGTAACGGAGGAGCACGAAGGTACCCTCGGCACGGTCGGAAATCGTGCTATGAGCGCAAAGGTAAAAGGGTGCTTAACTGCGAGACAGACACGTCGAGCAGATACGAAAGTAGGTCTTAGTGATCCGGTGGTTCTGAATGGAAGGGCCATCGCTCAACGGATAAAAGGTACTCCGGGGATAACAGGCTGATACCACCCAAGAGTTCATATCGACGGTGGTGTTTGGCACCTCGATGTCGGCTCATCTCATCCTGGGGCTGAAGCAGGTCCCAAGGGTATGGCTGTTCGCCATTTAAAGAGGTACGCGAGCTGGGTTTAGAACGTCGTGAGACAGTTCGGTCCCTATCTGCCGTGGGCGTTGGAGAATTGAGAGGAGCTGCTCCCAGTACGAGAGGACCGGAGTGGACGTACCTCTGGTGTTCCGGTTGTCACGCCAGTGGCATTGCCGGGTAGCTACGTACGGACGGGATAACCGCTGAAAGCATCTAAGCGGGAAGCCCCCCTTGAGATGAGTTCTCCCCTGAGCTTTATGCTCTCTGAAGGGCCCTCGTAGACTACGAGGTTGATAGGCTGGGTGTGGAAGTGCAGTAATGTATGAAGCTAACCAGTACTAATTGCCCGTGAGGCTTGACCATATAACACTCAAACGTTCTGTTATATGCTGATAACAGTGCGATACCTTGGCTTTTTAGTTTCCCGAATTGCAGTAGTACCGATTTCCTGGCGGCCATAGCGCGTTGGTACCACCCGATCCCATGCCGAACTCGGAAGTGAAACGACGTAGCGCCGATAGTAGTGCGGGTTTACCCGTGCGAGCGTAGGTCACCGCCAGGGCTTAATACAAAGCCCCTGGTCTATTAAGGCCGGGGGCTTTTAAATATCCCGGACCTGGGTGACCTGAGCGACAATTTTGCAGGAGCAAACTACAAATTGACAGGGTCATCAGACAATGCAATAGAAATGGCCTTCCTTGCTAATAATCGAGTTGAGTCTAAACATGGTAAGGGAGAGATTTCATCGTTCATTAACAACGGTAGTTCGGTACATCCAAGTATGACGCCATCACACCCCTGCTCTTTATATTTCTGGATGAGCCCCTGAAAATATGAGGTAGAGATTTCTTTAATACGTCCAGTATATAATTCTTCCCATATAACCCGCTCAACTTCCCGAATTTCTTTCTCATTCGGTGTAATGTATTCGAGATTTTCCTTATCCAGTACGCGTTGATAAATAGAGCCCCTCATAGTGCAACTTGCTCCCAAGATAAGTAGTTTTTCCATACTACGCGCTTTGCCTTCTTCCACTGTCACTTCGCATATATGCAGACAAGGCAAGGAAAGTTTATCGCGTATCATATCAAGGCTATGATGTATCCCATTATCTGCACAAATTGCAAAATCAGCTCCAATAGTTTTAAGTTTATCTACCGAGTTGGCTAACACCGCGCTCGCTGATACCCAATCAATATTATTATCATCTGTAAAGTGTTTCATGTAATTTTCGAGAGAGAGCGTATGCAAAGTTACCTCCGGATGACGAAAATCACCTAAGATTTCAGCTGCCTCTTTACAGATAGTCGTATAACACAGTGCGGCGCCCTCCGGACTGGTACCAACTATTCCGATATGTCTCACAGAAGTTTCTCCAGTATTTTGTGCGAGTTTATATGCCGTAGTTTCTATATTGGCAAGAGTTCCAGTACAACACATCGCGTATAAGTTTAGAACACCTTAGCGCTAGCGTGCTTGTACAAACCATTCCAAAAGTAAACATTTTTGATCGCCCAGGCGACAAAGATGATTGGCAATTCAACATTTATTGACAGGGCTTAATACGACATTGAGAGTAAAGTTTGTCCCCATACGTGAAATAATTTTGAATTATTGCCCAGGGGGGAATTATTACATGAACAGCCATGACTATAAGACTTACAAAACAACTCTTTTACGAGTGGGTTGCCTGGCTTGGCTAACCGCAAGCCTGACATCGCCCATTGTACAGGCCCAGGGTATGTTGGAAGAAGTGGTAGTAACAGCGACCAAGCGTACGACTACCGTAAAAGAAGTCCCTATGGCGATCCAGGCAATCACCGGTGAAACTATGACACGTAATGGAATTGATAATCTGGATCAACTGACGGCGTCTATCCCAAACTTTCAGGTAGGTGATGGCCTGTTGAGTACTGCCGTTGCTATGCGTGGCATGAGTTCCCAGCCCGAGCGAGGATTTGACCAGTCTGTAGGTATGTTTATCGATGGTATTTACAAGCCTCGTTCGCGGCAATACCGATCACCATTTATGGATGTCAGTCGTGTTGAAGTTCTGCGCGGACCACAAGCTGTTCTGTTCGGATTGAACTCCACTGCGGGTGCGGTAAGCGTTATTTCAAACAGTAATCAGCCGGGAGATGATTTTGAAGCTGGGATTAGGGCAAAGTACGAGATTGAGTACGAGGGCGCTACTGTAGAAGGGTTTGCTGGTGGTAGTGTTAATGATCAACTAGGTTTGCGTTTTGCTGGCAAATACCGTAATGACGGGGAAGGTCAGATTGAAAATGCCTTTGATGGTAGGGACTATGGTGATCCTGAAGAATTGGTGCTGCGCGGTTCAGCAGTTTGGGTTCCCGTTGAAGGTACAACTTTTACTCTAAAAGTCGATTATGCAGATTTTGAAGCTGATGGGAATCCTGGTGAAGAAATGTCACCGCAGTTGTTTGGAGGTCTTAACGGTAATTTTGAGGCCAAACTTGATCATAAAAATAATTGGGAAGACAACGTTGGTTATTCCCTGATGAACGCCAGGGGCCACGTAGAGCGCGATACGGCTGGTATTGATCAAGAGTCTGTCAATATTTCTTTAAACTTTGAGCAAGAGTTTGGTGGGTCTACGCTAACGGCGATGTTTGGGTATTCTGATATGGAATATAATTTGTCTCAGGATGGGGACACAGGTCCGTTGTTCTTTATCGTCAGCGCTTACCACGAGGAATATGAGCAAACTTCTTTGGAAGTGCGCTGGACTTCTCCTGTGGGTGAAACCTTTGAATGGATTGCAGGCGCCTATTATCAGGATAGTGAGCTGGTTAACCTCCAGCCTAATGTAATTGGAGGCGCCTATGATTCGTTTTTTGGTTTTGGTTTTGCCCCTGATGCACCAATGACGTATTTGACCGGAGAGATGGGGTCAGACACCACCTCGGTATCTGCTTTCGGTATTCTGACCTGGAATATCTCTGACGTTTTGAGAGTAACGGGTGGATTGCGTTGGGCTGATACCGAAACGGATTACTTTCGTGGTGATAGTGGCTGTACCACATTAGATCCGGCACTTCTTCCACAAGCGACTCTTGACGCATTTTCTGCTTTCTTCTTTTGCTTTACAGCACCAAATTATCAAGATGATCGAAGTTCTGATAACTTTATGCCGGAACTTGCCATTCAGTGGGATGCCACCGATGAGCTGATGCTATACGGCAAAGTGAGTAAGAGTGCGAAGGCTGGTGGCTTCGGGTTTAGTGTCTTAATTAATTCTGATGCCAATGGCAACCCCTTGGCTGAGTTTGATGACGAAAAAGCGCTGGGCTTTGAACTGGGCGCGAAATATCAAACGGATACCCATGAATTCAGTATTACCGGTTTTCATACAAAGTTTAAGGATTTGCAGGTCAACAGTTTTGATCCGGTGACTTTCATTGGGTCTATCCAAAACGCCGCTGAAGTGGTGAGTAAAGGTGTCGAGGTTGAAGGCCGTTGGGCTGCCACAGACTGGTTGATGTTGAGTGGGGTACTCACGTATCTGGATTCAGAATTTGAAGAGTTTGATGGTGCACCTTGTGGTGCTCTGGGTAATCACCCTGCGTCTACAACCATTCCCGGGAGTTGTGATCTTAGTGGCGTTACAACCGCATATGCGCCAGAAGTGGCGGGTTCACTGAATGCTGATTTGAGCATCCCGCTTACCAATGGTCTGAATTTAGTTGGTGGTGTGTCCCTGAGCTATAGTGATGATTATTTTACTGACTCTGATTTGACCAGGGAATTTAAACAAGACTCGTACACTCTTGTTGATGCGCGTATTGGTGTTGAAGCTCAGGATGGTAAATGGTCCGTATCTTTGATAGGAAATAATATATCGGATGAAATTATAATTAATCAGACTTCTTTGTACTTTACTCAAAACGCATTCTTGAAGTCAGCCCGTACGGTGGCCCTTCAAGCTACTTACCGCTTTGGTAGATAAAACTTAAACTCACTGGCTTGATTTAAGTCAGGTTGGCCTGGAGAATGACGACATTTCAGTGTCGTCATTTTTTTGAATTTCCGAAATTCTGTAGCCTGTTGATAGCATCTTCTGTGCAGAAACCGCCAGCAAGATCTTTGCGCATCAGAGCATCGTAATGGCACAGTGTGTCCCACTCCACTTTGTTCACCATTGCAAGTTGCTGCTTCATCATTCCAAGCGAGGTGAGGCTCATTTTCGCAAACTTGCCTCCCCACTTTTCAACAATCTGTCTTAACTCGTTATCGGGAACCAGTTTCCATACCAGACCCAGATCTTTCGCCTGCGCGGCGGAGATGAACTCTCCAGTGAGAAAGAATTCCTTTGCTTTGCGAATTCCAATGGATCGGGCCAGGCGCTGAGGCTCATGCCAGCCGGGTACAAAGCCCCACTTGGCGTGTGCATCACCGAACGTGGCCCCCTCTGCAGCGATGACAAGGTCACAAAAATAGGACAGGATAAAACCGCCGGCGATCGCATTGCCCTGTACGACAGAAATCACAGGTTTGGACATTGCTTCAATTAAATCATCCAGTCTGGGTCCCAGAGGAATAAGATCTTCAAGCAGTTGTTCGGGGCTGTTCTCCAGTTTGTCCAGGGCGTACTTGAGATCCATTCCGGCACAGAAATCCTCACCGGCACCAAGCAGGAACACGGCCTTCACAGTGTCATCACGATCCAAAGTCTGGAAAGCATCGATCAGTTCGTTCATCAACAGGGGGGTAATGGCGTTTTTCGCATTGGGTCTGTTCATGATGACCTTGGTATATCCTTCGCAGTATTCAACAATTACTTGTTCGTACATAATGTGACTCCTAGACACTGATACTGAAGGCGCCGTCCACCGGCATCACGGCGCCGGTGACATAGCTTGCCTGCTCGGAACAGAGGAAGGTTGCCATGCTGGCAACCTCAGCGGGCTGACCCATACGTTTCATGGGGATGTGCTCTACCAGCCGGTCGACGGTAGCCTGGTCGATACCACTGCGTTCGTAGATCTCTGTTGCTATAATTCCAAGGACAAGGCAGTTGCAGGTAATACCGCTATTGGCGTTTTCCCGGGCCACCTGTTTGGTCAGGGTGTGTATGGCGCCTTTGGTGACTGCATAGCAGGGAAGACCCGTAGTGCCGAAGTTACCGGCCACTGAGGAAATATTGATAATTCTGCCCCACTTGTTGTCCTTCATAATGGAGAGGGCCTGTTGGATCCAATAAAAGGCGCCGTTCAGGTTGATTCCAATTTCCCTCTCCCATTTTTCCGGAGCCATTCTTGCCACAGTTCCGTAATTGTTCGTCAGAGCGGCACAATTAACGAGGATATCCAGGCGGCCAAACTCAGCTATAACTGTTTCAATAGCCAGTTCGACATCGCTAAGTTTGCTCTGATCCGCGCGAATAGCGAGTGTCCGGATATCCCCAGTCTGTAAATCCGCTGCCAAAGTCTGTATGCCTTCCTCGATGATGTCGCTTACCACGATCATTGCACCTTCGCCCGCTAACGATCTGGCCACGGCATTTCCAATACCTTTGGCGGAGGCTGCACCGGTAATGACAGCGACCTTGCCGTTTAATTTAAGGTCCATAGGCCTTTTACTTACTTACATATGTTGTAGTTCGATTAAGAGCAATTTATTTTTTGGATGAAAAAATCAACTCACACAGTTCATCGCCTTTTGCCATGTTACGTACCAGCCTTACTTCAGCGTCGGGATTAAGAGTCTTGGCAACGGTACGTTCGCAGTTACACAAGGCCTGGCAAAATGCAGGGGTTATTTCTTTTTCATGTCCCGGAAACCAGATGCAGGGCCGATGGAGTTTAAAGCTAACGTCGCCGTTTTCTTTCCGTTCCAGTGTGGTGTCGTAGCCACAGGCAGCGGTGGCCATTTGAAAATAGGCGCCTACGTCCATGAAGTCGGAACCATCCAAACCCATTTCACGCATGGCAGGGACAATCTTTTCCAGGGCAATTTTTTCAGCCCATGCTTTAATTAACTCAGCACCTTTCTCCTCTCCTAGTTCGGACATTACTGATTTGCACATTTCGGCAAAATACATCCAGCCGATTTTATTGCTGACTTTGACCTTGCGTATTTCAGGCCACTCATCGACGTTGAGCTTGTTCGAATCTTGCATGGCACGGCTCTCCTTCGTTATCTGGTTTTTAGGATATAAGGTTTACTTTTGCCTATCATCTCATATTGTGAGGACTTGATCAGAGATGCCCTAATATAATCAAAGTTACCGAGCGCTAATGTGCAATAAGTATCGATTATCCTGTCATTTCCAACGAGCTATAATTTTCCACTGTTCCATACGAGTTCGGTACACTTAGAGTATTGACTAGAGGTTACTGGTGGGAGGTTCACCGGTCCAGCGCTTGTAGGCACGCGCAAAATTACTGCTGTCACTGTACCCCAGGAGACAGGCAATTTCCGTCACGGACCTGCCTTCTTCCAGGTATAATTGGGCCAGTTCGCGCCGGGCGTGATCCAGCAATTTCTGAAAACTGGTGGCAGCTTGTTTCAGTTCCATGTTGAATGCTTCTGTATCCATGGAGAAACGTTTAGCGACGTCTTCCTTGGTCACTTTACCACCAGGTAGAAGCTCCAATAGCACACCATAGATCTTTGATGGCAGATCATTTGTGTTCATCTTTGCGATTTTTTCGATGACCATACGCTCGTGTATCTTCGATAGTTTCGGATTACTTGTTGGCATAGGGATATCAAGGTCTTCCCGCTTAAAATAAATAGCCGTTTGGTTTGCGGAAAATTGCACGGGGATGCCAAAAAAAGCCTCATAATCATGCTCCCGTCCGGTAACAACTGTGGAGGTTTGTTCTACTCTACTGGGAATGTAATCCTCGTGGTGCATAAACCGGATCATATGCAGTATCATCGCCAGGATAGCGTCCTCCAACACCCGCAAGACTGCTGGATCTACCTCGCCGGTGCTTTTTACTCTGAGGCGAGCCTCATCTCCCAGTTCTTCAAACACCAGCACATGATTGGTTGATATAAATTCGTAGTATCGGGATAAGCGTTGACAAAAATCTCTTATGGTCGAACTGAACAACAGCGTCACGCTCAATGAACCGAAACTGGTGGCATGGATAAATTCCGTGAATTTCAAGCCGAAACAGGGGTCCCCCGTCGCCTGTAATACGAGTTGTAGAAAGCGTTGGGTGGTTTCAAGCGGGACGCATACCGTCGTCCCTGGACTAAGAGGTAAGTCTAAGCCTTCCTCAGCGAGCAGTTTTTCAACATCGACACCGTAGGCTTGCAGTTCCTCTACCGCGAGCCTGATTGCTATATTGCTGGTGTATCGGACAACCATGAAGGTATGCTAAAGAATTTCGGCTATTCCAAGGATACCAATGATCTTTCGGTTCATTAATGACTGGAAGCAGTCTCAAAATTCCAGAGTCTGGTTGATATAGCGTTAAGCGTCATCAATACTTACACTCCAATTATAGATGATCATAGTGCTCATCACAGGGGCATTACTCATCAAAAATCGAGACCGGCAATGTAAATATCCAGTTGCTCTGGATACACTTGATTTTGGTCACGATATTGACGCGTCTTCACTACGCCAACGTTTCATCAACAGGTCACGGTGTTTATTGGCGCTTGTCATATTTTTTTCTTTTACATGCCCATAGCCGCGAATGGATTTTGGGATGCTTGCTATCTCCACAGCCAGGTCAAAATTTCTTGCGTTGATCTTGGTGGCGAGGGTGCGTACCCAGGCCTCATAATCTAAAACTAATTTTCTCTCCGCCTTGCGCGCAGCACTCTTACCCATGATGTCCCAGACTGTTCCGCGCAGGAATTTAAACTTGGCAAGAATTGAAAATGTTTTCAACATCCAGGAACCGAAGGTGATTTTTTGCAAGTTGCCACTGTCTTTATCGCGCGGCGATATTAAGGGTGGCGCGAGATGGAACTGTAGTTTGAAATTGCCCTCGAAAGTGTCATGTAGATTCTTTATGAATGCCTTATCGGAATACAGGCGAGCTACTTCATACTCATCCTTGTAAGCCATGAGTTTGTATGCGTTATGTGCGATAGCTTCGGTGAGTACCGTGGAATCCGGATTGATTGTTTTTTCTGCAGCCAGGGCAGTGTCCACCGTAGAGCGATAACGGGCCGCATATTTCTCACTCTGGTAGGCAACCAGTTCCCGTTCGAAATCCATGATCAACTCTTCGGTCGACATCGGCTTATTGGAAGTTAATTCAGGTAGCATGAGAGTAGTGACCGCTTTCATATCAATGGCCGCATATCGACCCCAGCGAAAGGCCTGCTTGTTCCAATCGATCGCCACGTCATTGAGTTCTATAGCACGCATCAGGCTTGCTTCGGTCAACGGCAGCAGGCCCTTTTGCCAGGCGTAGCCCACCAGGAGCAGATTACTGCCGATTGTATCACCCAATAAGACCTTAGCCAGGCGACTGGCATCGACAAAATCCACCATATCTGCACCCGCCATACGGGTAATGCGTTCATTGACGATATCAATTGGAAATTCCAAATCCGCGTTACGGGTAAAATCACCAGTGATAGCCTGATTGGTATTTACCAATACCTTGGTACATCCCTGATGAATACTCGCTAATGGTTCATGAGTGGAAGAGACCAGGTTGTCACAAGCTATAAGTAAGTCTGCGTTGCCCTGATTAACCCGAGCGGCGAATATATCTTTCGCACTTTCTCCAATGCGCAGGTGGCTGATGACCGAGCCTCCTTTCTGAGCCATACCTAGCTGATCCACTACTGAAGCGGTTTTTCCTTCCAGATGTGCTGCCATACCAATAATTGAGCCGATGGTGACCACTCCGGTTCCACCCACGCCGGCAATCATGATGTTGTAGGTAGCGCCTATTGGAATTCGGGCTAGTGGGGGTTCCGGAAGGTGTTCTGGGAGTCCACTTTCTTCACTGTCCAATCCACGCCCTTTACGTAGATTCCCCCCGATGACGCTTACAAAGCTAGGGCAAAAGCCGTTGATGCAGGAGAAGTCTTTATTACAGCTGGATTGTTCGATTTCGCGTTTCACTCCGAATTGCGTTTTTTTCGGGATAACAGACAGACAGTTGGACTGATCGCTGCAATCCCCGCAACCCTCGCAGACGCGGTCGTTAATAAATACGCGTTTGGCTGGATCGACCATCAGTCCCTTCTTTCGCCGGCGACGTTTTTCCGCTGCGCAGGTCTGGTCGTAAATCAGGACGGAAACACCGGGGAACTCTCGCATTTCTTTCTGAATATGATTTAGCTTCCGGCGGTGATCGACCGTAGTAATCGAAGGTAAATTGCTATCACGATTATACTTTTCGGGTTCGTCACTGATCACGGCAATGCGCCGTACGCCTTCTTCGTATACCTGTCGCGCAACCATGGGAACCGATAAGGGGCCGTCTACAGGCTGGCCACCAGTCATCGCCACTGCGTCATTGAACAGAATCTTGTAGGTTATTTGTGTTTTAGAAGCAACCGCTGCCCGGATAGCCAGCGAACCGGAGTGATAATAGGTTCCGTCTCCCATGATCTGGAAGACATGTTTGTCTTTTACAAATTGAGATTCACCGACCCAATTACATCCTTCACCACCCATCTGGGTCCAGTTGACTACGCCACGATCCATATATAGAGCCATCCCGTGACAGCCGACACCACCTTGAGCGCGACTGTTTTCCGGGGTTTTCGTAGAGGTACTGTGCGGGCAACCAGAGCAAAAATATGGCAGGCGATTTATCGGTAGGCCAGGCAGCGTCGCTATCATGGAGGTAATATCATCCACAACCTGTAATCGGTCTTGACTGGCCGCATTACTATGAAAGTATGCAATACGTCTGGCTATCGCCACAGCCAGTTTTTCGGGTGTCATCTCACCCAGTTCATTTATCAGAATTGCCCCGTTTTCATCATAGCGACCGACTATTCTGGGACGTTCAGATTCTGGCAGGCTGTAACAGGCATCTTTGATAGCAGATTCCAATTGTTGTCGTTTTTCCTCGACCACCAACACCTCGTCCAGGCCTTGACAAAAAGCGTGATAACCATCCAGGTCATGGGGGTAAATCATACCAACCTTGTAAATTACGATTCCCAGTTCAGCAGCGAGCTCTTCATTAATACCCAGATCACACAGGGACTGCAATACATCCAGCCAAGCCTTACCTGCGGCGACAATGCCGAATCGGCGTTTACTGCTGTCATGAGAGCAGTAATTCAGCCGATTAGCGCGTGCATAGGCAAGTGCCGCTGGCAGGCGTACGCGGCGAATCCGACGCTCCGCGTTCGTCCAAAGTTCCACTTTACCATCGCGGATCTCCGGAGTTTCGTCACCAAAATTGTAGTCGGGGATGACCGGGCAGTTCCGTTTTTCGCCAACTTCAATCGTTACGCTATTATCGATGGTCTCAAATACCATTTTGAACCCGACCCACAGGCCGGAAAAACGGGATAAGGCGATCCCGTGCAAGCCGAGATCGAGAACCTCCTGTACGTTGGCCGGATATAGCACGGGCATCAGCATATCCTCAAACAGAACTTCACAATGCGCTGTTGATGTGGTGGAACGTTGGCCATGATCATCCCCCGTAAGGGCCAGTACGCCGCCATGGGGAGCGCTGCCGCGAAAGGCCCCGTGGCGCATCGCGTCGATACTGCGATCCAGTCCCGGCCCTTTACCATACCAAAAGGAAAACACACCGTCGTATTGCGACTCCCCATACAGACCAGCTTGCTGGGCACCGCTGATCGCAGTTGCGGCCAGGTCTTCATTGATCGCTGGATTAAACTTGATATCATGCTCTCGCATGAATTTTTCAACTTGCCAGTATTGTAAATCCAAGACATGCATTGGTGAGCCGCGATAGCCAGAGATATAGCCCGCAGTATTCAAGCCGGATGCTTTATCACGTTTTTTCTGTTCAAGCGCCAGACGCAACAGTGCTTGGGTTCCTGTCAGGAAGACATGTCCTGATGCCTGAGTATATTTGTCGTCCAGAGAGACACTGTTTAAAGTCATTTTTCACTCACCTTTTAAATAAAAATCTATAATGATGGCGCATTAGGTGCTGATCTGCGATTGCGCTCAGTGAAATACTAATCTTCCCGATAAGGAGTGCCGGTCAATTCAATTTCATTTATATGTCATAATTAAGGTGATGTAAATTCTCTGACGTCATAGTATTTCTATAAAGCACAAAGCGTTAGAGGGGCAGGCTTGATATGAGATACACCAGTATCATGGCCCTACGAGCCGCTATATTGGAACTTGAGTCCTACGATGTGGATGCAGCGCCCATTCTCGCACAGGAGGGGGTGGAGCGGTTCATGGACCCGGATAGAGTAGAGCGCGTAGCGTTAGGCACCGTGCATCGGTTCTTACAGTTGGCACAGGAAGCCACCGGCGATCCCTGCTTTGGGCTGGACTACGGTAAGTATATACGCCCAACGACTTTCGGGGCACTGGGCATCGCATTGTTATCCAGCACAGATCTAGCTGATTTCTGTGCTCGCCTGTGCCGCTACTATGAATTTATCGCCACCAATCACAGTCTGTCGTTCGAATCCGCTAACGGGCAGGCCTGGGTGGAGATTAAATCGGAGGTTTATAATCTCGAACCGGAGGTATCACGCTCAATTATCAATGCGATTATTTCTATGATGCTCAAGTTCATTCGTGAAATTTTTGATCACCAGTATGCTCCGCCGAGAATAGAGATGATTGCTACCAGGATAGAAGGCACGGAGCAACGCTATATCGACAGTTTTGGCACCGCTGTAATTTTCTCTGCAAACAAAAACGCATTGTACTTTGATCCACAGGTATTACATACACCGCTGTCCGCGGGTGATCGAGGGCTAGCAAGATTAAACGAGGAGTTAGTGGAAAAGTATCTGGAAAAAGTGAAAAAGGATGATCTGTCTTTCCAGGTATATGATGCCTTACTACAGGCATTACCCAGTGGTAATGTTAGCAAAGAAACTATGGCAGATCGCTTTGCCATGAGTCTGACGGCATTTCATAATCATTTGTTAAAAGCTGGTACGAGTTTTCAGAAGTTACTTGACGAGGCACGCCGTGAACAGGCAGAGATATACTTCGAAAAAAAAATGTCGATTACCGATATAGCATACATGCTGGGTTATAGCGACAGCAGCAATTTCACTCGGGCATATAAACGCTGGACCGGCAAAGCACCCTCAAGAAATAATCCCACTGCGAACTGAAATGAATCAATCTATGTTTTATCGTGTGATGTTGATACCCAGCGTTGTCTGGCTGTCTGTTGTCTTTGGCGCTGCTACGGGAACGGGCCGTGAAATAGTCGAATTTCTGGTTCCCGCTGGAGCCTGGGGTGGAATCGTGACGATAAGTGTTATCACTTTGGTGTACATAACAGGTTTTTTTCTGTGTTTTGAATTGGCCCGCATTTTCAAAGCCTACGATTACCAACTCTTAAGCACTCAATTCCTGGACAAGTTCTGGCCAGCCTATGAGGTGGCGATCTTGCTTGCGATGATTCTGTCACTAGCGATTGTTTCAACGGCATCTGGTGAAATATTCTTTACACGATTTCAACTACCAAGGCTAGGAGGGGTGGTTGTAATGTTAACTATTGTCGTTTTATTCACTTACTATGGGCGGCTGTTTATCGAAAAAACAATGGCATTGACGTCTATGTTGTTAATCATGACGTTCATTTATATCGGCATTCAAATAATCGGGAGTAGTGATTTAGCTATAGCCGATACCTTTGCTAATAGCGAAGTTCATTTTCGTGGTGTGTCGAATGGGTTGGTATATTCGCTTGTCATTGTGGCTCTGATGCCGCTTATATTGTATGCCGGTCGAGATATTCGTTCTCGTGGGGAATCAGTGATTGCTGCCATGTGTGCCGGCATTACAGGGGCGTTGCCACTCTTTTTCTTGCACACGCTCTTCAGCCCGGGATATCCGGAAATCCTGGATGCCGAGATGCCGACTTTCTGGTTGCTGGAAAGTATCTCGCCCGACTGGTTTATTGATATCTATGCAATTATTCTTTTTGTCATGATTGTGCAAACCGGGGTGGGGATGATGCAAGGATTTATTGAAAGAATGGATAGTTGGTATAATAGGCATCACGATGGATCGTTGTCTCCGTTTTGGCACGCCATGCTATCTTGCGTAACTTTAGTAATAAGTCTTCTACTCTCTACTATGGGTTTCATTGAACTCGTCAGGAATGCGTATTGGCTGTTGTTCTATTGCTTCATTTTAATTTTCTGGGTTCCGCTCATGACAATCGGTGTTTACAAGGTTTACAAGCACAGTGACGGTTAAATTCAAATCCCTGATGAGTAACCTGACTAACGATTGAGGATTTCATGAGCGATAATAATTTCAACTTGAGCCCGGATTACTACCAGATTCTGGATGCTGCAGATCGTTATGCCAGAGAGGAACTTCATCCTCTTTGGCGGAAGATGGACGAGCAGGACTGGTATCCAGAACATATCATGACTCAGTTGGGGAGCGATGGCTGGCTGGGGATAACTGTTCCTGAGGAAATGGGTGGAGCGGGCATGGATCTGCTGTCACAAAGCCTGGTATGCCAGGCATTTCATCGGTGGAACCATAGTATTGGCGCCATCGCTGGTGCCCATGACAACCTGTGTGTTAACAATATTCTGCGTAATGCGTCGCCGGCAATAGTGGAAAAGTACATTCCCGACATGATAACCGGTAAGAAAGTGGGCGCGTTAGGCATGACGGAGCCTGGTGCCGGCTCTGATGCTGTCGGTAGTATGGTGACCACCGCCAGACGAGAAGGTGACAAATACATTATTAATGGGCGGAAAATATTTTGCTCAAACGGACCTTTCGCGGATGTCATACTGATGTATGCCAAGACCGATAAGGAAAAAGGCGCCGGTGGTGTCTCAGCTTTTGTCGTGGATGCCAATGCTCCCGGTTTCTCCGTGGCACAGAATTTACCCAAAATGGGCTGGCGTGGCCAGCACACTGGGGAACTCGTTTTTGATGACTGTGAAATACCGGTGGAAAATCTGGTTGGGGAGGAAAACAAAGGTATCGCAGTGATGATGAGCGGTCTGGATATCGAGCGCGTATATTGCTCCTTCGAATGCCTGGGCATGGCCGAGCGCGCTTTTGATCTGGCCCTGGAATACGCTAAAGATAGAAAACAATTTGGTCAACCAATCGGTAACTTCCAGATGGTACAAGATATGCTGGCTACTATGTATACCATTGTGGAGTCGATGCGTTTGATGTGTTACCGGGCGGCTACCGTATTTAACTATCTGGAAAAAGGTGGCGGTGGTCGTGGGACTGAGCACAAGTTGTCAGCCGCGACATTTCTTCACTGCGGCGAGGGTGTTACCAAGGTTACTGACCTGGCAGTACAAATCTGGGGAGGCTATGGCTTTATCACCGAATCAGAGGTGAATTACCTGTTCCGGGGCGCCCGCCTGATGACTATCGGAGGTGGTACAGCCCAAATTCGCAAGATAATCATCGCAGAAGAACTTATGCGTCAGTGATTATACATTGTGATAGATCCGAATGCAGATAACAAAATAGTTGCCAGTAGCGCAGAGCTCCTCGTTAACGAACTGGCAAGGGGAGGGGTGCGCTTTGCATTTACCGTCCCTGGAGAGAGTTTCCTTGGTGTCCTGGATGCGCTCAGGGATAGAACAGACATACGAACAATTGCGACCCGGCACGAAGGGGCGGCCGGCTTCATGGCGGAGGCAGCAGGGAAGCTGAGTGGCCGACCGGGACTATGCATGGCGACCCGTATGGTAGGTGCGGCCAATATGGCAATTGGTCTGCACACCGCCATGCAGGACTCGAGCCCGTTGATCGCCATATTGGGTCAGGTTCCAACGAATAACCGCGGACGTGAGGCCTTTCAGGAAGCAGATCTGGTCAGTATTTTCAGCCCCATGGTGAAATGGGTTGTTGAGCCTGCCAGACCTGACCGACTCGCAGAAATCGCGCATAAAGCAGTTCGCATCGCAACACAAGGGCGACCCGGGCCTGTGGTTATTTCCCTTCCTGAGGATATTCTTTCGACGGAATGCACTGTAACCAATTCATTAAAGCAATCCATGCCTCAACCTGTTGAAGCGCCTGCAGGTGTGGTCCGTCAGATCCTGGAGCGATTAAGACTCGCAAGGAACCCGATCATAATCGTTGGCGCCGGTGTTCTGGCCGGTGGTGCAACTAATGCTGTAGTAGAATTTGCCGAGAGGGAAAAGATAGGTGTTCTGGCCGGATGGCGGCGACCGGACGCTTTTCCCAATGATCACGGCTGCTATTTGGGACATACAGGGTTACGCGCATCGCCAACTGTCAGAAAAAGCCTGACAGAAGCTGACATGGTTCTCGTAGTTGGTCATCGACTTGATGAGAACACCGCACTTGGCTACTCCTTTCCAGGTTCCGAAACTGAATTGATCATTGTGGATACTGCAGTCGAGAGCATGATGGTTCCCTCCGGCGCGGACTTGATGGCGGTTGCCGATGCATTGTCATTTTTCAATGCATTGAATTGTGCTGCGGATGCTTCGAAATTGGATGAAGATACCGCTGCCGGTAGACAGCAGCTTTTGAAAACCCGTCACGATGAGTGGGTGGAAGAAACGACGCCCGTTCATGGTTCCGCAAGTGAGTCGTATGCCGACCTGACCTCAATCACTCGTCATATTCGCAAGCTGGCGCCTGAATCGACGATTTACACCAGCGATGCGGGTACATTTTCCGGCTGGCTGGACCGTTACGTCAGATTTAACAGGCCAGGCACATTTCTTGGACCAATCTCCGGTGCAATGGGTTACGCCGTTCCTGCAGCCATTGCCGCAAAACTGCACAAACCGGATCAACCGGTTGTTTCTTTTTCAGGTGATGGGGGCTTCCTCATGACAGGTGCTGAAATTGAAACAGCAGTGAGGGAGCAAACCCCTTTTGTTGCCCTGGTATTTGACAATCAAAAATATGCGACGATCGAAGTACACCAGGAACGTCACTATCCCGGACGGCCTATCGCAACCGGACTTGGGCCGGTCGATTTTGCGGAATTTGCATCATCCCTGGGTGGTCGCGGTTACACAATTCGACACGAGTCAGAGTTTCCTGACGCCTTCGCCGACGCGTTAAAGAGCGGCGAACCTTGTGTACTTGATATCAAGACAGATCCGGAACAAATCTCTGTCAACGACGATGTTATTCCTCAATAACAATTCTTACCGCGGTTGTATTTCTAGTTCTTCCACGCCATCTCCAGGATTTCCAGTACCTGCGATACTTCAGTGATGGGCTGCGGGTTGTTGCGAACAAAATAACTGGGGAGCGCACCTGCGGCGATCTGCTCGAATTGTTTGCGTTCAGCCCCGGCTGTCTTCAGGTTGACCGGCAATCCCAGCCGCCTGATGAGGGCCAGTACCGCCTCTGCAGCGCTGCTGCCGGGCGCTCCCAGGGCATCGGCAATCCAGGCATCGCGTTCACCGGATGCTTCCTTGTTGTAGCGCAGCACTGCGGGCAAGAGGACACAGGAGCAAATGCCGTGTTGCAACCCGGCTACGGCGCCTACCTGGTGGCCGATACCGTGACTGGCCCCATAGGGGGTCCGCATCAAGCCGATGGTCGCGGCCCACACCGCGAACTGGCACTCCTGGATGGCTTCCACGCTCAAGCTCATCTGATCGCCAGCCTGCAGTGAACGCCCGAACAGGCGCAGTGCGTGCAGCGCGGGGCCATCGGTGAAGGGCGTTGCACGTACCGAAAGAATAGTTTCTATCGCGTGGTCCACCGCGCGCATCCCGGTGGCCACCCATAGATCATTTGGTGTCAGCCGGCACAACTCAGCGTCGTAAATAATGCTTTGCGAGCACATCTGCGGGTGGGTATAAATATCCTTGACCTGGCGCTTCGGGTCTACCGCGCCTCCGATGATGCCGAACTCCGCCCCTGATAGCGTGGTGGGAATTGCCACCTGGCGCAGCAAGGAGCCAGGCTGGAAAGGGGTTACCTGTTCGCCCGCATCGTTGACCGTGACTCGCAGGGCGGCAATGTCGTCAGTGGATTGGGCATCTGCTGCGTGGGCGAGTGTTGCCACCTTTACGGTGTCAATGACGCTGCCGCCACCGATGGAGACAATCAAATCGGGCTGCTCCTGCGCCATCAGGCTTGTTAGTTGCAGAACGTTGTCCAGTGGCGCGTGTGGAGCGATATTGTCGAATACATCAATCAGGCGATTGCCGAGTCGCTTGCGCAAGCTCTCCGTGGCGCCCAGCCTGCGGTTGAGACTCCGGGACGAAACGACCAGCACGCGGTCAGCATCGCTATCGGCGGCAACCGAAGCAGACACCTGACCTGCCTCCCGGCCGAATATGACACGTTCCTGGTCGAGGAAAAAGTAGTCGCCGCTTTTTGTCATTGGTGTTCTTCTCTGAATTGATTAAACAGTTGCGTCAGGCATTTATCACCATACCACGCAGCACCTCGTGTGCAATGTCCAGCGTGATATCAATATTGGGTTGCAGGGCGCCCAGCCGTGCATCCTTGCTCTGGCCATTGGCGAAGCGGCGGTACAGTTGCAGCAGCACCACGGCGTGCTTCCAGTGGCCGAAGGCTTCGTACCAGTCGATGGCCGCGGTGTCGATACCGGAGCGGGCGTAGCGTTCCACCAGTGCGCTGCGGGCGGGGAAGCGCTCCATATCCAACTCAATGGTAGGGGCGCGACGCAATTCGTCACCGGCCTCACGCCAATAGCTCAGCAGCGTGCCCAGTTCGATCAGTGGGTCACCCAGGGTCGCCATATCCCAGTCGAAGATGGCGCTGACCCTGTCCGGGTCGTCCGGGTCAAACATGCAGTTATCCAGCTTCAGGTCGTTGTGTACGATACAGGCGCGCATGGATTCCGGCTGGGTTTCCACCAGTCGCCGGTGTATTTGCGAGAACAGGAGATGCTCCCCGGCGCCTGCCGCTTCCCAGCGATTCATCCAGCCGGTTAACTGGCGGCTGACGAATCCCTCGGGGCGCCCCAGTTTCTCCAGCCCCACCTGTACCGGCTCGATGGAGTGCAACTCGGCCATGGCATCAATCAGCGCCATACTCACCCGCTTCTCCACGTCCTCGTGGTGGGCTATGCTCCGGGGTATATGGTCGCGGACAACCACGCCATACCTGCGTTCCATCACTATGAAAGGCGCGCCGATCACACATTCGTCCCCGCAGAAAGCCAGGGAAGCCGGGGCCTGCGGAAACGTGCTGGCCAGGCCGCTGAGAACCCGGTGTTCCCGGGCCATATCGTGGGCGCCGGGCGCGATATCGCCATGGGGCCGGCGTCGTACCACCAGCTCCTGCTTGTCAAAGGAGACGCAGTAGGTGAGGTTGGCGTGACCGCCGTGAAACTGGGCGACCCTCATGGGGCCGGCAAGGTTGGGGATGTTGGCTGTCAGCCAGCTCTCCAGGCGGGGCCAGTCCATCTGCTCATCTGCCCGTACGGGGGCGAAATCGTCTGCCGCTGTGTTTGTCACTGCGCCATCCTTTGCCGGCAGTTACAGCAGCGTGATGCCGCCGTCGACCAACAGCATCTGGCCGGTGATGTAGGAGGCCAGGGGTGAGGCCAGGAAGAGGGCGGCCTGCCCCATTTCTTCCGCTTCGCCCCAGCGCTTCAGTGGAATTCTCCCGGTCGATGCGCGGTACACTTCTTCATCTTCCCAACTGCGGCGGGTCAGCTTGGTTTTCACGAATCCCGGGGCTATGCCGTTGACCCGGATACCCCTGCGGGCCCAGGCCTGGGCCAGTGACCTGGTGAGCGTCAGGAGGGCGCCCTTGCTGGCGCTGTAGGCGGGTTGCCCGGGGGTGGCGATGTAACTGGAAGTGGATCCGACAAGAACAATATTACCCTCGCGCCCGTCGTTGTCCTGCAGCAGGTCGCGGAAGCAGGTGCACAGGTGCATGACGCCGTTGAGGTTGACATCGACTACCTTGCGAAAAGTCTCGATTTCATACTCCTCGCCGCCGTAGGCGACGGTGCCGACACTGGACACCAGGATGTCAAGGGATTCAAATTCCGCGGTCAGACCTGCTACCGCATCAGCGTCGGTGACATCCAGTGAGTGAAAGCTGAGTCCCCGGAGATCGTCAGCGCCATAGTCGCCGGCCGATGCCCGTGTCCCGGTTACGTGAACCCCGGCTCCCGCCTCGCGCAATTTGTGTGCGATGCCCAGGCCAATGCCGCTCGATCCGCCGGCAACCAGTGCGGTGTAGCCGTCCAGGTTGATACATACGCTCATCAGTTGCGCTCTCTCAACACGTTGCGGCGAATCTTGCCCGATACCGTTTTTGGCAGGTCATCGGTAAAGGCGATGCTGCGGGGGTACTTGTAGGGCGCGGTGGTGGATCTGACGTGGTCCTGGAGCTCTTTTACCAGTGCATCGCTCTGTTCGATGCCGTCCTTGAGCACAATCCATGCTTTCACCAGTTCCCCACGCGCCGCGTCGGGGATACCTGCCACGGCACATTCCTTGACCGAGGGGTGGCTGGCCAGGGCGTTCTCCACTTCCTGGGGGCCGATGCGGTATCCGGAGGAGTTGATGATGTCGTCGGAGCGGCCTGTAAAGAACACATAGCCGTCTGCGTCGATTTCAACATTGTCACCGGTCGCAAACCACTCGCGGCCGTCAATCTCCAGGCGGGTAGCCGCAGTGCGCGCGGGATCTTCCCAGTACCCCAGCATGATCTGGGGATTGGGGAGCCCTATCAGCAGTTCTCCCGACGCCCCTGCTGTCCTGGCTTCCCCTGCGGCGGTGCGCACTGCGATTTCCACCCCTGGCAGCGGCCGACCCATGGAGCCGGCTTTTACGGTGCGGCCGGGACGGTTGGTGACGGTCATCAGGGTCTCGGTCTGACCGTAGCCGTCCAGAATGGACGTACCGGTAAGTTCCTGCCAGCGGGTCAGGAGCTCCGGGTTGACCGATTCGCCGGCGGAGACGGTCTGTCGCAGCCGCGAGAGATCGTGGGGGGCGGCATCCTCCAGCACCAGTTGGCGCAGTTCGGTGGCCGCGGCGCAAAAACAGGTGATGCGGTGCTTTGCCAGCAGATCAAAGCGTTTAGCGGGTTCGAACGGCCCGTCGTAAAACAGCACGGCCGTGCCGCGGCTCCATGGACCAAACAGGATGCTGGTGCCCGCCTTGGACCAGCCGGTGTCGGCGGTGCACCAGATACGATCCTCCGGGTGCAGATCCAGCCAGTGCTGCGCGGAGGTTTCCCAGATCCACAGGGCGCGTGAGGCATGGGTGACGCCCTTGGGTGAACCGGTCGAGCCGGATGTATAGTAGATGATCGCCGGATCGTTGATGGCAACCTCCGCTGCAGCGTGCCCGACCGGCTGGTCATCAGCTGCGGCGATACAGGTCCAGCCGTCTGGCGCATCTCCGACACAGATCCTGGTCGCAAGCCCTGGAATACCGTCCAGCTTGTGGCACTCGGCGCGGGTGGTAATGATGCCGGTGGCGCCGGAATGCCCAGCGCGATACGCCAGGTCTGACGGCGTGAGCATGGTGATACAGGGGATCGGAATGGCGCCCATACGCAGCAATGCTACCATGCCTATCTGCCATTGGGGTATGCGCGGCAGCAGCACAATAACCCTGTCTCCCTGCCGGATTCCCTGCTCCCTTAGCAGGTTGGCCAGCTGGGAAGACTTGCGGCTGATATCTTCGAAAGTAAAGCTCTCGCTTGCGCCCGCGGCATTCTCGGCAATGAGAGCCAGTTTGCCCGGCTCGGCCGCCCAGCGGTCGACCACGTCCAAAGCGAAGTTAAAGGTGGCGGGGATCTGCCGTCGGCAAAGCGTCGCCAACGCTCGCCTACCTGTTGTGCAGGTCGTTGTTTGGCGTATGGTCTCCCGCAAGCCATTGCTTGAGTTCCGCGTGGGCTCGCTCCCTCTTGTATTCGCAGATCTCGGGATAGTTCTCTGAGTCGACGGTGAACTCGATATTGAGCCCGTCGGGGTCTACGGCGTAGATTGACTTGACGTAACCATGGTCGATCGTCTGGACCGGGAAGCCGTTAGCCTCCAGGCGTTCTTTGATTTCTTCCTGGGTGTCCGCATCTACGCTTAACGCTATGTGGTCGAGCAGAGTATTACGGGTTGCATGTCCGAAATCATCATCAAGCGGCGAGGCGACCTGGAAAAAGGCGAGCGCACTGCCGTCGGCGAGTTCGTAAAAAACATGCATGTACACGCGTTCCCGGCCGGAAATCTCCGCCTTCTCGGCCCATGACGCAACGAGGGGAAGACCAATGATGTCTTCATAGAAGTGGCGCGTAACTTCGTGGTTTTTCACGGGATACGCATTGTGATGGAGTCGCTGGATCTTGCTCATGGAAGTTCTCCTGCTTTAAATCTACTTTAGCCTGCACCAGATTTATAGTCAAGCACGATGAAACGACGCCGGGAAACGCACGCTGGAATGCGTTGCGGTTGGCACGGAAATTTGCCGTGCCCATTGTTGCAATACACGCGATTCTATCGGACAATGCTACCCGGACCACTATCAGACAGTCATACCGCAACAGGATGGATTTATGCAACAAACCCAACACGTAGTAGACAGTATTTATGCCTATCGCTTCGAAGGCCCCAAGCCCAGCCACGCCCTGCTGATCTTCCACGGCTCCGGTGGGCACGGCGGCATCTACAACGGCTTCTGCGCGTACCACGCCGCCAAGGGAGTCGATATCTGGGCATTCGACGCCCCGGGGCACGGCAGGACCAATCCGGAGTATCCGCGCGGCACGTTTACCATGGAAGAGTGGGTGGCGGCGGGGACCCGCTACGGTGAATACATTCACGACCTGACGGGGCTGCCCGTGTTTGCGCTGGGTTCAAGCCTCGGTGTGGCGCCCGCCTATTCCGTGCTCGCCGCTGAAGTGTTCCAGGGTGCGATCATGATGGGGGCGGGATTCATTCCGGGCTCCCCCGCGCTCGCGAACCTGCGTGATACTTATGCGTCGGAGGGCGTGCAACAGCTGATCGCGCAGTTCGGCCGCGCGTTTCGCTTCGATATCGATATGGCTTTCGACTTTGACCAGAACTACGGTTTCAAGGGCGCCGGCGCCGAGAAAAAACGCGACCCGTTGAATATCTGGTCATACGACTTGTCGTCCTGGGCATCGGTCTTTACGCATGACCCCGAGGTGCTGCCTGCGGACAACGCCAAGCCCATCCTGATGGCGGTAGGAGAAAAAGACCCGATATCGCGGCCCGAAAACGTGAAAAAGATCTTCGATACCATTGGTGGGCCGACTGAATTCCATATAGAGCCGGACGCGCCACACCAGTTGATGCTGTACAAGACGGGGGAGTTCTCGCGCCTTGCTGCCGCGTGGGTATCGAAACATCTTGTTCACTGAGGACTGACTTGAGCAAGCCGCCCGATGGTGTGGAACTGGTAGACCGTGCCAAAGCACTGGTTCCGCGCATCGCGGAGCGTGCGGCACAGAGTGAGGCTCAGCGCGCACTGCACGACGACACGATCAAGGATCTGATGGACTCCGACTTTCTGCAGACACTCGTCCCGAAGCGCTGGGGCGGGCACGAGCTGCCGCTGTCCGTGCACAGCCGGATCGTCTCGATTATCAGTGCGGCGGACGTGTCGGCAGGCTGGATCACAGCGTTCTATATGGGCCACAATTTCATGGTCAACAAATGGAGTGAGAAAGCCCAGGCGGAGGTGTTCGCGGAGCGGCCCTACGCACGGGTGCCCATCGTCGCCTTGCCCGGTCTCAAAGCCAAGGTTGTGCCTGGCGGTTGGGAAGTTTCGGGCCGCGTGCCCTACGGGTCCGGCATTATGCATGGCGACTGGGTGGGACTCAGTGGCATTGTCGATGAGACGGGCGAACGCTTGATGTGGCTGTTCCCGGCCGCCGACGTGGTGATGAAGGATGTCTGGAGAATGGCCGGGATGGCAGGCACCGGAAGCAACGACGTCGTGGTCGAACAGCGATTTGTCCCGAATCATCGTGGCGTTTTCACTGACCAGGTGATTGAGGGCAGCACGGAGGGTAGCCGGATCCATACGAATCCGCTTTACCAGATCCCACTTATACCGTTCATCTGGAACGAGACGATGTGCGTTCTGTCGGGCGGGTTGCGCGGCGCGACTACCGCTTTCGAAGCGATCGTCCGCAAGCGCGTGCAGCGGATCGGCGGTGCAGTCGCCAGGGAACAGCAACTCGTCCACGCGCAATTGGGCGAGGCTCACACTAGCGCTCTGGTGTTGGAATCACTGACCCGCGACCTGGTTAGCGAAACGATGGCATGTGTAACGGCCGGCCGCTGGGAGATGAGAGACCGGATACGCTTCAAGGCGATAGCGGCTTACATTGCGGAACATTGCCGGCTGGCGGTCCAGGAGATGATGAGCTGCTCGGGAACGAGCAGCTTCCACCACGACCAGCCGCTGCAGCGCTTCTTCCGTGACTTGAGCATGGTCGCGACGCACGAGTATTACAACTGGGGTATTGGCAGGGAAACGCTGGGGCGCGATCGCCTCGGCTTCGAACCCAATCACCCTATGATCTGACTTTATTTTCGAATAAAAAACACAGGTGCGATATTCCGGGAGATGAATTATGACGGCAGGTGTCGAGGCCATGGTCGCCAGAACTGTCGAGGCCTTCGGCGGCCTGGACATCGCAATCAACAACGCAGGGATCTGGTTATGGTAACGGGGCAATACCCGGTATGGATAAAATGAATGGGCATAAATGAAAAGAAGAGATTTTGTTAAATATACCGGTGCGAGCTTCGCGATGCTTGCCGCCACTGATAGTCTCGCAGCCGAAAATGACTGGAGTTCCATACATCCGCCGGTAGTTGGGGAACTGGACCTCAATGAAATCAATGTGGTAGATACGCATGTACATCCACCCCATCCGATCACGCTGACTGAATCCTACGATAAATGGAATTCATCCTTTGTTGGTTCAATGCTGCCCGGCTATGAATACGAAGGTAAGGAACAGTTAAGGAAAAGACTGTCATCCGTATTCAGGGAACACCTGTACAACATGCCGAGACAAACCGGTTATTACAACTATGTAGCAAGGGTGTATGGCGTAAATCCCGATTTGGACGGGTTTAACTCAGTAGTTACCAGCGGCATAAAAAGAGGTTTCAGCAGTTATATAGAATCCATTCTGGACCGGGAAAAAATAGAAAAGGTATTACTGGAGTCACGTGAAATTGAAGCCAGACGACCGGAGAGCCCGATCCCGTCCGACCGATTTGTGTGGAGTTACAATATTGCAAAGATAATTCAACCGGAATGGGCTGCCGGGAAAGAACTAAGTTCCCTGAAGGATGTCGTCGCTGAAATAAGTAATATCCTGGAGCACTGTGTGGCCGATGGTTGTGTCGGATTCAAGGTTAATGTGGCCTATTACAGACCCCTGGGTATTGACTTAATCGATGCTGGAACGGCGGAAAAAGCCTTGCAGAAACTGCTTAAAAACCCTGCTGACCTGTATGTGCCCTTCAGTAACGTTGCGGATTATCAGGAAACCGAAATGCAGGAAGCGTTTCGTAATTACCAGGACTTCCTGCTCAGACATATTTATATCAAGGCAGGTGAGTTGAAGTCACGCATCATTATCCATACCGCGGTGGCATTGCACCCGGCATTACGGTTTGATTTCAATAGTCCGTTAAAGCTGAGAAATGTATTTCTGGATGACGAGATTAAAAAAGTTGAGACCAGGTTCCTCCTGATTCATACCGGGTATCCGTATCATCAGCATGTTGCTGCAATGCTGAGCCAATTTCCTAACGTGTATACGGATCTTTCTTTCTATTCAAAGTTTCCCGGTGTGCTGGAAGAGACGTTGAGAGCCTTTTTGGCTTTGGCGCCGGCTGACAAGGTAATGCATGGCAGTGATTCCAATAATGTACCCGAGGAGATAGGTTACTGCGCCTGGAATGTTCGCCAGGTCCTGGCGAAAATATTAAGAGATTACAAGTCCAATTACGGGTGGAGTCAGTCCAATTGTGAAGAGATAGCAAACAAGGTATTGCACGGAAATGCGAAAAGGCTTTTTTCAATAGGCAGTTGATAGCAGTTCAGCCACCCGCGGCCATGCTTCCAACCCTGCCTTGTTCATTAACGGCAGGTATTTTTCACTGAACCAGTTTGCCACACCCTCACGATATCCCCTTGTCTGAACCAGGCGGGCATACCAGTCGGCAACATACGGCTTGTCATCCCACAACCCCTGCAGGCAAAGGTGGTCCAGGCGCGTAATATACGGAGAGTAGGCAATATCGGCCAGAGTCAGGCTGTCCCCGGCCAGCCATTGGTGCAACGCCAGGGCATCGTTCATTTCCGACAACAATTTTTCATACTGCTGAACGGCCTGGACAAAACGGGGCGAATCAACCCCGTGCGGCACCACCTGTCGCTGCACCTCCTGGATATACGGGTCCCGGATGCCGGCAAAGTGTTTCTCCAGGGTTTCATCCGAACCGCAGGCCTTGATTAACTGGTGGCGAAAAGCTATCGCAAAACTCAGCACGGCCACTTCCAGGTGCATCCCGTCATCCAGTTTTTTCATCCACCAGCGCGCTTTCGCCCGTCCTGCAGGATCGGCAGGCAATAACAGTGGTTCCGGATAAACATCGTTCAGGTATTCGATGATGATGTTCGATTCCACAACGATATTGCCGTCATGATCCAGGGCAGGCACGAGCCCTTTCGGGTTGATTTCCAGGAATTCGGGCCGTTGCTGATCACCACCTCGCAGGTCAAGCTCCACACCCTCCCATTCCACTCCTTTCTCCGCCAATAGAAAACGTACTTTCTGGGAGCAAGTGGACATGTCGTTATGGTAGAGCTTGAGCATGGTTCATACCTCCGGATTTTCAGATAACCGGTGAGTTGGAGCCTTTACCCAACAGGATGCGTCCGTAAATCTCAGCGCTGGCATCGTATATGAGCAGGGCATGCATATTGGTCGCATGCAGGTCCCGCGAGGCCCGTTGCAGCGTGTTCCTCAGCGATAGCGCCGATGCGCCGGCATAGAGAAACAACTTGTCCACTGCATCCAGCAGCATTTTCACGGACAGGCAGCAGTCCATGCGAATGCGCCCGCGAGTTTCCATGGGCATGGCTTCATTCAACCTCGCATAATGGTCGATATCGTCCGCCATTTTGTACGTGACCAGTTCCGCGGCATGGATTTCCGCCGCGGCCGAACCCAGAGCCACCTGTACCGGGATCCAGTCGTCGGCGATATGGCCCGTATAGGGTATATTTTTACCGGGAACAATTTTTTTGAATTCTTTCAACGCGGCCCGGGCGACACCGAGGGCGCCGCCCACCAGGCAGATGGCCAGCACCGGGACGGCTTGCGACAGGGTGAGCCAGCCTGTGTCTTCGGCCTTGTACGCGGGCGCTTCCCGTTCTGTATATTGCGGTATGGATAGATACCGATGGGACGGAACTCTCACGTCCCTGGCCACCAGGGAATTGCTGCCGGTCCCCTGGAGTCCGGCGACAAACCAGTCATCACGGATCTCCACATCGCCGGTCGGCAATAACAGGTCGGCTTCATCGATCATTTCACCGGACTCATCGAATATTTCCGCCCCCAGGATCAGCCATTGCGAATGCTCGCAACCGGACCCGAACGGCCAGAAACCATTCAATATGTACGACCCGTCATCTTGTCTGATCGCCTTGCCGCGCGGCGCTATGACCGCCGAGACGAACGTATCGGGGTTTTCGCCGTATACTTCCTGTTGCGCCTGCTTCGGGAAGTGCCCCATCAACCAGCTATGCGCATGCCATACGCCCAGCACCCAGGCCGTCGCGCCGCAACCCTCGCCCACTGCCGCCAGCACGTCGATATAGGAACGAAAGGATAATTCATGACCACCGCAGGATTTAGGTTGAACAGTACGCAATAACCCGTTGTTTTTAATCAGTTCAACACTTTCCCTGCACAAGCGCCGGTCGGCTTCGGCCTGGTCGGCATACTGTTTCAAATCTTCTATGATCGACTCGGCCCTGGCCTTGATTTCCTCAGCGGTCAGCGTTTCTGTTGCGGCAACGATTGGTGTGGGCATGGTCACTCCTTTCAAAATATTATATACACAAACTAAATACAATAAGGTCAATAGCGTTGCGAATTTGGTTGCAGTATTGTCATCCCTCCCACCGGTTTTACCGGGTTTCTGTAGTCTGAAGGTAATGACGGGTTGACCCCGTAATAAAAAAATGAACCGAAGATTGTCGTGTGACTTACCGTTATCTCGCTGTCGTAACCAATTTTAATCATTCCCTCAACAGTATCCCTGACCACGGTACATTTCAGTAATTCTCCATTTCCCGGATCAAGCGCGCAGACAACTGTTTTATGGGGTATGGGCAGGGTAAGGCCGGTACCCGGTTGATGGTAGTCATAACCCAGGTTCATCCCCACCCAGACATGATTGGCCGAAACGGAAATAACGCTGACCAGCCTGGCGACCGGTTTGCCGTCCGGAACCAGGGGCGGGAACGGTTCCAGTTCAGGCAGCATCTTAACGGCGACGGCATCATACGTTCGCGCCCATTTTATGGAGCCATCGTCCGGATTCAGGGCGATCACAGTCGGCGCCGCAAAAATATTGCCCGTGTAGATGGTATCATCGGGACCGATAGCCGGAGATAACAACCCTTCGCCTTTTGCAGACCAGCGAACTTCTCCGCTGTAGGAAGCAACGGCAAGCATGTTGCCGTCGCCGTCAGCGCTATAGACAGTGTCTCCGGATACCGATAGCGCAGGACTGGTTCCGCTACCCCCGCCCATCGGCAGTTCAATCGCCGTTGAGATGCCGGCTTCCGTGATATCCAATCCATACAATACCCCGGTATATTTATCTCCCTGTTTTGGTCCGGCTGCAGTAATAAATATTCGACCGGTTTCAGGATGGACTGCGGGCGCATTGGCTACCTGGACGCCGTAACCGAAAGCAATTTGTTTAAACAGCGGTATGACTGTTTCATCCATCAGTCCGCCTTGCCACACACCCGGCAGGGACGGCCCTTGTTGCGGTGGCGTGCCGGCTGGCAGGTTAAACACGGGTACTGCCGGCGCCCCTGTATCCCTCCTGTAAAACAGGACTTTACCTTTTGTTGTAATACCGCCGACATAGCCTTGTCCTGAAATAACCTGGTACACGAACGGGTCGCCTGCTTCCGGCAATCGTGTTTCCCATTTCAATGCTCCATCGGGATGGAACGCCCAAAGTTGGTTGCCGTCGCCGATATATATGTCTCCATGAACATCAATCACCGGCGCATTAAACCCGGCATGGGAATCAAGATCATCGGCTGACATCTGCGGAGCGCTTTCCCAAAGTAACCGGCCGTTCCTGTCGAAAGCATGCAAATGGCTGAATCCGGGCCCCCTGGCGCTGGTAACGAAGTGGTTTCCATGCCCGCCGATGACGCCGGGATTAATCAACGCCGCGCCGTCAAGCACCGATACGCGCACGACCAGGTCTGCCGAAGTCGGAAGTGGAGAAAAATCGGAATTTCGTGAATCCCGGTGAACACTGGCCCATGGGACTTGTCCATAATGTTCGGGCAGATCAAGTACGGCAAATAAATTATTTGCCCAGGTCAGGTATGTCAATAACAGTATTGCGGGGAAGCTGGATTTTGTAAGGTTGTTGTATGGCATGCGGCATTCCGGCCTGGAGCTGGACAGGGATCGTCCTGCTCAGCGTAATAACGCTCACCTATCATACACACGATTTGTGCTTTGAGCAGGGCAGGGGTGTAATTAGTTATAACTGGCGGTCACGCTGAAATCGGCGCTGTTCGTCAGGGTCTGCAATACGACACAGTAGCGTTCAGTTAACTGGATCAGTTTATCCAGGGACTCGGCCGGCGCATCGGACTGCAGGGCAAAGCGCAGGCGAATATCCCTGAAACCGACCTTTGCATCACGGTTCACCGCCAGGGTGCCGCGGAAGTCCAGGTCGCCTTCAGCATGAACGCTGGCGTCGGTTAAATTAATCCCCATCGCCGTGGCGACAGCTTTCAGGGTCACGCCGGCGCAGGCCACCAGCGCTTCAAGCAGCATATCTCCCGAGCAAAGCTGCGAACCGTCCCCGCCCGCGGCCGGGTGCAGGCCTGCTTCGGCTAGCTGCCTGCCGGTCTCCACCTTGCAGGCTATGCCTTCGGTCACGTGACTTTCCGCGCGCATGGTAATGACCGCGGTCTGGGGAGCGTCGGTGTACTGTTGCTTTAACGGCGCCTGTAACTCTTTCAACTCTGTGGAATCCATAGTAGTCTCCTGGTACTGTCACATCGTGTTGTGAATATTCCGGCGAATCTGCCTGTGGCTTATCATGATAAATCCTGAAAAACCAGAATCAAGGGAGGGACGGGAAAATGCCTGATAAACGTGCCGCGATAAGAAAGATACTGAATCGCATTGTGGAAAGCGTTCATAACCTGGATTATGAGGCCGTGCGTGATCTGATACCCGATGACGGCGTTTATTTCGGTTCGTCCGCAGTCAAGGCGCAAGGGTATGATGAACTGTATAAAAAGCAGTTTTCCAGGGTCTGGCCGAATATCGATGAATTCAGAATAGATCCCTCCTCCATCTCCATTCATACTTCAGGTAAAATTGCCTGGGCTATCTGCCTGTTCGAGTCTTCCGTATCGGGAACGGATGGAGAATCATCAGCCCGCAGGGGCCGGATGACCTTTATCTTTGAATGCCGTGATGAAAAATGGGTTATGGTGCACAGCCATGATTCACTTTATCCTACCCTGGAGGATCAGTAATTGACCACACCTGGACTTGGAAATATGAATAATCAACGTACAGCAAGAACTTTTATTGTTTCATTACTTGTTTGCGGCATTCTTCCCTGCATCACCGTTTACGCGGCGGAAAGCGATGCTTCCGGATATCTGAATGATCCGTTTACCCGGCCCGGCATTATTACCCCGTACACATTGCCGGAAGCATGGCCTGTTCACCTGGACAGGGATCCCCTGGACCGCAGCCCTGAGAATACCGACACCAGGATGGTGGTGCTGGGTACCGGCATGCCTCAGCCCAACCCGTACCGTTCCGGGCCTGCGTATGCCGTGGTCGCAAATAATCAACCCTACCTGGTGGACGCCGGCGAGGGGATATGGCGTTCCCTGGCAAGGGCGGTCCTGATCCACGGCGATGAAATCAACATGGCGCTGGCGCCGATAAAGTTGAACTACCTGTTCGTCACCCACCTGCATGAAGACCATACAGTAGGCATCCCTTCACTGATACTGAATCCCTTTAAACTGAACATACCTGCGCCGAAGTCCATCTACGGGCCCGAAGGCATCGACGAGATGGTCGAACATATCCTCGCCGCATGGAAGATCGATATTGCCGCCGAGTTGTCCGATGGTTACGATCCCATAGGCGCGCAGGCTACCGGACATATTGTTGATGTCGATAAACAGGGGCTTGTGTACCAGGATGATAACGTGACGGTGGAGGCTTTCAGGACCATTCACGGCCCCCTGAAGGACACTTTCGCTTATCGATTTACCACGCCAGACAGGATCATCACGTTTACCGGGGATGGCGGTCCATACCATGAGAACATCGTGAAAGCCGCAATGAATGCCGACCTGCTGGTCGCCGAGGCGGTCACCGAAAAAAATATCGGTTACGCCAACTGGGGCGGCGCTACGGTCGAAGAGAAGAAAAAGGAGATATTCAGGTACCACTTCTCTCCGGCTGTGCTGGCCCGGATCGCAACCGAGGCAAAGGTGAAGGCCGTCGTGCTCAGCCATGAGCAGAATTACGCAGCCCCTGAAGATTTTCGCAGAACGGGTCTTAAGGATGAGATCATCGAGGCGGGCTACAAGGGAACCATTTACTCGGCAATGGATGGAGACGTGTATTAACCGGTTGAATACGGTGATACGCCATGGCCGTGTTGACTGCAGAGGTTCATGTGGCAGAATGAACGCCCCTGTTCGGTACCGATAAATGGTTATAAATGTCAGTCAAAATAAACCCTGCCCGCCGCGCGCTCATGAAGTCTGCGTCCGCGTATGGCCTGATTGCAATATTTCCCCGGATATTGCACGCCGCAACCACGGTCGATAAACGTGTGAACCTGTACGCTGACGATAACCTGGCTGCCTACGGCTTCCCCGACGGTCATCCCCTGGGCATCGACCGTCAGGGCGCGTTCCTGCGGGAAACGGATAAGCGGGGCCTGCTCTCAAGAGTTGCCAGGCATGCATCAGTTGAGGCATTACGTACGGAGATAACCCGTTTTCATGGTGATGGATACGTCGAAAAGGTATTCACTGCCGAGAAGCAGGGCCTGCACCTGCTTGATCACGGTGATACACCGGTCTTTCCCGGTGTCTATAGGGCTTCCGCACATGTCGTCGGCGCTGCGCTTGACGGACTTGCACAGGTGATGGGCGGGCAATGCCTGCGCACCATGCAGCCGATCGGCGGCCTGCACCATGCAGGGCGGGACCATGCTGCCGGCTTCTGCGTGTTCAACGACCTGGGGGTAGTGATCGAAACCTTGCGACAGGTGTATGGCATCAAGCGTGTCGGTTACCTCGATATCGACGTGCACCACGGCGATGGCGTATTTTACGCTTTTGAAGACGATCCCGACCTGATCTTTGCGGATATCCACCAGGACTCACGCACACTTTATCCAGGCACCGGCCGGGAGAACGAAACAGGCAAGGGCAGGGCAGAAGGCGCCAAGTTGAACATTGAACTTCCACCGTTCTCCGGCGATGCCGAGTTCATGGAAGCCTGGCCGCGTATTGAGGCGCATTTCGAAAAATTCAAACCTGAGTTCTTCGTCTTCCAGTGCGGCGCTGACGGCCTGAGAGGTGATCCGCTGGCGCAACTCCGATATTCTCCTGCCGTGCACGAGCACGCTGCGCGCCGCATGGTGGCGCTGGCGGATGAGTTCGCGGGGGGACGCATTATGGCGTTTGGAGGGGGCGGGTACGACCGGACAAACCTGGCCCTGGCATGGAATGCCGTACTTGCCGAGTTACTATGAAAACGAGGCACGTACTGGCGTTATTAATTCTGCCCGCCTTACTGACAGGAACAGCAACTGCAACGGAGCGGCTCAGGCTTGCAACAACGACAAGCACTGATAATTCAGGCCTATTCAATGTATTACATCCACTATTTGAAGAAAAATATAATGTAAACATTGATGTAATTGCCGTCGGGACAGGGAAAGCGCTCCGCCTGGGTCAGAACGGCGATGTGGATGTGTTGATGGTCCATGCTCCGGCGGCGGAAAAAACCTTTATAGCCAGTGGTTTCGGCAGTGAACGGTTGCCGGTGATGCATAATGACTTCGTGATAATCGGACCTCCAGAGGACCCTGCCGGTGTCAAAACCGTTACGGATATTACCGATGCAATGGCAAAAATTGCAAACAGCCGCGCGAGTTTTATTTCCCGGGGAGATGACTCAGGCACCCACAAGAAAGAGTTGTCACTGTGGCAGGCTGCTGGTCTGGAGCCCGGAGGTGAGCGCTATCTCTCCGTCGGCCAGGGGATGGGAGCAGTCATCAAGATTGCCGATGACAAGCAGGCTTATACCTTGTCTGATCGCGGGACCTACCTGGCTTTTACCGGCAAAATCGGGCTGGATATTCTGTATGCCGGCGATGAAGCCCTGTTCAATCCCTACCATGTCATATT
>JAJDUB010000055.1 GCA_022826885.1 Gammaproteobacteria bacterium
GTTCATGGGAACGCCTGAGCAGCACCCGCAGCAGGTCTCATGCCACATCACCCATACCAACGAACGCACCCATGACATCATCCGCGCCGGCCTGGACCGCTCGCCCATGTACAGCGGCGCGATTGAAAGCGTCGGCCCGCGTTACTGCCCTTCGGTGGAAGACAAGGTCGTGCGCTTCGCCGACCGGCCTTCGCACCAGATCTTTATCGAACCGGAGGGGCTGACCACAACGGAAGTCTATCCCAATGGCATATCTACCAGCCTGCCTTATGACGTGCAGCACGAGCTGGTGCGCTCGATCAAAGGCTTTGAGCAGGCCCGCATCACCCGTCCCGGTTATGCCATCGAGTACGATTATTTCGACCCCCGCGACCTGCACCCCTGGCTGGAGACCAAGTCCGTCTCCGGCCTGTTTTTCGCCGGCCAGATCAACGGCACCACCGGCTATGAAGAGGCAGCCTGCCAGGGACTCGTGGCCGGCATTAATGCAGCCCTGAGGGTGAGGCAACGGGACCCCTGGAGCCCCCGGCGCGACCAGGCCTATATCGGCGTGCTGATCGATGACCTCACCACCCGCGGCGTTACGGAACCCTACCGCATGTTCACCAGCCGGGCGGAGTACCGCCTGTTGCTGAGGGAAGACAACGCCGATCTACGCCTGACAGAAATCGGTCGTGACCTCGGCCTGGTGGATGATGAGAGATGGCGCAGTTTCGAGGAAAAGAGCGAAGCCATCAGCGCAGAACAGCAGCGCCTTGTCTCCACCCGGATAGCGGCGGCTGCCCTGCCCGCGGACGTTGCCGAGGAGACGCTAGGACAGCCATTGCACAAGGATGTCAACCTGCTGCAACTCCTGCGCCGTCCCGGCATCGGTTATGCGGACCTGGCCGGCCTGCCCGGTTTCGAGCCTGCAGACATTTCCCCGGAGGTCGCCACACAAATCGAGGTGCAGGCCAGGTGCCACGGCTATATCGAACGCCAGGAACAGGACATTGCCCGCAACAGGCGGGACGAGGACGCCCGCTTTCCCGACAACGTCGATTTCCTCTCGGTGACCGGCCTGTCGGCGGAGGTGGCGCAAAAACTCTCGGCGCAGCGGCCGGACACCCTGGGCCAAGCCTCCCGCATACCGGGAGTGACGCCCGCGGCCGTGTCCCTGCTGCGGGTGTACCTGAAGAAGCATTCCGTGCTGAAAAACGCATCGTAACAGGGGGCGGAATTCAATTCCGTCCCCGCTACACCAGTGAACGAAGACCAGCTACTCCTGAGCTTGCGCCAGGGCCTGGCGGAACTGGGCCTGGACCCGCATTCCTGTCCCTGCGAGGCGTATCTCCAGTACATCGAACTACTGGCCAAATGGAACCGCGCCTACAACCTGACGGGAGTGCGGGATAAGCAACGCATGATCCATGCCCACGTGCTGGACAGCCTTGCCGCGTTGCCTTATATCCGCGGGAACCGCTGTCTCGACGCAGGCACCGGCGCGGGCCTGCCCGGTTTCATCCTGGCGCTGGCGCAGCCGGACGTAGAATGGACCCTGCTGGATTCAAATGGCAAGAAAGTGCGGTTTCTGCGCCAGCTACTGTTCGAGATGAAGACCGGGAACGTCGAGATTATCCACTCCCGGGCTGAGAAGTTCTTGTCTTCCGTTTCTTATTCATCCATTATTTCCAGGGCATTCGGTTCCCTGTCCGCCTGTTACAGGGCAGTGGAGCATTTGTTGCGCCCGGGCGCCCGGCTGTTGGCGATGAAAGGCAGGGTGCCGGATACGGAATTGCAGGAAGTGGCCGGTTGGGTAAAATCCGTCACAGTGGAGGAATTGCATGTCCCCGGTATCGACTCGCACAGGAGCCTGGTGCTGCTGGAGCGATGAAAAACAGGGTTCGGTCCGAATCAGCTAATGAGCAAATCCAGCGAAAAAGATGCCAGGATACTGGCGATTACAAACCAGAAAGGCGGGGTCGGAAAAACCACGACCAGCGTGAACCTTGCCGCGTCCCTGGCCTCGGCGAAACGCAAGGTGCTGCTCATCGACCTCGACCCCCAGGGAAATGCCACCATGGGCAGCGGCATCGATAAAACCGGGCTGGAGTATACCGGCTATGACGTCCTGGCAGGAAATATGAAGCTGGCGGATATACTGGTCGAAGCCCCGCTGTGCGGTTATGATCTGGCTCCCGGCAACTCCGACCTGACCGGCGCCGAAGTGGCCCTGCTGCAGGAGAAAGCGCGCGGGGACCGTCTGAGGAATGCGATTAAGCCGGTGCGCTCCCGTTACCAGTATATTTTCATCGACTGCCCGCCCTCATTGAACATGTTGACGGTGAACGCCCTGGTCGCCGCCGATACCGTGATTATCCCGATTCAATGTGAATACTATGCCCTGGAAGGTCTGACGGCCCTGCTGGATACCATCGAGAAAATTCGCAGGTATTATAACCCGCAACTGGAAATCGGCGGACTGCTGCGCACCATGTATGACTCCCGTAACAACCTGTCCAGCCAGGTGTCGGAACAATTGCTGGAACACTTCGGCGACAAGGTCTACAAGACAGTTATCCCGCGCAACGTACGCCTGGCGGAAGCTCCAAGTCATGGCCTGCCTGTTATAAAATATGACAGGACTTCCCGCGGCGCGGTTGCATATCTCAACCTCGCCGGTGAAATGATAAACCGTGAAAAACAGGCGGCTTGACTCTGTTAAACACAGGAAAACACGAATGAGTACAAGAAAACGAGGACTGGGCAGGGGACTGGAGGCTTTATTGGGTCCCGTATCTGGAACCGACAGTGCGGTCGACGATCGCGCGGAGGAATTACGAACCCTGCCGGTCGAATCATTGCGGCGGGGCGCAAACCAGCCGCGCCTGGATTTTGACGCAGAGGCCCTGCAGGAACTTGCAGATTCAATCAGTGCGCAAGGGGTACTCCAGCCGATCCTGGTCAGGCCGCTGGCCGATTCCGGAAATTATGAGATCATTGCCGGTGAACGACGCTGGCGCGCGGCGCAACTGGCGGGTTTGCACGAGATCCCCGTAGTAGTGAGAAAGCTGGATGATCGCGCGGCGATGTGTATTGCCCTGATAGAAAATATCCAGAGGGAGGACCTGAACCCGCTCGAGCATGCCCGCGGCCTGGCGCGACTGGCGGATGAATTCGATATGACCCATGACCTCATCGCCGAATCAGTGGGGTGCTCGCGCTCGGCGGTGACCAACATGCTGCGCCTGCTGGAGTTGTGTGACGAGGTGAAGCATTTGCTGGAAAGCCGGCAACTGGAGATGGGCCACGCCCGCGCACTGCTTACCCTGAGCGAGCAGCAGCAGAGATGGGCGGCGCAGCAGATCATCAAGTCGGGTCTGTCGGTGCGGGCGACCGAGGCCCTGGTACGGCGCCTGCAGAAGGCAAAGACCGTACTGAAGCCCGGGGAAGGACGCGTTGATCCCGACATCAGGCGGTTGGAGACGGAACTGTCCGAACAGCTTGGCGCGGCCGTCACCATACAACAGAGAAAGCAGGGTAAAGGCACACTTCGTATCGCATACGGTTCCCTGGATCAACTGGATGGCATCCTGGCCAGGATCCGCAGCAAATAAAATATAAATGCCGCACTATCTTGATCCGCTGGTGCGCCCGGACAGCATCGCAGTAGTCGGCGCCAGCCGGCGCGCCGATGCGGTCGGCAATACTGTATTGAAAAACCTGCTGAAGGGAGAATTTCCGGGCGCGCTGTATGCCGTCAATCCGCGTTACGATGAGATTGAGGGCGTGCCGTGTTACCCATCCCTGTCTGCTCTGCCGCAGCCTGTCCGGCTTGTGATCTTCGCAGTAAGTGATGAACGCCTGGAAGGTTTACTGGATGAGGCGCTCGCCTGCGGGATGGAGGCGGCAATGATATATTCTGCCCTGATGCTGGGAACAGATTCGGAGCCGCCGCTCAGGCAAAGGGTTTGTGAGAAGGCGAAACAGGCAGGCCTGCTCCTGTGCGGCGCCAACAGCATGGGATTTTACAACTTCGCTCACAACGTCTGGGCCGGCGGCTTCCCGACGCGTTCCCATCACAAGCCCGGCAAAGCGGTATTGATCAGCCAGTCCGGGGCCGGCATGTCCGGCATTGTGGACCCCGATGAACGCATCGATTTCAGCTTCGCGGTATCAACTGGCCTGGAACTCACCGTAACAACGGAGGACTATCTTGATTACGCGCTGGAACAGCCGGAAACCCGGGTAATCGGCCTGTTCCTGGAAACCAGCCGCCAACCGGGCAGAATGATTGCGGCGTTCAGAAAGGCCGCCGGCAGGAACATCCCCATTGTTGCCGTAAAAGTCGGCCGCACCGAACTGGCGGCGCAACTGGGCGTGTCCCATTCCGGCGCCCTGGCCGGCAGCGATGCCGTGTATGACGCCGTGTTCGACCGTTACGGAGTGCAGCGAGTCGATGACATGGAGCAGCTTGCGACTGCATTAATCATGTTTGCCCAGCCGCATCCTGTGGGCCCCGGCGGTATCGTGACTATCCATGATTCAGGCGGCGAACGCCAGTTGCTCATCGATCTGGCTGCCAGGCTGGGCGCGCCCCTGGCCGATATTTCGGCCCGTACGCGGAAAAGACTGGAAGCCTTGCTGGATCCCGGCCTGCCGGCAGTCAACCCACTGGACGCCTGGAGCGCCGGCGGCGCCGATTATGAAGACAGGTTGGACGAGTGCTTCGCTGCCCTGTTGCAGGATGAAGCAGCGTCCCTGGGCGCGATTGTGCATGACCGGGTCGCACACGGCAGGATCTATCCCGATTACATCCGCCACCTGCGCAATGGTCACAGCGCTTCAGGCAAACCGGTTTTCCTGGTCTCCAATCGGCAAGGAACAGGGGCAGACCCCCTGGTGGTGGAAACGACCCGCGCCGGTTTTCCCGTGCTGGACGGCATCGCGTCCTTCCTGGTCGGTGCCCGGTGTCAGCTGTCTTATTGTGACTTTCAGGCCAGGCCCGGTATCAGGCCGCCCGTGCTGCCTGCCTCCACCGTGAGTGTGTGGCGCGGTCGCTTAGCTGAAATCGAGGACATCGATGAAATAGAGGCCGGACAATTTTTGCATGACTGCGGTATTCCCATGGTCACGGCACGGGCGGTGAATGACGGAGCCGAACTGGCGAGCCTGGGGGTGGAGATGGGTTATCCGTTGGTAATGAAGACGGCGATGTCAGGCATCCACCATAAATCGGACGTGGGCGGGGTGTGCCTGAACATTGGCAGTGAGGCCGAACTGTTGCATAGCTATCGGGACATGTCCATGCGTCTGGGCAGCCGGGTTCTCATTACGCCCATGATTGAAGGGCCGGGTGTGGAGATGATCCTGGGTCTTACCACGGATGAGCAGTTCGGCCCAATGATCGTCATGGGCGTCGGCGGAGTGCATGCGGAACTGTTACAGGATGTCGTTACCGTCGCCCCGCCATTCGATGCGGCCACAGCGTTGCACAACCTGGACCGGTTGAAGATGCGCAAACTGCTGGACGGCGCCCGCGGCGCCCCGCCGATGGACGTCCCTGCCTTCTGCGAAGCCGCCGCCATCCTGTCGGTTATCGCGATCGAGTTTGCGGACCTCGTTAAGGAAGTGGATATCAATCCCGTCAAGGCCATGGAACAGGGTTGCCTCGGACTGGATGCGCTTATAAGATAACCCGTGATGAACTCGCCCGCTGCTGTTGATGACCTGACCGTTACCCTCGGAGTAGAGGAAGAATTTTTTCTGGTAGACCCTGAGTCCAGGGATTTGCTGGCAGACCCCGACCCGCAGATCTTCGAGACCTGCAAGGCGAACCAGGGACCTCACAAGGTGGTGCATGAATTCCTGCGTTCCCAGATTGAGATCAGCACCCGGGTCTGCACGTCGGTGAACGACGTACGCAGCGTACTGATGGAAACCCGGCGCCTGATGATTGATGGTGCCGCGCAACACGGCGTGGCGGTAATGGCCTCGTCCACCCATCCCTTTGCTGCATGGGATGAGCAGTTGCCAACACCCAATGACCGTTACGAGGCCTTTGCAAATACTTACCAGGAAAGTGTCAGGCGGCTGCTGGTCGGCGGCCTGCACATTCATGCCGGCTTCGGCGACCCGGAGACCCGCATCCGGGTGATGACCGCGCTGAGGCGTTACCTGCCGGTATTCAATGCCCTGTCCGCCTCGTCGCCTTTCAGCGGCGGCAGGGAAACGGGTTTCAAGTGCGGACGCCTCAACCTGATGGGCGCGCTGCCCCGTACCAGCGTACCCAGGGAGCTGAACTCGAAAGCGGAATTCGATCGTCTGGTAGCGGATTATCAACGTATGGAATTTATCGGCGACAGTAGTGAACTGTGGTGGGATATCCGCCCGTCTCATACGTTTCCTACCATCGAATTACGCATCTGTGATATCTGCCCGCGGCTGGAGGACACGCTGGGCATAGTGGCATTGTATGCCGCACTGGTACGCTGGTTGTCAAGACAGGCGCGGGAAGGCAGGTTGCCGCCCGAACCGCCCACGGAAATCATCACTGAAAACGTCTGGCTGGCCCAGCGATACGGCGTGCTGGCTTTTCTCGGAGATACCATGAATGGGGGCCGGGTGGACATTGCCGACATGGTGACCCGGCTGGTGGATGACCTCGACGAAGACGCACAGGCGCTAGGCTGTGAAAATGAATTGCGGCATATACTGGATATTATCCGGGAAGGTGCCGGCGCAGACCGGCAAATCGACTGTTACCGTCTCAACCTGCTGGACGGCGCTACCACAGAGGAAGCCCTGCGTTCGGTCGTGGACCTGACGCTGGCTGAAACCACATCAGGAATAGTGGAATAATCACTGCAATTTCTCAAGTGAGAGATAACATGGAATCAGCCGGGAAAATTCTGAAAGGCAGGGGAACTTCCTCAAAGGTCGATGCCCGGTTTCTTGAGCATCGGCGCGCTGAATTCGATGACGGTTGGGCACTGGAACAGGAAGAGAGGGCCGTGCCCACGGAAATCTTCAGGGAAACCCCGCGCACGGTCATTACCCGCAACCAGTCACCGGATATCCCGTTTGAGACATCTGTCAATCCCTACCGGGGTTGCGAGCACGGGTGTGTCTATTGCTACGCCCGCCCCAGTCACGCGTACGTGGATTTATCGCCGGGAATAGATTTTGAAACAAAGATATTCGCCAAAACCAATGCCGCGGAAATATTGCGGAAAGAACTTGGGAAACCCCGTTACGTCTGCAAACCCATCGCCATGGGCACCAACACGGACCCATATCAACCCGCGGAACGGCAGCTTCACATCACCAGGGACATTATCCAGGTGCTGCATGATTGCCGGCACCCGTTGTCCATCGTCACCAAGTCCTGGTTGATCGAGAGAGACCTGGACCTGCTCGGGCCCATGGCTGCGGACGGCCTGGTCAAGGTATTCGTGTCGGTGACATCGCTCAACCATGACCTTGCCAGGCGCCTGGAACCGCGCACTACCGCCCCGACGCGGCGCCTGAAAACCGTGCAGACCCTGAACCAGGCCGGCGTGCCCACCGGGGTCATGTTCGCGCCGGTTATCCCCTTCATCAATGACGCGGAAATGGAAACCGTACTGGAACAGGCCGCGGCAGCCGGCGCCAAAGCGGCCGGTTATGTCATATTGCGGTTGCCGAATGAGGTCAAGCAGTTGTTCCGCGAATGGCTGGAGACCCATGAACCCGGGAAAACGGAACATGTCTTCAGTATCATCCGCGATTTGAGGTCGGGACGCGAGAACGACCCCGAATACCATACCCGCATGCGCGGTCAGGGTGTTTACGCCGACCTGGTCCGAAGCCGGTTCCAGAATGCCTGCCGGAAATTCGGCTTGAACAACGAAAAAGGGGAATTAAACACCGGTCTGTTCAAACCGCCCGGTACGGCAGATCCCCAGCAATCCTTACTCTGACCCCATCTATCGATATGGTAGGATGTGACGCCTTTGCGTAACCATAAGCCAATAAGGAGAACAATATGGGCTCCACCAAAAGGAATTCAATATCAGGTTCTCTGTTAACCTGCCTGGCGCTTGTCACTGCCTCGCCGGGCCAGCTTGTCCTGGCGCAGGAAGATGAAGAGCTGGTCATCGAGGAAATTATTACCATCGGAACCCGCAGCCAGAGGCCCCGTTCAGCGGTAACTTCCACTGCACCGATAGACGTATTATCCGAGGAGGATTTCAACCGCATCGGCAACGCAGCCGATATCACCGATAACCTGAAGGCCCTGACGCCTTCCTATAACGCCACGACGGCGTCGGGAGACCAGGATACCTTCGTCCGGCCGGTTTCGATGCGCGGCCTGGCGCCGGACCAGACCCTGGTCATGATCAACGGCAAACGCCGTCACCGGGCGGCGCTGGTTGCAGAGTTCACCCCGGGCGCGGGAAAGGGGGCTCACGGCCCCAATATCGGCATGATCCCGAGTATCGCAATAAAGAACGTGGAGATACTGCGTGACGGCGCGGCCGCCCAGTACGGCGCCGATGCGATTGCCGGGGTCATCAACTTCCAGATGAAGGACGCCGCAGAGGGCGGCGCATTACGGGTACGATACGGCGAATTTTACCAGGACGAGCAGAGCTACAAGGTGGAAGGTAATATCGGTCTCCCCCTTGGCGAAAACGGCTTCATCAACGCGAGCGTGGAATACTCCGATAATGACGCGCTGTCGCGCGGCCACCAGCGCCCCAACGCGCAGACACTGATCGATAACGGTGTGAATGTTGGCGCGGACACCCCTTTCGATGACGCGCCTTTCGCCCAGACCTGGGGGCGACCGCAAACCGAGAACATACTGCTGTTTGTCAATTCGGGTATCGCTATCAACGACAACGCCGAACTCTACCTGCACGGCAATTACGCGGAGACAGACGGTCGTTACCGTTTCTTTTTCCGCAACCCGGAATTCCCGCTGGGCTGCAGTCTCAGCACCTGTACCACACCCTGTGTAGTGGAACCGCACTCACACCTCAGGCCCTTGCGGGAGGCGGGTCTGCGAGGTCTTCCTGCCGGCTTCACGCCGTTCTTCGATGGTGACCACACCGATTTCAGCGTGGTAGGGGGCATCCGCGGTGATATCAACGGCCTGTTTTACGATGTCAGCGTCGGTTACGGTGAAGATGAACTGGATTTCCTGCTCAACAACACCATCAGCCGCGACCCGGCGCTGGCCGCCAATGCCGACGGCAGCCCCGGACAGCGGGATTTCGACGTGGGCGCCTGGACCCAGGAGGAGATCAATATCAACGCGGATTTGTCAAAACAGTTGACCGACAGGTTGCACTTTGCCGTGGGCGCCGAATGGCGTGAGGAAACCTTTATCATCACACCTGGTGAGCCTTCCTCCTGGTCGGGCGCCGGCGCCAGCGGCTTCAAGGGCTTCGTCCCTGACGATTCGGGTTCATTCTCACGGGAAAACCATGCAATTTACGGTGAACTGGAATTCGAGGTGACCGACAGGATGCTGACGCAGTATGCGGTGCGCTATGAGGACTTTTCCGATTTCGGCAGCACCGTCAACGGCAAGCTGGCGGCGCGTTATGACCTGTTCGATTCCCTGGCTCTGCGCGGCGCCATCTCCACCGGGTTCCACGCTCCGACACCGGGCCAGTCCAACGTCCGTAAAGTGACCACCACCTTTGACGCCAACCTCAACGTATCGGTGGAAGAGGGGACTCTCCCTCCGGATCACCCCCTGGTGCTGGCTGCCGGCGGCGCGCCGTTGAAAGAGGAGCAATCCGTCAATCTGAGCCTGGGTTTTGCCGCCGACCTTACGGGTCTCCTGGGCGGCGCCTACACGACGTTAACCGTGGATTTATACCGGATAAAGATTGATGACCGCATCTACAAGACCAGCGGCGCCTTCCCCGCGCCGCACCCTGACAGTATCACGACGGACTGTAACGACATCAGGGCGTTGTGTACCAATATCTCTTTCTTTACCAATGCACTGGATATGGAGTCCGAAGGAGTGGACGTGGTCCTGACCTCCGCCCTGGACTGGACTGACGCTATAAGCACGGACTTCAGCTTTGCCTTCAGCTACAACGAAATCGACGTGACCGGACAGAGCGAAATCAACGGCCAGAAGCCCGTATCCGCTTCGGACGTGGAAGACATTGAAAACAGCTACCCGAACGAGCGTTTTGTCGTCAGCGCGTTCACCACTTTTGCCGATAAGCTGGACCTGATGATCCGCGCCAACTACTACGGGTCGCACTACGACCAGCGCGGTACGATTGACGGGCCGTCCCCGTCCGCCAAACTGGGGTCAGTCGTCTTTGTTGACCTGGAACTGGGTTACAACTTCAACGACAACCTGCGGTTCCTGGTCGGCGCATCCAACGTGTTCGATGAATTTGTCGACAAGATCAGGCCAACCGACACCTGCGGCAGCCAGGGGCTGACCTGCGCCAACCGCTGGAGCCAGGGCATGCCCTATGCGCGCCGCGCCGCGGCAAACTACGAAGGCGGGTCCTGGTACGTACGGGCCGGTTACAGCTGGTAGCGCCGTAAAGCAGGGGTCAGAGTAAAATCACCCCGGCCCGTGCCATCGACCACGATAACAGGGATTTTACTCTGACCCCATCTATATTTTCTGTCCCTGGTCGACGACTGCCAGTCCCTCCAGCGCCAGGCCGTAACCCAGCAGTTCATGCACCGTGCTTTTTATCTGGTGTACCAGCAGGTTGCGCGTGTAGCGCAGCATCAAGGGGTTTTTGGTCAACAGGTCGGCAGCCAGTTCACGGGCTCTTGGCAGCAGTTCATCCCGCGCCAGGATTTCACTCACCAGCCCCAGTTCCTTGCACTCGCGCGCGTTCAGGGTCTGTCCCGTCATCAGGAAGTAGCGGGCGCGGTTCATTCCCAGTAATGCGGGGAAAACAATATGCATCCCGTCACCGGGTACGGCATTGACAATGAAATGCCCGGCGTCCTGTACACCACTATCATCAGCAGCCAGTACGATATCTGCAAACAATGGGATTTCCGGGTGCCTGAGGGCCGGACCGTTGATGCATGCTATGACCGGCGCCTGGATGTTCAGCAGGTTCATCACCAGTTGTTCGCCATGCCAGCGGATCCCCTCCCATTGCTCCGGGTTGAGTACAGGGAATTTGAAGTCTTCCGCAGGAGGGCCGGAAAACGTAGCGCCGGTCCCCGCCATGATCACGACGCGAATGTCAGGGTTGCGGGAGATATCGCCGAACAACTCCGCCAGTTCGTCATGTACTGCACCGCTCCACAGCAGCGGACCACCATCGGTATGAAAGGTGATTTCCAGCAGACCGCCCTCGAAATTTATTTTTGCGTGGTTATAATCGGCCTTCATTTTTTTCTCCTTTATTATGTTACTCTGACGAGGAGTATATTGGAGATAGACCGTGTCTGCATTACTGGATTCCCTGGATGATTCACTGCCTGGCGGCGAACTGGGCACGCTGTTGTCCTACCCGCCGGAACTGCGTTTCCTGGCCGCCCGGGGCATGGGCAGCAAGCTGTACGATGAAGACGGCAACGAATACCTGGACCTGTTGATGGGTTCGGGTCCCTTGATCCTGGGACATTGCCACCCCGCGGTCATGGCGGCAGCCAAAGCTCAACTGGAGCAATGCTCCACCTGTTACCAGCCGACTGCCTCCATCGCCGAACTGGCCTCACTAATCGTCTCTGCCTCTCCCTGTGGCGAAAAACTGCGTTTCGTCACTACCGGCGCGGAAGCCACCTACTATGCCCTGCGCCTTGCCCGGGCCTTCACCGACCGGGAAAAAATCGTCAAGTGCGCGGGCGCCTACCACGGCTGCCACGATTATTCCCTGGTGGGTTTCATGGCCGGGGATTATGATCCGCTTGCCGCGCCGGTTAACAGCGCCGGTATCCCGGAGGGTTCAAGCCGGACCGTGATGCTCAGCGACTTCAACGACCTGGACATGGCGGCAGACCTCATGCAACAACACGGCGACAGCGTTGCGGCCATTATCCTGGAACCGATACTGGGCGTCGTACCTCCCCGGGACGGGTTCCTCCAGGGTTTACGGGCGCTCGCGGACAAATACGGCTGCCTGCTTATCTTTGATGAAATGATCACCGGATTCCGGCTGGCCTGGGGCGGCGCCCAGGAGGCATTCGGCGTGATTCCTGACCTGGCCTGCTACGGTAAAATTATCGGCGGCGGTTATCCCACTGCCGCGGTGTGCGGGCGCGAGGATGTGCTTAACCTCTCGGTATTCGCTAACCGCGCGAATCCGGATTACGTCCTGTTCAGCGGCACGTTCTACGCCAACCCCATGGCTGCCGCGGCCGGCGCAGCTACCCTGCGTGAACTGGCAAAACCGGGCATGTTCGACCGCTTGAACCAGGTGGGAGAGGCGATCCGGTCAGGTCTCAGGGATGTGATCGACGAGATCGGGATTTCCGCCCAGGTCGTGGGCACAGGACCGGTGTATAACGTTTTCTTTACCGATCAGCCCATCGTGAACCACCGGCAGATCATGAGCAGCCGCATGGACTTGAGCCGCGACCTGTTATTGCGCCTGGCGCGCGAACGGGTGCTGATTTCGTCATCCAAGGGCTGGTTGTCAACGGCCCATGACGAGGCTGACATACAACAAGCGACAGACGCCTACCGCAAGTGCCTGTCAGACATGGTCGAAGCCGGCTTGTTATAAAAACGAACAAAGGAAAAAGGAGACAGATTTATTTTTTTCACGAAATCAGAGTACCGTCATTCCCGCGCAAGCGGGAATCCAGAGGACATATTATTCCTTATAATGACAAGGAAGGTTTGTTTACTGGATTCCTGCATTCGCAGGAATGACGGGGGACTGAAAACCGGCCATGCCAACTGATATTGATCCAATTACCCTCTCCGTCGTTCAGGGCGCGCTGCAGGCGACCCAGCGGGCTATGACCACCACCATGGAAAAGACCGGCCGTTCCAGCGTCTATGCCATTGCCCGGGACTATTCCAACGCCCTGTTCGACTGGGATGCCAGAATGATCATACAGGGCGAAGACATACCGACCCATCTTGGCTCCATGGTGCTGGCTACCAAGGCGGTGGCCCGCTTTTTTAACGGTGAAATCAACCCCGGTGATATCTACCTGCACAATGACCCCACCTATGACGGCAGCCACCTGCCGGATATGTGCATGTACAAACCGCTGTTCTTCGAGGACGAACTGGTGTTCTGGGTGGTGAGCAAAGGCCACATGGTGGATGTCGGGGGACCAGTCCCCGGCAGTTATAACCCGGATGCAAAAGAGATCTTTGCCGAGGGGCTGCGGGTTCCGCCGATACGGCTGGTTGACCGCGGAGAGATGCGCCATGACGTGTTGAACATGATCCTGACCAACTTCCGTTCGCGTAAATACCAGAGCGGCGATATGAACGCGCAACTGGGGGCCATCACGCTGGGAGAGCAACGCCTTACGGCCCTGCTGGAGCGTTATGGAAAAGAGGTGATCAAGGCTTGCGTGGAACAATTGCTGGATGCGGCGGAAGCACACATGCGCGCCAGGGTCCGAACCTTGCCCGACGGGGTGTATCATTCCAGCGTCGTGGCGGAGGATACCGGCCACGGACGCGGCCACCAGACCCTGGAGGCGGAGATCAACGTAGTGGAAGATGAAATGGAAATTACGCTTTCATCACCGCCGCAACTGGATTTTTTTACCAATTCCTACCGCTCCAACACCTTGTCCGGCGTCTATGCCGGCCTGCTGATGTGGGCGCAGGTACAGCCCCCGTTCAATGAAGGATTATACCGCCCCGTCAAGGTGGACTTCGGCCCCAAGGGCACAATCCTCAACGCCGAAGAACCGGCCCCGCATGTCAACTGCACCGGCGGCCCCCAGGAAACCATTTGCGACCTGATCCGTACCGGTCTGAACAGTATTGATCCGACACATGCCGTGTCAGGCTGGAACCATACCTGGGCCTTTAACATTGCCGGGAAGCGGCCGGACAGCGGTGAACCTTACCTGGACCTGTTGATTTCATCGCTGATCGGGGGCGCCGGCGCGGTCAACAACGAGGCCGACGGCTGGCACGCTATCGGCGCCCAGGCCGGTCTCGGCGGCGCCCAGATCGGAGATACCGAGCTGGTGGAACTGTTGGCGCCCATCATCGTTACCCGGCTTGAACTGGCTACGGATTCAGCAATGCCCGGAGAATGGCGCGGGGGTTGCGGCCTTGTAACGGAAATTGAACCCATCGATCACGAGATGACGGTCATTGCCTGGGGAGAAGGCGCCCATCAACCACCTCCCTCCACGGGTGAAGCCCGCAATCATCCGCAGATGTTCGACACCAAGGTTGCCCGGGGATGGCATCTCCGGAATGATCAAGTCCTGCACGAGATAGACCACAACCAGGTGTTGACGATCAGGCCGGGAGAACGTTATCGCAGCCAGACTTCCGGCGGTGGCGCTGCCGGTGATCCGTTTTCCCGTCCGCCCGAGGCAGTACAGGATGACGTTCTGAACAGGAAGGTTTCGCTGAAAGGAGCAGAACTGGAATACGGGGTAAAGCTGCATCCTGAAACACTGGAAATCGATACTGCCGGCACGGCAGCATTAAGAAAGGATAAAGACCGATGAATTACCGCATCGGCATCGACGCCGGCGGCACCTTTACGGATTTTGTTGCCCTGGCGGAGGACCACTCGTTACTGGTTTACAAAACCCCTTCCGACCCGGTTAACCCGGTTTCCGTGTTGCTCGATGGATTATCGGGACTGGCCGCCAGGGCCGGCCT
>JAJDUB010000039.1 GCA_022826885.1 Gammaproteobacteria bacterium
GTGAACAGGTAGAATGCGCCTTCCTCCGCCATTCCCCGGTTGATGGCGGTAAGTTTGTCGGCGAAACGTCCCTGGATGGCGTCCCGGAACAGGTAGCGGGAGAACAGAAAGGCCAGGGTCGCCCCTATGGTAGAGGCGAAAGAAACGATTACGGTCCCCCAGAGCAGGCCGAAAATGGCGCCCCCGGCCAGGGTAAGGATAGCGGCGCCGGGCAGGGACAGGCCGGTGATAACGATATACAGCAGGAAATAATAAAGTGCGGTCGTTAACGGTTGCCGCTCATAGAATGCATCCATGACGGCCTGTTGCTGCTTCAGGTATTCCAGGTTGAAATAGCGGCCCAGGTCAAAAAGAAAAAACGCGGCCACCAGTATGGCGACCGTTACCAGTAACGTGATTTGCGTCTTGTTCATCGACTCATCCGGTTGGTCAGATTGATTGCATGATGCTAGACTGACACCCTGCCACGACAGCACCGGCATTCTCCCATATAACAAACAAATAAGGAATTTCAAAAATGCAAACCGAAACCGCCCAGGTCAACCAGAATGTTCGCTATGAACCTGATGAACGTCTCTCACCCAGCCTGACCCTCGGTCTCGGTCTCCAGTACGCGGCCCTCATCGTAGGCGGCATCGTGCTGACTCCCGCCATCATCGTGCGCGCCGCGGGCGAGAGTGAAATTTACCTGACGTGGGCGGTCTTTGCCGCCCTTGCGGTCAGCGGGTTCACCACGGTGATACAGGCCATTCGAGTTGGGCGTATCGGCGCGGGTTATCCCCTGCTCATGGGCACGTCCGGCGCATTTATCGCGGTTTCCGTCACTGCACTGGCGCAAGGCGGCCCGGCGATGCTCGCGACCCTTGTCGTGCTCTCATCGCTGTTCCAGTTCGCGCTCTCGGAGCGTCTTGCCCTGTTCCGGCGGCTTATTACGCCGGCCGTGGCCGGTACCGTCATCATGCTGATCTCCGTCACCATCATGCCGATTACCTTCGACATGATGACGCAGGTGCCGGCAGGCACGCCTGATCTGGCCGCTCCCGCATGCGCCATCACGACTTTTGCCGCTACTCTGGGGCTGATATTCTGTGCCACAGGCGTGTTGCGCCTCTGGGCGCCGATGATCGGTGTGGTCACAGGATGCCTGGTCGCCGCCGGCTTTGGCCTCTACGACATTGATCGCGTGCTGGCGGCGTCGTGGGTCGGTCTCCCCGACACAGCCGTCTGGCCGGGTTTCGATTTTGAGTTCGGTCCCGTTTTTTGGACGCTTTTCCCGGCTTTTATATTCGTGACCCTGGTAGGCGCCATAGAGACCATAGGCGATGCGGTCGCGATCCAGAGAGTGGCGTGGCGCAAGCCGCGCGCCACGGATTTTCGCACGGTGCAGGGTGCGGTCGCCGCAGACGGTCTGGGCAACCTGTTGTCGGGGCTTGCCGGCACGGTGCCCAATACCACCTATTCATCCAGTATCGCGCTCGCGGAGATCACCGGGGTGGCGGCGCGCCGGGTCGGGGCCTGCGTCGGCGTACTGTTTTTGATCATGGCGTTCCTGCCCAAGTTGATCAGCCTGTTTCTTGCAATACCCGACCCTGTCATCGGCGCCTACCTGCTTGTGATCCTGGGGGTCCTGTTCGTGCTGGGAATGCAGGTCGTCATACAGGATGGCGTCGATTACCGCAAGGCCGTCCTGGTGGGCGTATCATTCTGGGTCGGCGCAGGTTTCCAGAATGACCTGTTTTTCGCTGACTACCTGAATGACTGGTTAAGGGACCTGCTTGGAAACGGCATGACCGCGGGCGGTCTCACGGCGATCCTGCTGACGGTTTTCATCAATCTGACCGGCCCGCGCCGGCGGCGTATGGAAACTGAACTGGACATGAACGCCCTGGACAAGGTCAAGGAATTCCTGAACGGGTTCGCCACGGCCAGGGCATGGAGTACGGAGGCGTTCGACCGCCTGTGCCTGGTTGCCGAAGAAACCATGCTGATATTGTCACAGTTGGATGATGACGGGGACACGGATAAAAAGCGCCGCCTGCTGCTGGTGGCGCGGGAAGACAGCGGCGCGGCGGAACTGGAATTTATTGCGGCGGCAGATACGGGCAATATCGAGGACCGTATCGCCCTGCTGGGAAGACAGGCTTCCGAGGATGCGGTCGAGCACGAGATTTCACTGCGGTTGCTGCGCCACTTTGCCTCGTCGGTGCGCCACCAGCAATACAGCGATGCGGATATCGTGACCGTTCGCGTCAAGGCCGACGCTTAATCTTACCGTCCAATCAGCTTTACCCTGACAGATTTCACCGCGTTATCCGTTACCTGGGTAATCTCCATGGTGAAATTGTCGAGCTTCAGGGTCGTTCCCGGCTCGGGCATGGTCTCCAGGCGTTCCAGGATCAGGCCGTTTAAGGTTTTTGGTCCGCCGGCAGGCAGTTCCCAGCCCAGTTCGCGGTTTATGTCCCGTATGGTTGCGCTACCGTCAATCATGAAAGAACCGTCGTTCTGCCTGACGATGTCCGGACTGTGGGTCTGGATATCGGTTGTAAACTCGCCGACAACCTCTTCCAGGATGTCTTCCATCGTAGCCAGTCCCTGTATGGTCCCGTATTCGTCGACGACGAAGCCCAGGCGTTTTTTCACGCGCTGAAAATTCAGCAACTGCGTGTTCAGGGATGCGCTGAGCGGGACGAAGTGGGGTTCTTCGGCAACCTGTTCCAGGTCTTCCCGGGTAATATCATGGGGATCTTTCAACAGGCGCATGACGCGCCGCACGTGGATGATGCCGATAATCTCATCCAGGTTGTCCCGGTACAGGGGAAGGCGGGTATGGGAACTCTGGCTGATGTAACTCAGGATCTCGGGCAGGTCACCGTTGATATCGATCCCGATGATTTCGTTACGCGGCACCATGATGTCTTCCACCGTGACCTGTTCCAGGTCTAGGATGCCGTGCAGCATTTGCAAGTGCCTGGAAGGGAGCATCTTGCCGGCTTCCGACAGCGCGGTCTTCAACTCTTCCCGCGACAGGCTGGTCTGGTGCCCCTCGTCCAGTTTGAAACGCAGCAATGCAAGAAAATTATTGGAAAGCCGGCTTATTGTCCAGACGAAAGGCTGGCAGATGACTGAAAGCGGTCTCAGGATATAGGATGCAGGAAACGCGAACCGCTCCGGGTGGTAGGCGGCCATGGTTTTCGGCGCGGCTTCGGCCAGCACCAGAAAAATAAAAGTGAGTATCACCGGGCCGAGCGCATAACCGATGTCGCCCATCAGCCTGACGGCAATGACCACACCCAGGGCGGCTACGTAGAAGTTGACGATATTATTACAGAACAAAATCAGGCCCAGCAGGCGGTCCGGACGGTCCAGCAGGTTGGCGGTGTTGATGGCGCCCCTGTGGCCGTCATTGGCAAGATGGCGCAGGCGGTAACGGTTGACCGCCATCATGCTGGTTTCGGAACCGGAAAAGAATGCGGCGACAGCGATCAGCAGGACCAGGATGCCTGATAAAAGGAATAGGGAAACATCATCCATGGATATGACCTCGATATGTAAGGGACAGATTAATTATACCTGCTGCAGGATAAGTTCCAGCACCAGTTTGGATCCGAAATAAGCCAGTAACAGGGAGGCAAAACCGCCCAGGGTCCAGTGAATCAGCTTGCGCCCGCGCCAGCCGCGGGACCATCTGCCCCAGAGCACGACGGCAAAGATAAGCCAGGCGAGGATGGACAACACCACCTTGTGGGAGAGGTGTTGCCCCAGTATGTCGTGCATGAACATCAGGCCCGTCGCCAGGCTCAGGCTGAGCAGGAAAAAACCGATGGTCAGGGTCTGTACCAGCAGTTCCTCCAGTATTTGCATGGGGGGCAGGATATTCAGGATTTTCACAGGTTGCCTGTTACGCAGCCTGGCTTCCTCGAACGCCAGGACCAGTGATTGCAGCGCGCCTATGGTCAGGAGGCTGTAAGCGGCCACGGACAGTATGATGTGCATTTTCAGCCCGGCGGCGATGCCCCCGGGTATGATGCTGGTGCTGGGCAGAATGCTTTCCAGCAGCAGCGCCAGCGCGGCGACAGGAAAGAAGATGACCACCAGGTTGCTCATGGCCCTGTATAAACCGATGAGGACGGCAAGCAGTGCGATGACCCAGCATACCAGGGACAGGGCATGGAAAAACCCCAGGTTGACACCTGCCTCAACCAGGATTTCGCGATACAGGACCAGGCCGTGTCCCGACAGGGCAAGCCCGGCAAGGGCGGCAATCGTGTGGCTGAAGGCTTCCGTCGTCAGCCGCAGGCGAAAAATCCTGATACCCAGCCAGCCGGCGGTCAGCAAATAGAGTAAAATTACGGCGGCGCTGATGAGAGTACTGGTATCCATATGGTATCGGCTGCGGATCAGGTTTCTAAATCTACCATAAACAGGGGACGGCATGTTTGAAAATTTAAGCGGGCGCTTCAGCCGTATCGTTCAGCAGTTGCGGGGTCATGCGCGCCTGACGGAAGACAATATTGCATCCACCATGCGGGACGTGCGTATGGCATTGCTCGAAGCGGACGTGGCCCTGCCGGTGGTGAAGGCATTCATCGAACAGGTTGAAGCCGGGGCGCTCGGGAAGGAGGTATCAAGCAGCCTCAATCCAGGCCAGGCGCTGGTGAAGGTCGTACAGGATGAACTGGTTCACCTGATGGGAGACGGCCAGGCGTCCCTGAATTTGAATGTCCCGCCGCCGGCAGTCATCCTGATGGCCGGCCTGCAGGGCTCAGGCAAGACCACCACGGTTGCGAAACTGGGCAAATGGTGCCGGGAGAAGCACGACAAGTCCGTAGTGGTGGCCAGTTGCGACATCTACCGTCCGGCGGCCCTGGAGCAGATGCGGGTGCTGGCCGGGGAAAACCGGCTTGAATATTTTGCCGCGGGAGAACGGAAACAACCCGTCGCCATCGCCGAGGCGGCGCTGAAACACGCCAGGTCCCGTTTTGCTGACGTGCTCATCGTCGATACGGCCGGGAGGCTGCATATCGATGAGGATATGATGGCGGAGATCCGGCATATTCATAGCGCGCTCACACCGTCCGACACCTTGTTCCTGGTGGACAGCATGATGGGACAGGACGCGGTCAACGCGGCCCGGGCATTTAATGATGCCCTGGACCTGACCGGAGTGGTATTGACCAAGGTGGACGGTGACGCCCGGGGCGGGGCGGCGCTCTCGGTCCGGCACGTCACCGGCAAACCCATCCTGTTCCTGGGCACCGGTGAGAAAACATCGGAACTGTCCTCGTTTTATCCCGACAGGATCGCGTCCCGGATACTGGGCATGGGGGACATGTTGAGCCTGATCGAGGAAGTGGAGGAAAAAACGGACCAGGAAAAGGCAAAAAAGATCGCCAGGAAGCTGAAAAAGGGGAGAGGATTCAATCTGGATGATTTTCGTGACCAGGTCCGGCAGATGCAGAGCATGGGAGGGCTGAGCGGCCTGCTGGACAAGATGCCGGGTATGCAGCAAATGTCCATGGACTCCGTGGGGGGGCTGGCCGGCCAGGAACATGAACTGGTCAAATTCGAGGCGATCATCAACTCCATGACGCCCGGAGAGCGGCGTTTCCCTGCCGTCGTCAACGGTTCCAGGAAGAAACGCATCGCTTCCGGTTCAGGCACGCAGATACAGGATATCAACCGCCTGCTGAAACAGTTCGGCCGGATGCAGAAGATGATGAAAAAACTGAGCAAAAAAGGCGGTATGGAGAACATGATGCGCGGGCTTGGCGGGAATATGCCGCGCGGCGGTTTCCGCCGGTGAACCCCGGCGTCATGCCGGGCTAACTGCCTCATTCATCAAACCAGGCTTACTTCGTCATACCGGGCTTGACCCGGTATCCAGTCGATTAACGGGTCGCCGGAGGCGACACAGTATTTCACTGGATTCCGGCCTTCGCCGGAATGACAAATAAAGTTTGATACACAAACATCACTGAAAACGCGGCAAACCAGAACAGGCTCCACTCGGCGATGCTCAGGGACAGGAAAGTCCACACCGTCTCGGCGCACTCCCCGGAACCGGTGAAGATCAGCTTCAACGCATCGAACAGGGGGAATGCCTGCAGGATGAAATCCAGCCCCGGTCCGCATTCAGGCACCCGGTCCGGCGGCAGGTGCTGCAGCCAGACCTGCCGTGTGGCAATGCCGGCGCCCGCCAGCGCGCAGACCAGCGCCAGCGCGCTGTAGATGCGGCTTGCCGCGCCGTGCAGGAACCCGGCGAGGCAGACGACCCCGACTCCCATGTAAGCGACGCGCTGCAATATGCACAACGGGCAGGGGTCAAGGCCCCGGACGAATTGCAGGTAATAGCCGGAGCCCAGCAATGCCGTGCAAACCAGGGCTGCAAGCAGAAAAAAACTGCGATCAGTAAAACCTATGTTCGTCATTCCGGGCTTGACCCGGAATCCAGTCAAACAAACCATTCCTTATAAATACCCCTCAAAAAACTCGATTATCCGCCGTTCCAGCCAGTACACAGCATACCCCGGCGTCCTGCCGCTGACAAACCCGATATGCCCGCCGGTCCCGGCGAGTTCCAGTTGCACGTGTTCGGACAGTTCGTCCCCGGCAGGGATAACGTCTTCGGTCATGAACGGGTCGTCCCGGGCCTGGATCAGCAGCGCAGGCACGTTGATGGTCTTCAGAAACTGCCGGGAACTGCTGCGCGTGTAATAATCGTCCACCCCGGCAAAGCCGTGCAGCGGCGCAGTCACCTTGTCGTCGAAGCTGAAAAAATCATTGAGTCGCCGGAGCCCGGTGAGGTCAATCGGGCAATCAAGCGATCTGAATTTTCCGGAGATTTTCCGCTTCAGCAGGTTGAGCAGGCGGCGCTGGTAGATCCTGGAAAAACCTTTATTGAGCCGTTTTGCCCCTTCTGCCAGAACAAAGGGCACGGAGACAGTAGCTGCGGCCTGTACCTGTCCTGTACGGTCCGCTTCTCCCAGGTACTTCAGCAGGGCATTGCCACCCAGTGAATAACCCGCTGCCGCGATAGGGGCGCCGGGATAACGTTCACGCAGGTGTTCTACCAGGAAGCTGATGTCTCCGGTGTCTCCGGAATGGTAACTGCGCGGCAGACGATTATACTCGCCGCCGCAACCGCGGAAATGCATGAATACGCCATGCCAGCCGCGTCTTTCAACAGCCGCCAGCAACGGCTTCACGTAATGGGAGTCGACACACCCTTCAAGCCCGTGAAAGACCGCCACGACCGGAGCGCCGGCATTTGCGGTCAGGCACAGGTCGACAAAATCCCCGTCCGGCAACTCCAGACGCTCGCTGGCCAGGTCAATTTGAGTCTTAGGCCGGAAGAAATACGGCCACAGGGTCTGAAGATTACCGCCGGGCAGCCACCATGCCGGTTTAAACCGGCTTGCTAGGATCTTTCCGTGTTTCATGGGCAGCTATTATACAAGCGGGATTTGCTCCAGGAACAAATCCGGGACATCCAACTGGCGACGCACGTAAAATTTGACAAATTATGGCAACTCCCTCACAATCACAGCTATGAGCAAGCGACTGCAAATACTTCTTGACGATAAGGAAATGCGCGCAATTCAACACAGCGCCAAACGTCAACAGGTGACGGTTACGGAATGGGTTCGCCAAACATTACGGGACGCGTGTCCACAGGCGCCTCTGACCGATACAAAAAAGAAGCTTGACCTAGTGCGCGTAGCTTCCCGATATGATTTTCCAACCGGAGACATCGACCAGATTCTGCGTGAAATCGACCAGGGGTATCAAGCCAGTTTCACTGCATGATTTTCGTCGACTCCAACATCTCGATGTACTTGGTTGGAGCAGCGCACCCTAACAAAGTCCTTGCGCAACGGGGATTGGAAACCTGTATTGTTCATGCTGAGCGGATGGTCACAGACGTTGAAGTTTTGCAGGAAATCCTTCATCGGTATGTAGCTATCGCTCGACCTGAAGCCATTTCCCCGGCGTTTGAAGCTGTGACAGGTATTGTGGATGAAGTATTTCCCATAGACCGACAAGACGTGGAGCGCGCCAGAGATATCGTACTTTCCAGTGAGGGATTGTCTGCCAGAGACGCTCTTCATATCGCTGTCATGGAGCGTAATGGTATTAGGCGAATTTTGAGTTTTGATGCAGGCTTTGATAGCTTTCCTGGGATTGAGCGCCTGACCGAATGGAAACCTGACTAATTTTACAGCCTAATCCGTGATTTTTTTCTTAGGACATGCTAAAATTAATATCCATAATGCTTCGTATATTCTCCTTAGTCGTCGGTATTCTGATCATATTTATGATTGATGTTCATAGCTCGTTCTCATACACCGAACCTATTCATGACGATGACAGCGCCAATCAGATAATAAATCATAGTGGTACTACAGATAGTAATGGTTGTCACGAGGATGGGTCAGGTGGCTACCACTGCCATTGATCGAATCACTCAAGTGCCACCTAGTTTTTTCGAAGTGTTTTATAAATCCAAGAGTAGAATCGTTACCTTTGTAATTTCCTTAGTATTCTTCATTAGTGTTCAGGCTCAGGACGTTACTTATTCAGTTGGCATTGTAAATGTAGGCGCTTTTCTTCTTTCTGAAGATGCGAGTGTTAAGCGAGAAGGTAACTATATCCATGGCCTAGTGGGGTACTTGCCGGTCGGTACCCGCGTTTACATTGAAGAACAGGTCAAGGTGATCAGGAATCTCAGGACGACAAAACAGGAAAAGTACTACGCTGTCTTGTCCAGCATTGGTATCAAAGGACTACTTCGAGAAGACCTCTTCACCCGTGCACAGGATAAAACCATAGCAGTGGTGCTCAGTAGTGCGAAAATCCCACTACACCACCCCGATGACATCAAGGGAGAACAGAAAGCAATCATGGAAGTTGGGCGTTATGACAATGCTTATTTGAAACTTGCTGATAATACGGATAATGAATATATTTTGGCCGAGTTGATAAGTAAGGGCAGAGATGGTACAGATGCTGAGCCTGTGTCAGTCAGGCTATGGCGACAATATATTACGTTAGGCAAAGTGAAAGAGGTCAAACCGTTGAGGCTCGATGGACAGAGCGTATCATTTCCTGAATGGACTGATAATGAAAAATTAGATGAAACTTCTATCAAACAAATTTTTGAGAAAATTAAAATAAAATTTAAAAATTATCAAAAAACTCAAGAAATTCTCACCAAGTCATTTGATATTGAATGTGTTACCAAATTCACGGCCAAAGCCAAGTCAAGACTCGAGTTGTTAGGCAACGGGTTATCCTTTGATCTGGATATGGCCCCTAAAGATTACGGTTATGTGTTCCGGCTTATGCAACGGAAACTTAATATTGGAAGTGAGCAGCGGACCTATCTCATATTACAGAATGTTAAGTGCGACGCTAATAATCATCCTGAACAACTTCATCATTTCACATTGCAGGAGGGAGTAAATAATTTCGGAAAACGAGATATTGTTCGTCTCAAAGATTTACAAACTTATGATAACGCTGAATGGAAAATCTCGCTGAGTGGTCAAGATACTCCTCTAAGAATGGTGAGAATTGGTAACGAAGAAGATTATCTGAACATATTGAAACAACTTGATAAATTTGTTAGTCATGGCAATAGCTTCATCAGTGAGTTGTCAGCCGAGGAAAAGGAAATTCTACTAAACCTGATTCTCCGAGAAATCGGTCATTTTGAGAACCATGTCCACCGTGCTCCAACAGTCAGATAAAATATTTTCTTTGCCTTATCTTCATCTCCTCTCCGCATCATACGTTCCTTAATTTCATTCATGTGTTTATGGGACTAATTCCTGTATAATTATATTGCTATTCATAGAAATGGCCAATAGCAGTATAGTTGTCCAGGCAGGACTCGTTCCTGTGGGTACTGTGTAGTTGTCAAGCGACACTGTTAATGGACTTGTACCGCCAGTAAAAGATAGATGGAAAGAGGCTGAGCTACCTCAATAAATGGAAAAATTCAACCGACTGAAAGACATCCTGTGGACGATGTTCCAGCTCGACCGGGGTGATCTAGACTTCGGCCTGTACCGGGTCATGAATATGAAGGCGGCTGAGATCGCCGATTTTCTCGATAATGACCTGTTGCCCCAGGTACAAGACGCGTTAACAGGCGATGCCCAGGAACGGCAGGCCGACCTGGAAAAGGAACTGGCCAAGGCGCGGGCAACAGCAAGGGACCTGGGGGCTGACCCTGAGGAAATGCCCAAGGTCAAGGAACTGCAGGAGCAACTTGCAGAAGTCAAGGCCGACGTGGCAGCGGAAGCCGATGTCTATAACCATCTGGCCAACTTCTTTGCGCGCTACTACGATGAAGGCGATTTCATGTCGTTGCGCCGTTATTCCGGCGGCGGGCAATCGAGCTACCTGATTCCCTACGACGGCGAAGAAGTAAAACTGCATTGGGCGAACGCCGACCAGTACTACATCAAGTCAACGGAAAACTATGCTTCCTACGTGTTCAGCGTGGGTCCAGGGGATGAAAAACGGCGCGTAAGGTTTGAGATAGCCAAAGCAGACAACGAAAAGGACAATGTCAAGGAAGCAAACGACAAGCAGCGCCGTTTCCTGCTGGCGGAAGGCGGTGACAAGGAAACAATTGAAATCGTCGATAGTGATCTTGTCGTCAGGTTCGCACACCGGCCCCTGACGGAGAGTGAAAAGAAACTCTGGAAGGGCAATGGCAACAAACAGCAGGAGTTGATCAACAAGGCCGCGGCGCAACGCATCCTGGGCAAGTTAGAACCTGCCTGGCAGGTATTGCTGGCCGCAGCCGCTCCCACGGAAAACAACCCCGAGCGCACAGTACTGGACAAACACCTTGCCGCGTACACGGCAAAGAACAGCTTCGATTACTTCATTCATAAGGACCTGGGTGGCTTCCTGCGCCGGGAACTGGACTTGTACTTGAAAACAGACGTGCTGAACCTGGACGACCTCGCGGCCGGGGATACTCTGCGTCTGCAACGCGCGTTAGCGAGAACGCGGGCTGTCCGGCACGTCGCGGACAAGATCATTACTTTCCTGGCACAGATCGAGGATTTTCAAAAGTGGCTCTGGCTCAAGAAGAAATTTGTGCTGGAAACGCAGTATTGCGTCACGCTGGACCGTGTGCCGGAAACGCTCTACCCGGAGATAGCGGCAAACAAGGCGCAACACGATGAATGGCTGAAGCTGTTTGCTATTGACGAAATTGAAGGCGACCTTGCCAACGGCAACGCGGGCTACACCAATCCTCTGACCGTTGATTTTCTCAAAACCAATCCGTACCTCGTGCTGGATACGCGCCATTTTGATCGTGACTTTGCTGACAGGCTGTTGGCGGCTTTATCGGATGACGCACCACTGGAAGAGCAGTTGGATGGTTTGCTGGTGCATGGGGAGAATTTTCAAGGGTTGAACTTGTTGCAGACCAGATACAGGGGGCAGGTGAACTGTGTATACATAGATCCGCCTTATAACACTGATTCTTCGGCGATTTTGTACAAGAACGATTATAAGGATTCTTCCTGGTTATCGCTGATGGAAAATCGTTTGTCGTTTGCCAAGACACTTTTAAGCAAGAGTGGAATTTTATGTTGCGCGATTGATGACGAAGAAGCATGGCGTTCACGCTCACTGATGCAGAGTATGTTTGAAAAAGAAATAGGGGTTGCTCCAGTTCGTTCGACCCCTATTGGCCGGACCTCTCGTGGCAAATTGTCACCAACGCACGAATATGCTTTGTTCTATGGCGGAGAAGACACTGCCCCAGGGCCTTTAATTAAAACGGAGAAAGAAAAACAGAGGTACCCTTTTTCTGATGAGAATGGGCGGTATGCGTGGCGTAATCTTATACGTACAGGAACCAACGACAAGCGATCTGATCGTCCAAAATTGTATTATCCGATTTACGTTGGTGACGATGATGCTTTACGTGTCCCCAAAATGGAATGGGATGAAGAAAGAACAGAATACCAGATTTTGGAAAATCCCCAAAAAGATGAGATTGCCGTGTGGCCAGTTAAATTACAGGAGGGAAAAAGAGTTGAAAAGAACTGGGAGCGGGGTTGGGAACGGGTAGCCTCCGAGGCTGCTGAATACCGCGTACAAAGAAACGGCAACGATTCTGATGAACAGCAAATAAGCATTCACTTTATCCAACGTATGGATATTTCTTCCGCTCCAAAGACATGGTGGGGTGATAGCAAATATGCGTCATCCAACCATGGGGCTAAGATTCTCAAAAACCTTTTTGTGGATAATCCTTTTGATTTTCCCAAGTCTGTTGCGTTAGTGGAGGACTGCATTCGCGCTTCAGGTGGAGGTGGGCAAGATGCTCAAATTATTGATTACTTCGCCGGTTCTGGCACTACCGGCCACGCAGTCATTAATCTCAATCGTGAAGACGGAGGTGAACGCAAATATATTCTGGTAGAAGTTGGCGACCACTTTGATACAGTGTTGTTGCCGCGTATCAAAAAGGTTGTCTATTCGCCGGATTGGAAAGACGGCAAGCCGGTTTCGCGTGATGGTTCCACTCAAATCTTCAAATACATCCGTCTCGAATCCTACGAAGATACACTGGATAGTCTGGAACTGATGCCGCCAGACTCGGCGCAACAGGATTTACTGGCTCAGAATCCGGCACTGGAAGAAGATTATCGGCTACGCTATGCGCTTGGAGAGGAAACAGCCGGTAGCGCCTGCCTGCTGGGAAAATATTTCACTGATCCTTTCGTTTACACGTTGTCAGCCCTGCGCGACGGTGTGCGAGGTGATGTACCTGTTGACCTGCCTGAGACCTTCAATTTTCTTATCGGCCTGTGGAGTGAGGCTCGGCGGAAATTAGAGGGCGTGCTTACCATAACAGGAACTGACGCTGATGGGCGACATTGCCTTGTACTGTGGCGTAACCTGGAAGAAATGGACGCCCCTGGATTGGACGATTGGTTTACCCGTAACCGGGACGACTTCGGAAGCCCGGACATTTTATATGTCAATGGTGATAACACTCTGAACGCCCAAAAGCAGTCAAGCGATAATTGGACAGCAAAACCTATCGAACCATTACTACGGGAATTAATGTTCAGTAAGACAAGCTGAATTTAGAGGAGATATAAAGACCCCCTGCCATCAGGCGGCCAAACGCTGTTTGGATATTGTGCCACTGTGTCTCGTTTCAGGTGGGGTAAGTCAGGTAGGTGTGTCACCGCCAATCCATCCTTTGCTGCGTTTGCCCTACACATATACATTTCGCCGGACGAAACCATTGCCCGTCGGGGCGACCAATCTGGCTTTCATCCGTAAGCCCGCTGCCTTTAGAAGGTTGAGTATCCATCAACAGAGTCGTCTCGTCCAAAATCTGTCCTTTGAATAAAGCTATCTATCCATATATAATGACAATTATGGACAATTTTTAGAAGGCATTTGACATTGTCCATTTTTGGCATTATATTGCCATTTGCAATCTAATTATTTTAATGAAAGAAGGTATCCAGATGAACGAAAATATAGAACTTTCTCAAGACGAAAATAGTAAGCCAAGTAAGTATATAACGCGTCAACGTTTCAACACGGCATTTCCGTATGCTGATTATGATAGCAGTTCAAAAATAGCTACGGCAATCCACGGTAATGTTGGTCACGGTGAATGTGAACGAGAACAGCTTGCTGCATGGACAGGACAAAGTGTTAAAAGCAGCGGTTTCCGTACCCAGCTAAGTACCGCTAAACTATTTGGTATCATTGAAAATGGGGCTTATGCTGGCAAACTGAAACTAACAGAACTTGGACGTCGAACTGTTGATCCGAATAAAGCGCGCGAAGCCAAAGCGGAGGCTTTTCTGCGTGTGCCACTTTTTAAAGCACTTTACGATAAGTACAAAGATGGTGTAACGCCCCCAAGTGCTGCACTAGAAAGCGAGATTGTATTCCTCGGTGTTGCGGAAAAACAGAAAGCTAAGGCACGACAAGTGTTTGAAAAGTCAGCAAAACAAACTGGTTTCCGGGAAGTGGCTCCTAATCGACTCGTTTTGCCTGCTACGATTGTAAAACATGCAGAAAAAGAAGAAATGCCGGAGCGTGAAGGTAATGCTGCTAGCGAAAGCGATCTTGATCTTGACCCTCTGATTATGGCCCTATTACGCAAGATTCCATCAACAGGCGAATGGCCTGCTGAAAGCCGACTTCGCTGGTTCCGTACGTTTGCAATGAATGTCAGTCAAGTATATGACGAAGACAGCAATCCTGTTGAACTAACGATATCTCAGACAGCCACGGAGTAGCAAACTGTTGTTGGTGAAGATATATAAAAGGCGGGACACTGCTGTGAACAGTGTCCCTTTTTTCAACCAAACCGTCCTCGCAGGCGGTATTAACTATGGAGGTACTTACCATCATGTCTCTAATAAAGACAAGGCTAGGATTGGCGTTCCTGCTGAAGCACCCCCTCATTAATTTGAGGTTTGGTGAACTTGCAGCACTTACCTTATCATAGGTAGGTGCCTATGTAATTCAAATCACATGTGTTGATTATATATAACACAGATTGCTCTGTCATCTGCTTATGATGGATTGGAAGCGCTAAAAAGAGCAAACGGAAGTTGGGCTGCTAAAAGTATTGAACCAGCTTTCCGTGAACTTATGTTTGAGAAAGAAAATTGATGTCATCTGGAAACAACAATGATTTCTACAAGCTGACTTTCGCACAAAGAGAAGGCATGGATGAACTGCCAGAACCTATGCGATTAAATCACATTCCACAGAAATTCAAGCAAGCAGTTTGGTTAGCTGTTGATTTGGTATTGGACCAAGCTAGCGACGAAGCAAGAAAGGAAGGTGGGATAGCTGGTCTTGCGTATTACGACATATTTTCATCCGAGCCGAATATAGGCACGATTTTACATGATTATGAATTTGAATTGCTCGAACAGTTCCATGACGATATATCATCATACACACGTATATCAGATTGCCGTTCATTTTTTAAAGGATTGATATGTGATAATACTGACGATAATTATCACCGGATCCTGACAGTAATCGAATTTGCATTGCGGCATGAAGCCTGTCCGGAAACCCTTTACGACAGCCTGATTGACGCGTTTAATGGAACCCCTGTTGCTTATTTTGTTGAAGAAATCGCTGGACTTCCAACTATTGTTCCACGAATAAGCCATGAGGCCGGGGAGTCAACGCGGCAAGCTATTAAAGTAATCCAACAAGGAGGGCTGGGAGGCGTTTCGGTGCACCTACGCCAAGCAGCAGAGCACATCAATACAGAGCAGTATGCAGATGCGGTTGCAGACAGCATCAGTGCCGTTGAATCAGTTGCTCGTCAAGTTGCACCAGAAGCTAAAACACTCGGCCAAGCGCTGAAAGTTCTTGAAAAGATGGAAGTGATTACCAATCAACAACTTAAAGACGGATTTGAAAAACTTTACGCCTATACCAATAGTGAAAAAGGAATTCGACATGCATTGATGGACGATGCTCGGTCCAATGTCGGGGTGGACGAAGCTGTGTTCATGTTCGGCGCCTGTGCCTCTTTTGCCGCCTATCTTGCAAGCAAACACCGTCAGATGGCGCAATAAGAAGGGAAATGACCGAATACAGCGTCAAACGACCGTTAAAGCGCCAGCCGCTTCATCCGGGTGAAGTCCTGCGTGAAGATATTCTTCCAGCGCTTGGTTTGTCGATCAGCGAGATGGCCCGGCGATTGGGCGTTTCGCGTCAGCGAGTACACCGGGTTCTGGCTTGTACCCATCCGGTCACAGCAGAAATGGCGCTGAGGATTGGCAGGCTGGTCGGCAATGGTCCGGGACTCTGGTTGCGGCTGCAACAGAATTACGACCTGTGGAGCGCGGAGCAGGGCTTGAGTGGCGAACTGGAAAAAATAACCCCGGTTCAGACGCCTTCAACGGATTTCCCTCATCACTGATGTTGCTACAGAACAGGCTGGCGCTGCACCGCTTCACCTGCCGGGAATTCGGCTACGAAAACCTGCGCGCCATGTTGGAGAGGTTGCGGGACGTGCCGGCGCAGTTCACCGCCAATGGTGAAAGTGAGTATGCTCGCGCACTCTACGTCAACCCCAACTTAGCCAGGGTCTCCCTGCAACAGCTATCCCAATACGACACCAACATTGCTACGCTCAGCCGTAAGCTGCGCATGACCGAAGAAGACGGTCGGGTTTGGAAGTCCTACCAGTATCTTGCCCTGTTGTTTACCGAGCTTTACCTGGATCGGTATTTCGATGATCCCGAAAAACTGTGCCGCGACCTCAACCTGTTCAAGAACGGCGACCGGCAGGTGGCGATGCTACCGAAATACGAATCGGACGATCTACGCACCATTGCTTTTCAAAGCGCCACTGGCTCCGGCAAGACGCTGATTATGCACGCCCATATTCTCCAGTACCGGCATTACCTGGACCGCTCCGGCGGTCGGCTCAGGAATATTGTCCTGTTAACGCCCAACGAGCAGATGTCGGCGCAGCACGAACGCGAGTTGCGCGCCAGCGGGCTACGGGCGCGCCTGTTCTCGGCAGAGACGGGCGCCGACTTGTCTTCGCACGTGGAGATCATCGACCTGAACAAACTGGCCGAGAAAAAAGGCGTCAAACGCGTGGCCGTGCAGGACTTCGGTGACGACAATCTGGTACTGGTGGATGAAGGGCACCTGGGCGCGTCCGGCAAGGTATGGCGGGAGCGGCGCAAGGAATTGTCTCGGGGTGGCTTCACCTTTGAATATTCCGCCACTTTCAACCAGGTGGTGAGCAAAAAGGATAAGGAATTGCTGGACTCTTACGGCAAATGCCTGTTGTTTGACTACACCTATCGCCAGTTTCACGAGGACGGCTACGGCAAGGACTACGCGATCTCCAACCTGCCGGGAGGGATGGAAGACGCAAGCAGCTACATGTACCTGCTCGGCTGCCTGTTGACTTTCTACCAGCAGTACCGAATCTGGCTGGACCAGGGCGGGCGCTGGACACCGTTCAACATAACCAAGCCGTTGTGGGTATTTCTCGGCAAGACCGTGACCGGTTCAAGTAAGGCGGACCGGGAGACAAGGTCGGACGTTATCCTTATCCTCGACTTCCTGGCCTGGGCGCTGGCAAACGCTGACGCAGTGCGGCATCACCTGGACAAGCTGCTAGCGGGACAATCCGGCCTGCCTGACGAACAGGGAAAGGATTACTTTGCCGGTCGTTTCAGTTACCTCGAACGGAATCCCAAAGATGACTTGTATGCAGACCTGTGCAACGCCTTGTTCCACGGCCAGGGGAAGCTGCACGTTGTTTACCTGACCGCCGGTGAAGGGGAATTGCACTTGCGCAGCGCGGACAATCCTGCGTTTGGCGTGGTGAACATCGGCGACTCAACGGCCCTGCACAAGCTGCTGGTGGAAAAAGCCAACCCCGACATTTCCGTTGAGCGCGAAGCCGGGTTTGTCCAGCGTCTGTTCGCGGACGTGGACCGGCCTGCGTCGCCGGTGAACGTCGTCATCGGCGCGCGCCGTTTTATTGCCGGCTGGAATTCCTGGCGGGTCAGCGTCATGGGGCTGATGCACGTCGGCGTCGGCGAAGGGCCGGAAATCATCCAGATGTTCGGGCGCGGCGTGCGCCTCAAGGGTTGGAACATGAGCCTGAAACGCCACCGGATGAGCGGGGCAGAACTCCCGCAGGACGGGGCTGACCTGGCCGAACTGGAAACCTTGTATATCTTCGGTTTGCGCGCCAACTACATGCAAGCCTTCCGCACCTTGTTGGAAAAAGAAGGCATACGGGTTGATGAAACCATCAAATTGCCGGTGACCTGGAATTTCGGCAAACGTCTGGAGTTGAAACTGCTCCGCGTCAAAGACGACGGGAAGTTTGAATTTTCCGATGAACGGCCGATACTGCCCAATCCGGGTGATACCGATCAGTCTTTGGTGACGCTGGACCTGTATCCGCGACTGCAATCCGTGGCCTCCGGGGGGGCGTCTTCTGCTCTCGACTTTGACAAGGACTCGGTCAAGCTGGAACCGCGCCATACTGCTTTTTTCGATAAGACGCGTATATACGACCGGCTGCTGGTGCGTAAACAGCAAAACAACTGGCACAATCTGGTGATCAGTCCTGAGACCATCGATCAGCTCTTGCAGGATAACGACTGGTACGCACTGTACATGCCGCCGGAACGGCTGGCTGTAAATAATTTTCAAGGCATCAAGGAACTGGAAGAGATTGCCGTTGATCTCATCACCGAATACGCCGACCAGTACTGGCGTTCACAACGCCGCCGCTGGGAGAGTGACCGGCTGGAGGTGTTGACGCTGGATGAGAACGACCCCAACAACGTCAGGATTTATGACATTACGGTGGATGCGACACAGGAGCGGCTAATCAGCGATATTCGCAAACTGAAGGAGAACGTTCGGGATCATTATTTTCGTGATTTAAAATTTGGTGTCATCATGGCCGGCATCCATGCCTACCAGCCGTTGTTATATGCCGCGTCGGACTCCCAGGTTAAAATCCGTCCCGTTGCCTTGGACGAAAATGAAAAAAAGGTGGTCGAGAGGTTAAAGGAACTGGCGGAAAGCCACGATCCGTGTTTGCAAGATCGGGAATTATACCTGATTCGCAACCTGACGCGCGGCCGCGGCGTGTCGTTTTTCGACGATGTTGGCTACTACCCGGATTTCATTGTCTGGCTGAAAGACGAGCATTGCCAGCACGTGATTTTTCTTGATCCGAAAGGCTTGGGGCGGTACGGAAGCCGTGAACGAGAAAAAGTCCGGTTACACCACGACATTCGTCAAATTGAAGAACGGGTTCGCAAGACCGACCCCGACCTGCGCTTGGGCGCTTACATCCTGTCCGTTACGCCTGTGCAAAAGATAGACGATGGAAAGCGTTCAGCCAACGCATGGAAAGAGGACGGGGTTTATTTCCTGAATGAACCTGATTGTCTGAAGCAGGTTATCCGGGATGTATCGGCAGGTTCAAAAGATCATCCTGCCGAAACAGGGTGATCAATACGCTGACGGGCGAACTGAATGCAGATGCTATTATCCGATTCAAGGTCCGGCATCTCATCAAGAGCAGCGGTTTGAGATAAGCCGGAATCGACAAGATCGGGCACATCCGATCTTGACTCCTTTTCTGTGTATATATATTCTGAAAACACCCGTTCGGATACGAAACGGACATTCTGCAACTGTTTAGGGAGGACATGTCATGTCAAAAGATTTGATCGCAATCATCGGTGTCGGCGTAAGTCTGGCCGGTCTCATCCTGTACAGCCAACATAACCTGAGGTCGGAGATGAAGGCCGAGTTCAATATACACCTTGAGGCAGTCAACGGGTTACGCGAAGACGTGGGCCAATTGCAGGAACGCGTGGCGCGCCAGGAAGGATTGATGGAAGGACTGCGTGATGCCATCATCGGGTCACGCGAATTGGTCGCCGGACCGGGCTAGCCAATCCCGGTTGTTTCCTTTATCGATTTGACGGGCGAGGCCGGGAAGTCCTCTGCGACCACGCACCCGGTTTCGATATATCCACGTTCCAGGACAATTAATAATTCCTGGCCTTTGTCGGTAATTGCCGAGTTCACTACTGTGCCGATATTC
>JAJDUB010000047.1 GCA_022826885.1 Gammaproteobacteria bacterium
GGCCTTTCCCGTTCATTTGCAAAACCTGCTGCCGGCTTTGCCATAGCCGCCTCGGTTGCCGCACTGGCCATTTTCGGTATACAACAGCAACAACCGGGCGGCCCCCATGAAATACCGCAGCCCCCCCTGGTGCAATCCATACCCGGCGGCGGAGGCAATGGAAGCGTCTATGCCCCGGTGCGCCAGGTAAGTACAGGCAGCGGCAATATCACCTCCGAATGTAACGGGAAGCCGGGAGAAAACAGCCGCCCGGCCCCGGACAACGGGCAACAGGCGGACAGAAATGAAGCACAGGAGGCACAGTCCGGGGTGAACTGCCCATGAATACAATAAGGGCCGGATTGGTATTGCCGTTACTCCTGTTCTGCATTGCCGGAACTGCCGGCGCGGATTCACTGCCTGACTTTACCGAAATGGTACAGGAGAACTCCGCGGCGGTCGTTAATATCAGTACGACGTCCAGGAAAGACAATCCGGGATCATCCGGACGGTCAATTGTTCCGGATTTGCCTGAGGACAGCCCCTTTCATGACTTTTTCCGCAAGTTTTTCGAAGAACAGGCGCCCGATAACCCGGGAACGCCCAGAAAGGCAGCATCTCTCGGGTCCGGCTTCATCATTTCAGAGGACGGTTATGTCATTACCAACAGCCACGTAGTTGCCGATGCCGATGAAATCATCGTGAGACTGAACGACCGCAGAGAATTTGTCGCCGAAATCGTCGGAACAGACAGGCGCAGTGACATCGCCGTACTGAAGATCGAGGGAAATAAACTGCCTGTGGTCAAACGGGGCAGCTCAGCCGATTTGAAGGTCGGGGAATGGGTGCTGGCAATCGGTTCTCCGTTTGGTTTTGACTACTCGGTCACCCAGGGGATCGTCAGCGCGATTGGGAGAAGCCTGCCCAACGAAAACTACGTTCCCTTCATCCAGACCGACGTTGCCATCAATCCCGGCAATTCCGGCGGCCCCCTGTTTAACCTGGAAGGCGAAGTAATCGGTGTGAACTCGCAGATATACAGCCGTACCGGCGGATTTATGGGGCTGTCTTTTGCTGTGCCCATAGACGTCGTCAACAATGTATATTCGCAGTTGCGCGAGACCGGTTATGTCAGCCGCGGCTGGCTCGGTGTGCTGATACAGGACGTGACCCGGGAACTGGCGGAATCATTCGGCATGGACAAGCCTCATGGAGCACTGGTGGCAAAAGTACTGGACGATAGTCCGGCGGCGAACGCGGGGATTGAAGTAGGCGATATCATCGTCGAATATAACGGCGCCGGGGTAGCCTTTTCATCCGATCTTCCGCCGTTGGTCGGAAACACCAAAGTCAATACCAGCGTGCCGCTGGAGATTATCCGGGGCGGTACACGGAAAAAACTGAAAGTGCTGATTGCAGAACTGCCTGAACAGGACAGCATGGCAAGCGCCGAGAAGCCCGGTTCGCCGGCTGCGGCCGCCAACGAAATGAAGATCGTGGTGCGGGAACTGACTGCGGAGCAGAGAAAAAGGCTGGAATTACCCGCGCACGGGGTTATCGTGGAACAAGTAATGGAAGGGCCGGGCAGCGAGGCGGGAATTCGTAAGGGTGACGTGCTTCTGATGATAAACAATATAGATGTTGAAAGCGTTTCACAGTTTGAGGAGCTCCTTGCCGGCCTGCCGCGCGATCGTCCAATCCCATTACTGATACAAAGACGCGGCGCGCCCACCTTCCTGGCATTCAAACTGGCCGGCGACAAAGACGAATAATTATTTTCGGCTGATCCGGGTACTCGACAGCACAGTTTATATGGAGCGGATCAGAAACTTTTCGATTATCGCGCACATAGACCACGGCAAATCAACCCTGGCGGATCGGTTCATCCAGATATGCGGAGGTCTGAGTGAGCGGGAGATGTCCGCGCAGGTGCTGGATTCCATGGACCTGGAAAAGGAACGCGGTATCACCATCAAATCCCAGAGCGTGCGCCTGGATTACCCGCACCATGACGGCAACGTGTACCAGTTCAATATCATCGACACGCCCGGCCACGTTGATTTCAGTTATGAAGTTTCCCGCTCCCTGTCCGCCTGTGAAGGCGCACTGCTGGTTGTGGATTGTTCCCAGAGTGTAGAGGCGCAGACGGTAGCCAATTGTTTTGCGGCAATCGACAACGGGCTGGAAGTAGTGCCGGTATTGAACAAGATTGACCTGCCTGCTGCCGACCCGGAAAAAGCCATACTGGATATAGAGGAGTTGATCGGGATTGATGCAAAAGATGCCATCAAGGTCAGCGCCAAAACCGGATACGGCCTTGACGCCCTTCTCAGCGCCATTATAGCGCGCATACCCCCTCCGCGGGGAGATGCCGACGCGCCGCTGACTGCCTTGATCATCGATTCCTGGTTTGACAATTACCTGGGAGTAATTTCCCTGGTACGCGTAATCGAGGGCAGCCTGAGCGTCGGGGACAGGGTCAGGATATTCTCAACCGGGCAGGATTACATTGTTGATGGAGTAGGCTCGTTCACCCCCAAAAGAACTCCCGCAACCTGCCTTGCTACAGGCGAGGTCGGCTATGTGGTCGCCGGGATAAAGGAAATTCTTGGAGCGCCGGTCGGCGACACCATTACATCCGGCAAACGTCCTGCAGAACAGCCGCTCCCCGGCTTTCAGCCAGCCAAACCCCGCGTATTTGCCGGTATGTTTCCCATCGATTCCGGTGATTTTGAAGACTTCCGCGAAGCGCTTGCCAAGCTGAAATTGAATGATGCCGCGCTCTATTTCGAGCCTGAAACCTCCCAGGCCCTGGGGTTCGGCTTCCGTTGCGGTTTTCTGGGTATGCTGCACATGGAAATTGTCCAGGAACGCCTGGAGCGCGAGTATGGCATGAGCCTGATTACAACGGCTCCTACCGTAGTATATGAAGTCGATACCACCTCCGGTTCAAGAATATATCTCGACAATCCGGCAGATCTGCCTGGAACGGACAAACTGGCTGCGATTCGGGAACCCATGGTCCATGCTGATATACTGACTCCACAGCAATACCTCGGCAACGTGATCTCCCTTTGTGTCGAGAAAAGAGGACGGCAGAAGAAGTTGCACTTTGCGGGGCGCCAGGTATCCGTATCATACGAACTGCCCCTGAGTGAGATCGTGCTGGATTTTTTTGACAGGCTGAAATCGGTCAGCAAGGGATATGCCTCCTTTGATTATCACTTTGAACGCTATAATGAAGCACCCCTTGTGAAGCTGGACGTGTTGATCAATGGAGACAGGGTGGATGCCTTGTCGAGTATCGTACACAGGGACCTTGCGCAACGACGCGGGCGTGAACTGGCGGCCAAAATGAAACAGCTTGTGCCCCGGCAGATGTACGAGGTGGCGATACAGGCAGCCATAGGATCAAAAATCATCGCCAGGGAATCCGTCAAGGCGTTGCGCAAGAACGTTACGGCCAAGTGTTATGGCGGCGACGTGACGCGCAAGAGAAAACTGCTGGAAAAACAAAAAGCAGGAAAGAAAAGAATGAAACAACTGGGTTCAGTGGAAATCCCACAATCCGCGTTCATGGCGATTCTCGATGTCGGAGGTGAGCAATGACCTTTGATTTCGCCGGCCTGCTGGTATTGCTTACCGCCGCCAGCGGGATAATCTGGGCGATTGATGCCATGTTTTTTGCCCGCAACAGGAAACCTCCCACCGGCGACGAACGCCCTGAACCGTTGATCGTCGATTATGCCCGTTCACTTTTTCCCGTTTTTCTCATCGTATTGATCCTGCGTTCATTTATTATCGAACCGTTCCGCATTCCGTCCGCCTCCATGATGCCGACACTGTTAAGAGGCGATTTCATCCTGGTCAACAAGTACGATTACGGCATCCGCCTGCCGGTACTGAACACCAAGGTTTTCGGTAGCGGGAAACCGCAACGCGGCGACATCATCGTCTTCCGATACCCTGAAGACCCCGCAGTGCCGTTTATCAAGCGGGTAGTGGGCGTGCCCGGCGACCGCCTGCAGTACAAGGACAAAAAACTGATAATAAACGGCGCGCAAATCGGACTCGATCTCAAAGGGGTTTATCACAGTGATGGAGTAGGCAGGAGAGAGAACGGTTCATACCTCGTGGAAGAACAACTGGGCAAACTCAAACACGATATATTAATCAACCCCTTGCAGCTTTCGTCTGTGGAGATTGACCGGAAAATACCGGAGGGGCATTATTTTGTCCTGGGCGACAACCGTGACAACAGCAGGGACAGCCGCTACTGGGGTCTGGTTCCGGACAGAAACCTCGTGGGCAGGGCATTTTACATCTGGATGAACTGGAGCAGCGACAGCATCCTTGACCCGGGGAGCTGGGATATGGACTGGGAGCGCATCGGATCTGCAATAAAGTAACCCCTGAATGGCGCACATGGGCACAGATAAGGATTTAAACCTGCATATCAGGAATGTCCTGGGACATGAATTTCGCGATGCCGAATTATTGAACAAGGCATTGACACACCGGAGTTTCAGCAGGAACCACAACGAAAGGCTCGAATTTCTCGGTGATGCCTTGCTCGGCATGTTCATTGCCGATGCGCTGTTTGCGAAATTCCCGGAGGCCGCGGAAAGCGACCTGACGCGACTGCGCTCATCCTTGGTCAACAAGGAAACACTCGCGCGACTTGCAAGGCAACTGGACCTTGGCAGCCATATAAAATTCGGAATCGGCGAGCACAAAAGCGGCGGATGGCAAAAAAAGTCGCTCCTTTCCAACGCCATGGAAGCGTTGATAGGAGCAGTTTACCTGGATTCCGACCTGGAAAACTGCCGCAGCTTCATCCTGGCCCTGTACGCTTGTCTGCTGGATGAGTTAACCATCGAGAATGTTCCGAAAGACCCGAAATCCGAACTGCAGGAATACCTGCAGGCCAATAAAAAATCACTGCCTGCCTACCATGTCATAGCAGAAGAAGGTGAAGCGCATAACAGGATGTTTACCATAGAATGCCGTATTGACGGTATTGCCGGGCCGGTCGTGGCAAAAGGCAGGAACAAGAGGGACGCGGAACAGGCGGCGGCAAGTGCGGCATTGAAAATAATATCTCCGGATGCGGGTTAAAGGTCCGGAATTCAAGGCCGGTTATGTATCCATCGTCGGCCGTCCCAACGTCGGCAAATCGACACTGCTGAACCGGCTGATAGAACACAAGATCAGTATCGTCACACGAAAACCGCAAACGACGCGCTGGCAGATTCGGGGGATAAAATCAACTCCGGAATACCAGATAATCTTCACCGACACGCCCGGCTACCAGAATAACCACAAAAACGCGATTAACCGGTATATGAACAGGGAGGTAACCAACTCATTATCGCATATAGACGTGGTATTGTTTGTCGTTGAAGCAGTCAAGTGGGGTCGTAATGACGCCCTGGTTGCCGACCTGTTGAAGGAAGTCAGCGCAACCCTGATACTGGTTATCAATAAGCTGGACCTGCTCAAGGAGCGCTCAAGCCTGTTGCCGTATATAAATAACCTGAAGGAAAAGCTGCCATTTGCGGAGATTGTGCCGCTCAGCGCCAGACGCCGGAAAGATGTCGACCTGCTGGAAAGCAAGATAGTTGCAATGCTTCCATCAGGAGAACCCTTGTTTCCGACCGATCAGATCAGTGACAGAAGCACGCGTTTTCTGGCGGCTGAATATATAAGGGAAAAAGTGATGGAGCGCCTGGGTGATGAGTTGCCTTACCGGACGTCTGTCACTATCGACGTCTTCAAGGATGAGCCGGAACTGTTGAGCATGTCCGCCACCATCTGGGTGGAACGCCGCTCACAACGGGCGATCCTCATTGGGGGAAACGGCAAAATGCTGAAATCGATAGGCGCCGAGGCGCGTATTGAACTGGAAAATTTCTTTTCAAAAAAGGTATACCTGCAAACCTGGGTCAAGACAAAAAAGAACTGGACCGAAGACATCAAGGCGCTGAAGATGCTGGGGTATGACTAGGGGTTAATCGTGAGAGTTGAACTGAATCCCTGCTATATCCTGCACAGCCGTAACTATCGTGAAACAAGTCTGTTACTGGATGTGTTTTCCCGCCGGTACGGCAGGATAAGCCTGGTGGCAAAAGGAGCAAGAAGACAGAAAAATGACAGCCGCGCGCTATTGCAGCCGGGGCGGAAGATCAATATTGCCTGGACCATGCGCAGGGAACTTGGGACACTGACCAGGGCGGAACCCTGTCATGGCAGTAATCCGCAGGGAGCGAGCGCATTGTTGACCGTATTTTATGTCAATGAACTGCTGGTCAGGTTGCTGCACAGGCATGAGCCTCATGCGGAACTGTTTGACTCCTATGCAGAAACGCTGGAAAAATTAACGGATAGCGCAACTGAACAGGTTACCCTCAGGATATTTGAAAAACGATTGCTTGAAGCGCTGGGTTACGGCCTGGCGCTGGATTCGGATACCGAGGGGAATGCCGTCAGGCCGGATGAGGATTATAATTACCTGCCGGAACGAGGGCCGGAGCCGGGGACATCACCTGGTCCGGGTGGTCTGGCAATATCAGGACGGACATTGCTGGCCCTGGCGGAAGAAAACCTCGGCGACGAGATCGTTCTCGCAGAAGCCAAACAACTGATGCGCAAGGCGCTGGGCAACCTGTTGGGCGACAAGCCCCTGGCCAGCCGGAAACTATATCAATTCAGCGTGAGTATGCGACGGTAATACAGTCCATGAGACCAATAAAACTGGGTGTTAACATCGACCACGTGGCAACGCTGCGCCAGGCGAGGCTGACCCGTTACCCGGAACCGGTACACGCTGCCCTGGCAGCCGAGCAGGCCGGCGCTGACTCCATAACGATACATCTACGGGAAGACCGCCGACATATCCAGGAAAGGGACGTAGTGATGTTGAAGGACGTGCTGACGATTCCGATCAACCTTGAAATGGCGGTCACGGACGAGATGGTGGAGCTGGCCGAAAAACTGCAACCTGATTATTGCTGTTTTGTCCCGGAACGGCGCGAGGAACTGACAACCGAAGGGGGGCTGGAAGTGGCCGGACAGCCGGACAGGATACGCGCCGCCTGCGCCAGGCTGCAGGCAAGCGGTTCCAGACTGTCCCTGTTTATAGATGCGGACGCCGCCCAGATAGACGCGGCAGTTGATGCCGGCGCAGACATGATTGAAATCCATACGGGCCACTATGCAGACTCTGACAGTCCTGAAACGCGGGATGTGGAATTCAATAAAATTGCCCGGGCTGTCGAGCATGCTGCGACATCCTCGTTACAGATTAATGCCGGACACGGATTACACTACCATAATGTCAGGCCGATAGCCTCGCTCGAACAGGTTGCCGAGCTCAACATAGGCCATTCCATCATAGCCAGGGCCGTATTTTCCGGTCTCTACCAGGCGGTCAAGGACATGAAGACCCTGATGGATGAGGCAAGACGATGATGTTACCAGGTGATTCCCGTGGCGGCCTGGGATAACGATAAAATAATCCATGTGGATATGACCCGCCGGGTCGTCTCCGTCGACAGATATCCGGTCAAGTGGAAGTATCTGGGCGGTCGCGCGTTGATTGCCAGGATACTGCTCGGTGAGTGCCCGCCCCTGTGTAACCCTCTGGGTCCGGAAAATATGCTGGTGATGGCGCCGGGCCTGTTATCGGGTTCCATGGCGCCGACATCGGGGCGCTTGTCGGTCGGCTGCAAAAGCCCACTGACGGGTGGTATTAAAGAAGCCAATGTGGGAGGTGAGCCGGCACAGGACCTGATGAGGTTGGGATACAGGGCGGTCGTGATCACAGGGCAACCCGCGCAAAGAAATAACCGCTGGGGATTAATAATCAATGCTGACGGCGCCGAACTCGTCACCGCCGATGAATATAAGGGACTGTGGAATTATGCCTGCTGTGAAAAACTGCTGGCGAAGCACCCAGCATCAGCCTCTGCCATGTCCATCGGACCGGCAGGGGAGCACCTGCTGGCCAGCGCGTCCATCGCCTGTACCGACCGCAGCAAGGGTCGTCACCCGGCGAGACACGCGGCGCGCGGCGGTGTCGGCGCCGTCATGGGTTCGAAATGCCTGAAGTGGATACTGATTGACCCCGGCAAGGCGCCGTTACGTAAGGCACAGGACCCCGGGACCTTTGCAAAATACAAAAAAACATTCAGTCAGGATTACCTGACCAACGGCCGCCATGACGCGTTCAAATACGGCACCAGTTCCCTGGTGCCGACTGCCAATATGCTGCATGCATTTCCCTACAAGAACCGCACCTCCGGCCAGAACCCGGAATGGGAAAAACTGGACGGGGCAAGGATACTTGAATCCTTCGAGTCCCGCGGGGGCGGCATGCACAACTGTCTGACGGGTTGCATCGTGCGCTGTTCCAACGTGGTTCACGATGAGCACGGGCATTACCTGACCTCTGCCCTGGAATTTGAAACCATTACGCTGATGGGATCCAACTGTGCAATCAACGACTGGGAAGAAATCGCCCGGCTGGATCGTCTCTGTGACGAAGTGGGCATAGATACTATCGAGACGGGTGCGGCATTTGCCGTATACATGGATTCCGGGGGGCTGGAATGGGGCGATGCTGAAGGAGTAAAAGCGATCATCCGCAATGATATCGCCAACGCCACCGAACTGGGCAGGCAAATCGGCAACGGAACGTTATCTATCGGCAGGGCGCGCAAACATCACCGCATTCCCCATAACAAGGGCCAGGCGGTGCCGGCATTTGACCCGCGCCCGTTCAAGGCCACGGGGATCACTTATTGCTCCAGCGCCATGGGCGCCGACCACACTGCCGGCCTGGTGTTCGACCAGGATTTGACGGAAGAAGAGGCAGTAAGACGTTCCCAGGAACTGCAAATCATCAATGCTGTCGGGGATTCCACCGGCTTCTGTATTTTCCTGGGGCCGACGCTGGAAGAGACCGCGTATTACCTGTCACCGTTTTTTGGCGCGGACATCAGCGCACAACAGTTGGCGGACATCGGCTGGCAGTGCCTGACCGACGAATGGCAATTTAATAACGCTGCCGGGTTTACCGATAAAGACGACACCTGCCCGTCCTGTCTGCGCGAAGAGGGCATTGGTCCCGGCCAATCCATGGTGTTCGATATCAGCGACAAGGCAATTGCTGCGGTGAAAACAAGGCAACCGCCGAGGGATGAACTCTATAACACCTCACCCGCAGGCTGAGCGGCCGGAAATCAGGAAATGCAGGTTAAGGCTTGCGCTGGTGAGCAAGGCGTTTCAGTATATCTTCAAGGTCCCCCGGCAACGGCGCGCTGAATTGATACTCTCCGGTCGCTTTCAATTCAGGCACGGAGAGTTTGCCGGCGTGTAAAAACATGCGTTTCAGACCGGCCGTACGCATTTCCCTGTTGAATTCCCTGTCCCCGTATTTCCTGTCGCCGGCGATGGGATGACCGATTGAGTCGGCATGAACCCTGATTTGGTGGGTTCGTCCGGTGCCGATCCTGACTTTGACGCGGGTTGCATCCCGGAAGAACTCTACCGCTTCAAACTCGGACAGGGCAGTCTTGCCGGATCCCTCGACCCTGACCCTTCCTTCCCCGTAGCGACTCCTGTGACGCTGCAACGGGGTATCCACCACCGTCTTTTTTTGCTGCAGGCGGCCTTTCAGCAGCGCATCATATTCTTTCTGAACATCACCCGTTTTCAGCGCCAGGTTGACCTGGCGCAGGACAGGCATGCTTTTTGCCATCATCAGGCAGCCGGAAGTTTCCTTATCCAGCCGATGGATCAAGTGCAGGTTGTCCTCACGGTGGAACAGCCCACGCAGTAGTTCTATCACTCCGAAAAAACTGCCGGTGCCCGCATGTACGGACAGGCCGGCAGGCTTGTTGATGACGACAAGCCTGTCATCCTCGTATATGACACATCCTTTAATCATATCAACCAGGTATGCGGGTGCTGCGTCCTGCGTCCCGGATTTTTGTTCAAATACCGGAGGGATACGTATTTCATCTTCGGCTTGCAGGCGGTAATCGGGCTTGATCCGCCCTCCGTTGACCCTCACTTCGCCCCGCCTCAACATTTGATAAATTCGACTTTTCGGTATTCGATTAAGACGTGAGATCAAAAAATTATCGATACGCCGGCCGGCCTGGTCAGCGCCGATTACCATGTTTGCGGGCTTGCTTTTTTTGTTACCGGGTTGTGACATTTTGAACAACGATATTGCCGTAACGGCCTAAGTCTGGTATAGTGGTTCTGCTTAAGCTGATAATCAGATATCCTGCAAGGATAAGCCATAACAGGGCGCCTGTCTTTAACAGGCAAAAACTTGAAAGAAGGAGCCGATCCTGACGGATCGAAACAACGTCGCTCCTGCCCTGAGTGAGATGTATAGATGGAGACATAACATTTGCAGGAAAACGTATTACCAGGTTTTAACCCACCAGGGTTAAGGCCGAGCAGACAAAGTACATTGACAGCCCGGGAACAGAACTGCGTCATGCATGAGAATGAACCCAAAGTTGTAGTCCCGGGATTAATATCGTAGCTGCTGAACGGCGGCACGATTACAGATTAACATGGCTTCCGGCTGACGGCCGGGATATTCGGTCACTGACTGCGAGTCGGAGTGTGGTCGAGCCATTGCGTAAAGGACACACAGACAATGAAGAGAATGTTGATTAACGCAACTCAACCGGAAGAGTTGCGGGTGGCGCTAGTGGATGGCCAACGCCTGTATGATCTTGATATCGAGGCAACAGGCAGGGAACAGAAGAAGTCGAACATCTATAAATGCCGGATAGTCAGGATAGAACCCAGTCTTGAAGCCGCATTCGTGGATTTTGGCGCCGAGAGGCACGGCTTCCTCCCCTTCAAGGAAATAGCCCGTTCCCTGTTAAAATCCAAAAACAGTGATGATAACCGCGGGCGTATAAGCGTCAAGGATGCCCTGGAGGTAGGTCAGGAATACATCGTCCAGGTTGAAAAGGAAGAACGCGGTAACAAGGGAGCTGCGCTGACCACCTTTATCAGTCTTGCCGGACGCTACCTGGTGCTTATGCCGAATAACCCCAGGGCAGGGGGCGTTTCCAGGCAAATTGAGGGCAACGATCGCAGCGACGCCCGTGAGGCGATGAGCACCCTGGAAATTCCCCAGGGCATGGGTTTGATACTGCGCACCGCCGGCGTAGGCAAAAGCGCTGAAGAACTGCAATGGGACCTGGACTACCTGAATATGCTCTGGGATTCCATCAAGACAACCGCCAAGGAAAAACCCGCTCCGTTCCTCATTTACCAGGAAAGCGAAGTCATTATCAGGGCAATCCGGGATTACCTCAGGAGCGATATTGCCGAGATATGGATCGACGATAACGACATCTTCCACCGGGCGCGGGACTTCATGCAGCAGGTCATGCCCCATAACCTGCAAAAACTGAAACTCTATTCAGGCAGCGATCCTTTATTCAGCCGCTACCAGATCGAGGGTCAGATTGAAACCGCCTTTGCCCGCGATGTTCAACTCCCGTCCGGAGGAGTGCTCATAATCGATCATACCGAGGCGCTCACGTCAATCGATATCAACTCGGCGCGCGCCACCAAGGGCGAGGATATAGAAGAGACGGCGTTTAATACGAACCTGGAAGCGGCCGATGAAATTGCCCGGCAACTGCGCCTGCGCGACCTCGGCGGTTTGTTTGTCATAGACTTTATCGACATGACCAATAACCGGAACCAGCGCGAAGTGGAAAGTCGCCTGAGGGACGGGCTGAAGGTGGATCGAGCCAGGGTGCAAACGGGGCGTATTTCCCGTTTCGGCCTGCTGGAAATGTCGCGCCAGCGATTACGGCCGTCACTTGGAGAATCGAGCCATATTCCATGCCCGCGCTGTGACGGGCAGGGGACCATTCGCGGGGTTAAGTCCCTGTCACTCTCGGTGTTACGGATTATTCAGGAAGAAGCCATGAAAGAGTTGACTGCCAAAGTGGTGGCCCAATTATCGGTTGAAGCCGCCACATTTTTACTGAACGAAAAACGCCAGGCCATACGCGAGATAGAGCAACGGCTGGACGTGGAAATCATCATCAGTCCCAATCCCATGATGGAAACGCCCCAGTACCTGGTGCAACGCATCAACCTGTCTGAATCGTCATCGGATTCATCCCGGAAAGAGAGCTACAAATTTGCTGAGACAAAACAGGACAATGTTGGCCACGCCGTATCCAGTGACAGCCGTAAAACACCGGAAAAACCTGCCTTGACGCAGATCATGCCGGACAGGCCCGCTCCTTCGACAAGACAGGACAAGGAGAAAAGTCTGATGAGCAGGTTGTTCGGCGGATTATTCGGGAATAATGCCGAGGTCACGGAAAAGCAGGAACCGCCTTCAAAGCCAAGAAAACCCCAGACCTCCTCGCGCAGCAGAAGCAGGAGCAGGCCTTCCGGAAACAACTCCGGCCGGCAACAACAGCGCAGGAGTTCCAGGAGAAACGAAAACACGTCCGGCAACAGTCAACGCAGACAGGGCAATCGCGACCAGGGGGGCGGTGACAACAGGCAATCCCGTTCTGCTTCCAGGAACAGGAGCGCACGCGAAAAAAAACAGACAAGTGAACCTGCTGAAACCGGCGCTTCCCCCGGGCGGGTATCGGAAAAAAAGGAAGCGCCCGCCAGCGCCACATCAGAAGAATAACTGATAACCCGGTTTTCTCACCAGGTGATGCGATGAGTGACCCGTGGCAAGATAATGCCGATAAGACGGATCCCGGATTCGAACAGGCCCTGGTAAACCGGATTGCCCGGGAATTCCTTGCCGAACAACGACGCGCCAGGCGCTGGAATATCGCATTCAGAGTGTTCCTTGCCTTAATCGTATCGATTTTCCTGGCGGTTTACCTGATTGGCAAAACCGATATTTCTCCGGCCACTCTGAAAACCGGCAAACATACGGCACTGATCGACATACAAGGCATTATTGCTCCCGGCGAACAGGCCAGGGCCGATTACGTGACGGCCAGCTTGCGGGCCGCTTACGAAGACAGCAATACAGAAGGGATCATTATCCGCATCAATAGTCCCGGCGGAAGCCCGGTACAGGCCGGCCATGTCAATGACGAGATAACTCGTCTGAAAAATGAATATCCCGATATCCCTGTTTTTGCGGTGATAGGCGATCTCTGTGCATCCGGCGGTTATTATATTGCTGTTGCGGCTGACAGAATCTATGCCGACAAGGCCAGTCTGGTTGGCTCGATCGGTGTTATTGCGGCCGGTTTCGGTTTCGTGGATACGCTGAATAAACTGGGAATAGAGCGGCGTATTTATCATGCAGGCGACCACAAGGCCTTTATGGACCCGTTTTCACCGCAACGCCATGAAGAGCTGGAACATCTCGACCACCTGTTGAACGATATTTATCAACAATTTGTGGAAACCGTCAAGCAAGGCCGTGGTGAGCGCCTCGCCGATGATGAAAGAATTTTCTCCGGTTTGATATGGACCGGCGAACAGTCCATTGAGTTGGGTCTGGTGGACGAACTGGGCAACGCCGATTATGTTGCCCGGGAAGTTATCGGCGCTGAAGATATCGTAGACTTTACTTACCGGGAGACCTTCCTGGATCAATTCTCTCGCAGTCTGGGTGCGTTCTTCTAGGGTATGACATAACCTTCGTTACGCAACATCCTTTGCAGGCTTATCAAGGGAAGTCCCAACAGGGCAGTGCTGTCGTTACTGCTTATCCTGTCAACCAGGGTAATGCCGGCGGTTTCCGATTTGAAACTCCCCGCACAGTCATAGGGCTTATCCCAATCCAGGTACCGGTGTATCCCGGCGTCGGTCAATACCCTGAAATGGACTTCTACGGTCACCATGTCAAGTTGGCGGTGCCCTGTCCTGCTGTTGACGAGACATATACCGGTCAGAAAATCCACGACCTGTCCTGACATTATCCTGAGCTGTCTCACTGCGCCTGCATGGTCTCCGGGTTTATTAAGGATTTGTCCGTTTACCGTAGCGACCTCGTCTGACCCGATAACCAGCGCGTCCGGGTGGTTTTTAGCCACTTCCAGGGCCTTGGCCAAAGCCAGGCGTTTGACTAAAGCCGCCGGCGTTTCATTATCCATAATGCTTTCATCAATGTTCGGCGGTTGGCTGCGGAAAGGAAGTCGCAACCGTTCCATCAATCCAATGCGGTGTACCGACGAAGAAGCCAGAATCAGTTCCGTAGCTGCAGCCATTTATACATGATGATCTGTAATCTGCTGTTAAGTCAATAGTTTGACAGTACGTTCTGCAATCGCTAAACTTCCGTTTCTGATGTCGTCGGACCTGCCTCAATACATCGATCCCGAGCGCCTTGCAATTGAAGGCGTTCACCTGGAAGGGCAGGTAGGATTGAACGAAATGGCGCGTCTTGCAAAGTTACTGGCAGTCAGCCGGGGCATGGTTAGCCTGAAACTGGCTTTCAGTCGCACCGAGAAAGGATTGACATGTATCACCGGCAGTTATGAAACGGAAATGCAGTTGACTTGCCAGCGCTGTCTTGAACCCGTAACGGTAAAACTTGCGGAAACGATCAACGTCGGGATAACTTTTGCAGGATCGGCGAATAAATTGCCTGCTTCAGCAGAACCACTGGTGCTGACGGAGGATACCATTTTACTGGCAGATTTTATTGAAGAGGAAATTTTACTGGGCTTACCGATTTCACCCATGCACGAATTGCAGGAATGCGCTGCGGCAGAACAGGTAAGACATAGCGACAACACCGCTTCAGGCCCGTTTCACGTATTAAAGACCCTAAAATCCGGATAAACAGGAGAATTTGAATTATGGCTGTACAGCAAAGAAAAAAATCGACCGCAAAACGGGATTCCCGGCGCGCCCACGACTCGCTGTCTCCCCCCTGTTTATCAATTGAACCGACTACAGGTGAAGTGCACAGGCGCCACCATGTCAGCCCTGACGGGTATTATCGGGGAGAAAAAGTGCTGAATACCGAGGACGAGGATGAATAGCCCGCATTTGAGATCGTTATTGATCTGAAATGGGATACCGTATTGCGCTTGATGCCATGGGAGGGGACCATGGGCCCGGCGAGATTGTCCCCGCAGCGATACACTCTCTGAAAAAACACCGGGATCTCGAACTTCTTCTGGTAGGACTGGAAGATATAATCAAACCAAGGCTGGCCCACCTGAATCACGAACTGGCTGTCCGCATCCAGGTGCTTCATGCGCCTGAAGTCGTAACAATGGATGAAGCGCCTTCCTCAGCGCTGCGTAACAAAAAAAACTCATCCATGCGAGTCGCCATCGAACAGGTGAAGAAGGGGCAGGCGCAAGCCTGCGTCAGCGCAGGCAACACCGGCGCCTTGATGGCAATCTCACGCTATATTCTCAAGATGTTGCCTGGCATAGACAGGCCTGCCATATGCACAATCATACCAGGCATTAACAGTCACACCCACATTCTTGACCTTGGCGCTAACGTTGATTCCAGTCCGGAACAATTATTCCAGTTTGCGGTTATGGGGGCGGAGTTGTCCGGCGCTGTTGAGAACATCAGCGCGCCGAAAGTAGCCCTGCTGAATGTCGGAACTGAGGACAACAAGGGTAATGATCGCGTAAAGAAAGCAAAAATCCTTTTGGACAGGAGCCACCTTAATTTCATCGGGTTTGTTGAAGGCAACCATATTTATTCCGGTGATGCCCATGTGATTGTTTGTGATGGTTTTGTCGGTAATATCGCGCTGAAGGCCAGTGAGGGCGTAGCAGAATTTTTTCTGCATCACGTTAACATGAACTTTCAACGAGGTCTGTATGGTAAACTGGCCGCGCTCATTTCAATGCCGATTCTCAAATCCATTCGCAGGAGAACCGATCCCAGGCGCCATAACGGCGCCAGTCTGCTCGGGTTGCGCGGAATTGTAATCAAAAGTCACGGCAGTGCAGATCGCCTGTCTTTTGCTCACGCAATCGAAGAAGCGATTCTTGAAGTTGAGAAAAATATACCCGCACGTATCACTTCACGACTGGAAGTGCTGTTAACCGGGAAGTGACCGGTGCATTACTCGCACATCATTGCCAGCGGCGCATATCTTCCTGAACGGATCATGCATAACTCCGAGCTGGAAAACCTGGTTGAGACAACTGATGAATGGATCCGATCGAGAACAGGCATAAGACAGCGGCATATTGCCAGGGAGGATGAGACCACGTCAGACATGGCCTGCAATGCATCGCTTCGCGCCATAGACATGGCCGGAATCAAGCCTGACAGCATCGATCTGATCATCGTTGCCACATCAACTCCCGACCTGATCTACCCCAGCACTGCCTGCCTGTTGCAGAAAAAACTGGGGTTGCGTAACGGTTCTGCAGCATTTGACGTACAGGCCGTATGCTCCGGTTTTATTTATGCATTGAGTATTGCCGATCGATTTATCCGCACCGGGGAAACCCGGTGCGCACTTGTCATCGGCGCCGACATGAACTCCAGGATACTGGATTGGACAGACCGTTCGACCTGTGTATTGTTCGGCGACGGCGCCGGCGCCGTTATCCTTGGGAGCAGTGCTGAGCCCGGTATCTACAGGACATTGTTACACGCTGATGGCAGTTACAGCGATTACCTGAAAGTGCCGTCAGGAGTTTCCGGACCGACAGGAGAGCCTTTTATCAGAATGCGCGGCAATGAAGTCTTCAAGTTTGCCGTGCAGAAAATGGATGAGATCGTAGATGAAACCCTCGACGATTCCGGTTTGACAAAAACGGATATAGACTGGCTTGTGCCCCATCAGGCAAACCAGCGAATCATTGCCGCTACCGTAAAAAAGCTGGGCATCAGTATGGATGATGTGATTTTGACTGTGGCGGAACACGGCAACACCTCAGCGGCGTCAATTCCCCTGGCGCTTGACGTGGGTATTCGTGATGGGCGCATCAAGCGCGGAGATGTCATATTGATGGAAGCCGTTGGTGGAGGTTTTACCTGGGGCTCTGCATTGCTCCGGTATTAACGATTAAAAAGGCAATATGGCGGACAAAATTGCGTTTGTATTTCCCGGTCAAGGCTCCCAATACGTGGGGATGTGCTCTGACCTGGCGAAAAACTTCCCTGCGGCAGGTAGAACATTTGCCGACGCATCGGCGGTACTGGGTTATGACCTGTTGTCCCTGTGCATAAACGGGCCGGAGGAGAAACTGCATCAAACCGAATATACCCAACCGGCATTACTGGCTGCCAGTTATGCCGCCTGGCAAATCTGGCAGGAGCGGGGAGGAACCATCCCGATGTATATGGCCGGACACAGCCTGGGCGAGTATTCTGCCCTGGTGTGCGCCGGAGTCATCAATTTTACCGATGCGGTCGGACTGGTAGCTGAACGGGGCCGCTCTATGCAGGAAGCCGTACCCCATGGAACAGGGGCCATGGCTGCCATTTCGGGTCTGGATGACGAGACGGTAATCGATGTCTGTGCCAAAGCCGCGCAGGGTGAAGTTGTCTCAGCAGCGAATTTCAATTTCCCGGGACAGGTGGTTATAGCCGGCGATACCGTTGCAGTGGAGCGCGCGTGCTTGCTCGCTAAAGAGTCGGGAGCCCGACGAGTCACACCATTGCCGGTCAGCGTGCCGTCCCATTGTCGCCTGATGACGCCTGCGGCGGACAGGTTGCACTCACTCGTCAATAAAATTACGTTTATGCCTGCCGCAATACCGGTTGTACAAAACGTCGATGCCAGGGCGCAGACCGACCCTCATGAGATTAAACAGGCTCTTGTCCTCCAGTTGCGTCAATCCGTGTTGTGGTCAAGCTGTGTAACAACCATGCAACGACTGGGGACCACCGCAATGATAGAGTGCGGCCCCGGCAAGGTGCTGAGCGGTCTGATCAGGCGCATCGATAAAAATATTGTCTGCGCCGGCATTTCTGACAGGGAGTCCCTTGAAGCCGCCTTGTTGATATAATCCGCAGATGGACTTTCATCTCAAAGAGCAGGTTGCCCTGGTAACAGGTGCGAGCCGGGGAATAGGAAAGGCAATCGCCGGACGGCTTGGGCGTTCCGGCGCTTTTGTTGCGGGCACGTCAACAACTGAAACCGGCGCCGCAGGAATCGAAGAATTTTTCAGGGAAACGGGAATAGAAGGCAGGGGATTCGTACTGGACATAAGCGCAGATGATTCGGTGGCACAACTGGATGAAGTATTGAAAACAGCGTCCATAACACCTTCAATACTGGTGAATAATGCAGGAATCACCCGGGATAACCTGATGTTGAGGATGAAGCAGCAGGAGTGGAATGAAGTCATTAACACCAACCTGAATGCTGTTTATCGCCTGAGCAAATTATGCCTGCGTAACATGATCAAGTCACGCTATGGCCGGATAATCAATATCACCTCAGTCGTGGCGCTGTCGGGGAATCCCGGGCAAACCAATTACGTTGCGGCCAAATCGGGCATCATAGGTTTTACACGTGCGCTGGCCAAGGAAACCGGCAGCCGGGGCATCACTGTCAACTGCATTGCTCCGGGCTTCATCGATACCGACATGACAGCGAAGCTCGCAGCCGGCCAGCGCGAAAAACTGCTTGAACAAATTCCCCTGGGGCGACTTGGTCTCGCCGATGACGTAGCGTATGCTGTCGAATTTATCGCATCACCGGCTGCCGGTTACATAACAGGCGAGGTGCTGAATGTAAACGGCGGCATGTACATGGCCTGAGATATCGGCCGCTCAGGCATATTGGCTGTCGTCCTGGTATCCTGTCCTGATAACGGTCCTGCTAGAAACGCAAAAGTCTTTCTATTGGGTTTTACAGAGACTATAATATGCAGGAAACACAATAATAATATTTCGTTGTTGCATAGATGTTTTTTTATTGCCAAAAAACAACTTGAAAGCAGGGATTATTTGGCTTATCGTACATCGGCTTTTGGTCTTAGTACCGTAGAAGGAGGTTATATCACATGAGCAACGTTGAAGAACGAGTGATGAAAATCATTGTAGAGCAGCTCGGGGTTAAAGAAGAGGAAGTTACCAGTGAAGCATCGTTTGTTGATGATTTAGGGGCTGATTCGCTTGATACAGTAGAATTAGTGATGGCTCTGGAAGAAGAATTCAAAATCGAAATACCCGATGAAGACGCAGAAAAAATAACAACCGTACAGCAGGCAATCGACTATATTGACACTCATCTTGAATAACTGCCCTGACTAGTCCCTGACAAGGCCGCTTCACTGGATAACCGAAAGCGGCCTTTTTTCATATATACGATCAATAATTTTCCGAACAGTGAATAAACGACGGGTTGTTATCACCGGCCTCGGCCTGGTTACCCCTATGGGAAATACAGTCGAGGAGGCATGGAAGAACACATTAGCGGGCAACAGTGGGATTTCCACGATTACTCACTTTGATGCCGGCGGATATCCCGTGAGGATAGCCGGGTTGGTAAAGAACCTTGACCTGGATGCCTTTATCCCCAGGAAAGATCAAAAAAAGATGGGCACCTTCATACATTACGGTATGGCGGCGGGCATCCAGGCGGTGCATGACGCAGGGATGGACACGGATAAAGTTGACCCGTATCGAATCGGGGTTGCTATCGGTTCCGGCATAGGCGGTATTTCAGGCATAGAAAAAGGGCGTGACACCATCCTGAACAGCGGTCCGAGAAGGATCTCGCCATTCTTCGTCCCCGCCAATATTATCAACATGATTTCCGGCAACCTGTCTATTCGCTTTGGTTTCAAGGGGCCTAATTTCAGCATTGTGACCGCATGCGCGACCGGCACCCATAACATAAGTGAAGCAGCCCGGATCATCGAGCATGGTGATGCGGACGCGATGGTGGCAGGCGGCGCTGAGTTTGCCTCGTCTCCCACGTCCATGGCCGGATTTGCCAATGCAAAAGCACTATCCACACGTAACGACGAACCGCAAAAAGCAAGCCGGCCCTGGGACAGGGACAGGGACGGGTTTGTGTTGAGTGACGGCGCGGGCGTAATAGTCCTGGAAGAATTTGAACACGCGAGAACCAGGGGCGCCAATGTATATGCCGAGCTCATCGGATCCGCCATGAATGGAGACGCTTACCATATGACCGCGCCCTCCGAGGATGGCGAAGGGGCGATACGATGCATGCAAATGGCTCTTGGGAGCGCAGGTATCGACAAAACCTACATCGACTATATCAACGCCCATGGCACCTCAACGCCGGCAGGTGATATCGTCGAAAGCAATGCCGTCAAGTCGGTTTTCGGCGAACATGCAAAACGCCTGGTAATCAGCTCTACGAAATCCATGTCCGGTCACATGCTTGGGGCCGCCGGCAGTGTTGAAACCATATTCTGCGCCCTGGCATTACGCGATCAGGTGGCGCCTCCTACCATTAACCTGGATAATCCCGATCCCGACTGTGATCTGGATTATGTTCCCCATGAGGCGCGGGATATGGAATTAAACTACGTGATATGCAACTCCTTCGGCTTCGGCGGCACTAACGGGTGTGTCATTCTGAAGCGGATATAAATCATGGGAATCTTTGAACAAGTCCTCATAAGGTGATAGACGCACTGGTCAACGGCGAACCCGGCGGCGTCATATCAATCCATGATCGCGGCCTTCAGTTCGGCGACGGCGTGTTCGAGACGATCGCGGTCCAGTCAGGAGAACCACTTTGCCGTGAAGCGCATTTTGCCAGACTGGAAGCAGGTTGCCGGCATTTATCCATAACCTGTCCGGACAGGAACCTGCTGGAGCATGAGGCGCTGCAGCTTTGCCGCTCACACGAAACGGCAGTACTGAAAATCGTCGTTACCCGTGGTGTGGCTGGGCGGGGTTATGGACTTCCTGAAGAGGTTACGCCCAACAGGATAATGACGGTCCATGAACGCCCGGTCTATCCGGCGGCATATTACCGGGAGGGCATCCCGTCATATATATGTACACGCCGCCTTGTTCATCAGCCCGATCTCGCCGGCATCAAACATCTCAACCGGCTGGAACAGGTTCTGCTGCGCTCCGAGATCGCAGCCACGCCTTATCCGGAAGGTGTGGCGCTGGATCCGCATGACAATGTCATAGAAGGTTCAATGAGCAACCTGTTCATGGTAAAAGACGGTAAACTGGTAACTCCGGACCTGTCCCGTTGCGGTATCGAAGGCGTGATAAGAAAATCAATAATTGAGCGGAATGAGGCAGCAGGTAATGAAACAGGTATAAGGGAGATAAAACCGGAAGAATTGTATGAGGCAGATGAAGTATTCTATTGCAACAGCGTGATAGGTGTCTGGCCGGTCAGGCAGATCGGCGATAAAGTGTTCAACGGCATTGATACGGCCCTCGAAATCATGAATAAATTGACCAGCGAAAACGTGATTGCTGTTGTTTGATGCGGAAACTGCTATTCATCCCCGTCATTCTGTTCATCCTGGTCGGATGGTGGCTTTATGATGACATGCAGACACAGTTGATTGCGCCGCTCAAGCTGGACCGCACCGAACTTTTCGCTATCGAGCCAGGCATGTCCCTGCTTGCCGTTGCCGATGAGGTGGCCCGGCGGGGCTGGTTCGATTACCCGCTATACCTGGAACTTGAAGGCAAAATTCGCGGGGTGGACGGCCTGATCAAGGCCGGCCAGTACCAGCTTGCACCCGGCGCCACGGCCCTTTCTCTGCTGGATATGATAGTGGCGGGAAAAATTACCCAACATGCGCTGACGATACCGGAAGGCTGGGCCTTCAGACAGATCATGGCTTCGCTTCACGAACACCCGCACATCAGGAGGGTGTTGACATCAACGGACCCGCGACGCGTCATGACGGAAATAGGTTATCCCGGTTATTCCGCAGAGGGACGTTTTTTCCCCGACACCTATTATTTCCCGGCGGAAACCACGGACGCTGATTTTTTGCGCCGCGCATTCAAGCAGATGGAAGCGGTATTAAACGAGGAATGGGAACTGCGTATGGCCGGATTGCCGTACCGGTCGCCTTACCAGGCATTGATAATGGCTTCATTGATTGAAAAGGAAACAGCGGTTGCCGACGAAAGGGAACGGATCGCGGGTGTATTCATACGCCGACTGGAAAGGGGCATGAAACTGCAGACGGACCCTACCGTGATATATGCGATGGGAGAGAGCTTTGACGGTGACATCAGGCACAAGGACCTGGATATCAATTCACCATTCAACACCTACCGCTACAGGGGATTACCGCCTACGCCCATCGCCGCTGCAGGAAGAGCTTCAATACGCGCAGCGCTGCAACCCGAACCGGGAGAAGCCCTGTATTTTGTCGCAACGGGGGAAAACGGTCGCCACCACTTTTCCCGAACTCTTGCAGAACACAACAGGGCAGTAGCAGAATACCAGCTAAAATAAAATGACAGGTTTTTTTATTACATTTGAAGGCGTAGAGGGGGTGGGCAAAACCACCCAGGCACAAAAAGCCTTCGACCTGCTCGATGGGAAGCACCCCGGCAAGGTCATCATGACCAGGGAACCCGGCGGCACCAGTTCCGGGGAGGCCATCCGTAACATCATGTTAGAGGCCGGTAATAACGGCATTGACGGGATGACGGAAATGCTCCTGGTATTCGCAGCCCGCCGTCTGCACATACGCGATGTGATAGAACCGTCGCTGAAGGCAGGTAAAATCGTACTCTGCGACAGGTTCACCGATGCTACGTTTGCCTACCAGGGAGGAGGGCGCGGCGTTGATGAAAAGCTGATAGCCCAGCTTCAGGACATGGTTCAGAACACGCTCAGGCCGGACCTGACCCTGTTGTTCGACGCCCCGGTCGAAACCGGTCTCGCCCGAATCGGTGAGCGCAGTAAACCTGACCGGCTTGAAGCAGAGACTATAAGTTTTTTCCAACGTGTCAGGCGCAGTTACCTGGACCTGTCCCAACGATATCCTGAAAGAATCCGCGTCATCGACGCCGCAAGGGGAGCTGATGAAATAGCGGACGAAATACGGACGATACTCAGGGAAAACGGTTTATGCTGACAATCCCTGAACGATGCTCATGCCTTATCCCTGGCAGCTGAAACAATGGGAACAGCTCCGGCTTGCCGCCGACCGGAACAGGCTGGCCCACGCGTTGTTGCTGAGCGGGGCGGAAGGAAGCGGCATGGGGCAGTTTGCCCTGGAACTTTCCCGGTACCTGTTATGTGAAACACCGGCGCGCAGCGCGGCGTGTGAACAGTGCCGATCCTGTATATTGTTTAATGCCGGCAATCATCCGGACATCAGGTTGATAAGTCCGGAAGATAATGGTTCACAAATCAAGGTGGATGCTATCCGCGACATGATAGCCTACCTGCAGCTCAGCAATCAGTATGGCAGGCGTAAAATCGCCGTCATAGAACCGGCTGAGGGCATGAACCGGCACTCGGCCAACAGCCTGCTGAAAACCCTGGAAGAGCCGACGCTGTCAACATTGCTTATACTGGTTTCCTATCAACCTGCCAGATTGCCCGTCACCATTCGCAGTCGCTGCCGGTTAATCAGTTTCAACCGGACAGACCGGCATTCGGCATCCGAGTGGCTGCGTAAACGGATAAACGATCCTGCACAGACCAACGACCTGCTCGAACTTGCGGGAGACGCGCCGCTCAGGGCGCTGGACCTGGACGAAACCGATGCGCTGCACAACCGCGGGGAAATGCTGGAAGATTTACAGGAAGCCGCCCTGCCGTACGCCGACCCCGTCAGGATTGCCGAAAAATGGCAGAAAAACGATGCGGCCGAAGTGATGAACCGGTTACTGTTCCTGTTCAGCAGAATGGCCGCTCTACGCGCCACGGAAGCCGGCAAATCTACCCGTCAATCCGATTTTGACGCTGAACTGCGGCGCGTCGCGGATGGTATGTCCCTTGCCGCGCTGCTTGACTGTTACGATGTCTCCCTGAAGAATTACCACCTCCTGACCAGTGAGACCAACCTGAACAAGCAAAGCCTGCTGGAGGAAATAATCGTATTCTGGCAATCCATACACAATATATTATCCGCAGATGACGCAGATTAACGCAGATGAAATAACCATGCAAAGCCCGTACTTGATCGATTCACACTGCCATATCCCACTGATAGAGATGGAGGGTGGCGCGGATGCCGTAATCGGCGCGGCACGGGAGGCGGGAGTAGGGCATATTCTGTGTGTCTCGATAGACCTTGTATCCTATCCTGAAATCAAACATCTGGCCGATTCCTACTCCTGCGTATCCGCGTCGGCAGGCGTGCATCCAAATTCAGCAAGGGAAATCGAATTGACGGAACAAGACCTGCTGGTTCTTGCCGATGATGAGAAAGTGATAGCAATCGGTGAAACAGGCCTGGATTATTACCGGAGCCAGGGCGACCTGGAGTGGCAAAGACAGCGGTTTCGCACCCATATTCGCGCAGCAAGACAGATTGATAAACCCCTTATTATCCACAGTCGCGAAGCCCGGGGAGACGTCATAAAAATCCTCACGGAAGAAGGAGCGGATGCTGTCGGCGGGATAATGCATTGCTTCGTTGATGACCTGGAAACGGCAAAACAGGCGATGGACCTGGATTTTTATATCTCTTTTTCCGGAATTGTCACCTTTCGCAATGCAAAAGACCTGCAGGAAGTGGCCCGGCAGCTTCCCCTGGACCGGATCCTGGTTGAGACCGATGCGCCATACCTTGCGCCGGTTCCTTACCGCGGCAAACAGAACCAGCCCGCGTACGTTCGTCATGTCGCGGAAAAAATTGCCGAACTGCATGAAATTGATGTAACTGATGTGATTTCTTCGACAACCGGAAATTTTAACAATCTGTTTTCGATAGATAAAATAAAATAATTGTTTATCAAATAGTTGATGTTAATATATCAAGTGACTTATCAATTTTATCCATGCTGATATAGTAATGGGGAGAAAAGCGGATAGCGCCGCCGCGCAATGCGCATATTACCTGGTTCTCCATCAGCCGTTTATGCAGTTCCTGTTGCTCTGACCCGGTAACCTGAAAAGCGACAATCCCCGATCTTCGGTCCGAATCGCCCGGCGTGATGAGGCGTATCCGGTCATGCTCCGCCAGTCTTTCCATCAGGTATGAAACCCTGGCTTCCAGTTCCCGCTCTATATACCTCATGCCCAGGTCTTCTATCAGACCCAGGCTGGCGGAAAGGGCATGTACGCCCAGCAGGTTGTTTGATCCCGGTTCGAAGCGCCTGGCGGTCTTTGTCGGTTGCCAGGAACGGATGTCGAAGTCATCCGGCGTTGTCGTCATGTGCCACCCGTGCTGGTACAGGTTCAATTCATCCCGAACCGCTTCATTGCAATAAAACAGGGCGATGCCTTCCGGACCCAGCATCCACTTGTGAGCGTCGGCCATGACGAAGTCGGCCTGTATTTTCTGCACGTCGATATCATGGGCGCCGATACTCTGGATCGCATCAACACAGAACAGGATGTTATTTGTCCTGCAGAAGTCGCCCAATAACTGCAGGTCCAGCCTGATGCCGCTGCTGAACTGTACGGAACTGACACTCAGCAACCTGGTGCGGTTATCACAGGCCTCAATCAATGCCTGTTCTGAAGACCGCTCCCTGATATGTACTTTCTTCAGTGTGACGCCGTGTATCTTCTGCGCATCCCAGGGGATCCAGTTGGAAGGAAATTCCTCGGCGGACGTCACTACGTTATCGCCCCGGTTCCACCTGATACCTGCGGCCACTACCGACAAGGCCTCGGAGGTATTCTTCAACAGGGCGATATCATCAACTGAAGGGGCGTTGATAAGGTCCTTGGCCTGACGGCGCAACCGGTTTTCTTTTTCAATGAACAGGTAGTACCTGCTGGCGCCGTAGACAACGTTTTCCCGGGCGAATTCAACCACTGCATCCCGGGTCCGCGCCGGCCAGGGAGCCACCCCGGCATGATTCAGGTATATCAATCCTTCCGCCTGGGGAAATTCGCTTTGTATTATGTTATCTTTCGACATCATTGCTTCGGTATATCACCATACGACATGCATAATACCTCACGTGACTCCGGATACAACCGCTCTGTCAACGGAGTCTGCCGATCCTGTTTACCTGCAGGGATAAAACTGTGAACCAATCAAACAGCTTCGCCGGCGTCCACCTTGTGGGCAGTATTGCGATGGACAACTGTGAGCAGGTGTTTCGTAAAATCAGCGCCGAACTGGGTCCGTACCTTGACAAGATTCCTGATGGCGAGACCGGTGAACGGGCCCGCTGGATATATTTTCAAAGAACCATGCTGGTGGAACATCCCGCAATGGAAATCGATCCGACGGTACCTGAACTGACATTGTACCAGTGGGATGGCAAGCTGTTACGCTCATTGCCCCTGCTGCGTTTCAGGGAAGGGATAAACCCTGATGACGTGGAATTTCCGACAGGTTACGACAAGGCGGCAGAGTATTCCTACAGCATCTTCAAAAAACTGCGCGCAGAGGGGGTAATACCCACCCATGTCCGTTTCCAGGTATGCCTGCCCACACCCATGTCCAGTTGTTACATGTACGTCAGCCACAAAGCGTACGACGATTACCAGCGCGTCTACCTGAAATCGCTGCTGAATGCCCTGAACGGGATTCTGGATAATATTCCCCATGAAGACCTGTACATACAGTATGACGTATGCCAGGAAGTGCTGATATTTGAGGATTACTTCCCATATCGTCCCCCGGACTACAAGGACCGGATATTCAGTGAATTGGCCGTGCTCGGCAACGCCGTGCCGGCAGACGTAAAACTTGGTTACCACCTGTGCTACGGCACCCCGTACGATGAGCACCTGGTGATGCCGAAGGACGCGGGAATACTCGTGGAATTGATGAACGGTATAATCGGTGGCGTCAACCGCGGGGTGGACTTCCTGCACATCCCCGTGCCGAAGGGCCGGACCGACCACGCTTATTTTATGCCGTTAAAAAACTTCAGGGGCGATACCAGGCTGTACCTGGGTCTTATACACCATGATGATGGCGACGGTGACCGGCAACGGATTGAGGCGGCGCGGGAATATGTCAGGGATTTTGGCATCGGTACTGAATGCGGCTGGGGGAGGGCGGATCCAAAACGGGTCCCTGGTCTGCTTGCCAGCCACAGGAAAGCTGCTGAGGCATTGGGCGTGTAGCGCCGGGCACTGTATTAATCCGCGTGGACGATCCCTGCGGCGATACCCAGTTCCGGCATAACACTGTAAAAATCCTGGACAGGCATCCTGCCGCCGGCAGCCCTGTGCGCGGCGGCAGCGGCAATCCAGGTATGCAGTTCCATGGAACCGATACCGGCCCGCTCAACCAGTTCGTACTGGTCCCAGTCATCGTATTCTTCCAGCCTGTTCTGCGTGAGCAGGTCCAGGAAACGCTGATCCGATTCCGCATTCAGGCGCATGTCCCCGGCTGTGCGCTCACCGCGTGCTATCATCCCGGCGCCCTCATGGTGCATCACATCCAGACGTCCCAGCCATTGCCCGGGCGTCAGTGATTGCGGGTCATCACCACCTGACAATTTCCAGGCTTCAACTTCCTGTTCACCCTTACCATGCTCGGGATAATAGCGCGTGGGATGGTGTGACATCCCCCCTGACGCAAGAAACAACACTCTCTTGTCAAGAGCAAGGGCAAAACGTCCGATTGCCTCTCCCAGCATACGGGTACGCCTGAAAGGCACGAAAGGTGTCGTGATGCAGTTGATAAAAACAGGGATAACAGGACGCGCCGCCAGGCTGCCGAGTATGACGCTGATGGTCTGGGAAAAAGCGTGGTCGATAGTCATCCTGTAGGATACGGCGGGGTCGATATCGTTATTCCGCAGGTATTCCACGCAGTCAACCGCAATTTCCCCGGGGATAACCAGAGGGCCGGCAAATCCGCCTATATCGCCGGCCGCCTCGGCGCTGAAGCCCACGCAAAAGGCCGGCATGGTCTTCAGGAAAAAACCGTTGAAGTGATCCGAACCAAAGGCAACCACCAGTTCGGGGTCAAATTCCGCGACGGCGCGGGACCTCTCGGCAAAGGCGCGTTGCAAGCCGTCCCAGTCTTCCGGTTCCCGGGCATAACAATACAGCAGCGGCGAATGCGAGGCACAAACCAGCGATGTTCTCATTGCAGCATACCCACGTGGAGTTTTATTTATCCGGCGCCGGCCGGTTACCGCGGTCCAGGCGCCATTGGCCGATTTCCTTCTCTTCGATAACGATATGGTTCACCAGTGTACCCAGACCGTCAATACTGACCTCCACCGGGCCCTCGATGACCTGGAAATCGGCCTGGTGGATAGACTTGCGGTTGGCCGAAGGTTTGAAGGCGGTGCCGCAGGATTTGAAGGCGGTGCCGCAGGAAATGATATCGCCGGGATGAAGCGTATGGAACTGGCTTATGAAACTGATAATCTCCGCCACCTTGTAGTTGTAAAATTTCGTATTGTCCTCGGCGAGCAACTCATCTCCGGCCCTGCAGTAGACATTCAATTCATCCGGGTTCGTTATCTCGTCTTTCGTCACCAGCCAGGGCCCCGAGCAGCCGAAGGTGTCACAACCTTTGTAACGGCCGGCGTAGGACAAGTGCTGCCTGACCCTGACGGTTCCGGCAGGATTGTCTTCACTGGCGTATATTGCCCAGTATTCGAACATATCCTCAGCGCGCATGCCGTTACCGGTAATATCGTTGAAGATGCTGTAACCGAACACTGCGTCAAGTGCGCCGGAAGCGGGCACATCCCTGGTCTCCCGGCCTATCACGACCGCCAGTTCCGGTTCGGGATGCACACTGCCGTAATAGGGACGTATCCGAACGGGCTGCCTGTGTCCTGTAAGGCAGGAAGCAGGCTTCAGGAAAAATGCAGGATGGCCGGGCGCGCTGATTTTCCTCGCGTTGCTTGCCGAATTATTCATGGCTACGCCGCAGATTTTTCCCGGCATGCGCACCGGTGGATGCCAGAGCACTTCCCGGGCGGGAATGGTTTCTGCTGTATTGCTTCCCCTCCCTGATATTTCCAGGGCAGCCTCGACCTTATCCAGCAATGGCTGTCCGGAACGTATGATTTCAGTCATATCGTTTATGCCGGCAAGGCCTGGCCGGCCGGGGATTAACTCAAGCAGGCTCCTGATATCGACCAGGCGGTCATCATCAAGACAGACAACGACCATATCTTCGCCCTGGTGGTGTACGCTCGCCAGTTTCATATATATCTGTAATAAGTTCCCGGAGTAATATTAACCCTGCCGCAGATATATCCTCAATAACGGATACAGGGTTAACGAGACGATTATCGCCGTAACAAACTCGACGGGAATAATACTGTTGAAAACGTAGTGGGACAGGATAAACGAGGAAATAATGGTGATGACACCGGCCCAGTTTACCTGCAGGTTTCGCCCGGGAACTGCATCTTCATGTCTCAGCCAGCGCCGTACGATAAAGTAATCGGCGATCATTATGCCGGAAAAACTGATGGTCAGGACGCTGAGAATTACCAGGAAGGATTTGAACCAGCTGATAATTTCTCCGTAGAGGAACAGCAATGAGAGCAGGTTGGCGACGACCACGAAGACGATCCTGCCCGGTTTCCATCCGAATATGGCATCCATAATGTTCGTCAGGGACAACGACGAGGAATAGGTATTCAAAACCTGGGCTTTCGCGTTTGCCAGCACCATCAGTATGGTGCCGAGTATGCCGCCGAAGATGATGAAAGCCGCAGCGACCCTGTCGGGGTTTTCGATGGCGATGGTTGTTGCGTCCGCGACCGACATCCCCGCGTTATCGACGTAATACTCGACCAGTACCGGCATTCCCGCATACATGATTACGCCGCCTATGAACACCATCAGCACATCCATCGCAAAGTTGCCCAGGAAAGCCGCAATACCGATATCTGCAGAACTCCTGGCATAGCGGCCCAGGTCGGCATCGAGTAACGCCAGTGCGCCGGCAGAGCCGGCCAGAATATTGATGCCGAAAGCCAGTTTTGCCAGGTCAGACGTGGCGCCGGTATTTATCAGGGTCTCCGTGGAGACCTGGGAATCAAAAAAGAGAACGTCAAGCCAGTTCTGTTCACTTGAAAAAATAATAGCGAACAGGATGTACAACAGGACAACAAGAAATCCGATCACCATGCTTGATGAAACCTTTGTGACCAGTTTAAAACCGTAAGCGGTCAGCAGGATCCAGGCAATCGTGAAAATGCCATAGATGATTACCTGGTTTGCCAGGGTGTCTTCCAGGTTCAGGTAAAACAGGAAACCCCGGTAGAGCAACACGTTTTCAGCGGCGATAAAGCCGATGAGCATGAATGCATAGATGGATGAACCGATGGCAGACCCTTTGATCCCGAAGCCGTGAATTCTCGCCATTACCCCACTGGCCAGGCCGGTCCTGTAGGCGATATGACCGACACTCCAGCCGATAGTCCCACCCACCAGTGCAATGATGACGCCGGACAACAGGGCAATTTTCATACCCGCTATGAAGGTGATCAGTGCGCCCACATAGATCTGCACCAGCGTGGTAACGATGCCGACAGTGTTCCAGGACATGGCGAGCCAGCCATGCCGTTCATTATCCGGCACCCGTTCCAGCGCGTGGTCTTCGATGAGGTCCTGGATTGATTGTGTGCCGCTCATGAAAATTATTTTAACGCGTACATGTCCGGACAAGTTTCTCTGACAATGTATTATCTTGTTATATTTTTCCAGCCAAGCATAATAGTCAATAAACGACTAATCAGGAAGGACAACCATGAGCAAGGCAGTTTTTGTCAATCAATATGGCGGCCCCGAGGTACTGTCATACCAGGATAACCCCATCGGCGCGCCAGGTCCGGGTGAAGTATTGGTGCGCAACACCGCCATCGGCGTGAATTACATAGACACTTATTACCGTTCCGGGCTGTATCCGGCTAAATTGCCGCTGATACCCGGCGACCAGGCCGCTGCCGTCGTTGAAGCGGTCGGCGCCGGCGTCACCGGGTTCAACCCCGGGGACCGGGTCGGCTATGCCTCGAAGCCCCTGGGCGCCTACACCTCGGAAAGAGTGATAGACGCGGTCCTGCTCGTGCCCCTGCCCGAGGGTATTTCCAATGAAGTGGCGGGGACCACGCTGACCCGGGGCCTGACCGTTGAGTACCTGACTCACCGGTTGTATGAGCTGAAGGCAGGGGAGACGGCGCTGGTCCATGCCGCGGCCGGCGGCACGGGCAGGATTCTGTGCCAATGGGCCAGTAACATCGGCGCAAGGGTGATCGGCACTGTCGGCTCCGAAGAGAAGATGGACATTGCCCGGGAAAATGGCTGTTCAGAAGTGTTTCTGCATCAACAGGATTTTGCCCCGCAGGTAAGGGAACTGACCGACGGGCAGGGGGTCGATATCGCCTATGACTCCATCGGCAAGGCCACCTTCATGAAATCCCTGAACTGCATAAGGCCCAGGGGCATGATGGTCAGCTTCGGCAATGCTTCGGGAAAACCGGACTCCCTGGACGTGCTGGAACTGGCAAAACGCGGCAGCCTGTTCCTGACCCGGCCAACGCTGTACGGATATACAAGTAACAGGGAGGACCTGTTGCTGTCGGCGCAGCGCTATTTCACAGCGATAACAAGCGGTTTGCTGGACGTAGAAAACGGCGTGCCTTTTGCATTGAAAGACGCCGCAGAAGCGCACCGGCACCTGGAAGACCGATCCATCGTCGGTTCGCCTATCCTCATTCCCTGACATGCATTTTTATGCCGATCTTCATATCCACTCAAAATATTCCCGCGCCACCAGCAAGGATTGCGACCTGGAGCACCTGAGCTTCTGGGGGCGCAAAAAAGGTATCACCGTTATCGGCACGGGTGACTTCACTCATCCTGCATGGTTCAGTGAATTAAGTGAAAAACTGGTGCCGGCGGAACCGGGCCTGTTCCGTCTGCGCGACGATATTGAAAAGGAGGTCATGCAGAAATTACCGGGGAGTTGTCACGGCACAACCCGTTTCATGCTGTCGGTGGAGATATCCACCATCTACAAAAAGGGCGAGAAGACACGCAAAATCCACCACCTGATCTACGCGCCTACCCTGAACCAGGCGGAGTTTATCAACCGCAAACTCGACCGCATCGGCAACATCAAGTCCGACGGGCGTCCCATCCTGGGCCTGGATTCCCGCCATTTACTGGAGATTGTGCTGGAAGCCGGGGAGGGCTGCTACCTGGTGCCGGCCCATATCTGGACCCCCTGGTTTGCCGTCCTGGGGTCAAAATCCGGCTTCGATTCCATAGGCGAGTGTTACGGCGACCTTGCGGAGCACATATTCGCCGTAGAGACCGGCCTCTCAGCCGACCCGGACATGATAAGGTTGGTCTCGGACCTGGATCGTTACCGCCTGGTCTCCAACTCGGACGCGCATTCCCCGGCCAAACTGGGACGGGAGGCTTGTATATTCAACACTGATCTGGACTATTTTTCCATGCGCCGCGCCCTGGAAACGGGTGAGGGCTACGGCGGCAGCGCGGAATTCTTTCCGGAAGAGGGCAAGTACCACATGGACGGGCATCGCAAATGCAATGTCCGCCTGTCACCGGAGGAAAGTCGCCGACTGGGCGGTATCTGTCCCGTGTGCAACAAGCCTTTGACCCTGGGCGTGATGCACCGTGTACATGAACTGGCTGATCGCCCCGCAGGGGAAGCGCCTGAAACTACCGATCCCTTTGTCAGCCTGGTTCCCTTGCCGGAGGTAATCGCGGAAACGGAAGGCGTCGGCCCGAACAGCAAGCGGGTGGCAAACAAATACGAACAACTACTGCATAAACTCGGGGCGGAATTAGGGATACTGAACGACATCCCCCTGGAGGAGATCAAAAACCTTTCCAATTCCTCCCTGATCCCCGAGGCTATTGCCCGTATGCGCAAGGGAGACGTGATCCGCGAAGCCGGTTACGATGGCGAATACGGCAGGATCAAACTGTTCCAGGAAGATGAACTGAAGCAAGCCGCCACTTTTGACTCATTTTCAATTAACACCTATATGGATAGCATCCGTGCGGGCACTCGACTCGGTACCGGCCTGTCCATAGATGACTTACGGAAGGAAGGACGGCGCTAGTAGCTTCGCTGGTGCTGGACTGCTCCGTCAGCGCAGCCTGGTTCTTTGAGGACCAATTCAGCAGCTACAGTGAACGTGGCCGGGGGAAGGGTGTTCAACTGAAATTCCGATAAGCCCTGATTTCATTCAAGACGTCATCTTCCGTGATGTCATTTTCTAATGCCCGTTTTTTGCCATAGGAATAAATTTCCTCCCATACGGCCTTATCTGACGAAAAGTGGTAGACCCCGATCTCAGGCCTGGTTTTTAACATCAATACCACTTTGGGTATCAGTGGCTCCAAATCCTGAACGCGCGTACGGTACGAAATAAGAACAATGATGGTGACTGGTAGAGTATCCGGATTCTGTTGATATTCCATGCTCCTGTCCGTTGTAACGAGAGCATCAAAATCCTCCTGGCTTGCAAGCGTCAATAATGAGCCGTTCTTTATTCCAGCCCAGCCCATTTGAGGCACCGTTCTGATGTCAAATGTACCAGGGAAACTACGGGCCAAAAGACGGGGGACGGACTCGTCAAGGAGTAATTTCATCTCCTTGATTTGCGAATTGGTCGAGGGCCAATTTGATAGCCTGGGTGGCTTGATTACGGGTTACACTGGGAAAATTGTCAAGAAAATCATCAAGGCGATCACCTGCTTCAAGATGCTCTGATAATATGCGTACAGGTACTCGCGTACCGGTGAAAACGGGCGTTCCTCCCAGAATCTCCGGATCACAGGTAACAACTGAATGACTTATCTGTGGATTCTGCTTGTCCATAACGCCGATTATAGTACAAACAACACCTGTTCAACAAAAAAGGTATCCCATGCTCACTGCTTGTCATACTCAGCATCATCTGGGTTATGCCATAGCTTATTTAGGCGCTTCTGATGAGGCCAAAGAAGTAACATGAAGTCATAGAATAGTCCAGCAGCTTACTGTGAGAATGTACAGCACCGCCACTGTAGCGGTAGGCGTACTGGTAGCGCTGGACCGTTTGCTTCCGGGTTGAGGCGGGGTCAGAGTTTCTTTAACCCGGGAACAGAGTTGCGCACCACTGGCGTAGAGCGTTAAGCAGTCCTGCTGTTTTGTCCTGGTTTGTAACTTTATTCGTGCGGGACAGTTCCAGTTGTATCCACGGCTTGCGCTGACCGTAATGTTGAGTGATATACCCGCCAGCGAAGGGGGCGTTAACGGCGACAGGCTGTCTGAATTCCGCTTCCATGATCTCTGCGAGCAATGTGATCCACTGTTCCGGACAGGTTTTATGATGTGCATTTCCCAGACAGATCAATGGTCGCTCCTGACCCGGATCCGGGCCGACCGGCGGCCCGTACTCCGCCATGGTGTGGCAGTCTATGCATACCGGCACATCCTGCATCGCTGAGAAGCCCGCCAGGTCCCGGTGGTATGGGATGTAATACTTTTCAATCAGCAGTGCAATCATGTCAGCGTCCGGGTATTCACGATAAACCGGCACATCCCAGCAAGTATGGGTTTTGATGATCCCGTCCTTTCTGAAATCGTCGGTAGCCCGGTTCAAGTCGACGATAGCCCGGGCAAAATCAGATTTCCGGAAAGCAGCGACATGGAGTTCCAGCGGCGAATAAATCTCGTCTGCGCCTACATCGCCGTCCTCAATGACCTCCTGCGCGGTCAACGCACAGATCTGTTTGATTTCAACCGGGATTTTTACGCCGCTGTGTGGGGCGGACAGGGCAAGAGGCAAGATGCTCAATCCGTACCGCCAGCCGAGCCGTCGCGCCGGGGGTCGGCGACTCCCATGAGTTCACCCGGCGCTTCCCGAATGACAAGTTGTACGCTGCCAAGGTAAAACGAGTAGGGGTCGCGGACATCTATCTCAAATCCATGCCTGCTCAACAGTTTGGGGATATCGTCACGGAAACGGGAGGCTTCCAGCGACACCCTGCCTCGTACCGAGCAATGCATGCGCGGGGCTTCCACGGCATCGAACGGATGGGCGCCACGCTGGAGGCGCAGCAGGACCTGTACGATAGCCGACACTATGCGCTCGCTGCCCGGGGAACCGATGACCAGCCAGGGTTGGCGTCCTTTGAACACAATGGTCGGTACCACGCTCGCCCAGGGGACGGCATTGGGGCGCAGGAAGTAAGGGTGGGTGATGTCCTTGTACTCAAAAGAGGTCATGTAGTTGTTATATAAAAAACCCAGGTCCGGCGTTGCGGTAAAGGAACCGTAAACCTGTTCGATGGATTGGGTGATGCCTACCACGTTGCCCTGGTTATCCATGGCTGATAAATGGGTGGTTTCTCCCTGGGTGGTGATTCGGCGCTTGATCCGTTTCGCAATCGTGGCTGCATAGCTTTTTTCGGTAATATCCTGGCCCATTTCCAACTCCTGGGCGAACAGGGCAGGGTCATCAGGCTGGTCGGCCCGGTCCAGGTTGGCTTTGCGCAATACATGAGCCAGCAACAGGGCGCCTTCCGGTGTATCGGGATCCTGTAACCTGTCGGGAAACTGCTCCAGCAGGTTTAACGTTTCAATCAGCGTGCGGCCGGCGCCTGGCGGGCCGAATGTGAAGATGCGCAGGTCGGAGAAACGCGTTGCCAGGGGGCGCCGCTCTATGGGCCAGGGAATCTGCGCCAGGTCATCATCCCGGATATAACCGCCGTTTGCTTCCATATCGGCATGTATCTTCGCCGCTATCTCTCCCTGGTAGAAATCTTCGATGCCGGCCTCAGCCAGGCGTTTGAATGTTTGCGCCAGCACCAGTTGTTTGAATATGCTGCCGATTGCCCAGGGTTGTGTCCCGTTTCTGAGAAAGAATTTGGCGGCCGTTCCCTGCTTCAGGTATTTCAGTTCCCGTTTGGTCAGGTAATGTTGCAAAGCTGAAACAGGGTACCCCTGTTCGGCAAAATAAATCGCCGGTTGCAATATCTCATCCAGCGGTTTTGTGCCATATCTGGACAGGATGTAAGCAAGCACGGCAGGAGTGCTTGGGACGGTCGTCGCCTTGTGCCCGCGCAATCTCAGGGTGCGATCCAGTTCCCCCGGAACAACCCGGTTAGGCGCGCGCGTGCCGCCATCCAGGGCAATCTTTCTTTTGGAATCGGCATGGTACAGGAGCGCCATGCTCTGCCCGCCGAGGCCCGACGCGGCGGGTTCCACCACACCCAGGGCGAACGCTGCCGCTACTGCCGCATCTATCGCATTGCCGCCGTTTTTCAGGATTTCCACGCCTGCATTGGTGGCCAGGTAGTGTGAAGTCGCAATCATGCCTTTTTTGCCGATGCTGACACGCTGCGGATAAACGATGCGGCGATCCCGGGGATCAACCAGCTCGGTATCCATATACTGTTTTGACTGCCTGTTCAAATCAGTCAGCCTGTGACAGCAGGTATTCCGACAGCAGCAAGGTGCGTTGTACGAGACTGATACGGGAGACGGACTCGCGACTGGTATATAACTCCCTGGCAACGGGGCCGACGCCGCACAGGACCGGCACGAAATCAGGCGCCAGTCCCGCGGCCGATGGCAATAGCGACGCTTCCGTCTTTATCGGTATGTCCCATTTATCGGCAATAGCCATATAATCCCGGACCAGCGTGTTGTTTTTGCGGCGCTCCGGCATGGGGGGGCGTTCAGACAGCAACGCCAGGTTCCACTTGACGCCTTCGCCCTTCAGCACACTTCTCATGGATTGTTCAATATCCTTTGCAACATCCTGTTTTGGATATGAAACCTGAATCATCACGTTGACCCTGTGGGGCAGCAGGCCGGGAAAGGCCTCAGACTCTATATCCACTGCCGAGACCCCGATACGGTTGGCCCGGGATGATAATTTTGCAAGTTCTTCCAGTTTGGCAAACACGATGCGCATCACCTCCCTGCGCACGCCGCTTTGACCCAGTTTCTGCGGCTTGCCTTCTACCAGCAAGCGGTAACGGCGTTGCCCCCTGCGCGCGGTGACGACGTGGTCATCCAGGTTTCCGGGAGTCAGAACAAGAACCTGCTTTGCCTGCCTTGCCGCCCGGGTAATATACTCCCTGCTTTCTATGCAGTCCCTGCCTTCATCGGCATAATAGAGGACACCCAACGGTAATTTATTCAATTTTCGGGCCGCGCGTAACGCGCGCAAGCTGTATTCCAGCATTGCGAGTGAGGCCCGGGATGACCCCACGCCTTCACCGTAGAGCCATTCGGGGTCGCGCCGGAAATGTTCCACGTTGAAAACCGGGTTGATGGGCACGTCCAGGAAGCCGATCAGCAAGGTGCCCTCATCCAGGCCGCGCCGGGTCTGCCAGCACCACACATCACGGTTGTCGGTCAGTTCCCGCATCGGCAGCAGGCCGCAGTCCAGCAGGGTGTCATTTATTTTGTCAGCGGCGAGGGAGGTGCCGATGGGATCATCGGTCCTGCTTGAAACTCCTGCCCATTCCTCCACCTTTTTTTCCAGCCGGTCACGCCGTTGGGTCAGGTAGGTGAAAGCAGCAGTGTCGGGGTCCCTGGCCGAGGAAGACAGTTCGGGCGGGTTGGGGGTGCCGAAGTAGCGCGCACTGGCCACTTCAATTAACCGATTGGCCAGCGCAGCGAAATCCATACCCATGGCCTCGGCTGCCGCCACGTAGGAGCCGTGTTCACCCAGGCTGGGCAGGCTGTTGATCTCCAGGATATAGAAATTGCCGTCCTCATCCAGGCGCAGATCGACGCGGGCGCAGTCATAGCAACCCAGCGCATTGAATGCGTTTATGGAAATTTCATGGGCCTGTTTTGTCAGCTCTTCATCGAGCGGGGCAGGACAGAGGATCTTGATTTCCCTGCCGGACTTGCTTTTTTTATCCTCCATGGTGTAGATGTTGGGGCCGCCCTCGCCAAACACCAGTTCCGCCGGCGGAAATACGTCCGGCGTGCCATTGCCCAGCAAACCGACATTGATCTCCCGGCCCTCAATGTAGCGTTCTACCAGCACCGGTTGATTGAACTGGTCGAAAATAAACCCGGCGGCCTCCCTCAATTCGTCGGCGTCGTTCACGATCCTGATGCCCATGGAGACCGCCTCGTTCTTGGGTTTGACGATAAGCGGGTACTCTATCTCAGGGTCGGGATAATCGGGCGCATCGAGCACCACAAAATCGGGTGTGGGTATCCCCTGTTGCACAAAGATCATCTTGGCGACCACCTTGTCCAGCGACAGCGAATGGGCCAGCGGACCGGAACCCACGTAGGGCACCCCTACCATCTCCAGCATCCCGGGCACATGGGTGTAACGGGCCTGTCCCTGGATACCGTAGGAAAGGTTGAATACCATACCGGGACGCTCGCCCTTCAACGCCCGCGGCATGAATTCTTCCAGCTTGTCTATCAGGTCCTTGTCACCCTCCAGGGCAATCACCTGGTGCCCGCCACCCTGCAATGCCTTGACCAGACGTTGAATGGCGCGAATGCCGTAGCGCTCGCGATTGGGCACACCAAACAAATTGATGACGCTTTTGCTTTCCCGGTTATATACGATGGCGATTTTCATTAAGTAATCCTATTGAATTATTCAATCTGACTTACAACCGGACAGGGTCGGAATATCCGGCCTGGGGAGCAACCCAAAAAAAGATACAAGCGGTTTGGCAATGGATATGCCATATACGTCTACCGCTTGTATCAACCGCTGCAACTTTGCTTATGAAGTGTTTTCGCTGACAACATTCCGAAGAAGATTTTCGTTCGGAATGTGAATTAAAGTTCCATCCTGAACCCGAATGCTTGTAGTTATTGAACCGACACTTTCTACGGTGCCCTGATACTCGAGAAACTGAAGTTTGGCGCCGGGTTTATACAAATCACGCGCATACACACCGGAAACGATACTTTGCGCCACGCCTCTGGTGCCCAGACCAAGAGCGATTGCGAGTGCAGCCCCCACTGCGATCAAAATAATTCCGATAACCTGATCAAGCAAACCGGTTTCGACCCCGAGCTGATCGATGGCGAGAGTACCCACTACGACGATGAGCACGATATATGCCAATCGTGAGACCGCACGGGCATATCCGAAGCCCAATCCTTCGGCTGCCGTTTCGACAAGAGTACGGACAAAGTGCGCCAGCAACAGGCCCAACACAACAATCAATGCAGCCGCAATCACATTAGGCAGGTATTCTACAAAGGTGTTGATGGTCCTGGATACGTTCTCCAGTCCGAGCGTCTCCGAGGCTGAAATAAGAATCGTCAACATGAATAACCAGAAGACCAGCTTGCCTACAATTTCTGACGCCGAGGATTTGATCCCTACTCTCGCCAGGGTCCCGTTCAGCCCGGTTTTCTCGCTGGCCACTTCGAATTTAACCTTTGTGAGTATTGCGGTGGTGATCCTCGCCAGCAGCAGGGATAACAAATAGCCTATGACGACGATCACGATTGCACCGAGTAAATTGGGAATGAACACGGCGATCTTTGTCCAAAGCGCAGTCATCGCTTCGACAACGGTATTTTTCCATTCAATCGGCAAATCCATGCCCGGTATGGTATTGGTTGCATCATTCATGTCTTGGACCCTCTCGTTTATATGTAACCACTACGACTAATAAATCTGCTTTCTGTAACTACCGGCCGGCATTGGTATCCGCCAGGGACTCTCCACTGTGTTTGGTGGCCGGGGTATTGACAAGCTTGTAAACAACGGCAAGCAATTCAAGCAGAACCAGCCAGATACGGCCCAGCCCGAATGCCAATACGTCACGGAGCGCTACACTCGTCTTAACTCTTGACATAATCCGCCTGACCCTTTGCTCATCTGTTTTGCTGATATTCGCCATAGCCGGTAACCTGGAGTTGTTTTGTTAAATTACTGCACTCAATTGTTTTAGACGCTTGTCAGGCGTAAAAAAGTCACAGCAAGAAAAATATATCTGCATTAAGCCGGACAAGACACGAGCGGGATACCGGTTGTATTTCAGGCACAACCGGTACTGAATGATAGAGTTTTACTTCATAGCTGGTTTTCTATTGCAGCTTTGAGGCGTTGTTCAGCCCTGTAAAGTCGCATCTTGCATGCACTGAGATTTAATTCCAGAGCCTGTGAGATTTCTTTGAAACTCAGCTCTGATATATGTCTCAGGATAAGGATTTCGCGATCAGGTGCAGCGAGTATATCCAATGCGTTAATCAGTGGAGCATCCTCCAGATCGATTTTGTCCGCTGGTGAATTACCCTGTTCAATAATTTCAAATTGCTCAAGCCAGGCTTGGCGCTGCTCATGGATACGCCGTAAAGACCGGTATCGCGAAGCGCAGATATTGGCGACAATACGAAAAAGCCAGGTCTTGAACGATGCGCGGCCGTCAAATTTGTCAATGTTGAAAAACAACCGTAGAAATACATCCTGTGTCGCTTCTTCTGCCTCGTTCTCCAACTTCAGGTACCTGAGGCATGTCCGGAATACCAACGACTCATAGCGCCGCACCAGCTTTTCGAATGCTGTCGTGCCATAAGGCTTCTCAGCCTTGCATGATGCGACCAGTACGTCATCTGATTCTGCTGATATCCCGTGCTTTTCATTATTTTCCATGGTGACAGACACCCCTCATGACGGTCCGAACCGGAGAGATTGTTTACAGTATATACCGGGGACCTGATTTACAGCATTGGATGGGGCGAAGGGGCGTCGTTATCCGCCACGAATTTCGCAAGACCAAAGTATTATAATAGAATTATCACCCATGGGAGGGTCTCATGCAGCAACAATATGATGACTGGAAAGATCTGTTAACCAACAGCTTCGACCAGTTTATATCCACATTCATGGCCTACCTGCCCAACCTGTTCACTGCCCTGGTGCTGCTTGTTGCCGGTCTGCTCGTTGCGGCTCTCATTCGTTCATTGATTATCCGTCTGGGAAAATGGCTGGAACAGTTTGCGCAAAGGACAGGCATCAGTTCCTACTATTTTCGCGTGCGCTGGCCCATCACTCGCATCATAGCGACGATCATATACTGGCTCGTAATTATATTTTTCGTTACCGCCGCCGCGAAGAGTCTGGGCTTGCCTGGCATTGCCGAATGGCTGAACAAGCTCATCGATTATTCTCCTTCCATCCTGGTCGCTGCCCTGATCATCTGGGCAGGTTTCGTACTGGGCGATTTTACCAGGGAAAAACTGGCTGCCAGGCTCGGCGACTCCCGCATACAGCAGGCAGAACAACTGGGAAATGCCGCACGGATCCTGGTAATTACCTTGACGATTATTATTGGATTAGGCCAGTTGGGTATCGACATTGACCTGATAGCTCAGATACTCGTCTTATTGATATCCGCTGTCTTGCTGTCTCTCGCTTTGGCATTCGGATTTGGGGCAGGAACAACTGTTGCCAATATTATCGCCCTGCGGAACTTGAGCAGGCACTACCACACCGGGCAGCGCGTACGAATTGGTGATGTGGAGGGAGAAATATCCGAGTTATCAAAAACTACGGTGATACTCGATACCGATTCGGGCCAGGCAATAATTCCGGCAAAGTTATTCCAGGAGGAGACATGTGTTCTGCTGGATGAGGAAGATTAGATGGCTGCCGATCCTGTCATACAGCGATTTATAGAAAAACATGCGGACAATGTGGCTCGGCTGCTGGAATCTGCCGGGTATGATGAGATGCGGGCTTTTATGGCGACATTATCTACGGAACAGGCAGCAAGCATAGTCCGGCACCTGGGCAAGCGCAGTGCCTGCCATTATCTGGCAACGCTGGGCACGGAGCAGGCCATGGAGATCATCAAGGTCCTGCCCGTACAGTATGCTGCCGCCCTGATCAGGGACATGCCGGGGCCGGAAAAAAAAGCGCTGCTTGCCGGCAAAGATATCCCTTACCGGATTAAAACAATCCTGCGTTACCCAAAGGACAGTGTCGGCGCGGAGATGGAAAGCAACCCCGTTACCCTGAACGAGGGTTTAACGGTGAAACAGGCCAGGGCTTTCCTGAAAAAAAACCGTGACCATATATCCGACACCTTGTTTGTAACGGGCAGTGAGCAGCAATTTACAGGTGTAATTGCCTTGAAGAACCTGTTGTTTGCAGATAATACAACCAAAATCGCACGGTTATGCGAGCCGTCCACACACCGGTTATCTCCACGGGAAGCGCTGGTATCGGCGGGCGCACACCCGGCATGGAAACAGGTTACGGCGCTGCCTGTTGTTGAGAGAGGCGGGCGTTTATCCGGCGTATTACACAGGGAGAGGGTGCAGGAGGTTTTAGATACGGCGCCTGTTAATCCAGCGCTGACCAGCGACATCACTGACGGTGTCTTTTCGTTAAGTGAACTGTTCTGGACCGCCTGCGCAGACATGCTGTCCGGCAACGATTCCCCCGCACAGTCTGAACGGCACTGAAATGACAAGGTCAATTGCTGATATAAGCGCTTCCCTGCGCAGAGATTTCTTTCAGAGTTATCCGGCGGAAGCGGTTCATTATATGGAAGAATTGCCCACGGAGCGAATTGCCGACGTGCTGAAAGGCTTGCCTCAGGCTTTGTCGGTCAGTATCTGGGAGGCGCTGTCCCCTGTCATTGCCGCCCGCACACTCGCTCACCTGGATGGCAATACAATTCAACAGGTACTTTCCCGGATTGATCCCAACAGGGGCGCGCTTATTTTGTCTTCCCTGGCCGACGAGGAACGCAAGCGCTGCCTCAGCCTGTTAAATCCTCATGTCGTCCAGGATTTCGAGCGGGCATTGAGTCATGAGCCGGACAGCGCCGGCGCCCTCATGAATACCAGGGTGGTTTACTACACGCAGGATATGAAAGTAAGGGACGTCGTGAAGAAACTCCGGCTTCACCGGCAAACCGGGTTCAGGGTTTTGTATATCACGGATGACGAAAACAGGTTGACCGGCATGGTTGAACTGCAGGACCTGGTACTGGCGCGCAGGGAGAGTCGTTTAGGCGAAATAGCCCAGCCTGTCAGGGCAATAGCCCTGGTAACGACTACAAGCGAGGAGTTGGTGGACATATTCGATAAATTCCGCTTGACGGATCTGCCCGTGGTGGATGCCGACCGGCATTTGATCGGCATTATTCAACACCATATCCTGCTCGATGCTGCCAGGGAGGAGGCCATCGTCGACATCCAGACGATGGTAGGGGTAAGCAAGGACGAGCGGGCGCTGTCGGACGCATCTTTCGCCATCAAAAAACGCCTGCCCTGGTTACAGGTAAACCTTGCCACGGCGTTCCTGGCAGCTGCCGTAGTCGGCGTATTCGAACAGACCATAGCCCAGGTTACAGCTTTGGCAGTATTGTTACCGGTAGTGGCCGGGCAATCGGGCAATACCGGCGCCCAGGCCCTGGCCGTCACCATGCGCGGCCTGGCCCTTCGCGAGGTCTGGCCGCGGCATTGGCTGCGCCTGGTATTCAAGGAATTCAACGTGGGCTTGTGGAACGGCATTGCCGTAGCCTTGACGACCTCTTTGGGTGTCTATATCTGGAGCCAGTCATTGGGCCTGTGCCTGATTATCGGCATTTCCATGGTTGCTTCCATGATTATCGCTTCGGTTTCCGGCGCGATGATCCCTGTTCTGTTAATCAAGGCAGGCCAGGACCCGGCTACCTCGTCTTCCATTTTTTTGACGACCGTAACGGATGTTATGGGTTTTTTGAGTTTTCTCGGGATTGCTACTTTACTGATGGGGATGATTTAAGAACAATCAGGACCACCAGACGGTTTCCCTGACAGAATTATTCTGCACCTAATAAGTCCAACGCGCCGGTCGTCATCACCTCAACGCCGGTCGTGATGGTCGGTTGCGGGTCCGGGGCGAAGAAAGGGGAGTGCAGGGAGGGCAGGACCTCGCCCGTTTCCATTGCGGCAACGTATTTACCGGCTTCGACACCGCCTATCCAGAGAAGCAGGCTGGGTATTTTCGGTTCCACCCGGCCATATTGAGCAAAATCCTCGCCTCCCATAACGGGCTCTCCGGGAATAAGCTGTTCCTCGTCCAGAACGGTCCGTAAAACATTTACGATACGGTCGGCCAGGTCGGGGTTGTTATAGACCGAAGGCGTGAATTCGTCCTTGATGGTTACCACCGGCAACTTGTCGGGGGGCAGACCCATGGTCATGGCCTGGCCGGTTGCTATTCTTTTAATGCCATCGAGCAGCGTATTGCGCGCTTCATCCGTATAGGAGCGTACTGTTAATTGCAGTTCCACCTTGTCGGGGATGACATTGTGTTTGGTGCCCCCGTGTATCGAGCCGACCGTAATAACACCGGCGTCAATGGGTTTCAATTCGCGTGATACCAGGGTCTGCAAGGCATTGATAATCTGGGCGGACAAAACTATAGGGTCTTTGGTGCTATGGGGATAGGCCCCATGCCCGCCAACGCCGTAAACGGTAATATCGACACTGTCAACGTTGGCCATGGCATACCCTTTGGTATAAATAACCTCGCCGGCGGGCCTTGAAGCGCTGACGTGCAGGGCGAGGTTGTAATCCGGTCTAGGGAAGCGCTCGAACAGGCCATCTTTCAGCATGGCGCGGGCGCCGGCGCCGCGTTCCTCGGCAGGCTGGGCAATCATTACCAGGGTGCCTTGCCACTTATCGACCATGGCCGTCAAACGTCTGGCGGCGCCGATAAAAACTGTCATGTTCACGTCATGGGCACAGGCATGCATGACACTCACCGTATTCCCGTGTTCATCGACCGTGGTCGCTTTGCTGGCATAGGGTTTGCCGGTTTTCTCAAGGACGGGGAGGGCGTCCATGTCCGCCCTCAACAATACCGTAGGGCCTTCACCGTTGTTCAATACGCCGACGACACCGTAACCGCCGACTTTCTCCGTTACCGTAAAACCCAGGCCGCGTAGTTCGGCTGCCATCCGCTCACTGGTCTTTTCCTCATGGAAGGACAATTCCGGATTCTGGTGCAAATGCAGGTACAGGGATTCAAGATAAGGGTAATCTTCCTGAATCATCGTCTGCAAGGCAGTATCCGCCCGCACGCATAGCATGAGTTGCACCAGGAATAAAAAGAGCAGGGTAGATGATTTCATTGGCCCTGACAGGAATAAAACCGGGTTATTCAAGAATACGCGGGAATACTTGTTCAGATAAAACGCATTGCGGCCAGGATGATGCCTGTCAGCGTGATCATCAGACCGCCCAGGGTAATGACCAGTTCACGTTTAAACTGGGACAGGACACTTTTCAAATCGGTAGTGGTAATCAATTCCGTACTGTGCTCATTAAGAATATGCACCATTGCCTCTGCCTGATCCTGGCTGAAACCGGCGGCTTCCAGCCGGCGTACAGCCTTCAGTGTATCTGTGATAATCACGCTTTTACCTCCATGATGATCTCCATGTTTCCATGTTAGAATTGAACAGTAATTACTCTATCATAATGAGTTGACCAAGTAAATGTCGGAGGTAAAGCATGGTCCTGGACTCCATCACTGATTCGCAGGAGTTACGCGATCATTTCGGCGAACCATTGCATATCGCCGTTGCGGTAGAAAAACAACAACTCGATGAACACCACCGGCGCTTTATCGAGCACTCGCCATTCATATGCCTTGCGAGTACGGGGTCAGACGGCCAACCGGCTGTCTCGCCGAAAGGCGATGCTCCCGGTTTTGTTAAAGTAATTGATGAAAAAACACTGCTAATTCCCGATAGACCAGGGAATAATAAAGTCGAGGGATTCGGCAATATAGTGGAAAACCCCAAGGTTTCACTGATATTTTTCATACCTGGAATAACAGAGACTTTACGCGTCCATGGTGAAGCGGAAATTGTGCTGGACAAGGAGCTTCTCAAGTTCGGTAAGGCAGGATCCAAATTACCCAAAACGGCCACGCTCATAAGAGTCACCAAGGCATACATGCACTGCGGCAAGGCCTTGATACGTTCAAAACTCTGGGATCCCGAACGGCATATTGCCAAAGGGGTGATACCGCCGTTCGGTCTGGTCGTAAAAGAACAGGCAGGCGTGCCGATGTCGCAGGAGGAGGTACAGGGAGTGGTGGACCAGGAATACCAGGACAACCTCTACTGAAACTGATTCGGCTTCTCATGTAGGACGCCGGAACCGTTGCTTTTAACCAGGTATTTATTTCAGAACTCCAGGTTTCTGTTCAAGCATCTTTTCATACCCCCACAATATGCGCATAATATATATTATGTTAAATAGACTTTGTCTATTTAACATAACATATTGTCTGGAGGGCTTTTGATTGGGGTTTCCTTATTATTTGGGGCCTCCTCTGCACTTCCATTGATGGAATATCACGGGGATGACTACCAGGGTCAGGATGGTTGAACTCAGTACTCCTCCTATCATGGGCGCGGCTACGCGTTGCATCACTTCCGATCCGGTGCCGTCGATGAGCATGATCGGCAGGAGGCCGGCTATGGTTGAGCAGGTTGTCATCATGATCGGCCGCAGGCGTTGTTCGGCGGCGTTTACCGTATTTTCGATCAGGAGTTCGGGTTCCGGATTGGCTGCGGTAATACTTATCGTTTTCAATGATTTGTTCAGGAATCCAAGCATTACTATCCCGCTTTCGACGGCAACGCCTGCCAGGGCGATAAATCCGACGCCTGCGGCGATGGATAGATTGAAGTCCAGAATATACAGCAACCATACTCCCCCGCCGAAGGCGAACGGGAGGGTTGCCATGATAAGGCATACTTCGGTCATACTGCGGAAGTTCAGGTATAACAAGATGAATATGATGAAGAGAGTCACGGGTACCACGATTGATAATCTTTCCATTGCCCGCTTCATGTACTCATACTGTCCGGACCATGCCAGGGAATAACCCGGCGGCAATTCCACTTCAGCCGCGATCCGGTTGCGGGCTTCATTTACGTAACTGCCGAGGTCCCTGCCCCGGATATCCACGTAAACCCAGCCGTTGAGGCGCGCATTTTCACTTTTTATCAGAGGCGGTCCGTCCGTTACCTTGATGGTTGCAACTTCTTGCAGTGGAATCCGGGCGCCTGCAGGTGTTACTACCGGCAATTGGCGCAACCGCTCCAGGGAATCCCGCATCCCGCGCGGGTAGCGGATATTGACCGGGTATCGTTCCAGTCCTTCCACAGTCATCGTTACGTTCATGCCACCGATGGCGGTGCGGACGATATCCTGAATATCGTCGATATTCAAACCCAGGCGGGCTGCACTGATCCGGTTGATGTCTATGGTAATATAGCGGCCGCCGGTGACCCGTTCTGCGTACACGGATGCCGTGCCGGGGACATCCCTCAAAGCCTGTTCTATCCGGTAACCAATGTCCTCTATCACCTGTAGATCCGCACCGGCAACCTTGATGCCCAGGGGTGTCTTGATCCCCGTCGCCAGCATGTCTATGCGTGTCTTGATGGGCATTACCCAGGCATTGGTGACCCCCGGCAATTGTACCAGCGCATCGAGTTCCTGTTTCAGGCTCTCCAGTGTCATACCCTCGCGCCACTCGTCACGGGGCCTGAGCCTGATCAGGGTTTCAATCATCGTCATGGGGGCCGGGTCCGTGGCTGTCTCCGCCTGGCCGATCTTGCCGAACACAGTTTCAACTTCAGGCACGGTGCGGATCAGCTTGTCGGTCTGCTGCAACAGTTGGCGGGCCTTCCCCGCAGATATCGCCGGCAGGGTCGTCGGCATGTACATCAGGTCACCTTCGTCCAGTTCCGGCATGAACTCGGCTCCGAGGCGGGTTAGCGGCCATAAACCAGCCAGTAATAGAACCAGCGCGACAGACAACGTCGTCAAGGGCAGGCGCAGCAGGAACCGGAGCGCCGGACGGTAGATCCCGGAAAGCAACCGTATGACGGGATTGTCGGCAACAGGCACAATCCGTCCGCGCATAAAATACCCCAGCAGCACGGGAACGAGGGTTACCGCCATTACCGTTGCCGACAACAAGGCATACAGCCAGGTAAATGCAAGGGGGGAAAACATGCGTCCTTCCTGCGCCTGAAGGGTAAAGATCGGCAGCACGCTGAGACCTGTAATCAGCAGGGCAAAGAACAACGGACGCCCTACTTCGGCCGCGCCGGCGGCAACGGTCTGCCAATGCTCCCCGCGTCCGGAGCCGCGCTCGAGATGCTTGTGCACGTTGTCGATCATGACAACTGCTGCATCCACCATAACGCCTATCGCTATGGCAATCCCCCCCAATGACATGATATTGGCATTGACACCCTGGGTGTACATGATCAGGAATGCCATCAGGATGCCCAGTGGCAGGCTGATAATCACGGATATCACGGACCGAAGGTGCAGCAGAAACAATATGCAGACGATTGTTACGAGCAACAACTCAGCCAACAAGGCATTCCTCAAGGTGTCTATGGTGCGGCTGATCAATCCTGACCGGTCATAGGTCTCAACGATTTCCACGCCGTCAGGCAGGCTTTTTTCCAGTTCCCTGAGCTTGCCTTTCACGTCGCCGATGACTTTCCTGGCATTCTCTCCCCAGCGCATGACGATGATGCCGCCGACCACCTCTCCTTCCCCATCCAGCTCTGCAATCCCGCGTCGGAGTTGCGGTCCTGTATGCACGTCCGCAACGTCGCCCAGCAGCAGCGGCGTCCCGCGCATGCTGACTCCTAACGGAATCTCGCGCAGTTGCTCCAATCCGCTGATATAACCGGTTGCGCGGACCATGTATTCCGCTTCGGCTAGTTCAACTACCGATGCGCCGGCTTCCTGGTTGGCCCTCCTGATTGCCTGGCGCAGCGTCGCCAGCGTGATATCGTAGGCGCGCAACAGGTCGGGGTCGATAACGACCTGGTACTGCTTCACCATTCCTCCAACCGTTGCAACCTCAGCCACACCCGGTACGGCCTGTAATTCATATTTCAGGAACCAGTCCTGCAGAGAACGCAACTGGGATAGATCATGTGCTCCGCTTCGATCAACCAGGGCATACTCGTAGACCCAGCCCACACCTGTTGCATCGGGACCAAGCTGGGGTTTCACGCCCGACGGCAGACGGCCGGTCACCTGGCTGAGATATTCAAGCACGCGCGAACGCGCCCAGTACAGGTCGGTGCCTTCGGAAAAGATGACGTACACGTAAGAATTGCCGAAAAACGAATAGCCGCGCACGGTCACCGCGTGGGGAACGGCCAGCATGGCCGAGGTGAGTGGATAGGTCACCTGGTCTTCAACGACTTGCGGCGCCTGGCCGGGGAACGGCGTTTTGATGATAACCTGAACGTCCGAAAGATCGGGGATCGCATCCACCGGCGTTTCAAACAGCGCGAAAAGCCCTCCCAACGCCAACAGTACGGCCAGCACCACAACCAGGAACCGGTTATATATCGACCAGCGGATTACCTGTTCAATCATGATTCTTAGCGCTCCTTCGATGCGTCCGCCGCTTTATCCCCCGAGGACTGCAGGCGCTGTAGCCCGGCGTTCAGGCTGGCCTCCGAATCAATCAGGAACTGTGCCGATACGACAATTTCCTCACCCTCCTCCAAACCGGACAGTACTTCAACCCTGTCGTCACTCTCCATGCCGGCCCTGATTTTCCGTACTTCAAAGCTGCCGTTGCCCAGCGAAATAACTACCCGCGTCATGTCCGCGCCGTGTATCAACGCCTCGTTAGGGATGGTCAAAATCTCTCTGGCCGGCTCACCGTGTATTTCCACGTGGGCATACATATTCGGCATCAGGAGGCGTTCCGTATTATCAAACCGCAGCCGCGCGCGCAGAGTTCTCGTCACAGGGTCCAGGTCAGGATAAATATATTCGACTTCTCCCGACCAGGTGCGCTCCGGTAACGCCGGCAGACGCGCTTCTGCCGCCTGCCCTTTTTTTACCCAGCCTGCCTGTCTTTCAAATACCTCGGCCAGGAGCCATACCTGGTCCAGGTTGGCCAGGCTCATCACCTCCGTATCCGGTTTCACGTACATCCCTTCCCTTACGTTCAATCGGGACAAAATACCGCTCTGAGGCGCGTGAAACCTGACGTATTGCGCCACCTTGCGGTTTTGCTCCAGTTGCTTCACCTGTGCAGGCGATACCCCGAGCGCGAGCAGGCGCTCACCGGATGCCTGGGACAGCAACCTGTTGCCGCTTGCCAGCGCCTGCAGGTACTCTTCCTGCGCATTGACCAGGGTCGGCGCATATAACTCAAACAGGAGTTGTCCCTTACCCACCTGTTCGCCTTCGGCGCGCACTGTCAGGCGCTCTATCCAGCCTTCGGTTCGGGTGTGAATATGGCTAATGCGGGTCTCGTCATAATCGAGGTATCCGACGGTGCTGATGTTCCGGGACAGAGTCTCGCGCCGCACCGGTGCGGTCCGTACGCCCAGGTTGTTTACGACTTCCGGCAGAATTTTTACCAGGGAACCGGCAGCGTTCCCGTTATCGGCATAGACCGGAATCAAGTCCATCCCCATAGGAGATTTGCCCGGTTTGTCGCTTCGATAACCCGGGTCCATAGGCGCTACCCAGTACAAAGGTTCATCCGCCATTGCCGCCGGACTGCTGCGGGTGGCTGGCGTTTCGCTATCGGGAAGGCGCGGGCCGTCGATTACTCGATTTATGGTTATTCCGACACCCGTTCCGATCAATAGTGCGCCGGCAAGCATCAAGCCCTGTTTCATTGCTCATCTCCGACAAAATATAATAAATCCGACTGCACCTTTGCCCGGTCTACGGACAGCCGGATCATCGCAAGGCGTGTATTCAACTCGAGCAACCGGGCCCGCATCAAGGTGGTGAAGTCCGCCACGTCATTCCGGTAGGCCTTCAGGGTCGTGTCCGCATTTTGTTGTGCTTCGATGCTCGTGTGAGATTCATAGAATTCATAACGCTTTCCCAGTTGCCTCCACGAGGCATGGATACGTCCTGCCTGGCGGGCAAGTTCCCGCAGTTGATCAGTGCGCGCGAATTTAGCCGCCAGGTGCCGTTGGCGGCCGGCCAGGACTCGTTTGTCCTGGCGTTGGCCGGTAAACAACGGGATGTCCATCAGCACCATGGCGGAGAGAAAATCCTCCCTCCCGCCTCCCTGCAGATCACTGCCCGTCCGTTCCGAGTAAGTAACATCGATGGACCAGCCCGGCTTATACTGTTCTTCCGCGATGGATACCTGGTAGCGGCTGGCGTCTATCGTATGGTCATGGGCAAGGATCAGCGGATGCCGGGACAGGTCCGTGATGATCCCGTCAAGTGCAGGAATAGCAGGCAGTACAGGTTGCTCATCGGGTAACGGCAGGACCGCGTACTGCGCGCCGATCCACTTCGACAGTTGCACAACAGCCGCCTCCTTCAACCCGGCAATTTCGGCGCGCCTGTCCTGTAATAACGATAACTCCAGTTGCGCGAGAAGTACGTCGTGCTGGTTATCACGGCCTACCGCGTATTGACGTTGCGTAACATCAAGCAAGCGTGAAAACAAGCGCTCGTGTTCAGCGAGTATCTTCTCGTTTTGCAGTTGAAAATAAAGTTCCAGGTAGGCTTTTCGAACTGAGCGTAACACACTGAGTTTGCGCTCGGCAACGCGCGCGGTTTCAACTCCTGCCATGGCAGATGTCCTGCTCCTGCTGTAACGCAGGGTATGGCCGCGCGGGAAGGTCTGCTGCACGCCGAACTGGAGTTGAGTCATGGGTTCCTGGCCGCGCGCGAACGAATCAACCGGAAAGTTGACGGCTCCCAGTTTGAACCTGGGGTCGGATAACTGCCCGTCTGCTACGGACTGGTGGCGCAGGGCCTGTGCCCTTGCACTGATACTTTGTCCCAGGGCATCCCTGTCCCCGGCAAGCCGCTCAGCCTGCGCAAGGGCAAGTACGGCTTCGTCTGCACTGGCCCGGGTTAAGCCGGCGCCGTTCAGGACGACCCATGTCGTGATACAACATAATAGTGTTTTGAGGCGCGTCGGCCGAATAAAATAAAGCATGGTTGTCTCCCGTAATGAAGTCCACGAATAAAAATCGAGAGTTCAATACGGGCGGACTACTTTATCTGTACTCGGTAACTGCCGATGGGAGATAATCCCGGATAACCGGGAGAGAGTGCTTTAACCGGATATGGATCCGGCTCCTCTGCCCTGCGCGTCCAGCCAAAGCCATGGACCAGCGCCACAGGGTTGAAATTGAACACTTCCTTATGCGCGCCGGGCTTGATGCCGGCAGCAACGCCATCGCATTCACAGGCGTCGCCATAGGGTTGCAGGGCGCCGCCGGTACTGTAGCCGGCAGGTTCATGCTCAGTCTTATCACCGCAGTGACCGCTTTCTGACGTCTGCGCAGGCTGGTGATTAAGGCCGGGGTGCGCCAGGCAGGCCTGGCATACCACACTCAACCAGCCTCCCAACAGGAGCACGACTACTGCGAGACTTATCTGGCGTCGGTGAAAAGCCATAATGGAGAAGTATTGTGCATAAACGTGAATTTGTCAAAACCCCATCAGGTGATGCTATCGATTTCTCAGTCTGTCGCTCTCTGGAAGACGACCCTGCCGTTCTGTATCACCAGCCACGGTTTTACCATCGCTTCAAGGCTCTCCAACGGGTCTGAATCAAGCAATATCACGTCTCCCCATTTACCGGCTTCGATACTCCCGGCCTGAGCCTCCAGTCCCATTGTTTCCGCGCCAATCAGGGTGGCCCCCTGTATGATTTCCATGTGCGTCAGACCTCCCAGCGTGAACCCCTCCAGTTCCTGGAGATACACCTTGTCTATGGTCGCCAGATCCTTTGCGTTGGAATCCGTGCCGACGGCAAATTTCACCCCCAGTTCATGCATCCTCCTGAACCGTTCAACCATGCCTTCATAGGTATGGCCCAGGTGCTTTTCCAGGTAGGCGGCATCATACGTGTACTGACCCGCCAGTTCACGCAGGTGATAGCCGATGGTCGGGACCAGGTTGATATTATTTTTCACCATGTCCCGGTACACGTCATCATCACCGAACGGATAAAGGTGCTCCATACTGTCGACCCCGGCGTCAACGGCTATCCGTCCCGAAGTATGATACGGGTCCTGGGCGCCGCCCAGGTGTGCGGTAAGGCGCAGCTTCCATAAATGTGCTTCCTCAACCGCGGCGCTGAGTTCCTCCAGTGTATACGGGGTCGTCGTCTTGATCAGGTCTGCTCCCAGTTTCGCCGCCTCGCGCACCCGTTTGCGAAATTCCCACGGCCCGTCGGCCTCCACCGCCCATATCGGTGGTATCAACGGCTGAAATTCCGTGGCGTGCCCACCTGTCGTGGTAATCAAGGGTCCGGATACATATATCCTGGCGCCACCGATTAGCCCGTCCCGCTGGGCCCGCTTTAGCGAGTAACCAACATGGTAGCGGGACGCCACGTCCCGTATCACCGTCACACCTATTTCCTGGTAGCGTTCCAGGAAACGTTCGGAACGGAAGGCATTGCTCACGTCGTCTTCCAGGTCCCGGGCGCCCGCCAGTTTGAAGGTAATGTGCGCATGCAGGTCGAACAGTCCCGGCAGCACCCATTTTCCCTCGGCATTGATTTCCCTGGTATCAGCCGGCAAAGAGTCGGTTTCACCAAGAGAGACTATGTTACCTTCATTGATGAAAATACCGGGGTTCGGTCCCGGTTCCGCCCCGGTGCCGTCAATCAGCGTCCCTCCCGTTATCCAGTAGGGCGTTGCGACCGCGTTACAGCCAAAAAGCAGCAATAATGTATTTCCGGCAGTCAGTAGTAACTTTCGCAAAAATCGGTAAATCATTACCCGGACCTCTCTGTTCTCAATAAAACAGCAGCTAAAATGAACCATAAACGACATTGCCTGCCACCACGGTGGCCTCGACCTCTATGTCCTTGATAGTCTCAGCGGGTACGGTGAGGATGTCGTCCGACAAGACAACAAAATCGGCATACTTGCCGGGTTCTACAGACCCTTTAATATCTTCCTCAAAACTGACGTAAGCCGAATCGAGGGTGATGCCCCGGATGGCTTCTTCCCGTGTCAGTCCCTGGTCCGGACCGAGTACTCCGCCCCACCCTGTTCCCCTGGTGACGGCAACGTAAATCTGCATTATCGGTTTTGAACGGGAGGACACCGGCTTGTCCGCGCCAAGTGACAGTTTTATGCCGTTGTCCAGCCAGTCCCTGAGCCGGTAAGACTTGTGGGCCAGTTCTTCACCCCAGTGCTCTATGAACTTATCGCCGATGATATAGAGATGCCTGGGTTGGGGGAGTACGATCAGACCAAGCTTTTTTATTCGATCGTAGTGGTCAGGTTGCAACAGGATGCCATGGTCCACAATCCAGCGCCTGTCGGTAATATCTATCCGGCTGTTTACATACTCATAGGCATCCAGGAGCTGATCGATGGAGGCGCCACCGACTGCATGGGGACCCGGGCGCCAGCCATGCTGCGCGGCAGCAAGCACGAACTTGTTCAGTTGATCCTGTTCAACGAGACGCAGCCCGTAGTAACCGGGGCGACCCTGGTATTCCGTGCGAATCTGGGCCGATTCCTCGGCGCCGTCCAGCATCATTTCCGCCAGGCCGTCAGTCCTGAACATACCGTCTCCCCATTTCTCTTCCGGGTCGCCCAGGGCTTCAAACAAGGCATCCATCTCATCTTCCGGGGTATTGGGGTCGACGTCATAACACCAGTCGATCCTGATGGTCAGTTCGCCGTCTTCATACAATTCGCGCAGCATTTCGACAAGCTCCCTGCTGCCGCCGGGTTCTCTCAGGCTCGTCATGCCCCAACTGTTTACCCGCCTGATTGCCTGCCGGATGCCGTCCTTCTGCACTTCCCTGCTCGGCGTCTCGAAATGATCCAGAAACGGGTACATGGCATTGCGCACAAGAAAGCCGGTCGGTTCCCCCTCATCATCCTTCCATATTTCTCCACCAGGCGGGTTTTCGCTGTCCCGGTCGTAGCCTACCCGTTCCAGGGCCAGGCTGTTGGCAATGACATAATGGCCGCCTTTCAACGTCACCGGATTGTCGGGCGAGACCTCATCAAGATCATACCGGTTCGGCAGGCGTCCATCCTCCAGCATGAACTGCCACCAGCCCCCCTCGCTGAAGATCCATTCGCCTTTTTCCGTGACCTTCACACGTTCCGCTACGGCCTGTTTTATATCGGCTATGGAAGTTATTTCGGTCAGGTCGATCATGGTCGGGAGATTGATGCCCATGGTGGTCATATGGCTGTGAGTATCGTTGAACCCGGGAAGAACCGTCTTGCCGCCCAGGTCCACGATTGCCGTGTCCGGACCGGCACTCTCAAGGACCGAGCTTTCAGTCCCTACCCGCAGGAACTTCCCGTCCTTGACTGCAGCGGCTTCAGCGATGGAGAAGTCCTTGTCAACGGTGACAATCTTCGCGTTGTGGATAACCAGGTCTGCGTCCTGTTGGGCACACCCGCTACAGATAAAGGCGAAGAGGACTAAAACCAGCAGAGGAATGTTGTAAATATATTTCATGATATTCTCCCGACGATGAGTTACATCTGAAAATCGTTCCTTCTATAACTGTAAGACCGTATCTGTTATGTGTATCGGTGATGACTGGTAAATTTATGCATCACCCGGGACCGAAGCCTGACGCTATTGATAAGTATAGCGGGTAAGTAAGACATCAAACCGTGATAACGAACAGGATCCGGCTTTTCAACCGATAAATTCAGGTTTTCAGTGTGTCCCTGTTTGATAAAACCTGCAACTTCGCGTCCAAGTATCGTGTTTGCAGCCAGGCCCCTGCCGTTACAGGCCTGAATTGCGAACAGTCCATCAGAGAGCTTAACGAACCTGGGCAGGACGGAACGGCCTATCCATGGCGTGCCTTGCCACAGATAGCGGATGCGGGCCGCATCAAGCAGGGGTGAAAAATACCTTAGCCGTTCTTCGACGTAACGGATGATGCGACCCCCGGCATTATTGAAAATGAATGCCGGGCAGGCGGTAATTAATCGGCCATCCCTGTCATAACGCAGTGAGAAAATGTTCGGGTTGACATCGGTCATCGCATGGTTTTCAGGCAGAATGACTTCCCTTATCTCTCCGTCCAGCGGTTCGGTTGCTACTTGAAACACCTTGAAAGGCAAAACTGTACGGGCAAGGCCGCTGAACAGGTTGCGGTTGCCGCCACCTGCGCATAGCACGACTTTTTTTGCGCTAACCCGGAATCTTTCTGACTCGAGGCACCATCCGGTTCCCTCTTTATGGATTTTAACCACCGTGCTGTTAATGTATATGCGGGCGCCCTGCCCTACCGCGACCCGTGCCAGTTCCCGCACAAAAGCCAGCGGGTTGATTGCGCCGCCTGCCGGGTCCAGCAGCGCTCCCTGGTAGGCGTCCAGCCCGGTAAGGCGGCGGATTGTGTCTTTATCGACGGTTTGAATCCCGTACCCGAACGAACGCCATTCCGAAGCTGTCTTTTCGACCCGTTCGACCTCCTGTGGGGTCCTTGCCGGAGCCAGGAAGCCCGTTTGTTGGGGCGCACAATCAAGGTCCAGCTTTTGCACCAGGGAAAATACATACTTCCCCGACTCGCCGACCAGGTTCACCAGTCGCCTGCCCTTGATGTCGCCGTACTTTTCCAGGATCTGATATGGGCTGTGGCGCACCGGCAGGGATACTATGATGCCGGCGCTTTTACCCGCGGCATCGCTGCCCGGTGTTGCCGCTTCCAGCACAACCGGGGCCTCTCCTGCTTCGGTCAAGTGGTAAGCCAGCGAAATTCCGGCAACACCACCGCCTACGATTGCGATTTCCGCATCGTGAACTCCCGTTAATTTTGCAAGGCCTGCAGTAGCCGGTGTGACGTTGCTCCAGAGCGTATTCTCTTCAACCTCAACCGCGCACATGGCTGGTTATGCTCAGTCCACGGGCTCAATGGACAACCTGCATGCACCGTTTTTCCGGATCTCACCGATGCAGGACTGCGCATGGGCAAGGTCTTCCGGAACAATCTCCGCACAGATATTGGCCATCAGCCAGCCAAAAGGAAAGAACAGGCGCCCGCCATCGCCGTAGAAAATACCCACGTCAAAGAACGGGCCTGGCGGTAGTCCTTTTATGCTCCCCGATTTGACATAGGCCAGGACAATTTCCCCTGTCTGGGGAAAGGACGTGGCATTTTCCAGGGGAATGTCTGTCCGGGCGAACTGTTCAGGCAATACCGAAGCGGGTAACGGGCAGGAAAGTTCCGGGCCTGTCCACATGGCGTGGATGGCATCGTATGAAGGCCGGGTCTGTGCCAGTTGCCATAAAAATCCGGCTGATTGCGGCGCCTTGTCATCGAGGAGAACACACCTGGCCGACAGCCCCGAGCGTGGTTCGGTAAACCTGACGAGGCGGTTCACTTGGTGAAATCGCGTATTACCCTGCCGTCGGCAACGACCAGTTTTACATCCCGGAGATTCTGGATGTCTTCCAGCGGATTACTGCCGACCACAAGTATGTCCGCCAGCTTGCCTGCTTCCACGGTACCCAGCTTATCTGCCATTTTCAGTATTTCCGCGCCGACACGGGTGGCCGAGGCAAATACATCCGCATCGGACAAACCCGCGTCTTTCAACAGACGGAGTTCCGTGTAATAGTCCTCAGGATAACGCACGTCGTTTTCAAACGGGATATCCGAACCGACACCGATACGGATTCCAGACTCGTGAGCGAGTCCAACCATCTCAAGATGTTGTGCATGAACGACGGGATAACGGCGAGCGAAAGTGAAGAAAAAACCACCGGAGGGTATTCCCGCCGAGGGGTAGCCTGTTTTCTCCACGTTGTAGAATGCGGTCAGTGTCGGCACAAAGTCCGTCTTGTTACGGGCCATCACTGCGATAATATGTTCGTCCAATGCCAACGGATGCTCGATCGAGTCGACACCTGCTTCGGACGCCCACACGGTATATTTGCCGAATGAGTCAACAGTGACAGGGATACCCTGCATGTGCGCTTCATTAACGGCAGCGGTAACTTCTTCCCGGGTGTACGGCGAGGTCAGTTTTATCCAGTCCGCCTGCTTGCGAATCTGTTCCCGTACCGCCAGCCTCCAGTCCCAGGGTCCGGTCGCGACACGCACCCGGCTGGCAGTCGCCGTGCTTTTTGGCTTGCCTGTAGCAGTTGAAGTAATCTCATCCGCATGCCCGCCTCTCGCAGCAATGAGATTACCGCTCCATAACACGCGCGGCCCGTCGACCATGCGCCGTTCGACGGCCTCCTTGATCCGTAATGCGACGTCATTGGACGTACCCACGTCCCGGACCGTGGTAACTCCGGCGTCAGCCAATTGGCCCAGCAACAGGACCCCGCGAATGGCCGAGGCCGCATCCGAGTTGCGGTAGCGGGTGAAATTGCCGCGTTGCTGGGTGAAGTGAATATGCAGGTCAATCAATCCCGGCACGATATATAAGTCCGACGTGTCGATAACCTGCCCCTCTTCCGTAGAAACCTCGGCCCCGGCCGCATTACCGGCATAAAATATCCGGTCACCGCGCAGCGCTACCAATGCGTCGGTTATGGGAGCCGTACCAGTGCCGTTAATCAGGGTCCCCCCCTGTAATACGAGCAACGGGTCTGCAGAGTAATCATGGGGTGGAACCGGCACCCGCCTGGTGTCGTCCGTGGTGGGGAATGTCGATGTTTGTGCCGCACTGATACCTGGCGCGCTAAACAATAGAATGTAGATGATGACTGAAAAAATGTTTCTCATGGTGGCCATTTGATTGTGTCTCCTCGTCGTGCCTGCACAAGCAGGAATGGAGCAGGAGCCGCGCACACTGCCTGAACAGGATGCGCGACTCTGAGTTGCTTAATGACTGTAGCTGAGACTTACCCCGAATATCCGCGGCGGACCGTAGTGCAGTCGGCCGGGCAGAAAGCCTGAAGCCGGCCCGAATATTTCACTGAAGTAAATCTTGTCGGACAGGTTGCGCCCCCAGCCCGCCAGTTCCCAGCGCCCGTCGTCGGACCTGACGCCTATCCGGGCATTCAGCAGCGTATAGGAATTCTGCACCGCGCCGGGGTGATTCGGCAGGATAAACTGGTTCGAATCGGTATAGCTGTAATCGAACTGGGCAAAGGGCCGGAACCCGGATATTGCCTGTGACGCCGTGTAGCTGACAAGGCCGTTTATCGTGAAGTCAGGCGCGTGAGCAGGGGTTTGGTCTTCATAGTCACCGCTTTTGATTTCCGCATCCATAAGGTTAAGGCCGGTGTAAACCAGCAACTCAGGAGTAAGCTTCCAGGTAAGCTCAGCCTCGGCGCCGTAGATCTCGACATCGCCCGCGGTGCCCAACGTAATTACCCTGACATTCTGCCCCGAGACGGGGTCGATCCTGTCGAGCGCCGCTCTCGCCTGCATGTCATTCCAGTCGTAATAATATCCCGCTGCGTTGAATTGCACGTTGCCATCGGCCAGCGAGGACTTGAATCCCAACTCATAGGCCAGCAGTTCCTCCGACTCGAACGGCAGTAGCTGGTTGCGAGAGAAGGCAATGGACGCCGGGAAGCCGCCGCTCTTGAACCCGCGGTTGAAGCTGGCATAGAGCAACAGGTTATCGTTCGGCGTAAACTCCAGCGCCACCCTGCCACCCACCTCTTCGGTATTCAGTTTCGGGTGTGTGAATTCGGCAAGCGGCACCGGGCCGGAGCCGGTTATCTTTCCACCGAAGTTAAACTCGCGATCCTCATCGGTATAACGCACTCCACCTGACAGCTTGAATTGTTCAGTAAGACGCCAGTCCACCTGGGCAAATGCGGAGATGCCTTCCGTCTCCTGGAACGAACCGCTTTCAAAAAACCCGGAGAACGAGGCATGGTCGCGAAAATCGGTATCCGAGAAGAAGTCGTTATCATCGTTGCTGTAGAACCCGCCCACGATCCAGTCTATCGGCCCCCAGCTGTCGTCCGAGGCAAAGCGTATCTCCTGGGTAAAACTGGTAATATCTTCCCAGTTCCTGATTTCATGGATATACGCAGGCGACCCACCCTGGTCCAGGGGCTGGTACCGGTCAAATTCCCGGTAACCGGTGATGGAGGTGGCGGTAAACCGGCCAAGATCCAGGTTGACCGTGGCAGAAATCCCCCAGGACTCCGCGTCAACCTGGTTGCCGGTGGAGAATTCGCCCAGTACCGTGCGTACGTCCGGGTTACGGTCCTGGATTATCTCTCTTTCAGGCGTCAAAGCCATACCGCCGGTACGATCGCGTATCTGTGCAAACGAGGCGCATTCCACCTCATTGCGTATCCCTTCTGTTGCATAGGAGCAGAAACCGTTACCGTCCGCCCTCAGGTTACCCGCATGCTTGAATGCCATGACTTCGGATTCATCCTTTGAATAATCCCCGCTGATGAAAATGTCGAAATCCTCCGTAGGCTCAAACAGCAATGACCCGCGAAAGGCCTTCCTGTCAATCTCGCCGTTGTCAGGGTCCACCCCGGGGCCGAATGGCACTTCAGGTATGGCTACGAGGGTCTGCCAGCCAGACTGCGATACATTTATATTTGTGGCAACCCGTGCCGACAAGGTGTCGCTCAGAGGACCGCCGACACCCATTTCAAACTCGGTACGGTCATACTCGGCATAATCGAAGCGGGCCTGCAGTTCGAATTCATCGGTGGGTTTGCGCGGTACGACTTTTATCGCGCCGCCGGTAGTATTACGGCCATACAGGGTGCCTTGCGGACCTTTCAATACCTCTATCCGGTCCACGTCGAATACCTGGAATCCCAGCATGACGTGTGACGGCAAGGCTATTTCATCCAGATAGATCATGACCGCCGGGTTCTGTTTACTGGTGACGTCGTTCATCCCTACCCCGCGGATGGTAAACACCGAATCACCCTCGTAGGAGGAGCTGGAGTTAACCGTTAACCCGGGCGTGAATTGCGCCAGGTCCCGTGGTTGCGCAACACCAAGGTCGCGCAACATATCACCTGTGAATGCGGTGATCGATATGGAGACATCCTGAACGTTCTGCTCGCGTTTCTGCGCCGTGACGATGATTTCCTCAATCTGGGCAGATACTGGCGATGAGAATAAAGTAAAACACGAAATAAAAATTATAAAAGATTGAAAAGTAAGCCTTTTATAAAAAGAACACAGAACAGATACAGAAAATCTGTCTATCGAGTAAGTAATCATCAACCCCTCCCCCTTGGTATTATGGATACTACGCCAATCACAGGATATGTATTACGCGTAAAATTGTCAATAATCGACAGTATTGTTTTTTTACAACTTCTGCCAGCCTTCCTCTGCTTCCAGCAGACTCTGCCGGTAATATTTCAGTCCCGTATAGAGTATGAGCGCCGATAACGGCGCCGCTATAGCCGCTACCGTTGCCAGTGAATAGCCCACCAGGGCCGGGTCGCCGTACAGGTAGTCGGTCATCAGGGCAACAAAGGTCGGACCTATCCCCATGCCTACCAGGTTGACACTCAACAGGTACAGTGCAGAGACCTGGGCGCGCATCTGGTTCGGCGTGATTGGCTGTAACGCAGCAGGCGCGATGCCGTGCGGCAGGCTCCAAAGAAAGGTGAACGGCGCCATGAGCGCCAGCGCCAGCCACACATTGTCGACCAACGGCACAGCTATGCCAAACGGGGCGGCGCAAAGCGCCCCGATCATAATGACTCTCAGGTTGGCATCTGTATGGCCGCGCCGGCGCAATGCATCTGCTATCCATCCTGCGCCGACTACACCGGAAGTCCCGAATATCAACAGCATGAAGCCATAAACGAGGCCGACCTCACCTGGCGTCCAGCCATACTTGCGTATAAAAAATGCGGGCGTCCAGGCTAAAATCGCATAGGCAAGCATCACGAACATGGAAACCCCGATCAGGTGGTGTCCGTAAGTGCGCCAGTTTTTACGCAAAAATCTCAATATGTCTTTAATCGGAATGCTTTTCGGGACAGCGCCCGGCTCATCCCCAAGCAGGCCCCTGCGGGCCGGTTCACGCAGGGTCATTACCAGGAGCGCCAATAAAACCCCGGGCAATCCTACAACTATGAATGCCAGTTGCCATGCCCTCAACTGCCCGATAAAAGGTATATCGACTGTATCAAGACTCGCCACATAATCGACGACAAGGCCGCCGATGATATATGCAAGGCCCGCGCCGAGAAAGCTGCCTCCGGTATACACCGCGATAGCCCGTGTGACTTTACCGGGCGGAAAATAATCGCTGAACAACGAATAGGCCGGAGGAGATAATGCAGCCTCTCCGACTCCCACCCCTATGCGCGCGGCAAACAACTGCCAGAAGGTTTTCGACAAACCGCACAGGGCAGTCATCAGACTCCAGAGAAACACACCGGCGGCAATAATGGAACGGCGATTGGAGACGTCTGCAAGACGGGCAATCGGAATGCCCATCAGTGTATAGAACAGCGCAAAGGCAATCCCCTGCAGGAGGGATATCTGGGTATCCGAGAGATTCAGGTCATGGCGGATTGGTTCGACCAGCAGGTTCAGGATCTGCCGGTCAATGAACGAGAAGATATAGGCGAGCGTCAGAACGCCTACGACATACCAGGCATAGACCTGGTTGGGATAGTCTGCAGTTCCGGCAGTCGGCGTATGGGAGTTCTTCATTTCGTTGCAGGTGTACCTGGTGATTATTTCAAGTACTCCGAATTCAGTTTACTATAAATAACAGAGGGAGCAGGCATGAATCTGACCATGACAAAAAATTCCATGTCCCGTCACATCAGGTGTTTACTCATAATGATTGGAATGGCGGCATGCGCCGGCGCGCCGGCACTGGAAGAAATTGTCGTAACCGCCCAGAAGCGGGAGCAGAACATCAACGACGTAGGCGTAGCTGTCACCGCCTTCAGCGGGGAGCAGATGAATGCGCTGGGGATCGAGTCCAGCACCGACCTGATCGCATTCACGCCCGGCGTCTCCCTGGCCGGGGACATCGGCGGCCAGCGCGCCATCTTCAACATCCGCGGTGTCGTGCAAAACGACTATGCAGACATTGCGGAAGCTCCGGTAGCCGTCTATGTTGACGACAGTTATCTTGCCAGTACCCAGGCCCAGACCTTCGGCCTGTTTGACATCGAACGAATTGAAGTCCTCAAGGGCCCCCAAGGCACCCTGTTCGGCAGAAACGCAACCGGCGGCCTGGTCAACACGATAACCGTAAAACCCACCTATGAGTTCGAAGGATACGGCGAGTTTACTGCGGCCAGGTTTGACCAGTACCGGTTTGAAGGCGCCATCTCCGGCGCCCTGTCGGATAAATTACGCGCCCGCGTGGCTTTCCTGTCCAACCTGCAGGGAGAAATACTGAAAAACGTGTACGTGGACGGCTCAGCGCCTGATACCCGCCCCGGGTCGCCCGGCGGCGGTGAAGACACCTACAACGATGACACACAGGCCGTGCGCGCCCACATCGAATATGATTTGAATGACAACGGCAGTCTGCTGCTGAGCGCGAACTGGGCCGATACGACAAAAAGTGAAGGGCCGTACCAGGCAGTCAACACCACCGAAATTCTCAATGCCGACGGTGCGGTCATTGATGTCATCTACGCCGCAGACGACCCGCTGGGGTGCGATCAGATACAGTCGGGCAGATGTGTCGATGCCGTACTCGACGCCGGCGCCAGCCCGTATCGCCCAGTGCCCGGCGGTGATTTCAATGGCAATATCGACCCTGACGGCAGCGGCAGGCGCATCGACCGGGACTTCGCTTTTGACGACCAAAACCGGATTGAATCCCATGGGATAACAGGGACTCTTGACTATGACTTCGGCGCAATTGAATTCGTATCCATAACCGATTATAAATATTTCAGTAGAATTATAGGGTTAGACCCGGATGTCAGCGCATCACCTGAGGTTATATTCCATTCCGACGGGGAAATTGAACAGGTCAGCCAGGAAACGAGAATCTCCGGCGCAAACGACTCCATGAACTGGGTCGCCGGTCTGTATTATCTCGGTATCGATACCGGGTTTACCCAGGGACTGGCCGGTAGCGCCGAATCGTTTGTGATCGGACCCAGCCGGGAATTCAATACGATCACCTCCATGGAAACCGATTCCTTGTCCGTTTTCGGGCAGGTAGACTGGCTCCTGTCACACAACCTTGCGGCGGTGCTGGGATTGCGCTACATCAACGAAGATAAAAAACTGTCGGGTGATATCGGTTTGTTCCGGAACCTGGATGACAGGACAATAGAAACGGATACCCGTATGGCTACCCTTGAACGCGCGGACCTGGAAAATAACCAGGACCTCTGGTCCGCCAAGGTCCAGCTAGAATACTCGCCTGATGAGGACAGCCTGTATTACATCGGCGTGAACCGGGGCGTCAAGGCCGGCAGTTTCAGCGCACCCCTGCTGGGAGGCTTCGGCACTTACAAGCCTGAAGTCTTACTGGCCTTCGAGACAGGCGCAAAACTGACATTTGCGGATGGGCGGGCGCAGTTGAATACCAGCCTGTTCTATTATGACTACACCGACTACCAGTCCTTCTCCTGGGTCAACAACGTCAGTTCCGTGACGAATGAAGAGGCCGGATTCACCGGGATCGAACTTGAACTGTTCCTGACACCGTCAGTGGCCTGGGATATCATGGCAGGCGGTTCCTGGACAGATGCCGAGGTGAACAAACTGGAGGTTGCCCCGGGTTTGACCAGGGATACCCGGCCGGCGTTCACCCCCGAGTTTCAGGCATCAGGGTTAATTCGTTATAACCGGGACACCGGCCTGGGTAATGTCGCGGCGCAACTCAGCGGTTCGTTTCGCTCCGAGGTGTTCCATAACGCCAGGAACTTCACGGCACATGAAATAGAAAGTCACACTGTTATGGATATCCGCCTCAGCTGGTCCGACCCGTCGTATGAATGGTCGGTAACCGGGTATATCGACAATCTGCTTGATTCGAACCACGGTATTATCGGGTTTGATGTGTCGGGATTTACCGGCAATACCCAGATTTCCTACGCGCGTCCCCGCACTTATGGAATAACGATCAGAAGAGATTTCTGAGAAACCTCTCCGCGATTCAATCAGAGACTCGTCGGGATGAATCGTCCAGTTCCGCTGCCAGCCAGGTAACCACTGCCCAGGCGGCAACGTTCTGTTTCAGCTGATTGGGGTCGATCTTGTCCAGGGTGTCGTCGGCCGTGTGGTGGTAATCAAAATAATCTGTGCCGTCCTGCCGCAGTCGGAATATCCGCACGCCCCTTTCATGCAGCGGTACTATATCCGGCCCGCCGGACTGGGCAGCCTCCCCTTTTTCAATACCCAGGACTTCAAGCACGGGCATGGCCGTTTCCATCAACACAGGATTATCGGTATCGAAACGCCAGACCGGTCCGGCGCCGAAATCGGATTCGGAGGCATAGATATGATTTTCCAGGTTTTCGGCATGGGTATTCACATATTGTTTTGCGCCCCACAGGCCGGCTTCTTCATTCCCGAACAGCACCAGGCGGATACTGCTTCGAGGTCTTTGGGGCAATTCGCCTATCAGGTGTGCCGCGGCAGCGGTGATGGCGACGCCGGCGCCGTCATCCACTGCACCGGTTCCCAGGTCCCAGGAATCCAGGTGAGCGCCGATCAGCACGAGTTTTTCCGGGGTTTCACGGCCGTTGAGTTGGGCTATCACGTTCCAGGAATGTCCTGCTTCCCTTAAATCCACCTGGATATCCAGGGATATCCTGATGCTGTCGCCCCGGCTCATGATCCGCGCCAGTTGATCCGCATCCGGCGCGGACAGGGCCACGGCCGGCAAGGGGTCTTTGGCCATGGTGGACACTCCCGTGTGGGGGAAGCGATGGCTGTCCGTGCCGATGGAACGGATCAGGACGCCGAGCGCATCTTTTTCCTTGGCAAGCAACCCCGAATCGTAGCGCACCTTGACGGAATCTCCATACCCTGTTCCGGTCCGTGTCCGCTCGGTGTATTGATTGATAAAAACGAACCTGCCCTCGACCTGTTCGAGAGGGGCATTTCGAAAAGCGTCCAGATCCGCGAAGCCGATGACTTCAGCGGTGATCTCACCGTCGGTGGACCCGCTGTAGCCCAGCGCCGTGACATGCAGTTCCTGCGGGTATGGCGCTTCGATTCTCGCGGACTCATGCCGGCGCGTCCACACGGGAAACTCGATGCGCTCCAGCCATACCCTGTCGAAAGATAGCGTTTCCAGCTTGCGTTTCGCCCATTCGACTGCGCGATGGTCCGCCTCCGTGCCGGCCAGGCGCGGGCCCACTTCCGTCGTCAGTCCCTCCACGATCTCCCAGGCCAGGCCTGATCTCATCCCCGCTTCCCGCAACTGCGCCGCAGTATCCCATGTACTTTTTGTATCTACCTGGACCAGCACAGGCAACAAGCACAATAGCAGGAGTGACAGCAAGCGGTTTTTTGATATTAATGACATGGTCGCGCCGCGTTAGAGGTGTTTTTTCTGTGCCAGCAGGCCCGGCAGCAGGACCAGGGCGCTGGCGAGAAACAGTAACGTCGCCACGATGTACACATGGTCATAACTGCTCCTGCCGAGGATGGTCGCAGCGATGAAAGGACCGATGGCATAACCCAGCGTCTGCATGCAGATACCGTAGATCACCACTTTGCCCCGGCGGTCGAACGAGGCCATGGTCGCCAGCAGGTAGGGCATACTCACGTTCCACAGGAAATTGAACAGGCACACACCCAGGGCAAACTGGAACAGGGCGATCTCGCCCACCAGGATATAGATGCCGATGGCGGTACCGATGATACTCACCTGCAGGGGGATAATACGGCCGATGCGCAACTGCAACACCACGGCAACAAAGGCCCCGGCAATACCCAGGAACTGGGACACGGTCAGGACGTTGGCCACGGTCTGCTCGGCGATGCCGGCTTCCAGTCCGAGCAGGAACAGGTAGGCCCAGACGATGCCGATAGAGGTGTTGTACACCAGGAGGGCAAACAGTGAAACCCCTTTTAACCGCCATGAATAGCTGACTTTTTCAGGGACGGACAGGTCCAGGTGGTGCACGCCGGAGCGCGGCAGGTAGCGGGTGAAAAACAGGCCCGAAACATTTAACAGCGCAAAGAACAGCAGTACGCCGTCCATGCCGATGCTCGCAAAGGCGGTAGGCATGACCAGTATGCCCAGGGCGCCATAGATGAGCACCCAGGTGATGATATAGCCGAAATTCCGGTCGGACTTGCCGGTCAGCCCCATCATGGCGAAGGTCAGCGACATCAGTCCGCCGGAGCCCATGCCGGTGAGGAAGCGCACCGCGGCCAGCGATTCAAAATCCGCCAGTGACAGGGACAGCAGGTTGCCCGCGGCAGCAACGACCAGACACAGCACCGTCAGCTTGCGCCAGTCGACACGGGCCTCCATGAAGATGAGCAGGAGGGTGGTGAAGGCGATACCGAACATCTCCGCCGAGGCGATGTAGCCCGCCTGCTCCTCACTGAGCGCCAGGTATTCAACCAGGCCCTGCACATAACCCGGCTGCAGTATGAAGACGCAGGGCGCTATCACCGCGATATAGACAATCGCGATGATGGAACTGCGCGCATTCACGTCAACGGGATGGGTATCATTCCCCAATAGCCATTGCATGTGACAACCTCCTTATGACCGCCGTTCCGGCAGACGACAAGATTATTTTATGGATTGGACCCTAACCGCTGGGGAAGGACCCCCGCTGACAACATGCGGGGGCATGCTTAAGTCCGTCCCCATTACAGTCAGGCATTACGCAGTACATCGAGCAATATGTCCACGGCCTTGTTCATATAGTCCCGGGTGATGGTCAACGAGGGCATCAACCTCAGCACGTTGCCGTTCCGGCCGCAGGGCACCATGATAATCCCGTTCGACAACAGGCCCATGACCACCTTCATCATCGTGTCGCCGTCAGCCGGTTCCCGGGTTTCCCTGTCATTCACCAGTTCGATGCCGATCATCAGTCCCCTGCCACGCACCTCACCGATAATGGGCAGGTTCCCACTTTCAGCCTGCAGCCGGTCCAGGACTTCCTTGCCCAACTGCGCCGCCCTTTCCACCAGGCCACCTTCCTGGATGATGTCGATATTGGTCATGGTGACCGCAGAAGAGACCGCATTGGCGGCAAAGGTCTGGGGTTGTGACATGTCGTCCAGTTGTTGCGCCAGGTCCTTGCGCATGATCACGCCGGCCATGGGCAGGTCCCCACCCATGCCCTTGCCGAAAGTGATCATGTCAGGCTCCACCCCGGCGTGTTCGATGGACCACATCCTGCCGGTGCGGCCGGTGCCCGCCTGCACCTCGTCCGCGACAAACAGGGCGCCGTGTTGTTCACAGGCGGCCTTTACCTTCTGGAAGAATTCGGGCGCCGGCGGCACGTAGCCCCCCTCTCCCTGCACCGGTTCGACGACCACGGCCGCCACGTCGTCCGCTGCCGTGTAAGGCGTATTCAACAGGTAGTCCACGTAATCGCCGCAGACCTCTTCGCAGGATTTGTCCCCGAGCGGCAGGGGAAAACGGTAAGCGTAGGGGTAAGGCGCATGGATGACGCCGCCCATGAAGGGGCCATAACCCTTACGATACTGTTGGCCGGTGGTGAGGGCGTTGGAAGCCGCCCAGACACCGTGGTAGGCGCCGTGGAAGGCCAGGATCTGGTTGCGCCCGGTCACCCGGCGGGCAAACTTGATGGCGCATTCCAGCGCGCCGCTGCCGCTCTGGGTGAAATAGCTGATACAGCTGTTCCTGAGACCCGGCGGTGCGATGGAGGCAATCTTCTTTGCCAGTTCGCCGCGCTTGGTATTACTGATGTCCGAGGCATGCATGAGGATTTTCGACTGGCGTTCCATGATCTCGACCACCCTGGGGTGGGAACGTCCGACGCTGCTGACCCCGACACCGGCGGATACATCGATATAGAGGTTGCCGTCCGGGTCCTTCACCGTAACCCCCTTGCCCACATCAAACACCAGCGGAAAACCGCCGCCGCCCCGGGTCATCGATTCATATTCCGGCGCTTCAGCCAGCAACTCGCCGGCCTTCGGGCCGGGAACGCCGTCGGTAATTATATTCGGCGCACCGGTAAAGGAAAGTTCTGACAGTTCCTGTTCCGAGATCATGATGAATTCTCCTCTTCAGTCTGAGAGGGCTAGTTTATCAGGTATCCGGTTCCCGGGGGAGGTTCAGAACCTGAACGTATGACCCAGCCTGACCGTAACCTGCGTCTGGTCCGCATCGAAGTGGCCGGGGAAATTGTTACTTTTCATATCTGCAGTCTGGCCTACGGCGATAAAGACTTCCGTTTCCGGCCGGGGGAACCAGCGATACCTGGCCGAAAAGGAAAACCGCTCCGAAATATTGTCGTACTGCATCTGGGTATCAATCTGCATATCGGGCGTGAAATTGATGCTGCTGTCCAGTGAGCCGATGTGAACCGTCAGCTTCCCCGACGGCAAATCAAATTTTTCCATATTGTGCTTGGCCGTCAAGCGGAAGTATTTGGACAGCCTGAACTCCAGGATAGTGTTCAGCCCCAGGTAGTCTCCATCGTATATACGGCAACAGGTAACTTCCACATCCGCAATAAGCTTTCTTGAGTTGGAAGAATTCAGCACAACGTAAAACTGGTTGAAATGGTAATCCCCCAGAGGTACGGGAAGCTCTCCGGCTATCAGGAAAGGTTGATTGATAACCTCCCGTAAATTGCTGGCTTGAACCTTGATTTCATCTCCGATTCGATTCCGGGCCCCGGTTAACAGGGTTAATTTATGGGTCTCTATGTCATTATCCAGGTCGGTAACAATATTGCCTAGCATGCCTCCTTCCAACCATTGAATCCAGCCGTCCCCAAACCGCTTTCTCCTGACATAGTCCCCGTTGTAATCCCGGATGTTACGGCGGTTGACAAATCCCAGGGCAGGATCAAACCGTTTTCCTATCTCCTTGCCGCTGATATACCAGCGCAGAAAATCGTTCGGGTATCCCAGAAAA
>JAJDUB010000032.1 GCA_022826885.1 Gammaproteobacteria bacterium
GGACAAGGGCGCAATTTTCTCCATCGACACACCGGAACTGGAAGCCTGGTGGGACAGGCTGAAGGACATGGAAGGCATCAATATCAAAAACGGCATCAGGGCCGGCGCCGACGGGATGATCGAGTCGTTCAGCGTGTACGATCCGGAAGGCTACATCGTCGAGTTCTTCCGCTGGAAAGAACACCGCCCGGAGGCGCAACGCTACCTTAAATAGCCGGCAGGAGGCAGGTGTTCCGGAACTTTATCTCTTCATGCCAGTCATATGACTGGAAAGGTCTTACGATCTGTCACCATCTGATGAACGTTGAGGCCTTGTTCATTCTTTGATTAATATTTGCGAGGAGAGAAAGAGCATGAATACTTTTCTGGACTGGCTGCAACAGAACGCGCCTGCAGCTTACAATTATTTTACAAATTCCGGTTTTGGCGCCAGGGACAACGATGCCAACCACGGCGTGAGTGGGGAACACGGTTTCGGCAGCGGTGACGGCGATGCCCGCCACGCGGGAGACGGCAGGGCCGGAGACCATACCGGCGGCCCGGACAACGACGGCAGGGACAACGATGGGAACCACAGTATGAGCGGGGAGCACGCGCCCGGCACCAGGGACAACGATGCCAACCACGGCGTGAGCGGGGAACACGGTTTCGGCAGCGGTGACGGCGACGCACGCCACGCCGGGGACGGCAGGGCCGGAGACCATACCGGTGGCCCGGACAACGACGGCAGGGACAACGATGGGAACCACGGTATGAGCGGGGAACACGCGCCCGGCACCAGGGACAACGACGCCAACCACGGCGTGAGCGGGGAACACGGCTTCGGCAGCGGTGATGGCGACGCACGCCATGCCGGGGACGGCAGGGCCGGGGACCATACCGGTGGCCCGGACAACGACGGCAGGGACAACGATGGAAACCACGGTATGAGCGGGGAGCACGCGCCCGGCACCAGGGACAGCGATGCCCGTCATGGTTCGGAAGGGAGTGCTGAATACAGACTCGACTTCAGCAACGATAATGATAACGCCCACCTGACTGCTGGTGGAGACAGTGATCCTGTTTACGGTGACCTGACCGGTGGTGAGCATGGCAACAGCGGTCTGTTCGCAGGCGGCGGAACGCCCTCGCTGCAATCCTTCCATGATATGTACGGAGAGTACTTCACTTCCTACATGGATGACGGCGGCTTCGGCTTGTAACGGACAAGGGCCTGGCTGCGCCCGCCGCCCTGGGCGCAGCCAGGGAGATCAGGTTCCCTCAATATCAAAGTCGTCCAGGTTCACCTCGCGCATGGTCACCCGCCGGTATTTGTCCTCCCGGGGCAGCGGCACGGTGGCATCGATGCCCAGCCGGGTCCACTTGTCGTTTTCCACCATGGGGTTCAGGCGGTGGCCGATGCCGTCGGGTATCGGCAACAGGTCCCGGTCGAAGCGGCAGCGGGTCTGCACCGCCCAGTCCACGTCCGCCAGGCTGTAGATATCCACGTCCGTGTCCACCACGGTGACCGTCTTCACGAATGCCAGGGAGACGAAGGCCGCCATGATGGCGTTGCGCTGGCTGCCCTCGTGTTTCTTGTCGATCTGCATCACCAGGTGGTAGGGCACGCTGCCGTCGGAGAAGTGCACCGCGGTTACCTCCGGCACCAGGCTGTGAATCTTGTCGAACGCCCCGGCCCCGGCAATAAGACCGTAGGCGTTATAAACCTCCTTGCCTGAGAGTATGGAATGGAAGATCGGGTTCTGCCTGCGGGTGATGGCGGAGACTTCAAACACCCAGCGGTCGTCTATGCCGGCGTAGTAGCCCGTCACCTCCGCGTAAGGACCTTCCGGCTCGCGTACGCCGGGTAGTATTCTCCCTTCAATGACGAACTGTGCGTCGGCCCAGGCCTCCACGCCTACGGTCTGCGCCTGTACCAGCCGGACCGGCGCGCCGTGCATCTGGCAGGCGATGCCGATTTCATCCATTTCCATGGGCGCGGCGGAGGCCGGCGACGCGGCTGCCATGCTCATGGCGTAGTCCGCCCCGTTGTTGACGGTGAGTTCCAGCGGCTGCCCCTTTGCTTCGGCTCTCTTGAAATAGTCCATAAGGTGGCCCAGTTCCTCCAGCAACAGGGTAAAGCGGTTTTTCCCGGTGACCATCATGCGATGGATGGACAGGTTGCGTACCCCCGTATCGGGGTCTTTGGCGATGACCACGCTGGAGGTCAGGTAGCGCCCGCCGTCACCCTCGGCATGGTGCGGGATCGGCAGTGTGTCCAGATCAGGGTCGGGCTCAATCACTTCATTGGCAGGACCCTGTTCCACCATCACGGGCTCGATGGGGCTTTTGCGCCAGGCCCTGATATCGTCCGCCAGCGCAAATGGCAGCCGGGCGCTTGTGGTCTGAAAAAATTTCGCCATGAAGTCACGGTTCCAGTACAGCCCGAGCAGCACCGGGTAGTCCTTGCCCTTGACGTTCTCGAACAGCACGGCTTTGCCGCCCTCGAATTTCCGGGCGATGCCCGCCAGTTCGAACGCGGGGTCTACCTCGCTTTTCACCCGTACCAGGTGATTGTGCCGTTCCAGGAACGCGACATAGGATTGCAGGTCGACAAGTTTACGTTTGGCAAGGTCCATGGTTGTTCTCTTATGAATTAATTGTCGGTAATACAGTGTTTTTCCTTCAGCCGAGCGTAATATTGCGCGGCATAATCTATGTAGGCCAGCTCTGCGTCCGTCAATTTGCGCACCTGGCGCGCTGGCGTGCCCATGTAAAGATAGCCGCTTTCCAGGATTTTCCCCGGTGAGACCAGGCTGCCGGCGCCGATCATCGTATTGGATTCGACCACCGCCCTGTCCAGGATGGTTGAGGACATGCCGATCAGGCAGTGGTCTTTAATGGTGCAACCGTGCAGCATGACCCTGTGGCCCACGGTCACATCACTGCCGATAGTCAACGGGTCGCCGCCGGGATTGTAATCGGCATCGTGGTTGACGTGCAGCACCGAACCATCCTGGATACTGGTCCTGTCGCCGATTGTAATTGTGTTCACGTCCCCCCGGATCACGACCGTGGGCCAGATAGAAGAGTGTTCTCCTATGGTGACGTTACCGATCACGACGGCCGTCTCATCAATAAAGGTGGATGCGGCTACGACAGGTGTGATACCCTCAAATGTCCTGATCATAATAATTTTCTGGTTGTTATTATACGTAATGTCATAAATCACGCCCCGCTCGTCATTCCCGCGCATGCGGGAATCCAGTCAAATATCGAGTCGCCCTGCGTGCGACACTTTAGTGACTGGATTCCTGCATTCGCAGGAATGACGGTGGTGCTGGCAGACGAACCATGATGCGGCATTATTTATGTCGTTCTGTATAACACTGTCGGCCAGGACGTAACATTCAAAAAAATAATAATACCATGTCCGACACAAATATCCGGCAGCTCATTGATGAGAAACCCGTCAGCGGATTGCAGCTACGGGTTGTCCTGGGCTGTTTTGCCCTGAACATGCTGGACGGGTTCGATGTGCTGGCCATCGCCTTTACCGCGCCCACCATCTCCCAGGAATGGCAGTTGACACCCTATGTGCTGGGTATCATTTTCAGCGCCGGGCTCATCGGCATGACCCTGGGCGCGGCATTCATCGCCCCGTACACGGACGTCATAGGCCGGCGGGCGATGATACTGCTGTCATTGCTTGCCATCGGCGCCAGCATGGCCGTAACCGGCATGACCGATAACGCCAGGGAGATGATCGCCATGCGGGTCATCACGGGGCTGGGCATCGGCAGCATTCTTGCCAGTCTCACCAGCCTGACAGCCGAGTACACCCCGGCCAGGAAACGCAGTCTGGCGGTGGGCTTCATGCAGGTGGGTTATCCGCTGGGCGCCACGGTCGGCGGGTTTGCCGCGGTCTGGTTGATCCAGGCCTATGGCTGGCAGGCGGTATTTTATTTCGGCAGCGCCCTGTCATTTGCAGCGGCCCTGTGTGCGTATTTTTTCCTGCCGGAATCCCTGGAATTTCTTTCCTCCCGGCAACCCGCGCATGCCCTGGCCCGGATGAACCGGATATTGACCCGCATGGGGTGGCCGCTACTGGAAACCATGCCGGCGCCACCGGCGGTCGTGGCAAAGCCTTCGGTCACAAGTATATTGACCCCGGACTACCGCAACTGGACCCTGTTGCTGTGGTGCGGTTTCTTCGCGTCATTCCTGACGCTGTATTTCCTGTTCAGCTGGGTCCCCAAGATTACCGTCGACGCGGGATTGCCGGTTGACAAGGGCATCTACATCGGCACCGCGTTGAATTTCGGCGCGTTTCTGGGCGGCTGCATCCTGGGTTACCTGTCCGACCGGTTCGGAGTGCGACCCCTGATCATCTGGTTTTTCACCGGCGGCGTCGTTTTCATGCTGGCCTTCGGATTTGCGCCGCCCGAGGTGGGTCTGCTGCTGATACTGGCCTTCCTGCTGGGTTTTTGCGTACTGGGCGGGTTTGTCGGCTTCTATATCTCGGCCGCGTGCCTTTACCACACGGAAATCCGTACGACGGGCGTCGGCTGGAGCATCGGCGCGGGCCGGACCGGCGCCATAATCGGCCCCTACCTGGGCGGCGTGCTCATCGACATGGGCTATTCAACCAGTGTCAATTTCATCGTCTTCGCGGTCCCACTGATCCTGGCCTGCATCGTCATCTACCTGTTGCGCGCGCCGCAACTTGAACCAGGGATTTAGGGGCTGGTGACGCACCTGGGGACAGAATTTAATTCTGTCCCCGTTCAACCCGCTTTGATCGTATTACACAACATGCCTACCCCCTCCACCTCCACCTCGAGCCGGTCGCCGGGAAACATGTAAAGCTGGGGGTCCCGTTTGTAGCCGACGCCGCCGGGCGTGCCGGTGGCGATAATGTCGCCGGGTTCCAGTGTGGTGAACGTGGAGAGGTAGGCGATGAGCACCGGCACCGGGAACAGCATCAGGTCGGTCGTGGTGCTCTGCACCGTGGCGCCGTTCAGGCGGGTCTCAAGACGGTAACCGGCATTGGGATCCGGCATTTCCCCGGCCGGGATCATCCACGGACCGCAGGAACCGGAGGCATCGAAGTTCTTGCCGGGAATGTATTGCGTGGTATGCACCTGGAAATCCCGGATTGACCCGTCCATGAAACAACTGTAGCCGGCGATATGGTCCAATGCCTGTTCCGGGCTGATGCGCCGCCCGGGTCTGCCGATGATGACGGCAAGTTCTCCTTCATAATCGTATTCGTCACTTTCCGCGGGCTTGAACAGGGCCTGGTCGTGCCCTGACATCGAGGAGGGGTAGCGGGTGAAAATAAGCGGGTGCGCGGTCCTGTCCCCGCCCATCTCATCCCGGTGTGCGGCGTAATTCTGGCCGATGCAGAGGATCCGCGCAGGGTCAGGTATCGGTGGCAGGTATGTAATCTTATCCAGGGCCACGGTTTCACCGTTTGCCGCGGCGCTGGCGGCATCTGCCAGGCTACCGTTGCGGACAGCGGCTTTCAGCGAGGGTTCGAAATGGCTCAAATCAACGATGGCCCCGTCATCCAGCAGGCCCCAGCCGGGTTTGTCGTCATGCAGGTAAGTAACAAATTTCATATCAGTTCACATTCCTAACGGTTCGAAAGCCGATGTGTGCCGCCCCCAGGGTGGTTTCCTGTGCGTGCCTGGCGGCGGGCCGGTAACGCCTGCAGTAATTGTCCGCGCACAGGTAGGAACCACCCTTGATCACCTTGACCGGCACGCCGGGCTGGCGCGGGTCGTGACCGCCGGTCCCCTGCGTACCGTGGACTGGATAATACCAGTTGTCAACCCACTCCCACACGTTGCCGATCATATCGTACAGGCCGTAACCATTGGCGGGAAAACAGCCGACCGGCGCAGTGCCGGAATAGTTGTCTTCCCTTGCGTTCGTTACGGGGAACAGCCCCTGCCAGGTGTTGGCCTGGTGCCGCCCGTCAACCAGGAACTCATCCCCCCAGGCGTACACGGCCCTGTCCAGGCCACCCCGGGCCGCGTATTCCCATTGCGCCTCAGTCGGCAGGCCATGTCCCAGCCACCCAGCGAAGGCCTGTGCGTCCTCATGGGTGACATGCGCCACCGGATGATTCTCCAGCCCTTCGATGGAACTGCCGGGTCCGGTGGGTTCCCGCCAGTTCGCGCCGGGGACGAAGCGCCACCATTGGGTCAGTTCGCCGCCCGTGTCCGTGGGCATGGTGAATACGACGGACCCGGGTTGCAGCAGGGCAGGATCGATGCCGGGAAAATCTTCCGGGTCCGGTTGCCGTTCCGCCACGGTGACATAACCGGTCGCAGCGACGAATTCACCGAAGCGCGCATTGGTCACTTCGAACCTGTCGATCCAGAAGCCGCCGACCCGGATTTCCTCCGGCGGCCCTTCATCGGGATAGAAACCGGTTGCCCCCCTGGTAAAACTGCCGCCTTCGATCCAGACCATCTCGCCATGTTCCGGGGCTCCCCTGCAATCAGCCTGTGATACCGGCCCATCACCCATTCCCAATCCCCCGTCCTTGGCGACCAGGTACCCCAGGACGGCAGCAACTCCCAGTGACAGAGCGATGAGTAGGTAGTTCTTCATAAGGCCATATTAACATCTTAACGTACAGCGACAGGTTGGGAAGGTATTTTCAAGACACGCTGTAAATACATCCCTGTACGCTCGCCTCCAGCCATCCCTGGCTTCCAGACGGTCTTGAAAATACCTTCCCAACCTGATGAAAAAAGTGTCAGGTTTGTCATCGGCTTGATTCAATAATATAATTTCGCGCACATTTTTTACCGCCAATCCCCTTTTCTATCCGGTATGCCCTACAAGCTCGTCTTAATGGAAACGGCCAGGAAACTCGCCGAACAGCACGATTTCGACGGTCAGGCCCTGAGGGAGGCCATCCCCTACCTGGAGGCTTTCCAGGGTAAAAAGTTCGTGCTCAAGATCGGCGGTTCGATATTGCAGGACGAGCGGCTGATACCCTCACTGGTCAGCGATGTCGCGTTCCTGAAACGCCTGGACATCGACGTCATCCTGGTGCACGGCGGCGCCCGGCAACTGGACCTGCGCATGCAGGCTGCCGGCATGGAACCGAGCAAGCTGGACGGGTTGCGGGTGACTTCCCGTGAAATCCTGGATCTTGCTGACGAGGTGTTCATGGATATCAGCCGCATGATCCGGGATGCGGTGGCTCACCGGGGATTCCGGGGTGAGATATTCGACCGGACCAGCGGTCTGGTCCGTTCCAGGCAGAAAGACGCCGGGCTCGGCTACGTCGGCGAGCCGGCGCGCGTGGATGCGTCCCTGCTGGATCAACTGCCTGCCGAAGCAGTACCCATCGTCACGGCGATTACCTCGGGGCTGGAAGACGGGGAACCCGGGTACAACGTCAATGCCGATGAAGTCGCCAGCGCCATCGCCGGGGAAATCCGGGCTGAGAAACTGATCCTGATGACCGATGAGGACGGCGTAATGGACGGCAGCGGTGTGTTGTTGCCGACCCTCACACGGCAGCAGGCCGAGGCTTTTATCGAATCCGGCGTCATCCACGGCGGCATGATCCCCAAGGTCAAGGCCTGTCTCGAACCCCTGCAGCGCGGCGTCAACAAGTCCCATATCATCAGGGGAGACGCCGACTCCTTTATCAACGAGATCCTCACCGACGCCGGCGTCGGCACCGAATTTGTCAGGTGATCTTCTCCGGCGGGTAATCTGCCGGGTCGAACTGCGCTTCGGGGAATTGGGGATCCATGTCTTCCAGGATATCGAGCAGTAACCGGCTGATGAGCAGGTTGCGCAGCCAGCGGTTTTGCGCGGGGATGACGTACCAGGGAGCATAAGTGGTGGAACAGCGCTGCAGCGCGATGTTATAGGCCTCCATGTAGTCATCCCATCGTTTCCGGTCGCGCAAGTCCTCCGGGAAGAATTTCCAGCGTTTGTCGGCGCGCTTCAGGCGCCGCTTCAATCGTTCAAGCTGGTAATCCTTGGATATGTGCAGCATGACCTTGACGATACGGGTGCCGTGGTCGGCGAGCATTTTTTCAAAGTCGTTGATATGGTCGTAGCGTTTTTCGATGAGATCCGGCGGCGCCAGCCCGTGAACCCGGGCGATCAGCACGTCCTCGTAATGGGAACGGTTGAAGACGCCGATAGAGCCCTTGCGCGGCACGTGGGAGTGGACGCGCCAGAGGAAATCACGCACCTGTTCCGCGTGGCTTGGTGACTTGAAGTTCGTCACCCGGCAGGCCATGGGGTTGAACGGCGCGATGACGCGGCGGATGGCATTGTCCTTGCCGGAGGTATCCATGCCCTGCAGCACCAGCAGCAGCGCCTGTTTTGACTCCGCGAACAGGCGCTGCTGCAACTCATCAAGACGAGCCTGGATCCGGGCCAGCCGCTCCTCCACTTCCTGCCCGTCCCGTTCCTTCACCAGGCCCTGGCTGTCTCCCGGGTCGATATCGCCCAGTGAAAATTTGCCGTCTGTCGGGACGCGGTAGCGTGAGTAATCCAATGAGAATCCGGCCATGATTATCTCCAGGGAAATGTTGCGTGAATAATCGCTACGATAGCACTAAAACTGTTGTATCTCCATTACACCCCCGGGCAGGGATTGCCCGTTGAAATACGGGCTGGTATTCCTTAGTATTAATCGTTTCCCGGAACAACCCGGGAAAGCAACCTTACCTCTCGAGAACAGCAGATGCTGAATGACGCACAGATCGCCAGGGCCGCCGCGGCCATCCACGAAGCGGAAAAGCAGCGCAGCCAGGCGCGGGCCGTTACCCTGGAATATCCGGACATGAGCCTGGATGACGCCTACCGGATCCAGGCGCAGTGGATGGCGCTGAAACAGGCCGAGGGCCGTGAAATCAGGGGATACAAAATCGGTCTCACCTCCCGCGCCATGCAGATGACCATGCACATCGACGAGCCTGATTACGGGACCCTGCTGGACGACATGTTTTTTGCGAACGGGGCCGTGATTGACGCGGCGGATTTTACAGATCCCAGGATAGAGGTCGAACTGGCGTTTGTCCTCAAGGACCGCCTGGCCGGGGAAGACGTGACCCTCGACGACGTCATGCGGGCGACCGATTACGTGATACCGGCCCTGGAACTCATCGCGGCCCGGACCTACCGGGTCGACCCCGACAGCGGTTACGTGCGCAGGATACAGGACACCATCTCCGATAACGCGGCAAGCGCCGGCGTTATTCTCGGTGAGCAACGCATTGAGCCGGACCGCGTGGACCTGCGCTGGTGCGGCGCGGTGCTGTACCGCAACGGCGTGGTGGAGGAAACCGGCCTGGCCGCAGGCGTGCTGGACCATCCCGCCAACGGCATAGTCTGGATAGCCAGGCGCTTCGCGCCGCACGGCATCGCGCTGGAACCCGGCCAGGTACTGCTGTCCGGCTCGTTCACCCGGCCCGTACTGGTCCGCCCGGGCGATGTATTCCGCGCCGACTACGGCAACCAGGGCAGTATCGAATGCCGTTTCAGATGATGAATGTAGGGGGTCAGAGTAAAATCGTCGGGTTATATGCCTGAACACTGGAATCGGATGATTTTACTCTGGCCCCATATATCCTACAGGAGAAATCAATGGAATTACCCGTTAACCGCCTGAAACAGGCACTCGCCGCAGGCGAGACGCAATACGGCCTCTTTCTGGGATTGCCGGATACCACCTGCGCGGAGATCTGCGCCGGCGCCGGCTTTGACTGGCTGGTCGTCGACACCGAGCACGGTCCGTTCGACCTGCCCGCGGTGCTGCGCCACCTGCAGACTATCGCAGCCTATGAGGTATCGGCCATCGTGCGTCCGGTATCCGATGACCGTAATGTACTGAAACAACTCCTGGATACCGGCGTGCAGTCCCTGGTGGTGCCCATGGTTGAATCGGCAGAGCAGGCGGTGGAACTGGTGCGCTCGGTACGCTACCCTCCCGCGGGTGTGCGCGGACTGGGCACGGCCCTGGCCAGGGCGGCGCGCTGGACCAGGATACCGGGTTACCTGCACAAGGCAAACGAACAGATCTGCCTGCTCGCCCAGGTAGAGACCGGGCGCGCAGTCCGGGCGCTGCCGGGAATACTGGAGGTCGAAGGCATCGACGGTATATTCGTCGGCCCGTCCGACCTGTCCGCGTCCATGGGCCATATCGGCAACCCCCGCCATCCGGACGTGGTCAAGGTGATACGGGAGGTATTGCGCGCAACCCGGTCGGCAGGCAAGGCGGCGGGCGTACTTGCCCTGGATCCGGCCCACATACAGGATTACCGCGACCACGGCGCCAATATGATCGGCATCGGCACGGATACACTGCTGCTTGCCAACAGCGCGCAGCAACTCGCCGAAAGTGTCAGGGATGAAAAAAATCAGGGTTAACACGGATGGAGCATTGCGTGAGGCCACGGTCGATGAACCGGCTCTCATCCACCTGGACGGCAATACCCTGGGACTGGCCGGTACCCGGTTGCAGCCCGTTACCGATCAGCCGGTGGTCTGTGTCGCGCTGAATTACGCCGGACATTACGAGCAGTTGGCGGATACTTTCAGCCACCCGCCTTACAAGGAACCGCCGCGCCAACCCGTGTTTTTCATCAAGCCCCGAAATACCCTGGCGGGGCACCTGGACGAGATACCGTGCCCGGACGGGGTGGACCGCATCTACACCGGCGCCGGCCTGGGGTTCGTGATTGGCCGGACAGCGAGCAGGGTATCGCGGGAACAGGGGTTCGATTATGTCGGTGGCTACACCATCTACAATGACTTCAGCCTGGCGGAGGACAGCTATTTCAGGCCCCCCGTCACCACCAAGTGCCTGGACGGGTACGGCCCGGCCGGCCCTTATATCGTTGACGCTGAGGAAATCACCGCCCCCCATGATCTCGCAATCTCGACATACGTGAATGGAGAACTGAAGCAAACGGCCTCGACAAAAGACCTGAGACTCACCATCCCCGCCATCATCGAGGAACTGACGGAATTCATGACCCTGGTCCCGGGCGCAGTGGTCGTAAGCGGTTTTCCGCCGGACCGGGTAGCCGTGCAACCGGGTGATGAAGTCAGGGTTGAGATAGAGCGAATCGGATCATTGATAAATCGTATAGTTAAGGAAGCTGACCAACTATGAGACAGGTTGGGAAGGCAGTTTCAAGACCGTCTGGAAGCCATGGATGGCTGGAAGCGAGCGTACATGGATGTATTTACAGCGTGTCTTGAAACTGCCTTGCCAACCTGTCAACGTGCAGTAATCAATGGGTCACAGTAGATGAAAAGAGCGCGGGTAAGCATCGATAACCGGATTCAGCAGGTAGTCGTCAATGACGATTACAGCGTCGTCACTGAAGATGGCAGCACCTGGCAGGAGGATGAAATAACATGGTTGCCGCCGCAGTACGGCACCGTATTCGCGCTGGGCCTGAATTACGTTGACCACGCCGCGGAACTGGCCTTCAAGGCGCCCGAAGAACCGCTGCTGTTCCTGAAAACACCCAATACCTTCACCGGCCACAGGCAGCGCAGCTACCGGCCGGATAACGTCGAGTACATGCACTACGAGGCGGAACTGGTCGCGGTGATAGGAAAGACGGCCCGCGGGGTGAAGCGGGGCGAAGCCATGGACTACGTGGGCGGCTATACCCTGTGCAACGATTACGCGGTGCGGGATTACCTGGAAAACTATTACCGGCCCAACCTGCGGGTGAAATGCCGGGATTCACTCTCCCCCCTGGGACCGTATATCATCGACCGGGATGATATAGACGATCCCCATGACCTGAAGCTCAGCACCCGCGTCAACGGCGAACTGCGGCAGGAAGGGACGACCCGGGACATGGTGTTCGATATCCCGTTCCTGATCGAGTACCTCTCGGCGTTCACGACCCTGCAGCCAGGCGACATGATATCGACCGGCACGCCCAAGGGACTCTCGGACGTGCGGCCGGGGGACGAGGTAGTGATAGAAGTTGAACAAGTAGGCCGTTTGATCAATTATGTGATCAGCGAGCAGGAATACTTTGATGAACGGGCAACTTGCTGAAAACCTCAAAAAAGCGGAGACCCATTTACGCCGTTTCAGGGACAGCGTCACCGCGCATTATATTAATGGTGAGCCCAGTCCGGGCATTTCCGGCGAAACCTTCGACAACCTGACGCCGACGGACAATACCTCGCTGGGACTGGTCGCCGCGGGTTCGGCGCAGGATATCGACCGCGCCTGCCGGGCCGCGCAGGAGGCATTCCCCGCCTGGTCCCGTACCTCCGGAAAAGAACGCAGGAAAATCCTCAATCGCTTTGCCGGACTGGTCGAACGGCGCGCCGAGGAGATATCCCTGGTGGAAAGCATGGACTGCGGCCAGCCGATCCGTTTCATGCGCGCGGCCGCGGCGCGCGGCGCGGAGAACTTCCGCTTCTTTGCCGACAAGGCGCCGGAAGCCGGCGACGGCCTGTCGCTGCACCAGGACCAGCACCTGAACTACACGAAACGCACGCCCATCGGCCCGGTCGGCGTCATTACCCCGTGGAACACGCCGTTCATGTTGTCGACCTGGAAGATCGCGCCGGCCCTGGCAGCCGGTTGCACCGTGGTCCACAAGCCCGCGGAATTCAGCCCCCTGTCGGCCATGCTCCTGGCGGAAACAAGCAGGGAGGCCGGCTTGCCTGACGGGGTCTGGAATACCGTCAACGGTTTCGGCGAGAGCGCCGGCAAGGCATTGACCGAGCATCCCGCCATCAAGGCCATCGGTTTCGTCGGGGAAACCGTGACCGGGACACACATCATGCGCCAGTCGGCAGCCACCCTGAAACGAATCCACGTGGAACTGGGCGGCAAGAACCCGGTCATCGTCTTCGATGACGCCGATTTCGAGCGCGCCCTGGACGCGGTGGTGTTCATGATCTACAGCCTGAACGGGCAACGCTGTACCTCCAGCAGCCGCCTGCTGGTACAGGACGGGATCGCCGGCCGGTTCCTGGCTGCGCTGGAACAGCGGGTCAACAGCATCAGGGTGGGACACCCCCTGGACCCGGCCACGGAACTGGGGCCGCTGATCCATCCCAGCCACCTGGAAAAGGTGATGGGTTACATGGACGCGGCCCGTGAAGAAAACGCGATCATCGCGGCGGGAGGCGTGCGTGTGGCTGAGCTGGGACCAGGCAATTATCTCAGGCCGACCCTGTTCCGCAACGCCGCGAACAGCATGAAGATCGCGCGCGAAGAGATCTTCGGCCCGGTGCTGACCGCGATTCCCTTTGCCGATGAAGAAGAGGCCGTGGCCCTGGCCAATGATACTTCCTATGGCCTGGCGGGTTACGTCTGGACCGGGGACTCCGGGCGCGGCATCCGCATGGCGGAAGCGCTGGAAGCCGGTATGGTATGGGTCAACTCGGAGAACAACCGCAACCTGCCGTCGCCCTTCGGCGGCATGAAGCAGAGCGGCATCGGTCGGGACGGGGGCGACTACAGCTTCGATTTTTACATGGAAACCAAGAACGTGTGCATCGCTCACGGCACGCACAGGATTCCTGTATTAGGAAGGTGAGGCAGGTTTGCATACGCTGTGCAAGACTGTCATCCGCAGGGATAGCGGATGACCAAGCGTACAGGGATGTATTTACAGCGTGTCTTGAACAGCGTATGCGAACCTGCCGGTATCCCGGGGCCAGTTACAAATGAGAAAATATTATGGGTGAAATCGTTTTAGCGGCGAAGATAACGCATGTGCCGTCCATGTACCTGTCGGAACTGCCCGGTCCCCACCAGGGTTGCCGGGAGGACGCCATCGAAGGGCACCGGGAACTCAGCCGTCGCGCCCGCGCCCGGGGCGCGGATACCGCGCTGGTGTTCGACGTGCACTGGCTGGTGAACAGCGGTTACCACATCAACAGCGGCAGTCATTTCAAAGGCGTGTACACCAGCCATGAACTGCCCCATTTCATCAAGGACATGGAATATGACTATGACGGCAACCCGGCCCTGGGCGACCTCATTGCCGATTGCGCCAATGCCCGGGGCATCAATACCCGCTCACACCATGTTGACAGCCTGACCCTGGAATACGGCACCCTGGTGCCGATGCGCTACATGAACCAGGACCGGCATTTCAAGGTGGTATCGGTTGCGGCCTGGTGCGCCTGGCACGACCTGAACGATTCCCGCATTTTTGGCGAAGCGGTGAGGGAAGCCATCGAAAAAAGCGGCAGCAAGGTCATGGTGCTGGCCAGCGGTTCCCTGTCCCACCGTTTCAACGACAATTCCAACGCCGGCGACAGGATATTCCAGATCAGCGACGAGTTTTACCAGCAGACGGACCTGCGGGTGGTGGACCTGTGGAAGCGCGGCGATTTCAAGACCTTCACGGAGATGTTCCACGAATATGCCTATCGCTGCTACGGCGAAGGCTGGATGCACGACACCGCGATGCTGCTGGGCATGTTGGGCTGGGACGCCTATGACAGGCCGGTGGAAATCATCAGTGATTATTTCCCCAGTTCCGGCACCGGGCAGATCAACGCCGAGTTTCCCGTGGACTGAGCATGCCCCATTTCATCCTGGAATATTCAGCCAATCTCGACGACGGCCTGGATCTGGACGGCTTGTTCGGGGCCCTGCGTGAGACTGCCATGGAGACCGGTGTGTTCGCCCTGGGCGGCGTGCGCTTTCGCGCCCACCGCTGCGAGCATTACCTGGTCGCCGACGGCGACCCGGACAATGCTTTCGTACACCTTACCGCCCGCATAGGCCGCAGGCGGGACCCGGACGTAAGACGTGAGGTCGGGGAAAAAATATTCAATACCCTGACAGAGTACCTGGACGGCCTCTACCGGGAACGGCCCCTGGCAATCTCATTCGAGTTGACGGAGCTCACTTTCGGGCTGAGTTTCCGAAAGAACAACATCCACGAGAGGATAAAGCGAAAGCAAAGCGCGGAACAGGCCCAGTAATCATTTCCCCGCGATAAAATGGACCCAGTGGTCTTCCCGCCATTTCACGTCAACATGGCCGAACCCGGCGTCCAGCAGCCAGGATTTCTGATCGCCATAGTCATCAGGCCAGTCATAAGCCTCGTGATGCTCTTCCATCCACGCCCATTTTTCACCGTCCGGATAGTTGGCATTGATGAACGTCCGCCATTCCTCAACCAGTCGTGCGTGTTCAGCGGAATACTTCTTGACCATCATATCCGAGCAGGTGAGCAACCCGTCTTTTTTCAGCGTTTTGTACAACAGCGGGAAGATCCACTGCTTCTCACTGCTGTCCAGGTGATGCAGGCTGAAACCTGCGACAACCAGGTCAAAATAACCCTCGGGAAACGTATAATCCCGGAAATAACTCCTGTGATATGTCATGTTTTTACCGGAAAACCGCTTCCGGCACAAATCCAGCATATCGGACGAGGCATCCAGTAGGGTATACTCCGCATCCGGGAATTTCTTCAGCAGCAGGGCAGTCGCGTTTCCGCTGCCGCAACCCAGGTCAAGGATGGTTCCTGCTGAGAAGTCATCAGGCAGGCATTCACTGAGACTGGACAGGAGTCGCAGGTAATGCGGCACGCAGCGAGTCATCACTTCCGTATAGTTGTCGGAAAACTGGTCAAACTCGGCGGCAAGTGTTTCCCTGATTTTCATATATGATTTGAAGCAACCATGAGGCAGTTTGGGAACATGTATTCAGGACACGCTGTAAATACATCCATGTACGCTTTATCGACAGCCGTCCACGGCTGCCGACATTCCTGAATACATGTTCCCAAACTGCCTCCGTGCCGTCATTTTACATTAATACAGTTCTATATGTCCCTGTTTGAACCGGCGGCAATCCTGATCATCATCGGGTCGTTTTTCTCGGCGTACATCAGCGCCGCTTTTGCAGTGGGCGGCGGTTTCATCATGCTTGCCATTGTCTCCAGCATCGTCCCGATAACGGTAGCGGTGCCGCTGCATGCCTGGATGATGCTGGGATTGTCGTTGGGAAGGTCCTGGTATTTCCGCCGGGAGATAGTCTGGCGTATCGTGACGCCGTTTTTGCTTGGCGCCCTGATCGGCGTCTTCATCGGGGGGCGGGTGTATTTTGACCTGTCGGAGTTTCTTCTGAGCCTGGTTATCGGCCTGTTGATACTGGCCGCCGTCTGGATGCCGAAAGTAGAGTGGGGCTCCAGGATTCCGACGCCTTTCTTCTGGGTCGGCGTCATTCATTCGTTTTTATCCACCCTGTTTTCATTCGGCGGCCTGTTTCAACCATTGATGATACGCGCGGCGTTGTCCAGGCTGCAGATAGTAGGCACGCTGGCGGCAGGACTGCTGCTCATGAACGTGCTCAAGCTGAGTGCATACAGTTATTACGGTTTTGATTACGGTCCCTATCTCTATGTCATCCTCGGCGCCATCCTGGCGGCCATCCCCGGCTCATACCTGGGGAAACAAACGCTGCACCATATTTCCGAGGAAAAGTTCAGGCTGATATTCAGGATCATCATGACCTGCTTTGCGCTGAGATTACTCTACCGGGCCTGGGTTCTGCTGTGACAGGTTGAGAACAGTATCCGACAATGACTGCGCACGCAGCCGGTCGTGAGTGCTGAAGATGATTGTTTTATTCCTTGTTTTGCGCTGCCCGGCAATCCACTCTTCGATATCATGAACGGTGGCCTCATCGAGGTAGGTGAACGGCTCATCCATGATCACCACTTCCGGTTGCAGAGCGAGTGCGCGCGCCAGCGCCACCTTCTGTATCTCCCCGCCCGACAGCTTGCCGGCGTCCCGGTCCAGCAGCGCTGTAATGCCCAGTTCTCCGGCCACGGCATTGACGGCAGCGTTGATGGCAGTTCGCGTTTCGCCCCGGAACTTCAGTCCCAGGCCGATATTGTCCCGGACGGACATTTTCATCAGGTAGGGCTTCTGTTGTACGTATCCCACCTGGCGCCGCAACAGCGCCCTCCTGGTCCCTGACGCCGGTTTTCCGCGGAACAGTATCGTGCCCGTATCGGGTGTTCGCAGAAACGCAAGCAGGTCGAACAGCGTGCTCTTGCCCGAACCGTTAGGCCCGACCACTGCAGTTACCTGGTTACGCGCTATTAAAAGTTCGTCCAGGTCCAGCACTTTTCGCCCAGGGTAGGAGAATGCCAGGCTGGATATTTGGTACAGGGACTCCATTAGTCCATGGATTGAAAATATTGCACGATGAAAGTCACCAGGAAAGCCGTCGCCAGCAACAGTATTCCCAGGGCCAGGGCGAATTCGAATTCGCCCTTGCTGGTCTCCAGGGCGATTGCGGTCGTCATGGTGCGGGTAAAACCTTCTATGTTGCCGCCCAGCATCATGGCGATGCCTACCTCGCCTATGGCCCGGCCGAAGCCGGCGACCATGGCGGCAGCCAGGGCGTACCTCACTTCGTTTACGTACATGGCGCCCTGCTGCAGGGTGGATGCCCCCAGGGCCTTGCTGGTAGGCAGCAGGCGCGGGTCGGCGCCGGA